>NZ_JBIVNT010000005.1:0-733974 GCF_044753725.1 Micromonospora sp. NPDC093243 | reverse complement strand
CCAAACCTAAAGATTCGACCAGTCCGGGGTATAAATCATAATTGGCACTGGCTTATCAAGCACCCTGTTGAGTTCTCAAAGAACAACCACACACCATCAGAAGAACCCCCACCAGGAGGCCCCCATCCGGGGCAATTCCGTTCACCGTCCCCGC
Source organism: Micromonospora sp. NPDC093243 (assembly GCF_044753725.1). Lineage (NCBI taxonomy): Bacteria > Bacillati > Actinomycetota > Actinomycetes > Micromonosporales > Micromonosporaceae > Micromonospora > Micromonospora sp. NPDC093243. Next base: position 733,820 of record NZ_JBIVNT010000005.1, on the reverse strand, counting down.
CGCTCCCGCGCCGGGCACTTTTACTACGTTACCCGCTGGTTTCTGCCGTGTCAAACCGCTGTGTTGCGGCTTGTCGTGCTTCGAACCCTTTTGCGGGCACCGCGACTCGACCGGCTTTCGCCGCTCTCGTAACGGGGTCCGGCAGACCGGCCGCCGCGGTTTCCCGCGAACTCGCCCGGCGCCCTGCCGGCTGTGAACCTTACCCGGTCGGTTCCGCCTCGCCAAATCCGCCTCGCGGCGAAGTTGGGGCACCACCCGGTACCGGGTTCTGAAGGGTTACAACCCATCCGACTCCGAAGTCATTCCCGGCAGCTGCCGGAGCCCTCGGCTTCCGATGGACGACAACACGTCTCGCCCGGTGGTCATTCCCGCGCTCCGGCCTATCAGGACTTTCGCCCTGTTTCGTCCGTTCCGCGCTGGCAGAGAGAAAGTTACGCGCCCGGCGGATTGATCGTCAAATCCACCGGGCGCGTCCCGCGTCACACCGTCGACGTACGACTATTGCCGCAGCTCAACCCCGGCGAACGACCGCTTGCCACGGCGCAGCACCAGGTACCGGTCGTGCAGCAGGTCGCTCGGAGAGACGGTCGCGTCGACCTCGGTCACCCGGTTGTTGTTCACGTACGCGCCGCCCTCGGCGATCACCCGCCGCGCCTCCTTCATGCTCGGCACCAGCCCGGAGTCCCGGAGCAGGCCGGCCACGTCGGGCAGCTCGGTGAGCTGCACCAGCCCGGCCTCGGTGAGCGCGGCCCGCAACGTGGCCAGGCTCAGCTCGTCGAGCGACCCCCGGCCGAAGAGCGCCTGGCTCGCGGCCACCGCCTGGGCCATCTCCCGCTCACCGTGCACGAGAGTGGTCAGCTCCTCGGCGAGTGCCCGCTGCGCCAGCCGCGCCGCCGGACGCTCCGCGGTCGCCTTCTCCAGCTCCTCCAGCTCCTCACGGGAGCGGAAGCTGAAGTAGCGCAGGTAGCGGGTCACGTCCCGGTCATCGGCGTTCACCCAGAACTGGTAGAACGCGTACGGGCTGGTCATCTCCGGGTCGAGCCAGACCGCGCCGGTCTCGCTCTTGCCGAACTTGGTGCCGTCGGACTTCGTCACCAGCGGGGTGGTGAACGCCTGCACCGGCCCGGCCCCGCGGCGGCGGATGTAGTCCACGCCGGCGGTGATGTTGCCCCACTGGTCGGAGCCGCCGTACTGAAGCTGACAGCCGTGCCGTCGGTGCAGCTCGAAGAAGTCGTTGGCCTGCAGTAGCTGGTAGCTGAACTCGGTGTAGCTGATGCCCGTCTCCAGTCGGGCCTTGACCACCTCGCGGGCGAGCATCTTGTTGACCGGGAAATGCTTGCCCACGTCCCGGAGAAACTCCACCACCGACATCTCGCCGGTCCAGTCGAGGTTGTTGACCAGCTGGGCCGCGTTCTCCCCGGTGTACGAGACGAAGGGGGCGAGCTGGTCCCGGATGCGCTGGACCCAGCCGGCGATCACCTCGGGCGGGTTGAGGGTGCGCTCGGCGCTCTCCTTCGGGTCGCCGATCTGGCCGGTCGCCCCGCCGACCAGCAGCAGCGGGCGGTGCCCGGCCAACTGAAGTCGCCGGCCCATCACGACCTGCATGAGGTTGCCGACGTGCAGACTCGGCGCGGTCGGGTCGAAGCCCACATAGAAGGTGGCGCTCCCGCCGTCGAGCAGCTCGCGCAGCTCGTCGAGGCCGGTCGAGTCCTGGATCAGGCCCCGCCAGAGCAGGTCATCGGTCAGGGAGTCCCGCCGGGACGGCGGGAGGCTGCTGTCGCTCACGGTCACCGATTCTCCCCCATCGCCGGCGCCGGACCGTACCGGGTTTCGCCGAACACCGCCGGATACGCTGGCCCTCTCATGATCGAGGAGGCGTTCGTCGTGGAGAAGCCGGACCTGACCGGAGGCTTTGTCGCCCTGCTGGGCCTGAAGTTCGACGAGGCGACCGCCGACCGGGTGGTCATCCGGTGGCAGGTCCGCCCGGAGCTGCACCAGCCGTTCGGCATCCAGCACGGCGGGGTCTACTGCTCGGTGGTGGAGACCGCGGCCAGCGTCGGCGCCTCGCTCTGGCTGGCCGATCGTGGCACGGTCGTCGGCGTGGCGAACCAGACCGACTTCCTGCGCGCGGTCCGGGAGGGCGAGCTCACCGCGGTCGGTACGCCGGTGCATCGCGGGCGCAGCCAGCAGCTCTGGCAGGTGGTCATCACCGACGGCGAGGACCGGCTCGTCGCCCGCGGCCAGGTCCGGCTGCAGAACCTCTCCCCCACCGCCTGACCCGCACCACAGCACGCACCCACCCGGCATAGCGGCCAAGCCCGGGAGAGACACCCGACGACTGACCCATTTGCGACAACTGCGGCGGTTGACGCGGTTATCGTCGCGTCGATGACACCGCCCGCCGCCGGTCCGACGTGAGGAAGGTCCTCGCCGCTACCCTCGGCGTCCTCTCCGCCGTCGGCGGCTTCGTGGACATCGGTGACCTGGTGGCGGCGAGCCAGGCCGGCGCCCGGTTCGGGATGAGCCACTCCTGGGTGCTGTTGGTCGGCGTGATCGGCATCTGCGCGTACGCCGACATGGCCGGACGGATCGCGGCGGTGACCGGACGGGCGGTCTTCGACCTGGTCCGCGAGCGCCTCGGCGCACGGATCGCGCTGCTCAATCTGGTCGCGTCGTACCTGGTCACGGTGCTCACCCTGGCGGCGGAGCTGGGCGGCGTGGCGCTCGCGCTGCGGTTGGCCTCCGGGCTGCCGTACCTCGTCTGGGTGCCGATCGCCGGCTTCGTGGTCTGGCTGGTGCTCTGGCGGATGCGCTTCCCGTTGATGGAACGGGTGTGGGGGCTCGCCGGGTTGGCCCTGGTGGTGTTCGCGGTCGCGCTGTTCGCGCTGCCCACCGACTGGGCCGGCCTGGCCCGCGGGGTGGTGGACCTGACCGAGGCCGGATACGGCTGGGCCGCCTACTGGTTCGTCGCGGTGGCGCTCTTCGCCTCCACGGTCAGCCCGTACGAGGTGGTCTTCTTCTCCTCCGGAGGCGTCGAGGAGCGGTGGAGCGAGGCCGACCTGGCCGACGCCCGCTCCAGCGTGCTGATCGGGTTCCCGATGGGCGGGTTCCTCGCGTTGTCGCTGATCGCCACCGCGACGGTGGTCTTCCACCCGACCGGGGTGTCGGTGGACCGGCTCGAGCAGGTGGCGGAGCCGGCGGTGCTGGCGTTCGGTGCGGTGGGCCTGGCCGTCGCGGCGCTGGCGTTCTTCGCGGTGACCTTCGGCGCCGCCCTGGAGACCGGGCTCTCCGCCGCGTACGCGGCCGCGCAGTACTTCGGCTGGCAGTGGGGCAAACGGGTCAGCCCCCGGGAGGCCGCCCGGTTCCACGCGGTGCTGCTGGTGAGCATCCTGCTCGGGGTGCTGGTGCTGCTCAGCACGGTCGACCCGATCACGCTCACCGAGTACATGCTGATCGTCAGCGCCGTCGCACTGCCGCTGACGTACCTGCCCATCCTGATCGTCGCGAACGACCGGACGTACCTCGGCGACCGGGTCAACGGACGCTTCATGAACCTGCTGGGGGCGGTGTTTCTGCTGCTCATCGTGGCCGCCTCGATCGCCGCGATCCCGCTGGCGATCACCACGAGGATGGGGCAGTGAGGTTCCAGCTCGGGCGGCAGCTGCTGGACCGCCAGCTCGTCGACGTCGACGGGCGGCTGGTCGGCAAGGTCGACGACATCGAGTTCGACCTGGACGACGACCAGGTCCCGTACGTGCGCACCCTGCTGGTCGGGCCGGGCGCGCTCGGGGAAAGGGTCGGCGGACGCCTGGGCCGGCTGCTGATCCTGGCGGCCGAGCGGTTCGTCACCGACCGGCCGGTGACCGCACTGCGGATCCCGTTTCACCTGGTCACCCGGGTGGACAGCGCGGTGTGGCTGAGCGCCCGGGCCGACGAGCTGCCCGAGTCACCGGTGGAGGAGTGGCTGCGCCGGCATGTGATCGACCGCATCCCCGGGTCGGGCCATGCGAGCGGGTGAGCTGCTCGGCCGGACGGCGTACGACCGGCACGGCCGGCGGCTCGGCCAGGTGGTGGACCTGGTGGTGCGGGGTGGGTTTCCCGACGGCCGGCTCCGGCTCACCGACGTGGTCGTCGGCGGCCACTGGTACGGCCGGGTCAGTGGCCGGTTCATCGGGCCCGAGCGGCATCCGTCCGGGCCGTGGGTGATCCGGCTGGTGGCGCGGCGGCTGGCCCGCAGCACCTGGCTGGTGCCGCTCGACCAGGTCCGGCTCGACCCGCCGGTGCCCGACTTCCCCACCGGCCCTCCGCCGGGAAGCTGATCGGGCCGGAGGCCGGTCAGCCGCGCGCCTGGTCGAGGGCAGGCTCGGCGTCGGGCTCGGCGTCGGCGTCGGCGGGCGGTTCGGGGCGGCGGCGCAGCCGGACCTCGGTGATGGCCCGGTGGTCGATCCGGGCGACCTCCAGCTGCCAACCGTCGACGGTGACGTCCTCCCCCGGCACGGTCGGGATGTGCCCGAGGCAGGCGAGCACCAGGCCGGCGATCGTGGTGTAGTCGCCGTCCGGCCGGCCCGGCAGCGTGACGCCGATGTCCGGCAGGTCGTGCACCGGGAAGGTGCCGGGCAGCCGCAGCGCCCCGTCCGGTTCGGTACGCACCGAACGCACGTCGCGGTCGGTCTCGTCGTAGATCTCGCCGACGATCTCCTCCAGGATGTCCTCGAGGGTGACGATGCCGTCGACCGCGCCACGTTCGTCGACCACCAGCGCGATGTGCTGGCGTTCGGCCTTGAACTGGCGCAGCGCGTCCACCACCGGCAGCGAGTCGGGCAGCAGCATCGGCGGCCGGGCACACTCGTCGACCGACCGGTCGTCCGGCACCCCGACCAGGTCCCGCAGGTGGATCACGCCGACCGCGTCGTCCAGCCCGCCGTGGCGGACCACCGGGGCCCGGGAGTGCCCGGTGGCCGCCAGCACCAGGCGGGCCGCCTCCGCGGTCGTCCCGCTGTCCAGACAGAAGACCTGCAACCGGGGCACCAGCACCGCGCGCAGCCGCCGGTCGGCGATCTCCACCGCACCGGCGATGATGGTCTGCTGCTCCTTGGTGAACCCGTGGTTGCCCGAGACGATGTCCCGCAGTTCGTCCGGGCTGATCTCGTCGCGCTGCGGGTTCGGGTCCAGCCCGACCAGGCGGACGACCATGTCACTGGTGGCGCCGAGGGCCCAGACCGCCGGGCGGGTGAGGCTGGCGAGCAGGTCCAGCGGGCGGGCGACCAGCAGCGCCCAGCGCTCGGCCGACTGCATGGCGATCCGCTTCGGGGCCAGCTCGCCGAAGACCAGGGTGACGAAGGTCAGCGCCAGGGTCACCACGACGATGGCGACCGGCTCGGCCGCGTCACCGAGCCCGCCCAGCAGCGGCACGAGCGGCTTGGCCAGGGACACCGCGGCGGCGGCCGAGGCGAGGAAACCGGCCAGGGTGATACCGATCTGGATGGTGGCCAGGAACCGGTTCGGGTCGGTCGCCAGGCGGGCCAGCACCCGGCCGGCGCGGCTGGCACGTTCCAGCCGCTGCACCTGGCTGTCCCGCAGCGAGACCAGCGCCATCTCGCTGCCGGCGAAAGCGGCGTTGAGGACCACCAGGACTCCGACCAAGGCCAGTTGGCCCCAGTAGCTCTGCACGCCGGCTCTCTCCCTCACCCGAGGCACGCCGGACGGCACCGGCGCCGCCGCCCGGAGGCCCCGGCCGGCGTACGCGCATCAGTGCCCAACTCCCCGGGGGGTGAACCCTCCGTCCACCGTCCGGGTGAGCCGACTATCAGGCCGGCGAGGCGACCGCCGGCTCCGGCAGGTCGAGCACGTACCCGTCGCCCTCGCGGTGGAAGCCGAGCCGGTGGTAGTAGGGGGCGACCATGCCGGGCGGGCTGACCACCCGGCGGAAGCCCCGGTCGGTGAAGAGGCTGCTGCGCCGGTAGACGAACTCCCCCGGGGTGAAGTCGCGGAACCGCTTGGTGACGTAGTCCAGGTCGATCTGCGCGACGCCGCGCGCCTCGGCGTGCGCGAGCACCACCCCGACCACCTCGTCGGCGCGGACCACCAGGAACGCGGAGCGGTCATCCTCGGACGTCGACCGCTGCTGCACCGGCCACTCGAAGCCGGGATTGAACCGGGCGATATCGGCGGCGTGCACCCGCAGCGTGTGGGCCAGGAACTGGTCGTGGACGCCGACCTCGACCACCTGGTAGGTCGCCTCGTCGTGCCGGGTGGCGAGCATCTTCCGCAGGTACCAGACGTTGATCACGGCCAGCACGATGTTCAACCCGACCATCGGCCAGACCTGCACGGCGCCGTTGTAGCCGATCAGGATCAGACAACCGAGCAGGTTCAGGGCGCGCAACCGGAGGATGCGGGTCTGCAGCAGGGACCAGACCAGCACCACGGAGCCGACCCAGCCGACGAGTTCCAGCCAGTTCACCCCGCAAGGGTAGTCCCCGCGCTGGCCAGCCCGGCCCGCGCGCGCCGGCGGCCCGACTCAGGCGGGCAGCTCCAGCACGTACTCCTGCACGTCGTGGCCGCGACCGGCGGCGTAGCCGTGATCCTCCCCGCGGATGACGAAACCACACTTGCGCAGCACCGCGAGCGAGCCGAGGTTGTCCTTGGCGGCCCGGGCGTGCAGCGGACGCTGCGGCAGCTCGGCCAGCAGCGCGCCCAGCGCGCGGGTGGCGTAGCCCCGGCCCCACTGCCGCCGGTCGATCCAGTAGCTGACCTCGGTCCGCTCGCCGACCGGGAAGGCGAGCACGTAGCCGACCACCTGGCCGTCGACGGTGACCGTCCGGGACACGATCGCCGGGTCGGTGCGGACGCGCTGCCAGTGGTCGGCGAAGGCCTGCCGGTCGGCCGGGTCGTCGGGGGTGAACGCCGCCATCCGGATCGCCTCCGGGTCCAGCTGATTGCGGTAGAACTCCGGTAGGTCGTCGTCGCGCACGGGACGCAGGCGCAGGTCAGCGGTCACGGCCCGAGGATAGGTCCGACCACCGACATCGGGCGTCGGACCCGCAACCGAAGCCGAGCCAGCGCGGCAGGGGGCGGGCGCGGACCGGGCCACGGGGCGGCGGGAGCGTGGAACCCGGCACGGCACGGAGCCCGGCACGGCGCGGGACCGGGTCACCGCACCGCGAGGGCGGCGGGAGCGCGGAACCCGGCACGGCACGGAGCCCGGCACGGCGCGGGACCGGGCCACCGCACCGCGAGGGCGGCGGGAGGGCGGAGCCCGGCACGGCGCGGAACCCGGCACGGTACGGAGGCCCGCACGGCGCGGGCGGCGGCGGTTGATGCGGCGCGCCGCGCGTTGAACGGGCGGAGAATGAGCGGATGAGACGGATACGTAGCGGACCATCCCGACGGCCGGCGCCGTTATCCGGACGCCGGGCCGTGGGCGCGACCTCGGTCGGCGCCCTCGCCGTCGGTGCCCGGGCCGTGGGGGCGGCCGCCCTCGGATCGCTGGCGGTTTCGGCGCTGGCGGGCGGGGCCGCCGCGGTGGCGGTACTGGCAATCGGACGACTCACGATCCGCCGGGCGGTCATCCGGGACCTGCGCATCGGCCGCCTGGAGGTCGACGAGTTGCTCGTGCACCGCCAACCCGCCCAACCGCCACCCACCCGCGGATAACCTCCCCTCCCACCTCCCGCGATCATGCAGTTGTGGTGCCTCACAGAACCGGCATAGCCGGAGGCAACGGGCACCACAACTGCATGATCGACACGGGCGGGGGTGGGGAAATGGGGGTGGGTGGGGGGTGGTGGGTTGAGAATTGCCGGGTCTAGGTGTGGGAGGGCAGATGAACCGAGCCGTCGTCGTGGGAGTGGACGGATCACCGTCGAGTCTGGTGGCGGCCGAGCATGCCGCTTGGGCCGCCGCGCTGCGCTCGCTTCCCCTGCACCTGGTGCACGGCTACCTGCACCCGCTCGGGTCCGGCGTGCCGCTGAACCCGTACGACCTGGGGCTGCCGGAGCCGAGCGACGAGGGCCAGCAGATGCTGGAGCGGACCGCCGCCGAGCTGACCGGACGCTGGCCGGGCGTCACCGTGGAGTTCCGCCAGGTGGCCGGTGGGCCGGGCGCGAGCCTGGTCGAGGAGTCCGGGCGGGCGGAGCTGGTGGTGGTGGGCAGCCGGGGCCACGGTGGCTTCGCCGGGCTGCTGCTCGGCTCGGTCGGCACCCAGGTCTCCGCGCACGCGCGCTGCCCGGTGCTGGTGGTACGCCCCGCCGAGGCGCCCGCCCCGGTCGACGGCGCGGTGCTGGTCGGCGTGGACGGGTCCGAGCTCGCCGAGCTGGCCGTCCGGCAGGCCGCCGACGAGGCGGCGCGCCGGCAGGCGGAGCTGGTCCTGGTGCACATCCGGACGGGCCGCGGCCACGCCGGCCCGGACGAGGTGCCGGCGGGGGCCGACCAGCCGCTCCTCACGGCAGCGGCTGACGTGCAGGGCAGTCATCCGGGCCTGGCCGTGACGCAGCGGGTGTTGGACACCGCCGACGCGGCGGCGGCGCTGGTCGAGGCGAGCGGCGAGGCGGCCCTGGTGGTGGTCGGATCGCGGGGCCGGGGCGGGTTCGCCGGGCTGCTGCTCGGCTCGGTCAGCCAGGCGCTGGTGCAGCACGCGCACTGCCCCGTGTTGATCGCTCACCCGCACGGCCACGCCCGCTGACCCGCCCGCCGGCCCGGCAGCGCCCGCCGGCCCGGCAACGCCCGCTAGAACCACCCGCCGGCCCGGCAACACCGCTAAACCGCCGGCCCCGCAACACCGCTAAACCGCCGGCCCGGCAACACCGCTAAACCGCCGGCCCGGCAACGCCCCGCGGGCCGGGCCAGCGGGCCCGGCCGGCGGTCGGGGCGGTCAGCGGTCGGAGCGGCCGAGCAGTTCCTCGAACGAGGTGGTGAGGGCGAACGGGTCGACCGGGCCGGCCGACGGCGGCCGGCGGTGCATCTCGTCGGCCAGTTCGGCGGCGGCCCGGCTGATCCGGGCCCGCAGTGCGCCGTCGGCCGCGCCGCCGGACCAGTCCTCCGGCGCGGCGAAGACGGCGGTGGGCACCATCACCGCGCGCAGGTGGCTGAACATCGGCCGGACCGCGTGCTCCAGCGCGAGCGAGTGCCGGGCGGTGCCGCCGGTGGCGCCGGCCAGCACCGGCCGGCCGATCAGCGCGTCGGCCTCGACCAGGTCGAAGAAGGACTTGAACAGCCCGTTGTAGGAGGCGTTGAAGATCGGGGTGACCGCGATCAACCCGTCCGCGCCGGTGACCGTGTCGAGCACCTCTTTCAGCGGGGCCGACGGGAAGCCGGTGAGCAGGTGGTTGACCACGTCGTGGGCGTGCTCGCGCAGGTCGACCGGGCGGAGCTCGACGGCGTCGCCCCGCCGGGCCAGCTCGTCGCGGGTGGCCGCGGCGAGCTGGTCGGCGAGTAGCCGGGTGGACGACGGCTGGCTGAGCCCGGCCGACACCACGGCGAGGATGCGCTGGGTCATCGGTTCACCTCGGGCGCCTTACCGGTCACGTCGTCGACGGCGTGCACGGTGCTGTCCTTGGCACCGCCCGCCGCGGCGACCAGCGAGGCGTGGGTCGGCGCCGCCGGCACGTGCGCGGGACGCAGCGCGTCGAACTCCTTGCGCAGCACCGGCACGACCTCCTCGCCGAGCAGGTCGAGCTGCTCCAGCACGGTCTTGAGCGGCAACCCGGCGTGGTCCATCAGGAAGAGCTGGCGCTGGTAGTCGCCGACGTACTCGCGGAAGCCGAGGGTGCGGTCGATGACCTGCTGCGGACTGCCAACGGTCAGCGGGGTCTGCGAGGTGAACTCCTCCATCGACGGCCCGTGCCCGTACACCGGGGCGTTGTCGAAGTACGGCCGGAACTCCCGGACCGCGTCCTGCGAGTTCCTGCGCATGAACACCTGGCCGCCGAGGCCGACGATGGCCTGGTCGGCGGAGCCGTGGCCGTAGTGCGCGAAGCGCTGCCGGTAGAGCTGGATCATCCGCTGGGTGTGCTCCTTGGGCCAGAAGATGTGGTTGGCGAAGAAGCCGTCACCGTAGTACGCGGCCTGCTCGGCGATCTCGGGGCTGCGGATCGAGCCGTGCCAGACGAACGGCGGGACGCCGTCGAGCGGCCGCGGGGTCGAGGTGAACGACTGCAACGGGGTACGGAACCGGCCCTTCCAGTCCACCACGTCCTCCCGCCACAGTCGGTGCAGCAGGTCGTAGTTCTCGATGGCCAGCGGGATCCCGTTGCGGATGTCCTGGCCGAACCAGGGGTAGACCGGCCCGGTGTTGCCACGCCCCATCATCAGGTCGACCCGGCCGTCGGCCAGGTGCTGCAGCATCGCGTAGTCCTCGGCGATCTTCACCGGGTCGTTGGTGGTGATCAGGGTGGTCGCGGTCGAGAGCAGCAGCCGGGACGTACGCGCGGCGATGTAGCCCAGCATGGTGGTGGGCGACGAGGGTACGAACGGCGGGTTGTGGTGCTCGCCGGTGGCGAAGACGTCGAGGCCGACCTCTTCGGCCTTGAGCGCGATGGTCACCATCGCCTTGATCCGCTCATGCTCGGTCGGCTCCCGACCGGTGGTCGGGTCGACCGTGACGTCGCCGACGGTGAAGACTCCGAACTGCATGACCGCTCCTCGGGATGTCTGCCGGGGCCGTGGTGGACCCGGACGCATCCGAAAACATATTTGACGCGTCAAAAATTTCAGCGGCAAGCACCTCGGGGGTGACAGCGGTCACAGCTTGCCCCAGGCGGGCGGGGACGGTGCGCGCCGGGTTCAGCCGCCCGCGACCGAGGGCAGCACCTGGACCTCGGCGCCGTCGGGCACCGGGGCCTCGAGCCCGCCGACGTGCCGGCAGTCCTCCCCGTCGACGTAGACGTTGACGTAGCGGCGCAGCTCGCCGCGCTCGTCACGGATCCGGCGGGCCAGCCGGGGCCAGGACACGGCCAGCTCGTCGAGCACCACCCGCAGCGAACCGGCGACCGCAACGGTCAGCCGGCCGGCCCCACCCGCCTCGCCGCGTAGCGGGCCGGGCAGCAGCACGGTGACCACTCAGACCTCCGCTGCCCGGACGCAGAGCACGTCCGGCAGGTGCGCGGCGACCAGCGCCCACGACTCGCCCTCGTCGCGGCTCGCGTAGACCTCGCCGGAGCGGGTGCCGAGATAGACCCCGCCGGGCTCGGCGTCGTCGGTGCACATCGCGTCGCGCAGCACGGACGGATAGAAGGGCGCCTCGGGCAGGCCCGCGCTCAGCGGCTGCCAGCTCTGCCCGGCGTCGGCGGAACGGTAGACCCGGCAGTGGTGCCCGACCGGCCACCGCTCGCCGTCGGCGGCCAGCGGAAAGGTGAAGACCGTGTCGGGCCGGCCGGGCAGCGACACGATCGGGAACCCGAAGTCGCTGGGCAGGCCCTCGGCGATCGACGCCCAGGTGTGCCCACCGTCGTCGGACCGGTAGACCCCGTGGTGGTTCTGCGCGTAGAGCCGCTCCGGATCACCGGCGTCACGGACGACCTTGTGCACGCACTGGCCGAACTCGGGCCACTCGTCGGGCAGGAAGTAGGCGCGGATGCCGGTGTTGCCGGGCGCCCAGGTCTGGCCGCCGTCGTCGGTGCGGTAGACGCCGCCGGTGGACATGGCGACCACGACCTGGTCGGCATCGCTCGGGTGCGGCAGCACGGTGTGCACCGCCTGCCCGCCGAAGCCGGCACCCCACTGCTCGCGGTGCGGGTGGTCCCAGAGCCCTCGGACCAGCTGGTAGCTGACCCCGCCGTCGTCGGAACGGAACAGCGCGGACGGCTGGGTGCCGGCCCAGACGACATCGGGCTGGTCCGGCCCGGCCGGGGTGAGCTGCCAGACCCGGTCCAGGCTCGCCCCGGTGTCGGCCGGAAACGCGACCGGCGGCTGCTCCGGCTCCTGCCAGGAGGCGCCGAGATCGTCGCTGGTGGCCACGCTCGGGCCGAAGTGCGAGCTGGTCATCCCGGCGAGCAGGCGGGGCGTGGACCGCCGCTTGTCGATCGCGACCGCGTAGACACCGGTCATCGGGAAGTGTGGGCCGCTGACCTGCCAGTTGCGCCGGCCGTCCGTGCTGGTGGCGAGGAAGAGCCCCTTACCGGTGCCGATGGCGAGCAGGGTGGACATGTGCCGTCCTCCGATCCTCGGGCGTCGTGTCGGCGTGATTATGGCCACACCCACCGACAGAACGACAGCGCCCGCCCCGGCGGGCCGGGAAATCCCCGGACGATCGAGCGTCAGCGCCGGGTGCGCGGCGTGTGGCGGCGGTAGGCGCTCACCGTCGGGTCGCCCTCGATCCAGAACCGCCACGGGACGTCGTGCGCCCCGGTCACCCCGACCCGCGGGCCGGCGGCCACCGCCGCCGGGGGCACCGGCGCGGCACCCGGCCGCAGCCGGACCGGGCCGTCGCCGAGCAGGTACCGCCCGTACACCGTCCGGTCGATGCCCAGGGCCGCGCAGAGCCGGGCCGGTCCACGCGCGAGGTCCAGATCCCGGCGTACGGCGGTGCGCCGGGCCCGGGCCACGTCGAGGCCGTCGACCACCTCGCCGGCGCGCAGCAGCACCGCCGAGGCCTCACCGTCCGGCCCGGTGACGACGTTCATGCACCAGTGCATGCCGTAGGTGAAGTAGACGTAGGCGTGCCCGGCCGGGCCGAACATCACCGTGTTCCGCGCGGTTCGGCCCCGGTGGGCGTGCGAGGCCGGGTCACCGGCGGTACCGGCGTACGCCTCGACCTCGGTGATCCGCACCGTGACCCCGCCGGCGGAGAGCAAGCAGCCGAGCAGCCCTCGGGCGGCCGGCACCACCGGGCCGGCGAGCAGCGCCGCCAGCGCGGCGAGGCCGTCGGTGTCGGCGCGGCCCTGCGGGAGAGCGTCCATGCGCCGACGGTACCCAGCCGTCGTCGGTCCGCCCCGCGCCGGGCGATTCTCGCGACCACCGGGGGCGGTCAGGCACGCCCACGGGAGCACCTGCCGGACAGGAACCGTTCATCCGTTCGCCATTCCGGGTCACGAAACCCGGGCGCCGCCGCGGGGGTGTAACCGCCGTCGCCGCAACACGGCGGCGCGCTCCGGGGCACCCGCCGCCGGCCGAAGTCACACCGAAAGGGACCGACCATGAAGGTACGCCCGTTCCGCCTGCCCCTGATCGTCATCGGCCTGATCGCCGCCGGCGCGACCCTGGCCTACGCTCCCTCGGCCAGCGCCACCACCTCGCCGCAGCAGCGGGCCGTGGCCCTCTCCGACGGCGCCCCGCTGACCGCCGTGTCGCTCGGTGGCGCGGCGAAGATCGACGCCAACGGAGCGGCGGTCCACGTGCCGATCACGCTGACCTGCTCGCAGCCCACCCAGGTCGACCTGACCGTGAAGGTCGCCCAGGCGATCGGCGACACGGTGCGCACCGGGACGACCACCCGGAAGGTCGCCTGCGACGGGACGACCCAGCGGATCCGCATCGCGGTGACCCCGATCGACCGGCCGTACGCCCCGGGGGTGGCCTTCGGCACGGTCACCGGCAACTCCTGCGACGCGCTGTGCAACTCGCTGACCGACGAGCACCGGTTCGACCTCGCGCTCTGATCCGGGGGTGACTGGCGGCGTCTCGGCTCTCCGGGGCGCCGCCGCCCTGTACCCCGCTGGGGAAAGCCGGTGTCAGCGGCCAGTTCGGCCAGGCGCTCACCCGAGGGTCGGGCCGAGCTCACCCTCGGCTTCGCCGCGGTCTCCGACGTTGAGCCCGACCACCACGGAGAGTGGAGCCGACCGTGATCTATGTTCAGTGAGATCTTGAAGGACGAGCAGGATCGAGGACCTGACGCATGACAAGTGCACCGCCGAATGGCTTGCCGCGTTACCGGTTACTGACCGGGCCCGACGATGAGAGCTTCTGCCGCAGGGTCACGGAGATGCTCGACCTCGGGTTCCGCCTCCACGGCGACCCAGCCATCACCTTCAACGGTGAACGGGTCATCGTTGCTCAGGCCCTGGTGTGGGCGCGGGCCGAACACGCGCCTCAGCCGGACCGCCCGGCGTCCTGTGTGGTGGGCGGATGAAGGCTGGTCGCGCGACCGCATCGCCGACGCCCACGTGGTCGTGACCGGCCGGGGCTGAGCGCCATCGGAAGCTGCCGCCCCGGGTGGCGGGTCAGGCTGGTTCGGTTGGGCCTGCTGAAGACGGTCCTCAGCAGGCCCAACCTGGTCCGCGCGCGACACCGCGAACATCGGCAGACGAGCCGAGCGCTACCGCGATCCGTTGAGGGCTGTCGCCAGCGCCTCGGCAAACGACGTGTTGGCAGCGGTCCCGCTCACCCCGAGCCGCCAGGTGCCTCCGGGAAGGTCGCCGAGCGGCAACGATCGTCCGCCGGGCTGCCACAGCGGCTGCCACGCGATGGTTCCGCCGGGTCGGTGGAACCATCGGTTGTCCTCGCTCCAGGCCGAGCCGGCGCGGTAGGCGGCCGCCAGCGTGGTCGTGTCGTCGGTGGCGAGTGTCCAACGGGTGAAACCCGCGGCGTCGCCGTCCCTGTCCTGCTGGCCGGGGTCGCCGAGCCGCGGCAGGGCCGAGTCCAGACTCCACGCGGCTTCCCAGACCGGCGCGCTGGTCGGGCCGGCCACGTGCCAGACGAAGGTGAGGTCCGTGGTGGCCGGGTCGAATCGGAACCGCCAGTCGACGGTCACCGGCTCGTCGCCGAGGGGTATGCCGTTGAGGCTCATGTCGGTGCCGTCGGCGGAGACGGTCACGTCCCTGGCGGCACCCGCCACGTCTGTCGGCCCGAAGGCTCCGACCGCGAGGTAGGGCGCCGTGGAGCGGAACGACGAGTCCGTGACTGGTCGGTACTCGCCACGTCCGGCGGGATCCGCGCCGTAGGAGACCAGCCGCGCCCGGGGTGCTGTCTGCACGACCGCCTGGTAGTAGGGGGTGGTGACGATTCGGCCCTTCGTGACCACCGGCGTGCGCCAGTGCAGCGGTGCCAGCCAGAGTCCTCCCTGACCCCAGCCGGCGCCGGTGACGTACCAGTCGCCGGTGCCGGAGTCGTCCTTGACCACCTCGGCGGCGTGCG
Organism: Micromonospora sp. NPDC093243; assembly: GCF_044753725.1. Taxonomy (NCBI): domain Bacteria; kingdom Bacillati; phylum Actinomycetota; class Actinomycetes; order Micromonosporales; family Micromonosporaceae; genus Micromonospora; species Micromonospora sp. NPDC093243. The sequence goes on along the minus strand of NZ_JBIVNT010000005.1, from coordinate 718,751 downwards.
CGTTGATCTGCCCCGCCAGCTGGTCGACGGTGAAGTGGAAGGGGTCGGCGCTGCGGTACACGCGGGTGTCCTGGTATCCGCTCTCGCAGCAGACGAAGAGGTACCACGACCCGCCGTGGCGCACCACGAACGGCGACTCGGTCGGCCCGCCGAACGTGCCGGTGGCCGGGTGTTCGAAGGCCGTCTGCCGGGCGCCCCAGTGCACCAGGTCCCTGCTGGTGCGGTAGGCGACGATGTGGTGGCCACCGGCCGGTGTGCTGTTGGCGGTGTAGTACATCACCCACTGGTCGCCGACCCGGGTGACCATCGGGTCCCGGCCGTCGAAGCCGTCGGTGAACAGGGGGTTCGCCGGGTGCCGGGTCCAGGTCTTCAGATCCTTCGACGTGGCCAGCTGCATGCGGTAGGCCGTGTGGTCGGCGGTGCCGCCCGCGTAGTACATGTAGTAGGTGCCGCCGTGGAACAGGACGTACGGCGCCCAGATGTGGCTCTCGCCGGCGGCCGGGTCGGCCTCCAGCGCGAAGGGCTGCTTCGTCCAGGGTCCGCGCGGGGACGGTGCCGTGGCGTGGCCGAAGAACCGCTCGTCCAGCGGGTTGGCGGGCTCGGCGTGGGTGATCGCGAAGATGTGCCACTGTCCCGTCTTGCGGTCGCGCACCATGGTGTGGTCGTTGTAGTACCAGCGCTCGTCCTCCCCCACGCTCGGGTCGTAGACGGGCACGAAGTCACCGGCGCCGACCACGGTCGAGCGGTTCTCGTACGGCTGGTTGTCGATCGCGGCCGGGTCGGCCGCCCGGGCCGCGACCGGTGTCGCGACCAGGCTCAGGGCGAGGGCGAACAGCGCGGCCAGCCGGCCAACGCGGGACGGTGTTCGGGACATCGCTTTCCTCCAGGGCTCGGTGCGGGTTCGCGGTGGCGGTTTCCCGGTGGCTGATTCGCCGCTCGTTGGCCGGCGCGGGCCCGCCCGCCTCTGCGGCGGGCCCGCACCCGGGGACTGCTACTGCTTGCCGCCGAGCTCGGTGTAGGCCTGGGCAGCGTTGTCCTTGGTGATCTGCAGCGTGCCGAGGGTGGTCGACTTCGGCACGTCCTTCGCGCAGTCGACCAGGATCTTCTTGGCCAGGTCGATCGCCTCGCGTCCGCCGGTCGCGTACTGGAACGTCGCCTGCAGACGACCCTGCTCGACCGCCTTGATGCCGCCGGACGCCACCGGCAGCGCGTCGATGCCGGTGAACTTGATCGCCGTCTCCTTGCCGGCGGCCTTCGCCGCGAGATAGGCGCCCTCCGCCATCGGGTCGTTGTGCGCGTACACGGCGTCGATGTCGGGGTGGGCCTTGAGCATCGCGTCCATGACGCTCTGCCCCTTCTCCCGCAGCCACTCGGCGGTCTGGGTGGCCACGATTTCGATCTTCGGGTTGCTCGCGATGCCCTCCCGGAAGCCCTGGGCGCGCTCGGCGGCCGGGGTGGAGCCGGGCAGCCCGGCAATCTCGACGACCTTGCCGCCCTGCGGCAGCAGCGTCTTGGCGTAGTACTCGCCCGCCGCCTTGCCGATGGCCACGTTGTCGCCGCCGATGAAGGCGGTGTACGCGTCACCCTCGACCTTGCGGTCGAGCACGATGACCGGGATGCCCTGGTCGTACGCCTTCTTCACCACGCCGGTGAGCGGCTTCGCCTCGTTCGGCGAGATGATCAGCAGGTTGATCTGCTGGGAGAGGAAGTTCTCCACGTCGGCGACCTGTTTGCTGTTGTCCTGGGCCGCGTCCGAGACGACGACCTCGAACCCGGGCACGGCCTTCGCCGCGGTGGTCACGTCGTCGTTCATGACCTGTCGGTACGGCTCGGCGTTGTTGGCCTGCGACATGCCGATCAGGAACTCCTTGCCGCTGCCACAGTTGGCCGAGGCGTCGGTGCCGCTGTCGCCGCCGTCCTTCTCGACGCTGCACCCCGCGGTGGCGGCGAGCACGGTCAGCGCGACGATCGTGATGACTCTTCGGGTGTAGCGCATGTTTCCTCCAGGGTGGTGGGATTCAGGCGATGCGGGGGCGGAGGCGTTGCAACGCGGCGGCGGCAACGATGACCAGTCCCTTGACGACCAGCTGCACGTTCGCGTCGATGTTGTTGAGGGCGAGGATGTTGTTCAGGATCCCGAGCAGCAGGGCGCCGGCGATCGTGCCGCCCATGGATCCACTGCCACCGGCGAGACTCGTCCCGCCGATGACCACGGCCGCGATCGCGTCCAGTTCGTAGCCGGCACCGTCGTTCGGGCTGCCCTGGTTGAGCTGGCCGGCGTGGATGATCCCGGCCAGGGCGGCGAGCAGGCCGGAGATCGCGAAGACGGTGACCCGGACGCGCCGCACGGGCACGCCGGAGAGCCGGGCGGCCTTCTCGTTGCCGCCGATCGCGTACACGTGCCGCGCGAAGGCGGTGCTGCGCAGCACCAGGAGCGCGCCGACCCCGATGGCGAGGAAGAGCAGGGCCGGTACCGGCAGCACCCCGTTGATCGAACCGCTCAGCAGCGAGAACGCCTCGGGAGCCTCCTGCGGCCCGTCGCCGTAGGCGATCGGGACGCCCAGCCCGCCGGACCACATTCGGGCGATGCCCCGAGCCGCCTGCAGGCCGGCCAGGGTGACGATGAAGGACTGGATACCGAGCCGGGCGACGATCGCGCCCTGGGTGGCCCCGAAGGCGGTGCCGATGAAGAGCACGATCAGGACCGTCGGCACGATGCCCATGCCGCTGTCGACCATCAACGTGGCCGACCCGACCGCGGCGAGCCCGAGCACCGCCCCGACGGAGAGGTCGATGCCGCCGATCAGGATCACGAACGTCATCCCCACGGCGATGATGCCGATCTCCGACACCGCCCGGACGATGTTGGCGAGGTTTCCGGAGCTGAGGAAGACGTTCTCGCCGTTGCGCGACGGCGACACGGCGATCGCGATCAGGAAGACCGCGACCAGCCCGAACAGGCTCTGGAATCGAAAGAAGTTGTCGACGATCGCCTGCCGGTCCTTCGGCAGTCGGATCGTCCGGCGGCGGGGCGGTGTCTCCGGCGGCGATTCGGCGAGTGTGGGGTTGGGCGAATTCATCGAGGCTCCTTGACGTCGTCCCCGTTGGCGGCGGCGAGGATGGCTTGTTGGGTGGCGCGGGCGCGGGGCAGCACGGCCACGGTGCGACCGCGGTGCAGCACGACCACCCGGTCACAGAGGCTCAGCAGCTCCGGCAGCTCCGACGAGGCGAGCAGGATCGCCATTCCGGAGTCGGCGAGCCGGTGCAGCAGGCGGTAGATCTCGGCCTTGGCGCCGATGTCCACCCCCCGGGTCGGCTCGTCCAGCAGGAGCAGTCGCGGTCGCCTCAGCAGTTGCTTGGCGAACACGATCTTCTGCTGGTTGCCGCCGGAGAGCGTGGCCACGGCGATCGACGGTGACGCCGCCTTCACCGCCAGGGCGCTGAGCTGTTCGGCCACCGTCCGGCGTAGCAGCGGGCGGCGTACCAGCCCGAGGGTGGTCAGCGTCGACAGCGCCGCGAGCGCGATGTTGTCCGCCACGGAGTGCTCCAGCATGAGCCCCGCGCCGCGCCGATCCTCGGGGACGAACGCCACCCCGCGCGCCAGGGCCGCCCGCGGGCTGCCGGGGCGGTAGGGCCGGTCGTCGATCGTCACCTGGCCGCTGTGCCGGCCGGAGCCGCCCGCGCCGAACAACGTCTCCAGCAGTTCGGTACGCCCGGCGCCCATCAGACCGGCGAGGCCGACGATCTCTCCGGAGCGCACCGTGAGATCGACGCCGGCCGGTGCCGTCCGCCCGGGCACCGGGCGGCGGGGTGTCACGGTGAGCCCGCGTACGTCGAGCAGCACTTCACCGGGTTCGTTGCGGCCCTCGCCGAAGAGCGCGTCGACCGAGCGGCCGACCATGAGCTGGATGATGTCGTCCCGGGAGGCGACCCGGGGGTCGACGGTGCCGGCGACGCCGCCGTTGCGCAGCACCGTCACCCGGTCGGCGATGACCTCGATCTCCGCCATCCGGTGCGAGATGTAGACGATGCCGACTCCGGCGCGGCGCAGCTCGGTGATCGTCGTGAACAGCCGCTCGACCTCGGCGTCGGCCAGCGCCGCGGTGGGTTCGTCCATGATCAGTACTCGCGCGCGCAGCGAGAGGGCCCGACCGATCTCGACCAGTTGCTGCTCGCCGACGCGCAGCGATCCCACGAGCCGGCGCGGGTCCAGGTCGGCGCCGAGCGTCCGCAGGTGCGCCGTGGCCTGCCGGCGCATCTCCCGGATGTCGACGGTGCCGAGGCGGGTGCGGGGCTCCCGCCCGAGGAACATGTTCTCCGCGATGGACAGCCCCGCCACCAGGTCCAGCTCCTGGTGGATGGTGGCGATACCGGCGCGTTGGGCGTCGGCCGGGCCGGCGAAGCTCACCGGCTCCCCGTCCACCTCGATCGTGCCGTCGTGCTCGGTGATCACGCCGGAGAGAATGTTGATCAACGTGGACTTGCCGGCCCCGTTCTCGCCGAGCAGCGCGTGCACCTCACCGGCGGTGACGGTGAGGTCGATGTCGCGGCAGGCGTGCACACCGCCGAACCGCTTGCCGATGCCGGTCATCCGGACCAGCGGCCGATCTGTCATACGGCACCTCGTGGCTCGTCTGCGGGATCTGCGGATTGGGCGGAGCCGGAGGCCCGCGGCACGGGCCTCCGACTCCGGACCGGTCAAGAGATTAGACGAGCTTCGATGTAGTCGAGGCCAGCCAGGTACCCGCTCGACGCGGCGGCCTTGCCGGTCACCGTGAGGGTGAGCGTGTGCCGGCCCGCCGACAGCTGCCGCTGGCCGTAGTCCAGCGGGTCACTGACGACCACCTCCGGCGAGTGGTACGCGTCGAACGCCTCGCCGATGCGGGTGCCGTCGATCGCCACCGTGTTGGTGCCGTAGTCCCGGGCCAGCGTCTGCACCAGGTGCAGCTGGTAGGTGCCGGTCGTGGGCACCTCGAACGCCACCGTCACACTCCGGTTCGGCGCGTCCGGTCGGAACCACAGTTGCGCGCCGCGCGACCAGCGGATGCCACAGCAGTCGCCCTGCACGTCCGCCGGAGCATCGGCGGAGACCGCGGGCAGCAGCGACTCGGCTTCGACGCGCAGTGTGTCGCCGGTGGTGGCCGACGCCGGCGCCGAGTAGGCACCGAGGTTGCCCTCGGCGTCCACCGCGCGTAGCCGGTAGTACCAGGTTTCGCGCAGACCCAGCCCGCTGTGCTCGAAGCTCGGCCGGGTCGTGACGCCCACCCGGTTGTCCGGCCCGGGCGTGAACCCGGCCTGCCGCGATGCGAACACCTGGTAGCTCGGCGCGTACACGTCGTCGGTGGCCGAGCGCCAGGTCAGCGCCACCGCGTTCGTCGTGCCGCTGGTCGCGGTGAGCCCGGTGACCTGTGTGGGCCGGGTCCGGTCGACGAACGGGGTGACCTCGCTGAGCACCGCGTAGCGGGCCGCTGACCAGGCCGGCGCGCCGGCGGTCGGGGTCAGGGCGACCGTCACCGTCGACCTGCCCTTGGTGAGCGCGGCCGGGATCCGGAACTCGTCCTCCAGCCAGCGATGTGCGGCGTTGGCCAGTGGCTGCGACCAGGTGCCGGCGTTGCGCCCGTCCACCTGGACGCTCACCGACTGGTATCCGGCGGCCTGGTCGCCCACCCGGCGCAGCACCGCGCCGGTGTTGTTCCGGTCCAGGGAAACCCGGAACCGAACCGGTGTGCTCGAGGCGCGGGTGTCGTCGGTGACCGGTCGGGGCGCGCCGTCGTCGCCTTCATAGGTCGCGGTGAGCACCTCCCGCTCGCCGCCGGAGGTGTAGCCGTGCGCCGACTCACTGGCGGCGTCGCCGACGTCGACGGTGTCGGTCCAGCGCTGCCCGACGGTGTCCTGCCCGTACCAGTAGGCGGTCGAGCCGTACCGGGCCGGGTCCTGGTCACCCGGGCCGTGTTCGATGCCGAACCGCAGGTCGGTGGAGAACGACACCGCCTCGGCGAGCATGAGCCGGTAGGCGCCGGTGCAGTCGTACTGGCAGCCGTAGTCGCTGACCTCGTGGGCCGGGTTGCCGTTGGTGGGCGCCGAGAACGTGCCGTGGTTGAAGTACCAGCCGCTCTCGTAGAAGTCCTCGGTTCCGGTGCCGTGGATGCTCGGGCTCTGCGCGCCGTCCACGTAGACCCGCTCGTCGCCCTCCAGGTAGTTGCGCTGGTTGCCCGCGGGGATGTGCCCTTCCATCGTGTGCGTGACGCCGACGAACTTTCCGCGGCCGGCCACGTCGAGGAAGAGATGGTCGGCGCCGGGGGTGGTGTCGGCGCTCGTCGCGGTGGCCCGGAAGTAGCCCGCCGTGCCGCTCGGGCGCAGCGCCGGCGCCCAGCGGGCGGAGCGGGCGGTGGTCACGGAGGCCACCGACGACGTGATCGGCACGGTGGATCCGTTTCGCAACTCGATGCTGAACCGTGACCGGTAGGGCATCGGCCACCAGGCCGCAAGTGTCGCGGTCACGGGGTCGACACCGAACATCAGCGATCGCACCGGGTGCAGTCCGAGGCCGGTGCCGAAGAACTCGCCGAGCGGCGCGTCCACGGTGGTCCTGCCGTCGAACGTGATGCGCAGTCGGCTGTCGCGCAGCACCGCGTCGGAGGCCGCGATGGCCGCCTTGCTGTCGGCGTCCGCCGGGTAGCTCATGGTGTTGCTGCCCTGCCAGGTCTGCGCGGTGATCCGGTAGCCGTGGGCGGCCTCGGCGTCGGTGTGGGACGGGCCGAGGTCGAAGGTGTCGGTCCGCTTGGCGGTGCCGGCGACGAGGCTGTCGACCCAGTAGGTGAACTCGTTGACGTCCAGGTCCGACGAGACGAACTGGTTGCGGATGGTGATCGTGGATTTGCCTGCCGTGGCACTCGCCGGCAGGTCGATGCTCTGGTCGAGCCAGGTGCCGAAGGGCACCGGGTCGTTGGCCGGCCACTCGGCGGCCGGCACGCCGTCCACCAGGACCTGCGCCCGCTGGTGGCCGATGTGCGGGTCGAGCCGGCGGGTCAGCCGCACTCCGGTGTTCGCCGGGTCGACGGCCACCCGGAACTCGCTGCCGCCGCCGGGCCCGTAGGCGCGGCCGTCGTCGGCGACCGGCGCCGGCGGCCCGACGAGTTGCGGGATGCGCAGTTGCAGCGCGTTGACAGCGCCGGGGCCGACGCCGCTGGCGAGGGTCACCGCGCCCTTGGCGGGGACGCTGAACTTTCGCTCGGTGGTCGTCGCGCCCGGCTCCGGGCGCTTGGGGTCGCGGGTGCCGGCGGCCCTGAGCTGGTCGATGACGTCCAGCGCGCGGTCCGACGGGTCGAAGGTGCGCACCCCGTCGGCGGTCGTGAACTTGCGGTAGGTGACGTGGTAGAAGACCGGGTTCTTCTCGGTGGTCACCCGCATCGAGCTGCGGTAGGTCATGGGCGCCTTGATGTAGACGCCTCCGGAGCTCTGCGCCGCGTTGGCGACCACCGGGTAGACGAAGGGCGCGCCCAGCTTGCCGTCCACGACGTCCTGGAGCTTGGCGTCGAGCACGGTCACCCCGTCGAGGACCACTTTGATGGTGCCGGTGGCGGAGACGTTGCCCTCGTCGCGGGTGAACCAGATCGAGTCGATCTCACCGGGACCGGTGGCCTCGGCGAGGACGCAGCCCTCCGCGCCGGTGCGTAGGCAGGAGTACTGGCCGGAGAAGCCGTCGTCGTTGCCGCCGCTGCGGTCGAAGCTGGAGAACTGGTAGGCCCGCGGGGCGTCGGGAAGTTCGGCGAGCCGGTCGAGTCTGCGGTAGACGTCCCATCCGGTGGGGCCGTTGTCGGAGGGGGTGGGGGCGGCCGAGGCCGGCCCGGCCGGGCCGACCAGAGCGGTTCCGGCGAGCAGCGCCGCGGCGAACGCGACGCGCAGCAGCCGGCGGGCGGAGGTACGTGGCGCGGGGGTGGTGGGTGTCATGAGTCGCCTTCCACGTCGGTGGGTGGGGCGGGTCGCGATGCAGGATCAGGGAATCGATTTCTCGCTGCAATAGCGATCAGGGTAGGCACGCCGCCGCACGGCGGTCAATCCTCTGTCGCCCCCGACGGGCGATGCTGTTGACAGCGATCCAACGCCCTCTTATGGTCCTCGATCAGGGCGAGCAAACGATTTCTCGCTCAGGAGAGCACGCCGCAGACGCTGCGGCGGCTGGGAGGCCCTCCGTGCTCCGACTCGTCAGTCCTCACCGGATTTCTCACCCGGGCCACATCGGTGACCAGCATGGTGCCGGCGGGTGAGCAGCGACCCGCGACGATGGCGGCGCGTGCGGGCACCCTGCGCTGCCGGCCCGTGACTGGTCGTGCCGGAGCGGGCGTATCCTCGTGACGTCGAAGGCTGAGGCAGTGGTCGGGTCGGGGTGACGCCGGCCTGCGGCTCAGCGTCGACGGTTGAGCGCGGCAGGCCCGGTCGGCGACCCTGTCGGCGCCGGAAACCGGCGGTTAACACCCGTGACGGTTCGGCCACTTACCACCCGTAGGATGCCGGGTTCCGGCGCCGCGGCGGGCTGGGCGGCCGCGCCGAAGCGCAGCGTCAGGAAGGGCGAGCGGAGGGAGGCGAATGGCGACGATCTACGACGTGGCACGGCAGGCTCAGGTCTCGCCCGCGACGGTGTCTCGGGTGCTGAACGGACGGACCACGGTCGACCCGGTCATGGCCGAGCGCGTGCAGCAGGCGATGCGGGAGCTGGATTACCGTCCGAACGCCGTCGCCCGCAACCTGCGCCTGAGTCAGACCAGCCTCTGGGCGGTCATCATCTCCGACATCGGAAACCCCTTCTTCACCTCGATGGTGCGCGGGGTGGAGGACGTCGGGCAGAGCGCCGGCTACTCGGTGGTCCTGTGCAACAGCGACGAGGATCCGGAGAAGGAGTCCCGGTACATCGCCGCGGCCCTGGCCGAGCGGATGGCGGGTGTCATCATCTCCACCTCCGGCCGACCGACCGTCATCAACCGGCTCGTCGAGGCGCGCATCCCGGTCGTGGCGATCGACCGCCAGCTACGCGGCGTCAACATCGACACCGTGCTCGTCGACAACGTGCAGGGCGCCGAGATGGCGACCACCCACCTCCTCGACAACGGTTACCAGCGGGTCGCCTGCATCACCGGTCCACGCCGGATCTCCACCGCCGCCCAGCGGCTGCGCGGCTACCAGCGCGCGCTGCGGTCGCACGACCGGGAGGCGACCGACAATCTGGTGCGGTACGCGGACTTCCGCGAGGAGGGTGGCTACCGGGCCATGGCCTCGCTGCTCGACAGCGACAACCCACCGGACAGCGTCTTCGCGACGAACAACCTGATGACGGTCGGCGCCGTCGAGTGCCTCGTCGACCGCGGCGTGAAGGTGCCGGCCGAGTTCGGGGTGGTCGGGTTCGACGACATTCCCTGGGCCCATCTGGTCAGACCGTCGCTGAGCACCGTCTCCCAGCCGACCTACGACCTGGGGCGCGCCGCCGCGGTACTGCTCACCGAACGGATCGCCAACCCGACACGGCCGCCGTCGACAGTCACCCTCAGCACCGGCCTGCGGGTACGCGAGAGCTCCACCCGCCCGAGGTGACCGGGCCGGTGGCCGGGCCGCCCGCGCTGAGAGACGGAAGCCTGCCCACCCCAGCGCAGCGTCAGGCTCCCCGTCCCGTCGGCTCCCCGTCCCGTCGGCTCCCGGACCCCGGCACCGGCCGCCGGGCCCCCGCGGCCGGTGCCGTCTCCCAGGTGACCCGCCCGTAGCCGGGGGAATCGCACCACGCGAGCCGTCAGAGGTTGACCTCACCGCACAGGTGCACCCGGACGCCGAGTTCGGCGAACATGGCCGCCTTCACCCGCAGCGCCTTGTCGGCGGTCCCCGCATCCGGCGCGTAGGCGACGTTGACGTGGTTGGCCTTGTGCCGCGCCATCAACTGGTCCCGGTCGACACCGTGCAGGACGGCGTGCATGATCGGCCACTGCGCCGTGGTGGCGTCCAACCGGCGCTGGGTCTCCTCGGCCGGCAACTCGACGACGGTGCCGCGGCCCAGGTCCACGTGCAGTGCGCCGTCCATGATGAACACCCGCGACCAGACAATCTCTCCCGGCTTGGACACCCCGCTCAGGGTGCCCCCGCCGAGCGGAAAGAACATCGGCGGCTGGCGCATGCTGTACGACCGGTCGTAGCCGCCGTTGTGCGACGCCGGCACCGAGCCGGAGATCTCGAAGACCCAGACGAAGTCGTCGCCGTACCGCTCGCCCCACCGGATGTCGTGCAAAGTCGTGGCCGGGTCGAGGCCCATCGCCGTCCAGATCCGATTGGTGACCAACGAGTCGACGGCCACCCCCTCGTCGACCTCATTGAAGTGCGGCAGCGGCGCCCCGGCGTAAAGCTCGCGACTGCCGTCACGGCTGAGCACCGGTGGCCGCTGCACGTTGTTCAGCAGACCCTCGGCGAGGTCGCTGGCCGGGACGGTGTCCTTCAGGCCCTGCTGGTACTGGATGCCCACCGCGTCCAGGCCGTAGTCGTCGGAGATGCGCAGGGCGGCGACGTACATCTTGAACTGGCTGAGCAGCTGCGCCTCGGTCAGCTCGGTGGCCTCGTCGGTGCCCACGTGGAAGGTCATGCCAGCGTCGTCCAGCCACCGGCGGACCGCCCGGGCCTCCTCGTCGGAGACGCGTGCCATCTCGGCGACCAGCGCGCTCTGCGACAGCCGCTCCTTGTAGATGCCGAGCGGGTTGATCAGCTCGTCGTCGAAGATCGCGTTGTACATCCCCATACAGCCCTCGTCGAAGACGCCGATGATGGCCTTCTCCGCCGCGAGTTGGCCGGCCAGCGACCGGCCCAGCGTGACCTCCGCGTCGTCGGGCAGCGCGGGCAGGTCACGCACGTGGCTGGTGTCGTGGCGCAGCTGGCCGGTCTCCAGCCAGGTCCGCAGCCCGCCGATCGCCCACTCGTCGGTGAAGTCCCGGCTCCACAGCGCGGAGTGCGCTACGCCGGCCTTGGTGAGGCTCGCGGTGAGGTTGAGCAGCCCGACCAGGCCGGGGAACTCGCCGCTCCAGTTGGCCACGATGAGGATCGGCCCCCGGTGGCTGCGCAGCCCGGCGAGGACGTGGTGACTGTACTGCCAGACGGCCTCGACCACGATCAGTGGCGCGTCGGCGGGGATCCGCTTGAAGACCTCGATGCCCGCGCGCTGGCTGTCGATGAACCCGTGCCCCTTGCCCGGGTCGATGCCGTGCCCGCGCTCGACCTTCCAGCCGAGCGCGTTGACCGCCGCCACGAGGTCGGCCTCCAGTTGCTGCTGGGTGGGCCAGCAGGTGACGTTCGCGCTGAGCCGGAGATCGCCGCTGGCAACCGTGTAGACGGTGCCGGGTGCCGCCGACGGCGGGTCGGCGAGCACGGGCAGCGTGTAACTGGTCATAGGGCGACTCCTTCGGTGCGTTGCTCTTCGCTGGCGTCCGTCCGAGCGGCGGCCAGGAACCGGACCTGACGTGCGGCGAGCGCGTGGGCGACCCGCTTGGAACTCGTGTACAGCTCGCGATACAGCCCGTACAGCTCGTCGTAGTCGGCGGTGAACTCGGCGCGGGGTTCGCGGATCTCCTTGACGGGGTTCCACGCCTCGATCGAGACGGTCCACCCGGTCTGCGCGGCCAGGAAGGCCGCGCCGTAGCTGGCCCCGATGGTCTGCGCGGGGATCACCTGGGCGCGTCCGGTGACATCGGAGACGATCTGCGTCCAGAGCCCGCCCTGGGTGCCCCCGCCGACCGCGACGACGCGCCGGATGTCACCGCCGCTCGCCTCGATGGTCTCGATGTTGTGGCGTACGCCGAGGCCGGTCGCCTCGAGCGCGGCGCGGTAGAGGTCACCGCGGTCATGCGCGACGGTGAGGCCGGCGAGGATGCCGCGGGCCTGCGGATCCAGGATCGGCGTGCGCTCGCCTGCGAAGTACGGCAGCATGAGCAGCCCGCGGGCGCCCGGACCGGAGGCCTCGGCGAGGCAGAGCAGCTCGGGATAGTCCGGCGAGCCGAACAGCTCGCGCAGCCACGCCGTGATGGCCCCGGAGGTCGCCAGGCCACCGGCGAGATTGCGGGTCCCGGGCAGTGCGCCGACGGTCCCCCACAGCGACGGGTCGGTGACCCGGGCCGCGACGGTGTGGACCAGGAACATCGTCGTGCCGTACATCAGCATGAGGTCGCCGACGCCCTGTGCGCCGACGCTGATCGCCTCCGACCAGGCGTCGATGGTTCCGGTGATCACTGGGACGCCCGGCGGCAGTCCGGTCACCGCCGCCGCCTCCACCGTCACCCGGCCGGCAACGTCGCCGGGCCAGCGCAGCGGGGGCAGGACCAGGTCGGGGGCGATCTCGGCGGCCCAGGGGCGGTACCAGTCGTGGCCGTCGGTGTCGTACAGCGGTGTGCACTGGCTCGCCGAGTGGTGGTCCAGCACGTACTCGTCGGTGAGCTTGGCGGCGAGCCACGAGCTGGGCATGAACAGCCGACGGGCGCGTCGGAAGAGGTCGGGTTCGTTGTCGGCCACCCAGGCCACCTTCGCGCCGGCCGCCTGGCTGGACAGAGCGGAGCCGCAGCGACGCAAGATCTCGTCCGCGCCGAACCGCTCGCTGAGCCGGGCGATCTGGTCGGTCGAGCGGGTGTCGACCCCGTAGAGGATGGCCGGGCGGAGGGGGGTGTTCGCTGCGTCGGTGAGCAGCACGCACGGGCCCATGCCGCTGGCCCCGACCGCGACGACTTCCGCGTCGCCGGGTGCCAGCAGGTCGCGGGTGAGCGAGACGAACTCCTGCCACCAGACGTCGGCGTCCATCTCGACCCAGCCGGGCCGTGGCCGGCTCACCTCGTGCGTCCGGCTGGACGACCGCAGCACGCGGCCGTCCACGTCGACGAGCACGCCCTTGCTGCTGGATGTGCCGATGTCCACGCCCAGGACGGCCGCAACCCTCATGGCCGCCACTGTTCCAGCAATCGATTTCCGAATCAAGGTCGATCGGCATACGTTTTTCGCTCCGGCCCGGCCGATCGACCCGTTCCACAGTGCGCCCGTGCCGTCCGTCGACGAAGCGGGAGCAGGCGGGTCTGCTCCTGCTACGGTCGCCAGCAGGACCGCTGGCACCCCGGCGACGATGTCGCCTCCCCCATCCGGAGTCCGATGTCCGAGCGCCGCCGACGCCACCCGCGCCCCGTACCCGCGAGGCATCGTTTTCCGCGCAGTTCTGCCCTGGCCGGGATCCTCGGTCGGCGCGTGGCTGATCGTTGGTACCGAGGTCTCCGCCGCGCCTTGGCCGTGGTGTGCCTGATCGCCGCCGCCGGATCGTCGGCCGGATCCTCAGCGGCCGACCCCAGCGGATCCACGGTCCTGCGGGTGCTCCAGACGAACCTCTGCAACAGCGGCCGCGCCGGCTGCTACACGGGCCGATCGGTGACCGAGGCCGCGGAGCTGATCAAGGCCGAGGCACCCGACCTGGTCACCCTCAACGAGATCTGCCAGGACGACGTGGCCGTGCTGGCGCGCGCGTTGGCGGACGTCCAGAGCGCCGGCACCGTCGTGTCCGCCTTCAAGGCTGCCGGTGACCGCCCTACCGGCGACGTCACCCGGTGCCGCAACGGCCAGCCGTACGGCATCGGGCTACTGACCCACCTTCGGGCGCCGGAGCCGAGGCACAGCGTGCACAGCGGAATCCACCCGACGCAGGATCTCGTCGACCCCGAGGAACGGGCCTGGCTCTGCGTCCACGTCCCCGGCAGGCTGCACGCGTGCACGACACACCTGGCGGCCACCAGCGCCACCGTCGCGCTCGCCCAGTGCGGCCACCTGCTGGACACGGTCATACCGGCGATCCGCAGCCGCACCGGATACGCGCCCACCGTGCTGGGCGGTGACCTCAACCTCCGCGGCGGCGGTTCCCCCGACGTCCGGTCCTGCATGCCACCCGGCTACCTACGAATCGACGACGGCGCTTTACAACAGATCATGGCGACGACCGACATCACGATCTGTTGCGGCCGGTCGATCGGCATGCACGGCACGACCGACCACCCGGGACTCCTGGCCACCCTCACGATCCGTCGGCAGACGTCCCCGGTGGCCGCACGGCCCTCGGCGGCGGCCACATCGCCCCCGGTGGGACCGAGTGCGGCTGGCACATTTCCCGGGCCGCTCCCGCCGATCGACGGCCCGGTCATAGCTCCCGGTTAGGCTCGGGCGCATGGGAGATCCCTTCCGGGTGCGCATCACCGTGCGCGGTTATGAGCTCGATACCCAGGGCCACCTGAACCAGGCCGTCTACCTTCAGTACGGCGAGCACGCCCGGTGGGAGTGCCTGCGCGCCGCCGGCATCTCGCAGGACCGGCTGCTCGCCACCGGGGTCGGGCCGGTCGCCCTCGAGGTGACGCTGAAATACCTGCGCGAGCTGCGCGGCGGTGACGAGCTCGACGTGTCCTGCGGGTTCCGCTGGGGCGAGGGCAAGACCTTCCAGCTCGAGCAGGACTACACCCTCGCCGACGGCACCCCGGTCGCGACGCTTACCGGGGTGGGCGGGCTGCTCGACCTGGCGTCCCGGCGGCTGGTGCCCGACCCGCGGTCGCGCTTCCGTGAGCTGGCCACCGACCCGGCGCCGCTGAACCTCTGAGCCGCCCGCGCCAGGCGATGGGTGCCGTCGACGGCGAAGCGCGGCGTGCCGTGGTCGCGGGCCCGGGTCGGCACGGGACGGCCGGCAGGGTCGCCCCGAGCACGAGAACGCCGGACGCCCGGAGGCCGCATGGTCACACGCTCGGCCGGGGCAACTCGCTGCCGGTCGCGAAGTGGTCATGCCACTTCCAGGTGGCCTGCACGAACCGCCCACCGTCGGAGAGTGAGACGAACGCGTCCGCCGTGGTGCCGCGGGTGAACGTCACGACGTCCGCGCGTCCGTCGCCGTCGAAGTCGCCGACGCCCGGCAGCTCCGTCCCGAGGGCGAACAGGTCGTGCCACTTCCAGTTGTCCTGCACGAACCGGCCGCCGTCGGAGAGGGACACGAACACATCGCCCGCCGTGCCTCGGGTGAACGCCACGATGTCGTCGCGGCCGTCGCCGTTGACGTCGCCGACCGCGGGCAGCTCACTTCCGACCGCGAAGTGGTCGTGCCACTTCCAGCCCTCCTCGGCGAACCTGGTGCCGTCGGAGAGCGAGACGTAGACGTCCGCCTGCTCGTGGGTGCCGCGGGTGAACGTCACGATGTCGTCGCGGCCGTCGCCGTTGACGTCGCCCACCGCCGGCACCTCGGTGCCGACGGCGAAGCGGTCGTGCCACTTGAGGCCGGGTCCGAAGCCGGAGCCGGTCGACAGGGCCACGTAGACGTCGGCGTTCTCGCCCCGGGTGAAGGTGATGATGTCGGTCAGACCGTCGCCGTTGACGTCGCCGACCGCCGGCATCTCCGTGCCGACGGCGAAGAAGTCGTGCCATTTGGCCCCGCCGGCGAAGCCGGACCCGGTGGAGAGACCGACGTAGACGTCGGCGAGTTCGCCCCGGGTGAACGTGATGGCGTCCGCCCGGCCGTCGCCGTTGACGTCTCCGGTGAACGGCAGCTCTGCGCCCGGGGCGAAGAAGTCGTTCCACAGCCAGCCGTCCTGCACGAACCGGCCGCCGTCGGAGAGCGAGGCGAACACGTCGGCGGCGGTGCCGCGGGTGAAGACCACGGCGTCGTCGCGGCGATCGCCGTCGACGTCGCTGGCGGCGCGCGGTCGGGTGGTCGCCGACACCTCGGCCGACGGGGCGCCGGTGTTGCCCGCGCCGTCGACGGCGACGACCCGGTAGTAGCGGGTCTGGTTGGCCGGCAGCGGGCCGTGCCGGAACCCGGTCGTCCGCGTCGTGCCGACCAGGTTGGCCGGTGTGATCGCGACTCCGGGCGCGCCCGAGGAGTAGATGCGGTAGCCGGCGATCCCGACGTTGTCGGACGGTTCGGACCAGGACAGGCCCAGGGCATGTACCCGCCCGCCGGCCAGGGCCACGCCGGCCACGGCGCCGGGCGCAACGGTATCGGCGAACGGCGCAACCATGCTCTCGGCGAGGTACCGGGCCGCGGTCCAGGCGGGCGCGCCGGCGGCCGGTGTCAGCGTGACGGTGACCGCCGAGCGGCCCGCGGTGAGCGATGCCGGCAGCACGAACTCGTCGGCCAGCCAGCGCTGCCGGGCGTTGCCCAGCGGCTGCAGCCACACGCCGGCCGCTGCACCGTCCACCGCCACGGCTGCCTGCTGGTGGCCGCTCTGCTGGTCGCCCTGCCGGCGCAGCCGTACGCCCTGGTTGGCCGGGTCGACGGCGACCCGGAAGCTGATCGCGGCCGTACTGGCGCGGACCTGGCCACTCACGGTGAGGTTGTCGTCGTCGCCCTCGAACGGCGCGGTGAGCGCGTACTGGGTCGCCGCCGCGTCGGTGTAGCCGTGCGCGGCCCGGCTGGCGGCGTCGCCGGTGACCAGCGTGTCGGTCCGGCGCACGGCGACGGTCGGCTGGGTGTAGAGGAACGCCGTCGAGGCGTAGTTCGCCGGCATGTCGTTGGCCGGCCCGTGCTCGATGCCGAAGCGCAGCGCGCTGGCGTACGACACGGCGTCGCCGATCATCAGGCGGTAGGTGGCGTCGCATTCGTCGACGCAACCGCCGGCGCGGAAGAGGTGGGCGGTGTTGCCGGTGAAGACGCCGCTGTACTCGCCGCGGTTGAAGTACCACCCGGACTCGTAGAAGTCCTCGGTGCCGGTGCCGTAGAGCTGCGGTGTCGGCGAGCCGTCGACGTGCACCCGCTCGTCGCCCTCGAGATAGTTGCGGGTGTTGCCGCCGGTGATGTGGCCGCGCATGGTCTGGGAGACGCCGACGAACCGGCCTCGCCCGGCCTGGTCGGCGACGATCCAGTCGCTGCCGCCGACGGTCTCCGCTCGGCGCGACTGGGTGGTGAAGTGACCGGCGACCCCGTCGGCGGCGAGCGCCGCCGTCCACTGGGCGCCCGGCGCCGAGGTCACCTCGGCCTGGACGCCGCTGACGGCGGCGCCGGTGGTGTTCGCCAGCGCGACGGTGGCGGTGGACCGGAACGGCATCGGCCACCACGCGCTGTACCAGCCGCCGGGAGCCGCGTCCATGGCGAACATCAGGGAGCGGACGCCGCGCTCGCCGAGCCCGCCGCCGAAGAACTCACCGACCGGGCTGTCCACGGTCGCCCGGCCGTCGAAGGTGATCCGTATCCGTAGCCCGGACAGGTTCGGCTCGGTCGCCGCGCCGTCGGGTACCCGCAGCCGCAGCGCGGTGATCGCCCGTGGCCCGGTGAGGGTGGCGAGGGTGGTCTGCCCGCCGGCGGGGATGCTGATCGTCGCGCCGGCCGTGGTCGCGCCGGGCTGGGCCGGCTTCGGGTCCCGGGTGCCGGCGGCGCGCAGCTTGTCCAGCACGTCGGTGGCCGGGTCGGCGGGGTTGAACCGGGAGATTCCGGCCGGGTCGGCGAACTCGCGGTACGTGACGTGGTGGAACAGCGGGTTGTTCTGGGTGGTGATCCGCATGGAGTCGCGGTAGGGCATCGGCACCTTGACGGTGACGCCGCCTGAGGTCTGGTCGGCGTTGCTCACCAGGGGAGCGACGAACGGACTGCCGAGACCGCCGTTGACGAGGTTCTGCAGCGCGGTGTCGACGACGGTGACCCCGTCTAGCTCGATGCGGATCCAGCCGGTGGCGCTGACGTTGCCGCCGTCGCGGGTGAACCAGATGGACTGCACCTCGCCGGGACCACGGTCCTCGGCGATGACGCAGCCGCCACTCTGGCGCAGACACGAGTAGGTGCCGACGAAGCCGTCGTCGTTGGATCCGTCGCGGCCGAAGCTGGAGAACTGGCGGGTGCGGGTGCCGGCGGCCAGTTCGGGAAGGCGGTCCAGCCTGCGGTAGGCGTCCCAGCCGATCGGGCCCTTGTCGTCGGCGGTGGCGAGGACCGTCACGCCGGCTGTGCCGGGTCCGGCGGCGGCCGGCGGGGCGGCGGTGGCTGTCGCGGGTGCGGTGGTGGCGAGCAGCGCCGCGGTGGCGACACCGAGCCAGCTGGGGGTACGGAGCCTCATGGGTGTCCCTTCGGGAGTGCCGTCCGGGCGCGTCAGAAATCGATTGCTCGGCGCAGTAAACTGCGGCCTTCGATGCTTGTCAATACCTGCCCGTCCGGTTTCGAGGGATGGAGGAAGTATCCGCCGCCCCTCCCCCGAATCTCGTAGAAATCCTTCGTCGACCCATTGACAGGCGTCACCGTCATTCGGAAACTCAGGGCAATCGATTTCTCTGCACATCCCCGGGGCTGCCGCCGAGATGCCGCGCCGCCCGCGCACCGCCCCCACCGACCCCGAGGAGCCTTTCGTGCGTACCCGAAGAATCCGTCACCGACTGGGCGCCGCGATCGCAGCCGCGGTGCTCACGTCGACCGCGGCGGTCGTCGCGGCCGGCGCGCCCGCCGCCGCCGCGTGCCAGTACATCCCACCCAACCACGACCCGAACGTGATCCGGATCGTCTACCAGGTCGGGCTGTCCCGCGGCGTTTCCGACCGGGTGATGCTGGCCGGCTTCGAGGCCGGCTGGGTCGAGTCGCACATGAACAACCTGCCCTGCGGTGACAAGGACTCACTCGGGGTCTTCCAGCAGCGGCCGAGCTACGGCTGGGGCACTCCCGAGCAGATCCTCAACGTCGAGTACGCCGCCACCCAGTTCTTCAGCCGCGCCCAGGTCGAAGACGGCCGCTGCCCGGCGTGCACCGCCGGTCAGATCGCGCAGCGGGTACAGCGGTCCGCGTTTCCCGACCGGTACGACCAGAGCGAGGCGAAGGCCCGTACGTTGCTCGCCGAGGCGCGGGCGGGCACCAGCGGTGCGGTCGCCGGTCGGGCGTACCTGTTCGGTGGTGCGCAGCACGTGGCGATGGTGAACACCGGTGGCAGCCTGACGAACTTCTCCTGGTCACCGTCGACCGGGGTGGTCCGCCCCGACTGGGGTGGCGCGCCACTGGCCGGCACCACCGTCGGCTACGTGCACGACGGCCTGCAACACGTCTTCGCCCGCGGCACCGACAACACCCTGCGGCACTGGTTCCAGTCCGGCACCAACCCACCCGGCCTGGACAGCTGGAACACCGCCGGCCTCGTGCTGTCCAACCCGACCGGCTTCGCCTACGGCAACCAGCAGCACGTGTTCTTCCGCAACCCCGACGGGAACCTGGAGCACCGCTTCTACGACACGGTGAGTCGCCAGGTCGCCGGCGGCGTCTGGCCCGGCGGCGCGTTCGTCGGCAACCCCTACGCCTTCGTGCACAAGGACCAACAGCACATCTTCGCCCGCACCGCCTCGGGCGCGTTGATCCACTGGTACTGGTGGCCCGGCATCAACCCGTCGGTCGACAACTGGGGTGTCACCTCGGGTGTCGCCTCCGACCCCACCGGCTTCTCCTACAACGGCAACCAACACCACGTCTTCTACCGCAACACCGACGGCAACCTGCAACACCGCTTCTTCGACGACCCCACCGGCACCCTCAACGGCGGCATCTGGGCCGGCGGCGCATTCACCGGCAACCCCCACGCCTTCGTCCACGGCAACCAGCAACACATCTTCGCCCGCCGCGCCAACGGCGACCTCATCCACTGGTACTGGTGGCCCGGCGCCAACCCGGGCAACGACACCTGGGGGGCGCTCGGTGTGGTGGCCGGGGACCCGGCCGGGCTCTCCACGCCCGGCCAGCACCACGTCTTCTACCGCACCACCAACGGCACCCTCGAACACCGCTTCATCAACGACACCAACGGCCAACTCGGCGCCGACAACTGGGGCGGCTCACTCCCCACCTGATCCACCTCAGCTCCACCGCATCCGAAGGAGTGTCATGACCCGCACACGTATCCGGCTTGCCCGCCGGACGCTGCTCGGCGTGCCGGCCGTCGTGGTCGCCGCGGTCGCCCTGGCCGCCCGCCCGGCCCAGGCCAAGCCCCGCCCCGCCGAGTGCGCCGCCGATCTGATGGAGGCATCCTGATGGCCACCATCCCGTGGCTCGCCGACGTTCTGCGCGCCGAGGGCATCCCGGTCGTCGAGGAGGGCGACTGGCGCAACCGCATGGTCTCGGGCTCGTTCAACCCCATCGGTGTGCTGTGGCACCACACGGCCGCGTTCTCAAGCCCGAGCAATCCACATCCCGCGCTGAACACCTGCATCTACGGCCGGCCCGACCTCCAGGGTCCGCTCTGCCAGGCGCTGGTCGACTACAACGGCGTCTTCCACATCATCTCCGCCGGCCGGTGCAACCACGCCGGCGCCAGCCGGGGCAGCGGACCGATCCCCGCCGGGGACGGCAACACCCTGCTGGTCGGTTGGGAGATCGACTACGGCGGTGACCAGGCGACCGACCAGCGGATGACGGCCGCGCAGTACAGCAACTCCGTACGGGCGACCGCGGCGGTGTTGCGCCGGCTCGGCCGCGACGCCAGCTACGCGCGGGGGCATCGCGAGACCAGCACCACCGGCAAGATCGACCCGTCCTTCGTCGACCTGGACGCGATGCGGGCCGACGTCGCGCGGCTGCTCGCCGGCGGCGGTCTCGGAACCGGCGTCGCCGGTCCGGCGTACGTCTACGGTGACCAGCAGCACTTCGCTGCCGTCAACACCGGCGGCACGTTGATCAACCTGTCGTGGTCACCGTCGACCGGCATCGTCCGGCCCGACTGGGGTGGCGCGCCACTGGCCGGCAAGACCGTCGGGTACGTGCACGACGGCCTGCAACACGTCTTCGCCCGCGGCACCGACAACACCCTGCGGCACTGGTTCCAGTCCGGCACCAACCCACCCGGCCTGGACAGCTGGAACACCGCCGGCCTCGTGCTGTCCAACCCGACCGGCTTCGCCTACGGCAACCAGCAGCACGTGTTCTTCCGCAACCCCGACGGGAACCTGGAGCACCGCTTCTACGACACGGTGAGTCGCCAGGTCGCCGGCGGCGTCTGGCCCGGCGGCGCGTTCGTCGGCAACCCCTACGCCTTCGTGCACAAGGACCAACAGCACATCTTCGCCCGCACCGCCTCGGGCGCGTTGATCCACTGGTACTGGTGGCCCGGCATCAACCCGTCGGTCGACAACTGGGGTGTCACCTCGGGTGTCGCCTCCGACCCCACCGGCTTCTCCTACAACGGCAACCAACACCACGTCTTCTACCGCAACACCGACGGCAACCTGCAACACCGCTTCTTCGACGACCCCACCGGCACCCTCAACGGCGGCATCTGGGCCGGCGGCGCATTCACCGGCAACCCCCACGCCTTCGTCCACGGCAACCAGCAACACATCTTCGCCCGCCGCGCCAACGGCGACCTCATCCACTGGTACTGGTGGCCCGGCGCCAACCCGGGCAACGACACCTGGGGCGCACTCGGCGTCGTCACCGGAGACCCCGTCGGACTCTCCACCCCCGGCCAACACCACGTCTTCTACCGCACCACCAACGGCACCCTCGAACACCGCTTCATCAACGACACCAACGGCCAACTCGGCATCGACAACTGGGGCGGGAGCATCGCCAACTGACCCCGCAGACGCGGGCCCCTCCCACCGGAGGGGCCCGCTGCGCGTCCTCCGGGGCCCCGACCGGGTGACTGCGAGCCCTACGGCGTCTGGACGGCCGTTACGCCCGGCCGGTCGTCGTCCACCCGGCCGACACCCTCGGACTGGTGCCCACCCCGGCCGGGGAGTGCGGGATCGTCACGCGATCTCGATGAAGTCGATCTCGGCCCAGCGGTTGAGGTGGGTGAGCCGCAGGGTGTTGAAGCCGGTGTTGAGCGTGACGTCTGCGCGGACCTGTCGCCAGTTCTCCCAGCCGGCGTCCGGGTAGGTGACCACCTGGGACGCCCCGCCGTTCACGGTCAGGGTGTGCTGGGCCTCGCCATAGCCCGCGGCGTACGCGATGTGGGCCGTGTAACTGCCGGCCCGTGGCGCGAAGACGGTGACGTCGACCCAGCTGTCGGCGAAGTCGAGGTAGGCCACCACCTGCCCCTGCGAGGCGCTCGCGGTGTTCCGGGCCGCACAGTTGTGCAGCGCCCCACGTTCGGCCTCGTAGCGGACCCGGCTGCCCCGCACGACGGGGTACTCGCCGGCCCAGCCGAGCGCGGCGACGTACATGCCACGGGCGGTGTAATTGTTGATCCAGCCGTGGAAGACGAGGTGGTCGCCGCCGGCCTCGCGGACCACGTCGGCGCCGCCGGGGCCGCGTACCGCGCCGTCGAGGGTGGCGGTGGTCAGCAGCGAACGGTAGGCCTTCGTGTACGGCCCGGCGAGCGCGGTCGAGGTCGCGTAGCTGGTCTGGTAGTTGTCTCCGCCGTATCCGCCAACGGAGTAGAAGAGCACGTAGCGAGCCCCGACCCGGGTGAGCACCGGCGCCTCGATGACGCCGGCCTCCTCCGGCCGGTCGTTGCGCAGCAGTTCCACCCGCGCGCCCTGCAGCGTCACGCCGTCGGCGGCCACCCGTTGCAGCCACAGGCTGGTCGGCTGGCCGATGGCGTTGCCATCGTCCTTGTAGAGCAGGTAGCGCTGCCCGTCGCCGTCGGTGAAGCTGGACGCGTCGATGTCGCCGCCCTCGGCGCCGTTGCAGATCAACGGCCCGGAGCCCACCGCGACGAACGGGCCCAGCGGCGAGCTGGCCACCGCCGCGCCGATGCACTGCCGGCCGACCGCCCGACTCCGGGCGGTGTAGTAGAGCAGGTACCGGCCATCGGCGCGTGCGGACACGTCCGGGGCCCAGGTCAGACCGCCGCTGGCCCAGGCGCCGAGGCTGGGCAGTGCGTCCGCTCGCCGGGTCCACGGCCCGGTCAGCGAGGCCGCGGTGGCGACCGGCACGTTCCCGAAGCCGTTGTTCGTGGAGTAGGCGTAATAGGTGCCGCCCACCTTGATGACGTCGGGGTCGGGGAAATCGCTGGCGATGACCGCCGCCGGGGGCGTGGTCGCGGCGGAGGCGTGCTCCGCGCCGATGACGAACGGGCCGATGACGAGTGCGGCAACCAGGATCGCGAGACCTCGACGCATGACGAAGTCTAACCCGGCCCATCGATGCTCGGGAATATGTCTCGCAAGCGCCGCCTCATGGGCTAACTCAAATATTCCTCAACTTCTACCCGCATCGCGTTGCCAGGAATCGCGACCGGCCTACGGTCAGTCCACTTCGACCGGGACCCGCGACACCCCCTGTCGCACGACTTGGGAGCATCATGGCACCTACTCCGCCGACGGATGCCGAGCTGAACGTTCTGATCCGCGCCCGGCTCGCCGCACTCGGCATCGACCTCGACCAACTTCCGCCGGGGACCAGCCCCGACCCCGAGACCGGCTCGCCCGGCCGGGACTCCGTGCTCGCCTCGTTGCGCTCCTTCGTGCGGGGCACCGTGGCGACGCTCGCCGCATACCAGCTGCCCGCTCCCGACGGCACCGATCCCGACACCGCGAAGGCGCTGTCGCAGCAGCACGCGCCGATCCTCTACCCCTCCAACAGCACGGAATGGCGGAAGGCATGACGTCCGAACCACTCGATCGTACGGTCGACCGCCGGGCGTTTCTGGCCCGCGCCGCGGCGCTGGCCACCGTCTCAGCGGTCGGCGTCAACGTCGGACTGCCCTCGGTCGCGCTGGCGAGCAACGGCCTGCCCACCAGCAGCAAGCCGGGAGCGGCCAGACGTCCGCTGGACCAGCCGAACGCCTACACCAAGCCTCGACCGGAGGCGCTCGCCGATCCGTCCGAGCTGACCATCGCCGAGGCAGCCTGGCTCATCCGCGCGGGCAAACTGACCCCCGAGCACCTGGTCGAGGCGTACCTGGACCGGATCTCCCGGTACGACGGCATCTACCAGGCGTTCAACCGGGTGCTCGCCGACGCGGCCATTGCGGGCGCGAGAGATGTCGGGCGCGGGCAACGACGCGGTGTGCTGCACGGCATCCCGCTGGCCATCAAGGACAACTACTACACCGAAGGGGTCCCCACCACGGCGAACTCCCTTCTGTTCAAGGACTTCGTACCGCCGTACGACGCGACCGCGGTGGCCCGGTTGAAGGCGAGCGGCGCGATCGTGCTCGGCAAGACGCAGATGGGCCCGTTGGCGACCACCCGTGCCACCACACCGGCCGGCGTGATCACCACGGTGAACGCCTGGACGCCGACCGACCCGGGCACCGACCCGGGCGGGTCGTCCACCGGCACCGCCACCGCGGTTGCCGGCCGGATGGCCACCTCTGGCATCGGTACGCAGACCGGTGGCTCGATCACCGCCCCGTCCAACGCGCAGAACCTCACCGGCCTCAAGCCGACCATGGGCCGGGTCTCGGTGGCCGGCATCATTCCGCTCACCTACACGCGCGACCATCCGGGCCCGTTGGCTCGGGATGCCAAGGACGCCGCGATCATGCTGACCGCGATGGCGGGCGAGGACCCCATGGACCCGCGCAGCCAGGGCCTGCCGGACGTACCCAACCTGATCGACGCGGCCAGCCCGGTCTACCAGGGGCGCCGCGTCAAGCTGCGCTGGAAGACCCGGATCGGGGTGCTGCCGGGCTTCGTCAACGGCACCTCGGCCACCGCGCTGGCCCGTGCGGCCTATCTGGCACAGCTCGCCGCGATCCCTGGCGTCACCCTGGTGGACGTGTCGCTGCCGGACGACTGGAGCCAGCTGACCGGTGGCACCTTCAACAACGTCCGGCTGCCCGAGCGGGCCGAGCCGTTCATGCCGTACCTGCGCACCGACCTGCGCGGTTTCGGGGTGTCGGTGACGAGCTGGCTGCAGGGAGCGCTGATGGGTGGCAACGAGTTCATCACCGGTCAGCGGGCCAAGCTGCTGCTGATGGACCGGGTGCTCAACGACCTCTTCGACGACTGCGACGTGGTGGTACAGACCGACCCGGTGCCCTTCGACATCCTGGGCCTGCCGGAGATCGCCTTCCCGATCGGGTCCACCGCCGCAGGGCTGCCGATCGGCACCATCCTGGGCGGTCTTCCGTACGCCGAAGACCGGCTGTTGTCGGTGGTGGCCGCCTACCAGGCGGTGACGGACTGGCATCTGCGGCGGCCGGCCGATCCGCCCGCCGCCGCGGGCGCGCGGGGCGCGGCTCCCGCCGAAGCGCTGCGTCTGACGGCTGAGGAGGTCGCCGAGCTCAGCCAGTGACGTGCGACGGGCGGGCAGCCGATGCCAGAGCAACCTGCTGAGGTCGATCGTGGTGGCCGAGCGCGCTCTTGCGCTCGGCCACCACCCGCGCAGGATGATGACCGTCCCGCATTGGCCGATCAGCGGATCGGGCCGCTGGGTGTGGTGGTTGCCGTCGCGGAGCCCTTCGAGCCCTGTCTCAAAGCACCCGCCCGGTGGCTAACCGAGGCGCAGGACGGTTTCCTCGATTTCGGTGGCTTCTCGCCGGCGGCGAACGTATCAGCGACCGCCGACGCTCCTGGGCCGCCGCGGTTCACGGCCGCAGGCGGTTCACGCCCAGCACGCCGGCATCGACGCGGTGCCGTCCGCCCGAGTACGTTACCGACGAGTCGGTCTGGCGAGGTGGACGGCGGGGAGGCCGTATGGCCGGGAAACACCGTTCGTGGTGGGGCTGGGGGCACGTCGAGGACGCGGTGACCGGTGCGGAGGCCACGGCGTTGGCGGACCGGGTACGTACCCTGCTGCCCGAGGTCGACCTGACCGAGCACGTCGCGCCGCCGGTGGCCGAACTGGGCCTGCGCCCGCCGCGGGTCGATCCACCGACGTCGCTCGCCCGGCTGTGCTCGACGGACCCGGCCGACCGGGCGGCGCACACCCACGGCAAGGCGTTCCGGGACGTCGTCCGCAACCTGCACGGGGAGGTCCACGACCCGCCGGACCTGGTGGTCCGGCCGGTGACCGAGCAGGACGTCGTCGACGTGCTGGACTGGTGCGCGGGCCGGGACATCGCGGTGATCCCCTACGGCGGCGGCTCGTCCGTGGTCGGCGGCGTGGAACCACGGCTCGACGACACGCATCCCGCGGCGGTCAGTCTCGACCTCGGACGCCTCGACCGCGTGCTGGAGGTCGACCCGACCAGCCGGGCGGCCCGCATCCAGGCCGGCGTGTTCGGCCCGGCGCTGGAGGACCAGCTCCGGCGGCACGACCTGACACTGCGGCACTACCCGCAGTCGTTCGAGTTCTCCACCCTGGGCGGCTGGTTGGCCACCCGCGCCGGCGGTCACTACGCCACCGTCCTGACCCACATCGACGACCTGGTGGAGTCGATGCGGGTCGTCACCCCTGCGGGCGTCAGCCAGTCGCGCCGGCTGCCCGGCTCCGGTGCCGGGCCGTCCCCGGACCGGCTGTTCCTCGGCTCGGAGGGCGCGCTCGGCGTCATCACCGAGGCGTGGATGCGCCTGCAGGAGCGGCCACGCTGGCGGGCGGGCGCCTCGGTGCGCTTCACCGACTACGACGAGGCGGTCACCGCCACCCGGGCCATCGCCCAGTCCGGTCTGCACCCGAGCAACTGCCGCCTGCTCGACCCGGCGGAGGCGATGCTCAACGCCGGCGCCGCCACCACCGGCGGCGTGCTCGTCCTCGGATTCGAGTCGGCGGACCATCCGGTCGCACCGTGGCTGGACCGCGCCGTCGAGCTGTGCCGCGACCATGGGGGAACTCTGTCGGAGTCACCTCGCGGCGGCGACTCGTCCGGCCCGGGGCAGCGGACCGTCGCCGACGCGTGGCGGTCGGCGTTCCTGCGGATGCCGTACCAGCGCGACGCGCTCGCCGCCCGGTCGATGATCGTGGAGACGTTCGAGACCGCCTGCACCTGGGACCGATTCCCCGCCCTGCGAGCGGCCGTGCTCGACGCGGCCGGCGACGCGCTCCGCGCCGTCGCCGCGGCCGGCGTGGTCACCTGCCGCTTCACCCACGTCTACCCGGACGGCCCCGCCCCCTACTTCGGTGTCTACGCCACCGGCCGCTGGGGCGCGACCCTCGCCCAGTGGGACCAGATCAAGCAGGCCGTCTCCGACGCGCTGCTCGCCGCCGGCGGCACCATCACCCACCACCACGCCGTCGGACGCGACCACCGACCGTGGTACGACCGGCAGCGTCCGGACCCGGTCGCGCTCGCACTGCGCGCCGCCAAGAGCACGCTCGACCCGTCCTGGATCCTCAACCCGGGCGTCCTCGTCGATCGCTGACACCGTCGGAATTCGCCGTACGGCCTAGGGTGGGCGGCATGGGAAGCCCCGCCCCCTCCCCCGACCTTTCGCCGGCCGAGAATCCGCTGACCCTGCTCACGCTCGACGACCTTCGGCAGCGCACCAGCGTGAAGTGGCGCATGCACCCGCCCGACGTGCTCCCCCTCTGGGTCGCGGAGCTGGACGTACCCCTCGCGCCCCCGGTGGCCGACGCGCTTCGCCGCGCGATCGAGCTCGGTGACACCGGCTACCCGCACGGGACGGCGTACGCCGAAGCGCTTCGCGACTTCGCCGCCCGGCGCTGGGACTGGCACGACTTCCACGTCAGCCACACCGCCGTCGTACCCGACGTGATGATGGGCATTGTCGAGGTGCTGCGGCTCGTGACCGACCCGGCGGACGCGGTGGTGCTCTGCTCCCCCGTCTACCAGCCCTTCTACGCCTTCGTCAGCCATGCCGGCCGGCAGGTGATCGAGGCCCCGCTCGGTGCCGACCTGCGCATGGACCCCGCCGCTCTCGACGAGGCCTTCCGCCGGGCCCGAGCCGCCGGCAGCCGGCCGGCGTTCCTTCTGTGCAATCCACACAACCCGACCGGCGTCGTCCATCGCCGGGACGAGCTCGAGGACGTTGCCGAACTGGCCGCCCGGCACGGCGTGCGGGTGGTCTCCGACGAGATCCACGCACCCCTGGTGCTCCCCGGGGCGCACTTCACCCCGTACCTCACGGTGGCCGGCGCCGAGAACGCGTTCGCCCTGATCTCCGCCTCGAAGGCGTGGAACCTCGCCGGTCTCAAGGCGGCGCTCGTGGTCGCCGGGCCGCGGGCCGTCGCGGACCTCGAGCGGATGCCGGAAGAGGTCAGCCACGGGCCCAGCCACCTCGGCGTCGTCGCGCACACCGCCGCCTTCCGCGCCGGCGGTCCGTGGCTCGATCTCCTCCTCGACGGCCTCGACGCCAACCGCACGCTCCTGGCGACGCTGCTCGCGAAGCACCTCCCGTCCGTGACGTACCACCGCCCTGAGGGCACCTACCTCGCCTGGTTGGACTGCACGGCGCTCGGCGTCGCGACCACACAGCCGGCCGGCGGACCCGGCGTGGCCAGCGATCTCGCGAGGCCCGCGCAGATGTTCCTCGACCGCGCGCGGGTCGCCCTCAGCTCCGGACACGTCTTCGGCACCGGCGGCGCCGGCTTCGTGCGACTCAACTTCGGCACCACGCCCGCGATCCTCACCGAAGCCGTCACCCGCATGGGACAGGCAGTCGACACGCACCACCCGTCGGCCGGCTGAATCCCCATCTGATCGGGCGAGCCGCGGCGCGTGTGGGTGTCGTCGCGCATCAGCCAGCCGCCCCGAGGCAACCTTCTGGGGTGCGGCCACGTGGTAGGGGCGTGACGGACCAAACCAAGCCACTGTCGACGGCGGACGAGTCGTACGTGGCATTCGTTGAAGTGGCCTGGCAGCGCCACATCCGGCTGGCCATGCTGCTGACCGGCGACCGGTGGCGGGCTGAGGAGCTGCTCCAGGACAGCCTCGTCAAGGTGTACGAGCGGTGGCGACGACTGTCACGGCTCGACGACCTGCACGCCTACCTGCGCCGCGCGCTGGTCAACAACCACACGTCCAATTGGCGGCGTCGGCGGCGGGAGAGTCTCGTCGCGGACGTCCCCGACCGGGTCGCCCCGGCGGGCGACCTCGGCCCCGACGCCGTCGTCGTACGCCGCGCGCTGATGTCGCTGCCGGCGAAGCAGCGCGCGGTCGTGGTGCTGCGCCACTACGAGGACCTGACCGAGCGCGAGGTCGCTCGGGTGCTCGGCTGCTCGGTGGGCACGGTCAAGAGCCAGAACGCACGCGCGCTGGACAAGCTCCGCCACCTTCTCGATGAACCCTCCTACACGCTAAGCAGGTGACACGTCATGAACACCCTTGATGAGCAGCTCGCTCACCGGCTGCACGACATCGTCGACGGCGAGCCGGACTCCGTACCCCCGACGGGCGCACTGCTCGAACGCGGCCGGCGGGCCCGGCGGCGCCGGACCACCACGATGGTCAGCGCGACCTGCGCGCTGCTGGCGCTGGGTGCCGCCACGGCGGCGACCGTCGCGACGATGCCGACGCCCGGCCGGAGCGGCGTCACCGCCGAGGGGACGCCGCCGGCCCGGCCGGCCTCGCCGGCGATGGAGCTGGTCTCGGCCGTCACCGCCAGCGAGAACATCAGCTACCGGATGCGGCTGACCAACTCCGGGCCGGACGGGCTGCGGTACGAGGGGGCGTTCGACCCGACGACCGCCACCGGGTACGTCCGGGTGGCCCTGGACGACTCGATCATGACCGAGCTGTTGATCGCCGGCACCCGGTACGAGGGCGGGGAACGACCGCACGGCCCACTGCCGAGCGACAAGGGCCCGGGCGAGACGTACGGCCGGTACGGCCAGCACCCCGGCACGTACGACCGGCTGTCCCTCTACGCCGACGGGAGCAACGTCCTCGGCGCCGCGGCGCCCGACCCGGCGGCGCTGTTCGCGGCACTGAAGAGCGCGAACGCGACCATCACCGAGAACCCGGACGGCACGCTGCACTTCGAGTACGCGACCTCGGCGGAGAAGGGTTCGACCACCACCCGCGGTGACGTCACGCTCGACGGCGATGGTCGGATCGCGAAGGTGGCGATCACCGGCACCTGGCAGACGACCGCGAAGGGCCGGCTCGACAAGGGCACGTTCGCCTCCACGCTCGAACTGTTCGACTACGGCGTCGAGGTGAAGGTGAACCGTCCGACCGACGTCGTCATGGTCAGGTAGGTCTACCGGGGGGACGACCGCGGGCCCGGTCGCCCCGTCCCACTGATGAGCTGCCCGCGGCTGGACAGGCCGCGGGCAGCTCATCAGTCGTTGTCCGGCGGTTCCCGATGCGGCATGATCGCCTGGCTTGTTCGTCACCAGCACTACGGGGGCTAAGAGGATGTTGAGAAAGCAGCACGAGGAGCAGAGCATCGGCCGCCGCCGGTTGCTTCGCCGCGCGGGCGCGGTCGCGGCCGGGATGGCCGGCGCGGGCGTGGCGGGCGCCGCCAGCGCCACTCCGGCGCAGGCCGCCGCGGGCGATCCGGTGATCCAGGGTGTGGACAACGTCGTCGAGACCGCCACCACCCTGCGGAACACCGGTGTTCGGGCGGCGTTACGGCTGGCGAACGACAAGACCTACGGGCCCAATCCAGATGGAAGGGTTTCCGCCGAGCCGGCATTGCAGATCAGGCCGAGCGGGACGACCATCTCCGACCTCGCCGAGGCCGGCTCGATCAGCATGGCCATCGACGGCAACATCTGGGTCGTCACCAAGGGCAACGGCAGCACCCTCAACGAATCGCACATCATCCACACGAGCGCCAACAGCAACCGGATCGTGCCGCTGGTGCCGCAGCGGGTACTCGACACCCGGTACGCCAGCTCTCGAGGGCTGGTCCGCGAGCCTGGCTACCTGGACTCCAGCGGCCGGCTGCTCGCCGGCCGGTCGATCAGCCTCCGGCTCACCGATCACCTGTACTACGCGGACGCGGTCTTCGGGACAGTGACCGTGGTGCAGCCGACTCTCGCCGGCTTCGCCCAGGTCTACCCGTTTGGAATTTCCCGGCCCACCGACTTCTCATCGATCAATTTCGCGCCCAACCAGATCCTCTCCAACGCGTTCGTCTGCGGAGTCGGTAGTGACAATGACAGCAGCCACTACGCCACCGACCTGATCAACGTCTACTCCAGCGTGACCGCGCACGTCATCGTCGACATCACCGCGGCCGTCGTCAGCGCCGGCCGGGTCAACCCCCGGTCCGCGATGCCGGTCCGCGGCATCGACCGCCGCGGAAAGGCCACGTGGGAGAAATGACGCTCGGCGTACCGCCGATCCCCTGACACACCGAGGGTCGAGGCGGCTCGCTTGCGGGCCGCCCTGACCCTCGGCTGGGGGTGACAGTAGGCGTCGCCCACTGCCGCCGATCTGTCGGTGCCTGCCCCGAATCCGGGGAATCCCGGAAGGCTGGGCGGCGGGTTTGGGAATCTCTACTGGTGACGGAGAAGGTCGAGGTACGGGTACACGGCGTGGCCGGCGCCCGTGCCGAGACCATCCTCGACCATCCGGTCGTGGTGCGGGTCGCGGGCGACCGCCGGGCCGGGTTCTACCGGATCCGACCCGGGCTGGAAGGCCGCAAGGACCTCCCCGGAATCACCGTCGAGGCGTACCGCTGGGGTGACCTCACCGGCGGCGCGCCGCTGCTGAAGCTGCTGACCCTGCTCCTGCTTCCGTTCATGTTGTCCAACGTGGCGGTGTGGTTGCGCCCGGCGGGACCAAACCGCCACGGC
The DNA here is from genome assembly GCF_044753725.1 of Micromonospora sp. NPDC093243. Taxonomy (NCBI): domain Bacteria; kingdom Bacillati; phylum Actinomycetota; class Actinomycetes; order Micromonosporales; family Micromonosporaceae; genus Micromonospora; species Micromonospora sp. NPDC093243. Next base: position 687,241 of record NZ_JBIVNT010000005.1, on the reverse strand, counting down.
GTGCTGACGGCCATGTGTCGGCTGCTCGCCGGCACGTTGACCGCGGCGTACGCGCTGTCCATGGTCAGCGTCGCCATGGACCTCGTCGGGTACCAGTGCGCCGCAAGGGCCCACTGCACATCCGACCGACCGCTGCTGTCCTGGCTCGGGTCGCTGCCGCACGGCGTGCGTATCGTGCTGCTGGCGGTGCTGCCGTTCCTCGCGGTTCGACTGATCTGGTGGATCGGTTCCCGGCGGGCGCGCAACATGGGCGACATCCACCAGCCCGTCACGGACGGCAGGGCCGCCGACGGGCTCGCCGACCCGTTGTTCTGGGACGACGACCACCTCGCCGGCCGGCTGCGGTGGATCCACTTCGCCATCGCCACGGCGATCATCGACGCCGGACTGGTCGCCGGCACCATGTCGCCGTCGCCGGACCATGCCGCACTGCTGCTGCTGGGCGCTTGTGGCCTGCTGCTGCTGTCCTGCACGGCACTGTTGATCTGGGGTCGTCTGCACCACCCGGCCACCCGCCGGCTGGTGCGGGCGCTGCGGCTGGCGAGCATCGCGCTGACCGTCCTGACGCTCAGCTACGCGCTCGTGCCGAGAGTCGCTCCGCTGCCGCACGGGAACATGCCCGGCATCGACGGCGCCACGGCCGCGCTGGCGACCAGCCAGGGCCTGCTGTTGCTGGGGCTGGCCGCCCTGACCGTGCGATACCGACGGCGAACCAGGACCGAGACGCCCCCGATCCTGCTCGGCATGGGCACGCCGGCGCTCGCCGCGGCGGCGGTGATCGTCGCCGCCGCGTACTCCGCCACGTTCGTCTACCGCGCGGCCGACCTGCTCGACCGGGCCGCGATCCCCAACCCGGTGCGGGCGCCGCTGCCGGGCGCCCCACCGCTGGAGCCGCCCGCGGCCGACTGGTGGGCCGCCACCGCGGCCATCATCGGCCTGCTGATCGCCGCCGCGGCGATGGCCGCGTCGCTTCTGCTGACCCGGAGGCGCCGGCGGCGCGACGCCGAGCGCATCGTGCGGCGGGACTTTCCCGAGGTGCCGCCCGAGGCCCGGTCCCGGCTGGTGACCGTCGAGCTGGCGATCGCCCGGTCGCAGGCCACCGAGGTGTTCGGTCCGACGCTCATCGCCCTGCTCCTGATCTCCTCGGTGGGGCTGGGCACGATCGTCCTCGACCTGATCGGAACCGGGCCGACCCAGCTCGCGGCCGAGCTCAGCAACGACAAGAGCCAGGCGGCGCGCGTCGCGGCGTATCTGACCGACGCCGGGATCTACCTCATCGGCGCGGTCGTCGTCGGCCTGGTGGTTTTCAGCGTCACGGTCTACCGCAACCCGGACAAGCGGGGGACGTTGGCGGCCCTGTGGGACCTCGGCACGTTCTGGCCCAGGACGATCCACCCGTTCGCGCCGCCCTCGTACGGCAAGCGGGCCGTGCCCGAACTGGCCCGGCGGGTGACCGCGCTGACCCGCCGGACCGGGGTCGTCATCTCCGGGCACAGCCATGGCTCGGTACTCGTCGCCGCCGCCGTGCTCCGGCTCCCACCGGAGGCCCTGGGGCGCGTCGCGTTGCTCACCCACGGCTGCCCGTTGCAGCGTCTCTACGCCCGGGTGTGTCCGGCGTACCTCGGCGAGCACGTCCTGCGCGACCTGGGCGATCGCCTCGACTGGAGGTGGCGCAACCTCTGGCGGGACACCGACAGCGTCGGCGGTCCCGTCTTCCTGGCACACCACCGTGCCGACGACCCCGCCGGCGCCGTCGACATCCGCATCCGCGACCCGCGGGACCTCATTCCCGAGCCGGACGACACCGTGCCGCCGCCCATCGAGGGACACCGGCCGTACCACAACCAGAAGGCGTTCCGGGACGCGTTGCGGGAGCTCGCCGCGCAGCTCGGCTAGCCGTCAGTGGCCTCGGTACAGGGCGTCGATGTCCGCCCCGTAGTGCGCCTGCACCGCCTCGCGCTTGATCTTCAGCGTGGGGGTGAGTTCGCCGGTGGCCTCGGTGAAGTCCCGGGGCAGGATGTCGAAGGTCTTGACCTGTTCCGCGTGCGACACCGTCGCGTTGGCCCGCTCGATGGCGGCCTGGATCTCGCCGCGTAGCTCCGGGCTGCGCCGCAGCTGCCCGACCGACACGGCGGGCAGCTCGTGCGCGGCCCGCCACCGCGGCCACGCCTGCTCGTCGATGGTGACCAGGGCGGCCACGTAGGGGCGGCGGTCGCCGACGAGCATGACCTGACTGACCAGCGGGTGCTCGCGGATCCGCTCCTCGATCTGGGCCGGCGCGAGCGTCTGTCCCGCCGCTGTCACCATCACCTCCTTCTTGCGGCCGGTGATACGCAGGTACCCGTCGTTGTCGACGCTGCCCAGGTCGCCGGTGCGCAGCCAGCCGTCGCTGGTGAACGTCTCCCGGGTGGCCTCGAGGTTGTTCCAGTAGCCCCGGAACACGACCGGCCCACGGGCGAGGATCTCGCCGTCGTCGGCGACCCGGATCTGGACGCCGGCCAGGGGACGGCCGGCGGTGCCGATCCGCATCGCGGAAGGCGTGTTGGTCGTGAGCGCCGGGGAGGTCTCCGTCAGCCCGTACCCTTCCAGCACGGTCAGACCCGCGCCGCGGAAGAAGTGCCCCAGCCGCTCCCCCAGCGGCGCCCCGCCGACGATGGCCATCCGGCAGCGGCCGCCGAAGGCGCCACGCAGCTTCCGGTACACCAGAACCTCGAACACCGCGTGCGCCGGTCGCAGCAGCAGCAGTCCCGGTCTCCGGCGCCGGTCCAGCGCCCGGCTGTAGCCGACCGCCACACGCTCGGCGAGCCCGAACAGCCGTCCCCGGTGCCCGTCGTCGGCCCGCCGCCGAGCTTTGTCGTGCGCCTTCTCCAACATCCGGGGCACGGTGAGGAGGAACGTCGGGCGGTACCTGCGCAGCTGCGCCGGCACCGCGGCCAGGTCGGGGCAGTGCACCATCGTCGCCCGCCGGTACACCATGCCGACCTGGATCAGCCGCGCGAAGGCGTGGGCCAGCGGCAGGAACAACACCGTCGACGCACCCGGGTGCAGCAGTCCCTTCAGCGCCTCGGTGGCAGCGAGGACGTCACAGTGGATGCTGCGGTGCGTCAGCACACAGCCCTTCGGCCGCCCGGTGGTGCCGCTGGTGTAGACGATCGACGCGACGTCCCCGCCGTTGACCGCCCGTCGGCGGCCCTCGACCTCGGCGTCGTCGACGGCGCGGCCCTGCCCGGCCAGCGCGATCAGATCGCCGCCCTCGATCCGCCACACCTGGCGCAGCCCGGGCAGGTCCTGGCGTACGTCGTGCACCATCGCCTCGTGCTCGGCGGTCTCGACCACGCAGCCGACCGCGCCCGAATCGGCAAGGATCCACTGCGTCTGCTCGACGCTCGAGTTGTCGTACACCGGGACGGTGATCGCGCCGATGGACCACAGGGCGTAGTCGATGAGGGTCCACTCGTAGCGGGTGCTGCTCATCAACCCGATCCGGTCGCCCCGAGCCACCCCGGCGGCGACGAATCCGCGCGCGAGGGTCAGCACGTCGTCGCGGAACTGCTGGCAGGTCACCGGCGACGGCCCGTCGCGCAGCGTCCGGGCGGCCGGCCACGATCGAGGGATCGGATCCGGGCGCAGGAACTGCACCACGTCGGGATCCGTCCGCGCGTTGTCCCACACCATGTCCGCCAGGCCCGCCAGTCGCCCTTCGGCGACCGCCGGCTCGACCGACGCATTCCGTACGTTCACGTTTTCCGCTCTCCCGGTGTCGACACGAAGGCCTGGCGGGGGCGGCTCCGCGGTCATCATGGCGCAATCGACGGCCGGGACCGGGGGGAACGGCGAAACAGGCACCTGCTGCGTTGTATGTCCATTTCGTGTTGGTCGTCGTAGGCGGCCCGACCCTGTGCCGTAGCTCCGTCCGTCGTCATTCGGTCTTCACCGACGATTCACGGGACCTGCGCATCCGGCCGGCTAGCGTTGCCTTCGCATGATCAATCGAGCCCGCCGACGGCCGCCCCACCAGGACATGTACGCCGGGGGGTTCGCACGAAGATGAGGGCCGCATGGAGCTAGACCGCAGACAGTTCATCGCCATGGGTGGCGCCGCCGTCGCCGCCGCGGGCCTGCTGCCCGCCACCGCCGCCCAGGCGGACGCGGACGCGGAGCGTAAGCCCGCTGGGCGAGGCGAGCCGGACGGCATGTGGCTGTCGGGTGACACCCACGTCCATGACGATCACTCGTCCGACGGCAGCGCGCCGCGGCAGCTGTCGAACCAGCGGGACCCGGGGAACCTCCCGGTCAGCGACCAGATCAGCTATGCGGAGTCGGTCGGCCTGGCGTTCCTGCCACTGACGGACCACCGCACGTTCGACCAGCACTGGGACCCGCTGTGGCGGTCGGACAAGCTGCTGCTGCTCACCGGCGAGGAGGTGAACGGCTCGCCGCACGCCGTGGTGCTCGGCGCAGTCGACACCGTCGTGGACGGTGCCAACCCGCCCGGCTCGGCCGCCTTCCGGCACGTCCAGCAGTCGATCTGGGACGCGCACGCCCAGGACGCGTTCTGGTCGGTCGCGCACCCCGACGACGGCGAGTACACGCCGGCCGCCGGGCCGAACGCCAACGCGAGCGTCCAGGGCGTTGACGCCGTCGAGCTGTGGAACGCCAGCAGCAACCCCGACGTCGAGATCGAGTACGCCGAGAACCGCTGGAACCACCATTTCCGCTTCGGCGCGGTCGCGGCAAGCGACAGCCACTTCAAGGAGCTGCGCCCGGTCAGCGCCCCCGGCCGACCCACCACCTGGGTCTTCGCCGCCGAGCGCTCGGTCCGGGCGATCCTCGACGCGCTGAAGGCCGGCCGTACTACTTTGTCATTCGGTACGGACGGGCCGTTCGCCACCATCGAGGCCGACGTCGACGGTGACGGTCGGTTCGAGGCGATGGGCGGCGACGAGGTGATCCTGGACGACCAGCGCCTGCCGAAGCGCGCGGCGCTGCGGGTACGGGTCAAGCGCGCCGCCGGAATGAAGGTGCTCGTCTACGCCGCCCCGGGCCGCTCGGCGGGACCGGTCGCCACGTACGTCCCGGAGAGCAACGACCAGACCTACCTGCTTCCGCTCAGGATGACCGGTGACCACACCTGGTACCGGGTCGAGGTCCGGGCCCCGGGCGAGCTGTCCGGACGCGAGGCGGACCAGAACCTGCCCGACCAGTTGCGCGGCGCCACGTCGCCGCTCTTCCTGTCGGCGCGGTCGCCGGCTGTGCCGGCCCCCGAGATCGCGCTACCCGCGCCGGCCGGCATGGACGACCGGGCCGACCTGGTGGTGGGCGAACGCGACGGCTTCGCCGGGTTCGCCGACGTCGCCGTGGAGGGTCGCGTCACCCACGTCGTCGCCGAGGTCCACGAGGACCACCGGGCGTCGGTGGTCTACCGCCGGCTCGACGGGCACCGGAACACGCACGCCGACAAGGCGGTCGTCCTGTCCGGGCACTCCGGCACCGCCCGCGCGCCCCGGGTCGTGGCCGCCGGCGACGACGTGTGGGTGGTCTGGCAGGACGCCCAGGGCCAGGAGCAACCGCACCGTCCGGGCATCTGGTTGCGCCACAGCCGCAACGGCGGCCGAAGCTTCGCGTCCGCGGTGAAGCTGAGCACCGGGCAGGGCCGGGCCGAGCACCCGGCGCTCGCCCTCCTCAACGGCGAACACCCGGTCGTCGCGTGGGCGGAGAACAGCGGCGGGGCATTCGACGTCCAGGTCCAGGTCGTCGGTGTCGATCGGGCGCCGGTGAACGTCTCCGCCGCTGGCAAGGTCATCGTCCCCGGTACGCCCGCCGACGCCCGTTCGCCGATCCACCCGGCCTCGCTCTTCCCGGCGGTCGCGGTGGCCGAGGACCGGCGGATCATCGTGACCTGGCAGGACAACCGGTTCGACCCGGACGCGGGTTGGACCGGCCACACCCCGCCGGCCGGCCGGCCGGCCAGCGGCGGCACCAACCCCGACAACTGGGAGATCCTGGCCGCGGTGCGGCCGGGCGCGAGCGGCGTGTGGGGTGCCCCGGTACGGGTCAGTGCCAACGACGACGCGGCCGACCGACACCCGAGCGTGGCGGTGGACCGGGACGGCGGCTACGTCGTCATCTGGGAGACCAAGGCCCTCTCGGCCGCCGGGGTGAACCTCATGCTGCGCGCGAGCCGGTCCACCGACGGCGTGACGTGGTCGCCGTCGGAGGCGGTCGCGCTCGACCCGAACGCGATGAGCCAACGGCCCCGGCTCGCCGCCGACCGCGACGGAACCGTCCGGGCCGTCTGGTACGACTCCCGATCCGCGGATTGGCGCTGGAAGGTCTACACCTCCCTCCGGACGGCCTCGGGCTGGACCCCTCCGGTCCAGGTGAGCACCCTCGGCAACGGCACCTGGCCGGCTGTCGACAAGGGAGCCGTGGTCTTCACCAGCGACCGGCGTGCGGTGCGTACCCAGCGGGACCGCACTCAGGAGGTCTACCTGGTCGCGCGGGGCTGACGCGGTGAGTGGGGCGGCCCCGCCGGGCCGCCCCAGTCGCGCGCCCCGCTGCGACGGTCGAACGCGGAATCTCGGGCTGGTCGTGGGTGGCATACCGCCGCCGCGGCCCAGGCCCGGTGAGATCCACGCCGGAACAGTGACGGGTCGACTTCCGGGTCTCCGACACCGTCCTGGACCCCGACGCACCGATGTACACCCTCACCACGCTCGTCACCGACGACGGTAAGCCAGGATGTCCAAGCGGCTCGCGCGCCGCCGTGCTCCGTCATCTGCCACGAAGCCGCGTGACCAGCCGCAACGCCAAGGCGGCGGGCTGATCGGTAGCCTGAGCGGGTGCCCCCACAGCTCCCTCATCCCGAGCCCGGCTCACCGGACACGAGGGGGCCGATGTGGTACCTCTGGTGGCTGGTCCGCTGCCAGCCGTGGCGGGTGCTGCGGGGCAGTCTGATCGGTACCGCCTGGATGCTCGGGTTGTCCGTCCGGCCCTACCTCGTAGCCCGCGCCATCGACGACGGGCTGCGTACGCACGACCATCGGGCGCTGTTGTGGTGGGTGGCCGCGATCGTCGTCGCGGGCATGGGCCTGGCCTACCTGGGCATCATGCGGCACCGCACCATGACGTTCGTCCGGGAGGATGCGTCGGCCCGCTCCGCGGCCGTCCTGCTGCGGCACCTGTCCCGGATCGGCGCCGTGCTGCCGCGCAAGCTCGCCGTCGGAGAGGTCGCCACGGTCGGCGGCACGGATGTCACGCACACCTCGGCGGTGCTGACGTTGACCGGACCGGGCGTCGGCGCGGTCCTCGCGTACGCGTTCGTCGCCGTCGTGCTGTGGTCGGTCTCCCCGACTCTCGCGCTGTTCGTGCTGCTCGGCGTACCCGCGGTGGTGCTGGTCGTCGGGCCGCTGCTGCGGCGCCTCGAACGGGTCGAGTCGGTCTACCGGCACCAGCAGGGCATCCTCACCACCCGCGCCGGGGACATCGTGGCCGGGCTGCGCGTACTCGCCGGGGTCGGTGGCCGTGGTCTCTTCGCCCGCCGGTACGCGGCCCGCTCCCAGAATCTGCTGACCGAGGGATACCGGGTCGGCGCCGTGAACAGCTGGATCGAGGCGCTGACGATCGTCATCCCGGGTCTCTTCCTGGCCGCCGTGGTGTGGCTGGCGGCACGGATGGCCGCGGCCGGCGACATCACCATCGGGCAGATGGTCGCCGTGTACGGGTACGTGGCGGTCCTCATCGTGCCGGTCTGGTTCCTGCTGGAGGGCGGCTACCAGCTGATCCGGGGCCGGGTCGCGGCCCGGCGCATCGTCGCCCTGCTCAACCTCGCCCCGGATGACGCCACGTCGCCGTCGCGGGTCGGCGGGACGGATCTCCTGCCCGCGCCGGACCGGTCCGCCGAACTGCACGACCCCGCCACCGGGCTGACGGTGCCCGCCGGTCGGCTGCTCGCCGTCGCCGCCGCCGACCCGGCCGAGGCTGTCGCGCTGGCCGACCGTCTCGGAAGGTTCGTCGGCAGCGACGTGACCTGGGGCGGGGTGCCGCTGGCCGGGATCGCACTCGACGAGGTACGGTCCCGGATCCTCGTCGCCGACCACGACTCCTACCTGTTCGCCGGGACGCTGCGCGAGATGTTGTCCACCCGGGCGGGCATCGGCGACGCCGACATCGGAGCGGCCCTGCGTGCGGCGTCGGCTCAGGACGTCGTGGACGCTCTACCGGACGGGCTCGACACGCCGGTCGGCTCGCGCGCCCGTACCCTCTCCGGCGGCCAGCGACAACGCATACGCCTCGCCCGTGCCCTGCTCGCTGAACCGGACGTGCTGATCCTCATCGACCCGACGTCGGCGGTGGACGCGCACACCGAGGCGCGCATCGCGCAGCGACTGCGCGCGGCACGGGCCGGGCGAACGACGATCGTGCTGGCAACGTCGCCGTTGCTGCTCAGCCGCGCGGACAGCGTCGCGCACCTGCGCGACGGCCGGATCGCGGCCGTCGGCACCCACGTCGAGCTGCTGGAGCAGGACCCGAGCTACCGGGCGCTGGTGTCCCGGGACAGCGATTCCTCCGACGTCGACGGGGCGCTGCGGTGACCGGGCTCCCCGTCGCGGACCGCACCGCGGTCCGCCGCGCCACGCGGGACCTCATCGCCCGGGACCGCCGCGCGGTCGCCGTCGTGTTGCTGCTGCACGGCGCCGCGGCTGTCACCGGGCTCGCCGCGCCGTGGCTGCTGGGCCGGATCGTGGACGAGGTCGCCGCCGGTGCCGGCGCCGGCGCGGTGGACCGCCTGGCGCTCGCGATCGGCGGATGCGTGCTCGCCCAGGGACTGCTCACCAGGTACGCCCAGTACGCCGGCCACCGGTTCGGCGAGCGCGCCGTCGCCCGGCTACGCGAGGACTTCGTCTCGCGGGCGCTCGACCTGCCCATCTCCGTTGTCGAGCGCGCCGGCACCGGCGACCTCGCCACCCGCAGCTCCGTGGACGTGGCAACCGTCGGCACCACCGTCCGGGACGTGGTGCCTGTCATCGTCATCGCCTCGGCACAACTGTCGCTCCTGTTCGGCGCGATCTTCCTGCTGCACCCGTTGCTCGGCCTGGTCGCCCTGACCGGACTACCGTCGATCTTCGCGGTCACCCGCTGGTATCTGCGTCGCGCCAGGCCGGCGTACCTGGCCGAGGGGGCCGCGACCGCCGAGCTGACCGAGGCGCTGACCACGACCGCGGAGGGCGCCCGCACCGTCGAGGCGCTCCGCCTCGGTGCCGACCGCATCGCGTACGGCACACAGCGCATCGGCCGGGTGTGGGCCACCCGCCGGGCAACGCTGGCCCTGCGGTCCGTGTTCTTCCCGGTGGTGGAGGCGAGCTACGCGCTTCCGATCGCCGCGGTGCTGCTCATCGGCGGATTCTTCCTGACCAACGGGATGGTGACGCTCGGCGAGGTGGTCGCCGCCGCGCTCTATCTCCAGCAGGCGATCGAGCCTCTGGACCGGCTGCTGCAGTGGATGGAGCAGGCACAACGTGGCCTCGCGTCGTTCGCCCGCGTGCTGGGCGTCGGAAGGAAGACCGGACCGGAGGACGGCTCCCGCTCCGTCACGCCCGCCGCTACCCCCGCCGGGATTCCAGAAGCGCGCAATGCGGCGTCCGCGCCGTCCGGGCAGCGACTCGTGGTGCGCGGTGTGCGGTTCTCGTACGCCGACGGCCACGACGTGCTGCACGGAATCGACCTCGAGGTGCACCCCGGCGAACGTCTGGCCATCGTGGGCCCTTCGGGCGCCGGGAAGTCGACCCTCGCCCGGCTGCTCGCCGGAATCGACGCGCCGCGCGAGGGTGTGGTGAGCCTTGGCGGCCACCCGGTCACCGACCTGAGCCCGGCCGAGCGGCGCCGTCGCATCGCCCTCGTCACCCAGGAGCACCACGTCTTCATCGGCTCGCTGCGCGACAACCTCGCCTTCGCCGCGCCTGACGCGTCCGACGCACAGATGCACTCCGCACTGATCGCCGTCGGGGCCGACTGGTACGCCGACCTGGCCGACGGCCTCGACACGCAACTCGGGGACGGCGCCCGCGAACTCGCCGCCGCCGACGCCCAGCAACTCGCGCTGGCCCGGCTCGTACTCGCCGACCCGCACACGCTGATCCTCGACGAGGCGACCGCCGCGCTCGATCCGACAACCGCCCGGCGCACCGAGCGAGCACTCGCCGCCGTCATCACCGGGCGCACCGTCATCGCCATCGCGCACCGTCTGAACACCGCTCACGACGCCGATCGGGTGGCAGTGCTCGAGGACGGCCGGATCACCGAACTCGGCAGCCACGACGACCTCGCTCGCGCCGACGGCGCCTATGCCGCCCTGTGGCACTCCTGGCACGGCTACCCGAAGGGTGATTGATGGCGGGCCCCGTTCCCGCGGTCAGCGCCGGTCGAGTTCCGACTCCATCCGCCCTATCAGGGTCTTGCGGGCCTTGCCGTCACGCTCGCGCCGCAGCGCCGCCTTGAGCTGGCGGGTGTCGAGACCACGGACGAGCTTGATCGCCTCAGCGACCGGCAGGCCCGACATCTGCTCGGCCGACGAGGCGTCCTTACGTGCCTGCTTGGCCGCGCCCGTATTGGAGACGTACTGCTTGCCGGTCCGGGACGCCCGTCGCTTCTTGGCGTCGTCGGAGCGCCGTTGCTCCTCGGAGAGTTCCTGCCACGCCTGCTTGGGCAGGTACCGGCTCGTCTCACCGTCGCGGCGGGCCCGGGTGGACCCCTCCTTGGTCTGCCACTTCTCGGCGCCCCACCGCTGCAGCGATTTCTGCCGCTCGTCCCTCGGCCCCTGGTAGCCCCCGCCGCGCTTCTCGTACTCCTTGGTGAGCAACTGCGACTTGCGCGCTGACCACTGCCCCTGCCGCCCGCCCTTGTCGGAGGCCTTTATCTCCTCTTTGATCTGCTGCCTGAGCTCCGGATTCGTGTACTGCGCCATTGCCTGGCGTTACCCGACCCGAAGCGTCGTGAACATTGCGCAGAACGGCCGACTCCGCGCCTGTCGGGCGTGGTTTCTTCTGCGGATGCACGCGATTTGGGCAGCCGATCCTCTTCGTCCGGATTGAGAGGTTGAAACAGCCGATGCGGCCTAGCCCCGCCAGGCTTCGACGGCGCGGACGGCCTCGCGCACCGCGCGGTCCATGACATCGGGGCTGCCGCTGGTGCCCTCCCAGCCCCGGTCGTCGAGGACGGTCGCCACCGCGTCGACGCGGATCACCGCGATCTGGCCGCTCGCGTCGCCGCCGGTGCGCTCCCCGTTCAGGCTCGTCTGCGGCCAGGTGCGGGTCAGCAGGATCGCCTCGTCGCCGACGCCGGGCAGTGGCCGGCTCTCGACGGTGACGGTGTATCCCGCCTCGGCGTAGGTCGGACACGCCTCCACGGCGTCGCGAACCCGTCGCAGGTAGTCCGCGGCGCCCGTGCCGTCGAACGTGAAGATCGTCTGGTGGAGCATGCCCTGCGGGACGTTACTGGCGGGATCGCCGGGCCGCTTGTAGGTGACGGTCATGGAGGCGCTCGCACTCACCTGTCGGCCGCCCGTACCGAATTCGTTGCCACACAGCTTCGGCAGGGCCTGCTCGGTGGGCGTCGACCTTCGGGGCAGCTTCCGCATGTCCGCTGGCAGCTCGATGAAGGCGGATGTGGGGATGACGACCTGCCCGTCCGCGGTGGGTGACGGGCTGCCGGCCGGGCTCGACGATGCCGTTGCGGTCGGCGCCGCGGTGAGTGACGGAGCTGGATCCGCCGCATCCTCGCCGGCGCCGCACCCGGCGGGAAGCATCAGGGTGATGGCCAACGGCAGCACGCGCGCTCGCCGGACGAGGGTCTTCGGGCACGCCGCGTGATCGTTCATCGTCACCTCTCGTCTCTGCCGGCACTCCGGATGATTCCCGGCCGAGAACCGGCCGAAACGGCTGGCGCGGCGAGGCGCTGTCCGCTCCCCCGCTGAACGAGTGCCGCGGGCAGCACGTCACGGCCTGCAGTGAGGGGGAGGACATCGTGCAGTTGCCATGGCTTGTGCGGACGACCGACCGCCCCTGCCGGTGACCCCGCGGCATTCGACCACGGCACGACGATCACCGCGGTTAACCTCGCCTCGTCGGCGACGCGACGGTGGGAGGCAGCGTGGTGGCGACGCTCGCGCGGACGGCGGGTGGCGGGTCCGCAGCGCCGCCCACGCTCACGGAGCCATCCGCCCGCGCCGCAGCCGACGGGTAACGGCCGGCGATGCGACCCGGACCGGGCGGCAAGGGGGTGACCTGGGAAGAACTCTTCTTCGACCTCGCGTTCGTCTTCGCGCTCACCCAGTTCTCCCACCTGCTGCACGAGGACCACAGCTGGGGTGGGATCGGCCTGACGTTGATCCTGTTCGTGCCGGTCTACTGGGCCTGGGGCGGCGTGACGCTCTACACCAACCAGCGCGACGTCAATCCGGTGCTGGACCGCGTCGGGATCTTCGCGCTCGGGCTCTGCAGCCTGCTGATGGCTTTGACGATCCCTCGGGCCTATCACGAGCACGGCCTGCTCTTCGTTGCCATCTACCTCGCCGGCCGGGTGCTGCTGGCCGGACTCGCCCTGCGCAAGCGCCCGGTCTGGCGGGTCCTCTTCGTCGGTCCGTACGGCGTCTTCCTGCTCACCGGGCCACTGTTGCTGGCGGGCGCCCTCATGCAGGGAACCGCCCGGATCGCGCTGTGGGCCGCTGCCGCCACCATCGACCTGCTGAGCCCGTGGGTGGCGCGTCACCTCGTCGCGCAGAGCCGGGTGCAGCCGGTGCACTTCACGCACCGCTACGGACTACTGATCATCCTCGTGTTCGGCGAGTCCGTGATCCAGGTCGGGGCGGTGGCCGTCGACGGCCAACTGACCTTCGCCCGGCTCACCGCCATCGGTGCCGCCTACGTCCTGGTGGGCGCGCTCTGGTGGGCGTACTTCGGCTACGGCCTGTCCGACTTCCGGCGAGCCCTGGAACAGGCCCAGGACCAGCCGGACGTGCGGCGCGCTGTCCTCGTCTACGGCCACCTGTCCTTCAGCTTCGGGATCATCACCCTCGCCGTCGGGCTGGCCGACGCGGTGCCCGCTCCGCTGCACGCACTGCCACCCCGCGAGGCGATGCTGCTCTACGGCGGCTGCGCGTTGTTCCTGTTCACCTTCGCCTACACCCACTGGCGGATCCACCACCGGATCTCCTGGCGTCGCGGTGGCGCGGGCGCCGCCTGCCTGATCCTGTTTCCGCTGGCCACGCTGATGCCGGCCCTCGCCGCGGTCGTGTGCCTCATCCTGGTGATCGCCGTGATGGTCGCGGCCGAGGAGCTGGCCATCCGACGCCAGGACGGCGATGCGCCCCGCGACTCGGCCGAGATCAGGCCCGAGGATCGGACGGACCAGGGACCAGAGCCCGCGCCGGAGAGCTGAGCCAGCGCTGCTCTATGCCCACTGCCCCTCGCGCCGGCGACGCGCGTGCCTGCCTGCGCCGCCGCTGGCTCACCGCGGCGCCCGGGCAGGGCCGGCCGCGACGCCCACCGCCGGGCCCGAAGGCTCCGAGGCGGGCCGATCCGTCGGGGCCGCTGGGCGGGCGCGTGCGGACGGCCGGGCCGGTTGACCGGCCCGGCCGCCCGCGTGCTGGCGGCGTAACTAGCCGTCGAGCGGCTCGATCCAGATGTTGCGATACTGGACCGGGTTGCCGTGATCCTGGAGCCGGACAGCGCCCGTGGCCGGCCCCTCGGGCCGGCTGCCACCGGTCGGGCCGAGGATCTCGACGTCGTCGTGCACCGTGACGCCGTTCCACACCACGGTGACGCGCGGGTTCGCCACCTTGTTACCGGCCGCGTCGTAGCGGGCCTGGCGGTAGTCGATGTCGTACGTCTGCCAGGTCTCGGGCGGCAGCGCCGCGTTCACGTCGGGGGCCTTCTGGGTGTAGATGGCCGCGGCGTCGTTGGTCTGCGGCGGGTCGATGCCGAACGAGTCCAGCACCTGGATCTCATAGCGGTCCTGCAGGTAGACGCCGCTGTTGGCACGCGCCTGGCCGGTCACGTCCGGCGGGTAGAGCGGCAGGTTGAACTCCACTTGCAGGCGGAAGTCGCCGAAGGCCTGCACCGTCCGCAGATCCCCGTTGCGCACCGTCATGGCACCGTCCGCGACCGCCCACTCGGGCTCGCGCCCGTCGGTGTGCTGCCACTCGCTCAGCTCGCCGCCGTTGAACAGCGTGATGCGCTTGCCGTGCGGCCGGACGGCGAGCACGTCGAGGTTCACGTGCCCGGAATCCGCGGCCTCCTTGCGGTACTCGACCAGGTTGCGGCCCTTGTCAAGGCGCACCGTGGTGTTGACGGTGCCCCACTCCTCCCAGGTCACCGTGGAGGGGAAGATCGTCTGCTCGACCCGTTTCCCGTTGACGTACAGGCTCAGCTGCTTCTCGCCCGAGTAGGGGTTCGGGCCGTTGCTGTAGCGCATCGCCAGGTCGTACGTCCCGGCCTCGCGAACATCGACGGACATGCGGGTGGACGCGCCGTCGTCGGCGAACCCGGCGGCGAAGCCGGCGCCGGAGTAGGCGGCGTGGTCGGTCGCCATGCCGACGCCGACCGTACGGCCCTCCTCGGCCTCGAAGAAGGTCTGCGGCTGCACCACCCGGCCCGGGATCTCGTTGAGCGTGTACCAGGCCTCAGTGTTCCACAGCTCCTCGCCGCCGGCGGACGAGAACGGACGCGGGGAGCGCACGTGCACCACGCGGTTCTCCTTCAGGCCCGGGATCTTGAGCTTGACGGTGCGGCCGTCGGCCGACAGCTCGGCCTTGGCCACCTTGAGCGTCTCCAGCTCGAGCTTGGGACCGCCGTACTGGCTCGTCGCGCCGTAGCGCCACTGCGTCACCTGGTACGCGTCGGCGAGGTCCTGCGCGGTCTCGGCCGACAGCGGCTTGGTGTACTCCAGCTCGAACCCGACACGCGACGCGCGCATCTGCTTGACCTCGAAGACCGAGGTGCCGTTGGGCGTGAGCTTCTGCAGGCCGTACGTGAGCTTGCCCTCCTGACCCCAGTTGCCACCGGCGCCCAGGCCCCCGGTGTAGAGCGCGCCGTCGGGGCCGAGGGTGACCTCGTTGACGCCGGCCTCCAGGCCCTGGGTGTGCCGGAACACCGCGCCCTGGTACTGGCCCTCGATCTTCTCGAGGAAGACCCGCTGCAGGCCGCCGTAGGTCACGTCGCCGACGACCAGCTGCCCCGCGTACGGCCCCTGCTTGAGCAGCACCGGCGTGGACGGCGAGTTGGCGATCTCGTTCTGCGGGAGCCAGACGATGGGACGCGTCACGGGCTTGTCGTCGAACGGACCCGTGGGTGTCGTGTAGTGGTTGTAGAACGCCCCCTGCTGGATCTGGACCAGCTTCGAGGCGGGCAGCCAGCCGCCCTGGTTGTCGGTGACGAGCACCTCGCCACGCGGTCCCCACCCGATCCCGTTGGGGGTGCGCAGCCCTCCGGCGACGTACGTGATCTCGCCGGTCCTGGCGTTCACCTTGATCGAGGTGCCGCGGTTCGGCGCGGGCTGGGGCACGGTGGTGGCACCACCCTGGTTGATGGCGACGGACAGGTTGAGGTAGAAGTACCCGTCCCGGTGCAACAGGCCGAACGCGAACTCGTGGAAGTTGCCGCCCCAGGGCCAGGTGGCGACCGTGCGACGGTCGTCGGCGAGGCCGTCGCCGTCGGTGTCGCGCAGGGCCGTCAGCTCGTGCTTCTGGCTGACGTAGACGACGCCGTCGACCACCGCGACGCCCTGGGGCTCGCGCAGACCGTCGGCGAACTTGCGGTAGGTCACCTGCTCGGGGCTGGTCTGGCCGGTGACGCCCTCGACCACGTAGATCTCGCCGGTCGCGTTGTCGGTGCCGCCCCAGGTGGACATCACCAGGTCGCCGTCGGGCCGGAACGCCATGCCGGTGACCTGCGGCTGGAGCCCTTCGGGGCGCAGGTCGGTGAGGGTGTAGCCCGGGTGCACCCGGTCGAGCGGCAGGCCGTCGCCGGCCGAGTCGGTCGCCCCCTCGCAGTACTTCCATCCCGGGGCGGTGACGCGTACGACGCCGGCGTCGGTGCTCAACGCGGAGTTCGGTACGAGCTCGAAGGTGGCCGCCCCGGGGCGCCGCCATTCGAGGCGCAACACCTGGCCGCCGCCGTTGTCGAAGAACTCGAGGCGCAAGGGGTGCAGGCCGGCGCTGAGGGTGGCCGACCCTTCCTTGGCGGTCTCGCCGTGCAGCCCGTCGTGGTCGACGACCCGCTGATCGCCGATCGTCAGCCGTGATCCGTCGTCGCTGGTGAGCCGGAAGGTGTAGTCGCCGTCGACGGGCGCGGCGAGGTTGGCGATGACGTGGCTGATGAACCGGTCGGAGAGCCCGAACTCGTCGGTGCTGGTCCAGTTGATCTGCGGCATGAGCTTGTCGACGTTCGGCGTCTGCGCCGGCTTCAGGGTGCACAACGCCGACAGCGCGGTTCCCATGTCGTACGAGCGCAGGGTCACGCCGGGTTCCTGGGGCGGAACGTCGGCGGCGACGGGTGCGGCCGTCGCCGGGGCGAAGGGGGCCGCGGCGAGCACGGTCGCCAGAGCGGCCCCTGCGGCCACGAGCACGGATCGGCGGCGCCGGCGCCACCGGTTCGGTGCGGTCATGGTTCCTCCTGTGGGTGGGGGTCCCGGCCTGGAGGGAGCCGTGCCACGTCCTCCCGAGGACCGGTCAGTACGGATCTCGCAAACGAAAGATTGATCGCAGACACTATCACTTTAGATCGATACAACGAAACTTTTGCATGTAGGAATAAAAGTTGGCGCATGGAGGTCGTCCCGCCCCGGGCCTGCGGTCGCCAGGGCGGCCGATCGGCCGGTTACCGTTGCCGGCGTGGGGGCGGAGTCGGGCGAGACGATCAGGTTCTCGGTGCTCGGCTCGATCAGAGTCGTCCGCGCCGGCGCCGAGCTGCATCTCGGCGCCCGCCAGCAGCGCCTGGTCCTCGCGTTGCTGCTGGCCCGGGCCGGTTCACCGGTCTCCCTGGCCGAGCTGGTCGACCTGCTCTGGGACGAGGAGGCCCCCGCGAGCGCCGCGAACGTCGTGCACCGGCACGTCGGGGTGCTCCGGCGGCTGCTCGAACCGGGCCTGCCCAACCGCTCGACGGGCCGGCACATCCTTCGGGAGCTCCCGGGCTATCGGCTGCGCGCCGACGAGGACTCGCTTGACCTGCTGAAGTTCCGGTCACTGAGCCGACTGGCCGGCCGGAGCCTGCAGGACGGCGACCCGGAGTCGGCGCTGCGGCATTCCCTCGACGGGCTGCGGCTGTGGCGCGGCCGGTGCGCCGCGGGCCTGGAACCGGCTTCGCGCCTGCATCCCGCGTTCCTCGCCGTGGAGGCCGAACGCGCCCAGGCGGTACGCGAGGCCGCCGACGCCGCCGAGCGCTGCGGCCGGCTCAGCGCGGTGCTGGCGCCGTTGCGGCAGGCGGCCGAGCAGCACCCGCTCGACGAGTCGCTGCAGAGCCGGTTGCTGCTCGCGCTCGCCGCCGACGGCCGCCAGGCCGAAGCGGTCGAGATGTACCGGGTGGTGCGCCGCCGGCTCGCCGACGACCTGGGCATCGACCCGGGCGAGGAGCTGCGGGAGGCGTACGACCGGCTGCTGCACCAGCGCACCGGGCCGGCGCGCACGGAATCACCGTCGCCGCTGCCCCGGCCCGCGCAGCTGCCGCCGGACCTACCCTTCTTCAGCGGCCGGGACGAGCTCATCGCCCAGGCCCGCGCGGCGCTCACACGCCCGGGCGGGCCGGCGGTGCTCGCGATCGACGGCATGCCCGGCATCGGCAAGACCGCCCTCGCCGTCCACCTCGCTCACGAGTTCGCCGCCGACTACCCGGACGGGCAGCTCTATGTCGACCTGCGCGGATACGACGGGCGGGACCCGGCGATGAGCCCGGCCGAGGCGCTGCGCGGCTTCCTCGGCTCGCTCGGGGTGCCCCAGCAGGGCATTCCCGCCGAGTTGCACGCCCTGGCGGGCATGTACCGCAGCAGCCTTGCCGGCCGGCGCCTGCTGATCGTGCTCGACAACTGCCGCGACGCCGAGCAGATCCGGCACCTGCTGCCGGGCAGCCCCGACTGTCTGGTGATCGTCACCAGCCGCAGCCGGCTCAGCACCCTGTTGACCACGACCGGCGCCCACCCGTTGCCGGTCGGCCTGCCGAGCCTCGACGAGGCCCGCGCGGCGCTGCTCGGACCCCTCGCTGCCGACCCCGTCGCGGCGGACCCGGCCGCGATCGACGCCATCATCGCCAGCTGCGGGCGGCTGCCGCTCGCGCTGGCCGTGGTGGCAGCCCGCGCGGCGAGCCTGCCACGGACGCCACCGGCGCAGATCGCCGCCGAGCTGGCCCACACGCCCGGCAGCCTGGACGGATTCGACGGCGACGACCCGCAAACCGGCCTGCGTGGCGTCTTCTCCTGGTCCTACCGGGCACTCTCCGCCCCGGCCGCCCGACTCTTCCGGCTGCTGCCGATCCATCCCGGCCCCGACATCTCGATCGCCGGGGCGGCGGGCCTGGCCGGCGTCGAGCTGCGCAGCGGGCGGGCGCTGATCGGCGAGCTGAGCCGAGCGCACCTGATCAGCGAGGAACCGCCGGGCCGCTACCGCACCCACGACCTGCTGCTGGCCTACGCCAGGGAAC
This sequence comes from Micromonospora sp. NPDC093243, assembly GCF_044753725.1. Lineage (NCBI taxonomy): Bacteria > Bacillati > Actinomycetota > Actinomycetes > Micromonosporales > Micromonosporaceae > Micromonospora > Micromonospora sp. NPDC093243. Next base: position 668,558 of record NZ_JBIVNT010000005.1, on the reverse strand, counting down.
TCGGCGAGGAGATCGACAGCCCGGCCGAGCGCGCCGCCGCGGAGCTGCGCTGCCTGCAGTTCTACCGGGCCACCTGCTATCAGGCGGACCGGCGGCTGTTGACCTCCGAGGACCACCCGCTGATCGAGCCGGGGCCGGGCGATACCCCGTTGCGCTTCGCCGGCCACGGCGACGCCATGCGCTGGTTCGCCGCCGAGCGGCAGGTCCTGATCGCGCTGGTTGGTCGGGCCGCCCGGCAGGGCCGGCACACCGAGGCCTGGCAGCTCGCCCTGGGCATGCAGCATTTCTTCGACCGCAGCGGCCGGTGGGCCGAATGGACGACGACCGGCCAGGTGGCCCTCGATGCCGCCCGGACCGGCGGCGACCTCGTCGGGCAGGCCCGGATGCACCGCAGCCTGGCCGGGGCGGCCTACTTCCGGCACGAGCACGAGACCGCCGTCGGCCATCTCGACCGGGCGGTCGAGCTGCTCGCCCGGCTCGGCCTGCCCGACGAGCCGCGGGCCAGGATCAACCGGGCGATGATCCTGGGCGCCCAGGGGCGACACGAGGAGGTCCTCCGGGCGCTTGCCGCGGCGCTGGAGCCGGCCCGGGCGGTCGGAGACGACAAACTGCTCGCAGACACGCTGGTGATCATGGCCGCGAGCAACGCCGAGCTGGGCCGGGCGGAAGAGGCCGTGCGCTGCGCCGAGCAGGCGATGGCGCTGTCGCGCGCGGCGCAGTACAGGCTGGGCATCGCCGAGGCGTGGGAGGTGCTCGGCCGGGCGCATTCCGCTCGCCGGGAGCTCGGCACGGCGGTCGACTGCTGGCGTGCGGCGGCCGTGGCCTACCAGGAGGCCTCGGCGCCGGCGCCGGCCGCGGAGGTGTTGGCGCTGCTCGGCGACGCCCTCGCCGCCACCGGTGACCAGGACGCCGCGGCGCGGGCGTGGCAGGAGGCGCTGGCGCTCATCCCGTACCCGCAGACCCGCACCGGCCGGCGGCTGGCCGGCCTGCTCGCGGCGGTCACGTCGGGTCCGTGACCGATCGCGGACGGCGACGGCACTCGATCCGCACTTCCGCGTCAGTCCATTCGCATCGATCGTCCCTAGGCTCCTGCCTCATCACCATTGCTCCTGCGTGTGGGGGACATGCCGTGCTGCAGGCACCCGACGAACCACCGGCCGGCCCGGCCGAGCGCCTGACCGCGCTGCACGCGAAGCACGCGCGTGCCGTGCTGCGACTCCTGCTCGTGCTGACCCACGGCCAGCGGCAGAGTGCCGAGGATCTGCTCCAGGAGACGATGCTGCGGGCCTGGCGGCACCTCGACTCGGTGCCGGCCGAGCCTGACGCCGCCCGCCGGTGGCTCTTCACCGTCGCCCGGCGGCTCGTCATCGACGGCGTCCGGCTGCGGCGGGGCCGACCGGCGGAGGTCCATCTCGTCGACATGAGCTGGATTCCCGCCGGAGACGACACGACCGGAACCGCCCTGGCATCGCACGCCATCCGGCGAGCACTCGGCCGGCTGAGCCCGGCGCAGCGCAGCCTGCTCTCCGAGGTCTACCTGGTCGGGCGATCACCGGAAGAGGTCGCGGGCCGGCTGGGAGTCCCGATCGGCACGGTGAAGTCCCGGACCCACTACGCGCTGCGGGCCCTCCGCACCGGCCTCGAAGCGGCCTGATCAGGGACGATTCCGGCCCGGCCGGAGATCCGGCGCTGAGTCGCAGCTCACAGTGCCACAACGCGCGCCAAGCTCTCGGCGAGGGCCCTGCCACGCTTCGGCGACGTGGCAACCAGCCCCAAACGGATCACATCACGATGACCGACCCGCTCTCCTTCGCCGTTCTCGGCCCGGTACGAGCCTGGCGCGGCCAGTCCGAAATCGACCTGGGTACCCGCCAGCAGCGGCTGATCCTGGCATTGCTGCTCGTCCGGGCCGGCTGCACGGTCAGCGTCGCCGAGCTCGTCGACCTGCTCTGGGAGTCCGATCCCCCACGCAGCGCGGTCAACGTGGTGCACCGGCACGTCGGGATGCTCCGGCGGCGCTTCGAGCCGGGCCTGCCGACCCGGGCAACCGGCACGGTGCTGATCCGCGACGGCGCCGAATACCAGCTGCGGATCGACGGAGAGTCACTCGACCTGCTGCGCTTCCGGCGCCTGGTCGCCGAGGCCGCTGACAGCTCCGGCGAGCCGGCCGTCGAGCTCTACCGGGAGGCGCTGGCGCTGTGGCGCGACCGGTGCGCCGCGGGCCTGCGGGCCGGCGTACGGGCCCACCCGGAGTTCGTCGCCGTCGACGGCGAGTGGTTCGCGGCCGTCCGCGCGGCGACCGATGCCGCCCTGCGGGCCGGACGCGTCCACGCGGTGCTGCCCACGATCCGGCTGGCCGCCGAACACGAGCCGCTGGACGAGGCCCTGCAGGCGCGGCTGCTGCTCGCCCTCGCCGCCGACGGCCGGCGGGCCGAAGCTCTCGCGGCGTACGCCGACATCGAGCACCGGCTCGCCGACGAGCTCGGCATCCAACCCGGCGTCGACCTGCGCGCGGCCCGGGACAGTCTGCTCGACCACGACGTCCCGGAGCCGGGCAGGGCGGGGCCGCCGGCCCAGTTGCCGGCCGACCACCCCTACTTCACCGGCCGCCGCGGCGTCCTGGCCGCCGCGGAGAAGCTGCTGAGGGCGAATCAGCGGACCACCGCGCTGGTCATCGACGGAATGCCCGGCGTCGGGAAGACCACCCTCGCGGTTCATCTGGCCCACCGGCTGGCCGCCCGCTACCCCGACGGGCAGTTGCACGCGGACCTGCGCGGTTTCGGCTCCGGCGACTCGGTGATGACACCGGCCGAGGCGTTGCGCGGCTTCCTGTGGTCCCTCGGCGTCGCACCGGCCGCCATCCCGGCCGAGCTGCACGCCCAGGCCGGCCTCTACCGCAGCATCCTGGCCGAGCGCCGGATGCTGATCCTGCTCGACAACTGCCGCGACTGGGACCAGATCCGGCACCTGCTGCCCGGCAGCGGCGACAGTCTCGTCATCGCCACCAGCCGCCGGCGGATCACCGGCGTCGCCGGCCCGGCGGGCGCCCACCCGCTGCACCTCGATCTGCTGACCGACGCCGAGGCCCGCGAGCTGCTCACCCGCCGGCTCGGCGACGCGGCGGCCGCCGACCCGGCCGCCGTCGGCGAGATCATCGCGCGGTGCGGCCGGCTGCCACTGGCCCTGGCGCTGGTCGCCACCCGCAGCGTCGGCCGGCCCGGGCTCAGTCTGCCCACGGTCGCCGGTGAGCTGGCCGAGGCCGACGGCCGGCTGGCCGGCTTCGGAGACTCACACGCCGACCTGGAAGCGGTCTTCTCCTGGTCCTACCGGGCCCTGACCCCCGAGGCAGCCCGCCTCTTCCGGCTGCTGCCCCTGCACCCGGCCGGTGAGCTGAGCACCGAAGCGGCGGCCGCCCTGGGTGGGCTGTCCCTGCGCTCCGCCCGCGGCCTGCTCGCCGAGCTCGGGGGGCAGCTGCTGGTCCAGCCCGGCGACGGCCGGTGGCGGATGCACGACCTGCTGCGCGCCTACGCCATGGAGCTCGGGGAGGAGCACGACGACCCGGCCGAGCGGGCCGCTGCCATCGAGCGGGTCTACGACTACTACCAGCTCAGCGCGTACGCGGCGCACCTGCCTCTGCTGCCGCAGGTGCCGCTGCCGGAGCCGGAGCCGTCCGAACGCGGGGTCACCGGCCGGGGCTTCACCGGGCGGGCCGACGCGATGGCCTGGTTCGCCGCCGAGCAGCGGGTGCTGACCGACATCGTCGCGCGGGCCAAGGAGCGAGGGCGGCCTCGTACGGCCTGGCAGATCGCGTTGGCCCTGCAGAACTTCTTTCAGGACACCGCGCAGTTCAAGCAGTGGGCGGCGGTGGTGGGCAGCGCCCTCGCCGCGACCGGGGACGACCCGGCCGCGCAGGCCCTGCTGCACCGCAGTCTCGCCGGCGCCTGCTACTTCCTGGCGGATCTGGACCGCGGGCTGTCGCACCTGCAGCACGCCCGGACGCTCTTCGAGCGGCTCGGGCGGCGCACCGAGCAAGGTCACGTGGAGAACAACATCGCCGAGATCCGGCTGGACCAGCGGCGCTACCAGGAGGCGATTCGGCACTCCGAGGCCGCGCGGGCACTCTTTCAGGCCGAGGGAGAGGTGCGGGGCGCGACCACTGCCCTGCTGGCCATCGGGCGGGCACAGGGCGGGCTCGGCCGGCACGCCGAGGCGCTGAGCAGGTTCGTCGAGGCGCGGCAGCAGTTCGAGGCCCTCGGCGACCTGCACGGGGTGGGCACCACCCAGGCCTGGCTGGCGCACACGTACTCGATGATCGACAACCTGCCGCACGCGATGGCGAGCTGGCAGCAGGCGATCGACACCTTCCGCGGCGTTCGGGCCACCCATCAAACCGCGGAGGTGTTGGTCTCCGTCGGCGACTTCCACTCCGCCAACGGCGACCCGGCCCTGGCCCGGCAGGCGTGGAACGAGGCCCTCGCCGAGTTGGACGGGACGGACTCGCCGATGGCCCGCCGGATCCGCGACCGGTTGCGGTGGCACCGGTGACCCGGACGCGGCGCCGGGTGGGCGCCGCGTCCGGGTGCCCCGCTCAGTACCGGTAGGCGCGGATGACGGTCTGCTTGACCGTGTTACCGCTGGTGTCCGCCGCGGCGGCCCGCAGCGAGACGAAGCCGGTGCCGGTCGGGTTGCGCACCCAGGCGACCGCCTTCTCCCCGGAACGCTGCACGGACAGCTTCCGCCAGGTCTTGCCGTCGTCGAAGGACGCCTCGACGGTCAGCGACCTGGTCCGGCCCGGCGCCGCACCGACCTGGCGGTCGAGCGAGATCGGCACCGCGAACAGCCGGCCGGCCGGTGCCCGGTTGTCGATGTCGAGCTCCGGGGTGTAGCGGATCGCCGTCATCGGCAGCTTCACCAGGTCGCCGTCGCCCACGTGCGCGGACTTGAAGGTCCACTCCGCGTCGACCAGCGTCGACAGGGTGAACGCCGGGTCGCTGCGGAAGGTCGCGGCCAGCCGGTAGTCACCCTTCGCCGCGGGCACGTCCCACGTCCAGGGCGCCTGGTTGGCGTCGCCGATCTTGACGCCGTTGCGGTAGAGGTCCACCTGCACGCTGCCACCGACGACGTGCCGGAAGCCCATGTGCCCGGCGCCGTCGCCGTGCAGCGGACCCGGCCCGCCGATCGTGTCGCCCCAGTAGCGGGTGGCGTACTGCTGGCCGAAGTTCGGCTCCGGGAAGACCGGCCCGGCCACCGCGTTGGCCCACTTCACCGTGTACGTGCGCCCGGGCTTGAAGCTGGTCCACGGCGACTGGTAGTACGTGTAGCCCGGCTGGGCCGAGGTCGACTGCCACACCGCCTTCTTGTCCTGGTTGTAGTACTCGGTGATCGTGCTCGGCACGTCGTAGGTGAAGCTCGGCGGGATGGTGCGCTCGTCGCGGTAGACCGGTGAGTTGCCGGGCGCGTGCGCGACCGCGGTACGCGCCACCGGCACGCCGGCCACGTCCGCGCTGACCTGGGAGCGGACCGTGGCGAAGTCACCCGCGCGCAGCTTGCGGGTCAGCCCGGTCATCATCTTCTCCGGCTCGTAGAGGTAGACCCGGTAGACGTACGGGCTGTTGTGCAGGCTGCCGTCCTGGGCCACCTGGCCCCACATTCCGTGGACGTACGAGACGAAGCCGGGGGTCTTGCCGGCCCCGATCTGCGCGGTCCGCACGTGGTCGAAGGGGACGTTCATCAGCGTGCCGTACGGGTCGTTGCTGCCCCAGATCTGCGGCTGTTCGGTCCGGATCGTCCAGCCGGACTCCTGGAAGACCGCGGTGGCCTTCGGGTTCGGCACCGACACCGCGATCGGCTTCGCCAGGCGGGTGTCCATGGTGAGGGCCTGGTCCCGGGTCAGGTCGAGGCTCGGACGCACCAGCGAGGTGATCTGCGGGAAGTACGGGTCGCCGCTCTGCAGGTAGGTCTGCACCAGGTAGCGGCCCGCGCGGATCCGGTACGTGGTCGCCGACGGGTCGCCGAGCACCAGGAGCGTCTGCCGGTCCAGGTCGGTCAGGACGGTCACCCAGCCCTGATCGGGCGTGGGCGCGCCGCCGTCCGGCCCGACGAGCTTGAGGTTCAGTTGGTGGCGGGCGATGTCGAGCGCGACCGGGGTCTGCACCTGCGAGCCGCCGCCGGTGGCGGTCACCTCACCGCCGAAGTAGCGGTCGGGCAGGTCGGTGCTGGCCCGCACGGTGACGGTCACGGTGGCCGTGCCGCCGGCCGGGACGGTCACCGAGGAGGCGCTGAGGCTGAACAGGCCGGCCGGCGCCGGGGCGCCTTCGGCGTCCTTGGCGTCGAGGGAGACAGCCAGGGTACGGGGGGAAGAGCCGCTGTTCGCGTACGTGATCGTGCGCGTCTGCGCCGCGGTGCCCCGCTCGAAGGCGACGCTGACCGGGTTCGACGTGACCGTCTGCTGGATCGCCCGGGCGACGTCGAGGAAGCCCGCGCCCTGCTCGTAGACGCCGATCGTGGCGTTCGGCTTCGCGGCCGCCATCAGCGTGGACTTGATCCGCTCGGGCGTCCAGTCCGGGTGCTGCTGGCTCAGGATCGCCGCCGCGCCGGCGACGTGCGGAGTCGCCATCGAGGTGCCGTTCATGCTGGTGTACTGCGGGTTCGCGTCGTCCGGCCACAGGTCGGAGGTCGAGCTGCGGGCGGCGAGGATGCCGACGCCGGGCGCGGTGACGTCCGGCTTGATGCCCGCGTCGCCCGCGCGCGGACCCCGTCCGGAGAACCCGGCCAGCTCGCCCGTCTTGGTCACGGCGCCCACGGTCAGCGCCTCGGCCACGCTGCCGGGCGAGTCCACCGTGGACTCGCCGGCCTCGCCGCTGTTGCCCGCGGCGATGACGAAGAGCACGCCGTAGCGGTGGGTGAGGTCGGCCACCGCCGCCTCGATCGGGTCGGTCTCCGGGCTGTCCGGGCCACCGAGGCTCATGTTGGCGACCTTGACGCCCTGCTCGGCCGCCCAGGTCATGCCGGCCAGGATCGCCGACTCCGGGCAGCCCTCCAGGGTGCAGACCTTGGCGCTGTAGAGGGTCGCGCCGGGCGCCATTCCCTTGTAACGGCCCTGCGACGCGGCGGCGGTGCCGGCGATGGTGGAGGCGACGTGGGTACCGTGGCCGACCCGGTCGAGGGCGTCCGCCTCGGCGGTGAAGTTCTCCGCGGCGGCGACGTGGCCGGCGAGGTCGGGGTGGGTCTGGTCGACGCCGGTGTCGATCACGCCGACCTTCACCCCCGTTCCGGTCCAGCCCGCCTTCCAGGCCTCCGGCGCGCCGGTCAGCGGGACGCTGACGTCGAGGGTGGGTCGGCGCAGCCCGTCGAGCCAGATCTTGTCGAACCCGGCCCGCAGCTGCCGCTCGGCGCCTCCCGCCGCGGACGTGACGGTGTTCCAGAAGGAGACCGCGTCCGCGCGGCTCTGGGCGACGGCGCTCGCACCGTGAAGCGCCCGGGTGGTCCGGGCACCGGCGAGGCCGGCGGGCGCGGCGCCGCTGTGCTGGACGATGAGCGGCAGGGTGGCCCGGGTGTCGTCGTAGCCGAAGCTGACCAGCGTCGAGATGTCGAAGAGCCGCTCGTCGAGCTTGCCCCGGTTGAGCAGGCCGACGGCGTCGGCGGGGATGACCCGCACGTCCTCGCCGGCGCTGTGGGTGATGAACGGGATGCGCTCCCGCCCCTTGCCCGGCACCACGTCGACAGTCGTCTGGCCGTCGACGGTGCCGACGTGGACGGTGTCGCCGGTGACCAGAGTGACCGTCCGGGGCTTGGACGCGACCGCGGGTGTGGTCGCCGGCTTCGCGGCCGGGGGCTTCGCCGACGCAGGCGCACCGCCCGGGGCCACCGCCGAGACGCCCAGCACCAGCAGCGCCAGCGCCGATAACGTACGAACTGACCGCATCATTCTCCCTAGATGAACGCGAGAGGTATCCGGGTGCTCCGGACGTGACCGGCAGGTGAAAGTTCATCGGAAGTGACCTGGGTCACAAAGACCGGGCGCGCGGGCGTCGCGGCCGGGGTCACCAGCGGGTACGGATGTGCCACCGGGTGCGGTACACCGGTTGTCCCCAGTGCGGGATGAAGGCGATCGCCATCATCCCAACGGTCATGGCCGCGGCGACGGCGAGCCGTGGCAGTCCCCCCGTCATCGGCGCCGCCAGCGACAGGACGGCCACGCCGATGGGCAGCCGCCACAGGATCGCGCGGAACACCACCAGCGCGTACACGGTGCGGCCGGCGAGGAACACCAGGGGCCCGGCGACCACGATCGCCAGCTCGGTGGTGTCGGTCTCGCCGAGAGGATCTCTGGCGACTATGGCACCGCCGGCGGCGACCAACACCACACCAGCCACCATGACCAGATGCGCGTACGCCGCGACCAGCGCGATCCGGCCGGGGTTGTTGGCGTGGTCGATCCCGGTGGCGAGATGATCGGCGACGTAGACGATGTAGATCCGCCACATCGTCACCGTCAGGGCGAAGAGCAGGATCACTCCCGCCGTCTGCAGCGACACGAACGGCGGATCGCCGTACATCCGCACGCCGACCAGGATGATCTCGCCGAGGGTGACGATGAACATCTGCCGGTAGCGCTCCGCCAGGTGCTCGCCGCCCACCCGGAGCTCCTCCGGGCCGGAACGGCCGAGTCGGGGCAGCGGATAACCGAAGAGGCCGACCCCGTAGTCCGTCGCGATGGCCACCGCCCAGAGCAGCAGCCGGAGCGGGCTGGGCAGGAACGCGCCGACCACCCACAGCACGCCGGTGAGGCAGAACCAGATGAGCACCCGCATGGGCCGCCTCTGCAGCGCGTGACCACGCAGGGCGGTGATGAGGATGAACCCGCGACAGAGATGCAGGCCCACGTACGCCCCGGCGAAGGCGATCCCGTTGACCCCCTCGAAGGCGCTGCCGATCGCCAGCGACATCAGCAGTCCGCCGAACAGCACGCCGAGGACGATCAGCTGGACGATCGGCAGGCTGGGGTCGTACCAGTCGGTGGTGTACGCGGTGACCGTCCAGACCCACCAGATCGCGGCGAGCAGGACCACGGTCTCCAGCGCGTGATCCCAGCCGAGGTCACCGGTCAGCCGGTCGGACAGCCGGGTGAGCGCGACGATGAGGCCCAGGTCGAAGAGGAGTTCCAGGTAGGAGATCCGGCGGGGAGTGTCCTGACCGCGCAGAATCCACCCCGACCGCGCCTGCTCCACCGCCCCCGTTCCTCCGGACAACTCTGCCCAAACTTCGTATCACGCCGGGGCGCCGCGGATTGGGGCGTTGCCACACAATGCGGCCGCGACGCTCGATCTGACGTCCGGTCGTCGGAGAGTCCTCGACGCGGTGGCGCGATGCCCCTCTGCCGGGTGTGACCGCGCCGAAGACCCCCAGCCGACTCACCCGGCGGCCGTGCCGCCGTCGATCGCGAGCGCGGCCCCGGTGATGAACCTGGCCTCGTCGCTCAGCGGGAAGGCCGCGAACGCGGCGTAGCGCAGTGTGGCGTCGTCGGACATCCGGCCCTCCTCGGCTTCACTCGGGGGCGGCAAGGAAATCGACGTAGGGCGTTCCCCGGAAGCGCTCGCCCATGAGCCGGGAGAAGAGTAGGACGGCCGGCAGGGGCCGGTGATTCATGACCACGTGCCGGACCTTGCCCTGGTCGTCCCAGGTAGATGACGGCGATGTTGGCGATGGGCTGCCCCTGGATACGGGACGAGTAGTCCTCGACGTGGCCGTTGTCCCGTACTCCGCGACGACGACGAATTCCTGGTACTCGTAGAGCGTCCGCGCGTACGACAGCAGCGTCGACCTGCGGCTCGACACATGGCCGACCGACCATCCCCCGCACACGAACGGTGCGCGCCGAGACGGATCTCAGCGCGCACCGGCGGTGATGGTTCACGTGCGGGGCCACGGATTCTCAGCCCAACCGGCCCGGATCCGATGGTGGACGAGCCCCGGTCGATCGTTGGTGAATCGACCGGGGCTCGTCGGTTGGATCAGGATCAGGCGGCGTCGAACCGGTCGAGTTCCATGACCTTGGTCCAGGCGCCGACGAAGTCGGCCACGAACTTCTCGCGGGCGTCCTGGCTGGCGTAGACCTCCGCGAGGGCCCGCAGCTGGGAGTTGGAGCCGAAGATGAGGTCGACCGCGGTGGCGGTCCACTTCACCTCGTCGGTGGCCAGGTCCCGGATCTCGTACACGTGCTCGTCGGCCTCCGACGCCTTCCACCGGGTGCCCGGGGAGAGCAGGTTGGCGAAGAAGTCGTTGGTGAGCACGCCCGGCCGGTCGGTGAGCACGCCGTGCTGCGCGCCACCGACGTTGTTCCCGAGGGCCCGCAGGCCGCCGACGAGGACGGTCATCTCGGGCGCGGTCAGGTTGAGCATGTAGGCACGGTCGACGAGCAGCACCTCCGGCTGGGTCTTCTCGCCGGGACGCAGGTAGTTGCGGAACCCGTCGGCACGCGGCTCGAGGACCCGGAAGGACTCGACGTCGGTCTGCTCCTGCGTGGCGTCGGTACGGCCCGGGCGGAACGGCACGGTCACCTCGACGCCGGCGTCACGCGCCGCCTTCTCGACCGCGGCCGAACCGGCCAGCACGATCAGGTCCGCGAGCGAGATCTTCGCGCCGCCGGCCTGGTTGAACTCCCGCTGGATGCCCTCCAGGGTCTCCAGGACCGTCGTGAGCTGCTCGGGCTGGTTGACCTCCCAGCTGCGCTGCGGCTCGAGACGGATCCGGGCGCCGTTGGCGCCACCGCGCTTGTCGGTGGAGCGGTAGCTCGCGGCGGACGCCCAGGCGGTGGAGACCAGCTGGGCGGTCGTGAGGCCGGACTCCAGGACCTTCGCCTTGAGGGCGGCGACGTCGGCGTCACCCACGAGCTCGTGGTCGACGGCCGGCACCGGGTCCTGCCACAGCTGGGGCTCGGCGACCCACGGGCCGAGGAAGCGGCTGACCGGACCCATGTCGCGGTGCAGCAGCTTGTACCAGGCCTTGGCGAAGGCCAGCGCGAACTCGTCCGGGTTCTCCAGGAAGCGGCGCGAGATCTTCTCGTACGCCGGGTCGAAACGCAGCGCCAGGTCGGTCGTGAGCATCGTCGGCTTGTACTTCTTCGACGCGTCGAACGGGTCCGGGATGATCTCCGGGGCGTCCTTGGCGACCCACTGCTTCGCGCCGGCGGGGCTCGTGGTGAGCTCCCACTCGAAGCCGAAGAGGATCTCGAAGAAACGGTTGCTCCACTGCGTCGGCACGTCGGTCCACGTCACCTCGAGGCCGCTGGTGATCGTGTCCCGGCCCTTGCCGCTGCCGTGGCTGCTCAGCCAGCCCAGGCCCTGCGCCTCCAGCGGGGCACCCTCGGGCTCGGGGCCCACGTGGTCTTGGGCGGAGGCCGCACCGTGGGTCTTGCCGAAGGTGTGGCCGCCGGCGATCAGCGCGACGGTCTCCTCGTCGTTCATCGCCATCCGGCCGAAGGTCTCCCGGATGAAGTACGCCGCCGCCCGCGGGTCCGCGTTGCCGTTCGGGCCCTCCGGGTTGACGTAGATGAGGCCCATCTCGGTCGCGCCGACCTCGGGCGCCATCTCGGCCTCGCCGACGTAGCGCTCGTCACCCAGCCAGGTGTCCTCGGGACCCCAGAAGATCTCCTCGGGCTCCCAGACGTCCTCCCGGCCGAAGGCGAAGCCGAACGTCTTGAAGCCCATCGACTCCAGGGACACGTTGCCGGCGAGCACGAGCAGGTCGGCCCAGGAGATCTTCTGGCCGTACTTCTGCTTCACCGGCCACAGCAGGCGGCGCGCCTTGTCGAGGTTGGCGTTGTCGGGCCAGCTGTTGAGCGGAGCGAAACGCTGCCCGCCGTCGCCGGCGCCGCCGCGACCGTCGTGGATCCGGTACGTGCCCGCGGAGTGCCAGCTCATCCGGATCATCAGACCGCCGTAGTGGCCGAAGTCGGCCGGCCACCAGTCCTGCGAGGTGGTGAGCACCTGCACGATGTCCCGCTTGAGCGCCTCGACGTCGAGCTTCGCGAACTCCTTGGCGTAGCTGAAGCTCTCGCCCAGCGGGTTGCCCTTCGAGGAGTGGGCGTGCAGCACCGACAGGTCGAGCTGGTTGGGCCACCAGTCCCGGTTGGTACGCGGACGCCCACCGGTCTTCGGGGTCGGCGAGGGAATCCCCGGGTTCTCGCTCTCGCTGCCCTGCGAGGTCACGGAGTCGTGCGCGACCGGGCAGCCGGCCGCCTCCTTCTTGTCCACGCCCTGCGCGCTGGCGGGGGCCTGGTCCTGGGTGTCGCTCATCTACTTCCTTCCGAACTGGCGGATCACTGGGCGGTGCGTTCGGTCGCGCAGTCGGGGCAGGTGCCCCAGTAGACGACCTCCGCCTCGTCGACCACGAAGCCGTGGTCGTCCGAGGCGGTGAGACATGGGGCGTGGCCGACGGCGCAGTCGACGTCGGCGATCGCGCCGCAGGAGCGGCACACGACGTGGTGGTGGTTGTCCGCCACCCGCGCTTCGTAGCGGGCGGTGGCGCCGGCGGGCTGGATGCGCCGCACCAGACCGGCATCGGTGAACGCCCGCAGGACGTCGTAGACCGCCTGGTGGGAGACCGTGGGGAGGTCGGCCCGTACCAACCGGATCACCGTGTCGGTATCGACGTGGCGATGGTCTCGTAGCGCGGCGAGCACCGCCAACCGGGGCCGGGTCACCCGCAACGAGACAGCTCGCAGCTGCGCCTCGAAGTCGGACGTCACCTGCCGAACATAGTCCACTCTTCTGGAATAGTTCAAGTTTATCGTCGGCCTCAACCCGATGGGAACTCGCCGAAGCGGCGAAACCCAGCGATATCAGACACCGTACCGCCGAGACCCGGATCCTGGCGGGCGGACCTGCCGGCGGCCGCCCCGCCTCCGGAGACGCGCCGGACGCCGGATTCCGACGAACCAGCCGCAGCCTGCGGTTACGTTGAGGAACGAAGGCATCTCGCGTCTGGTCATTCTCTGCTCGTCGGAAGGTGCGCCGTGACGAACACCGCTCGCCGACCCACCCCGGCCGATCCGATGCCCGATGTGACGCGTCCGAGTGACATCCCGAGCGAGACGGTACGCAATCTCCCGCCCGAGTTGGGACCGGACGCGGTCGGTGTGCTGGAGCGGCGAACGTTCATGTTCTCCAACTCGGCCGGGGACGTGCCCCCGGGCTCGATCGGCGGGCTGGTGCACGACGACACCCGCTTTCTGAACCGGTGGCAGCTCACGATCTGCGGGTCGCCGCTGCTCGTCCTGCGCTCGGGCACGGTGGAGGACTACTCGGCGGCGTTCTTCCTGGCCAACCCCGAACTACCCGGCCTGCCGGCCAACGCCATCGGGGTACGCCGGCAGCGGTTCATCGGCGATGGCATGCACGAACGCATCGAGCTGCAGTCGTACGCCGAAAAGGCGGTGTCGATCCAGGTCCGTTTGGCGGTCGGCACGGACTTCGCCGACCTGTTCGAGATCAAGGAGACCGTCCGGGATCGTTCCCACCAGATCACCCGCGCACATGCCACCGACGGCTCGCGGCTGGACTTCAGCTACCGCAACCACACCTTCGAGGCCCGCACGGAGGTGCTGGCGGACCCCCCGGCGAGCGAGATAGCGGGCGACGAAATGGTGTGGGAGCTACACCTGGCACCCAACCAGGAGTGGCGGTGCGAGCTGCGCGTCCCACTGGACTACGGCGAGACGGAGACCGCACCGACCAACCGCGGCTTCGGCGAGGCCTTCGACGTCGAGCACGACGATCCCCTGGCGCGCTGGGAGAACGCCAAACCCATCCTGCACACGGATTCCGCCGTGCTGCGAGCGATGTATCAGAAGTCCACGATGGATCTGACCGCCCTACGAAACGAGATACGTCTGAAGGACGAACCCGTCGTTCTGCTGTCGGCGGGGCTACCGTGGTTCCTCACCGTGTTCGGCCGGGACATGCTGATAACCGCCTACCAGACGATGGGCGGCGGCTCGGACCTGGCGCGTGGCGCGCTGCTCGCGCTCGCCCTCTACCAGGCCACCGAGTTCGACGACTTCTCCGACCAGGAGCCCGGCAAGATCCTGCACGAATATCGATCCGGTGAGCTGACCAGGCTCGGCCTCAAACCACACAACCCCTACTACGGCAGCGCCGACGCCACCCAACTGTGGCTGATTCTTCTCTCCGAGTACTGGCGCTGGACCGGCGACGACCAGTTCGTGCGCGACCTGCGCGACAACGCCTACGCCGCGCTGCGCTGGGTCGAGGAACACGGCGACCGCAACAACGACGGCTACGTCGAGTACGCCACCCGCTCACCGCAGGGACTCGGCAACCAGTGCTGGCGCGACTCCTGGGACGGCGTCCTGTTCTCCGACGGCACGGTGCCCTTCCTCCCCATCGCCACCTGCGAGATCCAGGGCTACACCTACGACGCGAAGCTCCGCTTCGCCGAGTTCGCCGACGGCCCGCTCGCCGACGCCCCACTCGCCACCCGACTCCGCGCGGAGGCCGCCGACCTGCGCGACCGTTTCAACCGGGACTTCTGGATCGACGACCGCGGCGGCTACTACGCGCTCGGTCTCGACGGCGACAACCGACAGATCGACCTGATGAGCTCCAACATGGGCCACCTGCTCTGGAGCGGCATCGTCCCCACCGAGCGCGCCGCCATCATCGCCGGCCACCTGATGTCCGACCACCTCTTCTCCGGCTGGGGCGTCCGGACGACCTCCACGGCCGATCGTGCCTACAACCCCATCGGCTACCACCGAGGCACCGTCTGGCCCCACGACAACTCGATCATCGCGCACGGCCTCGCCCGCTACGGGTTCCGCCAAGAGGCCAACCGGATCATCATGGCGATGCTGGACGCCGCGGAGTTCTCCGAGTACCGCCTTCCCGAGGCTTTCTCCGGCTACGACCGGTCCTTCGGCCGCGCCCCCGTCCCCTACCCGACCGCCTGCAACCCACAGGCCTGGGCCAGCGCGGCGCCCATCCTCTTCATGCGCACCATGCTCGGTCTGGAGCCCAGGGACGGCCAACTCACCCTCAATCCCGAGATCCCGCCCGAGATCGGGCGAATCCAGTTCAGCAACGTGTCCGCCTTCGGCAAGCGGTGGGAGGTCGAAGCAACGAGAACCCAGTCGGGCGTACGTCTCGCCCCCTGAGGATGCGCTGCAGCGATCCCACGTGCCCGCCCGCCTGAATCAGCCGAGCAACACGATCAGGGGACCCGTTCGGCTGCCGTCATAGGAAGTGACCGGATCATCCTAGTCTCGACATGTTCATGAGCCGTGTCCGCATTTTCTGACTCGTGATCAGGTGTGCGCTGACCAGCGGGCGCGCACCCGCTCCGATGGCGATGACGGAGGGTGATGATGGGCGACAGCAGGGCGAGCGGAAAAATACCCAGACGTCAGTTCGTCAGGATCTCGGGGGCGGCCGGCGCCACCGGACTCCTGGGTTTGATGGGGCCGGGCAGCGCACTGGCTGACGCGGTGCCCGCCGACGAGGGCCAAGCCCCCGAGTCCCCTCCCCCAGCCGCTGGCGGCCCTGGGGGCTCGCCCTGTCCCACGCCTTCGAGCCTGTGCGGCTACCCGAGCGACACCGGCGGCAGGTACGACCTTTGGGACAGAGTGCAGGTCTGCGAGGGCACGAAGGCCGGTCCACCGTTTCCTCAGTCCCTGCGGACGACGTCCACCTATGTGGTTCTCAACGGGGGGACGGGGTCGAGCCACGACTTCCTACTTGTCCCCAGCTGTCGCATCACCGGCATCGAGTGTCCGTTCATCGCCACCTCCAACGCGCCGAACTACTGGCTGGAGGCGTGGAACAACGCGCAGCCAGGACAGCCGGGGCACGTGGTGTACCCACACATCGGGTTGGGGATCAACTCGGCCGACCCGATGATTCGCCAGCAGGATCAGCTCCATATCCACCTGGCCGGAATCCACTCGGGCATCCAGACCCAACTGAACAACCACGACAGTACGATCACCAACGACCCGTCGAGGTGGCGGAACCAGATCGTTCCGATCTGGGGCCTGACGAGCACAGGTGCCCCGGCGCCCCGTTCGTACCGCGTGCTCCACGTCGCGAACCTGAACGAAAACCTCTTCACACTCCTGCGCGACAGCGTGGTGCGGCCGACCGGAGCGACCATGGCGGCGCAGATATTGGCCGTGACGCCCCGTCTGGTCGGGGTCGGCGGGTTCTACGTCCTGAACAGCGAACCCGGTCTACCCGTGCCGCCCGGCCAGCCCGGCGGCACGGGCACGGCCGACTTCCTGCTCGCCTACGCGTGACGCCGCGGTGTCGTGCTCGGCTGCGCGGCAAACGCGTCGGGCCTGCTGCCGAGCGCAGGCCAAATGCTGTTCCGTCCGGCGCGTCGGCCCTCTAGTGTCCGGTCGTGGCCAGCCTGAGTGGTGACAAGGACGAGGCGGACCTGCGTCCCGGACGCCCGGTGTGGTTGCTGGACGTGGACGGAGTCGTCAACGCGACCCGGCCAGGCTGGGGCGGGCCACCCAGGAAGAGTCAGGTCTGGTCGGACACCGACCGGGTGTCCTACGTCGTCCGTTGGGCGCTAGCTCTGGTCGACCGGATCCGCGCCCTCCAGGAATCCGGCGGGGTGGACATCCGTTGGTGCAGCACCTGGTGCCCGGACGCTCACCGGCTCGAGTACCTGTGGCGACTGCCGCCGCTGGCACGGGCGATCACCGCTGATCCGATCCCTCGGGGGCCTGCCTGTTGGCCGTTGAAGCTTGCCGCGGCTCGCGCCGTGCTGGCCGAGGGTCGGCGGCTTGTCTGGACCGACGACGAAGCCCTTCCTCCGCCGGGCCGCCTACGGGATGAGTTGACGGCCGGCGGGCAGGCGCTTCTGATCGAGCCCCGGTCAAAGCGCGGCCTGCAACCCGAAGACCTGGACCGCATCGAGGCCTTCGTCGCCGCCTCGCAACCATGACTCGGGCTACTCCTGGTCAGCCGCCGGACTCGTCCTCCGTCCGCAGCCCGTGCAGGTCATAGCTGAACTCGCCGGCATCCAGCCGGGCGCGCAGTCCGGTCTCCTTGTCGATCCGAGTCCTCGTCGCGGCGGCCACGTCGGCCGCGCTGTTCCGCGCCACCACCACGGCCCCGTCGGCGTCGAGCACCACGACGTCTCCCGGCTCGACGGTCGCGCCGCCGACCCGGACCGGCACGTCCAGCGAGCCCCGCTCGCGCTTGGTCGCTCCGCGTACCCGTCGCCAGCGGGCCCAGATCGGCAGTCCGAGTTCCCGGAGTTCGTCGACGTCCCGTACCGCGGCATCGATCAGCACGCCGGCCGCGCCGGCGACCTTGGCCTGGGTGGCGAGCAGTTCGCCGAGCAGGGCGACGGGGGCCGGCTCGGGCATGGTGAGTACGAGCACCTCGCCGGGGCGCACGAGCGTCATCACCTCGTGCACGGCCCGGTTGTCGTCCTGGCCGCAGCGGACGGTCCGGGCCAGCCCGGCGACCCGGGTGCCCGGCACGACCTGGACAAGGTCGACGTCGATCAGGCCGCGCCGGCCGGCAGCCTCGTAGACGGTGGCCACTCCGGCGGCGGTCAGCGTCTCGATCACGCCCGACTCGACGGCCGCCGCGTCGCCGCTCACAGTGCACCCACCACGTTCGGGATCAGCCGCTGGAACGCCTCCGCCTGCCGGATGGCCGCGTTGCCGCTCACCCGGCGGGCGTGGTTGCCACGCTGATCCGCCCGCTGCGTGTAGTACTCGCGCAGGTAGCCCTGGGCGCTCATCGCCGCCATCGCATCCTGCTTGGCCGGCATCGCGCCGGTGATGTCGACGAAGACGGTGGGGACGAACCCGCACAGCTCGGGCTGGTGGGGTTCGAAGACCAGGAACTCCGAGGGCGGGGCGGTCCGGAAGCCGCTGGACACCCCGGCGCCCGCGGTGAGCTGCCGGGCGGTCGCCACCGCCGTGTGCGCCACCGGGTGGTCCGGGTTGAACGGGTCGCGGTCCGGGTGGGTGATGACCACGTGCGGGGCGTACTCGCGCATCAGGCCGGCCAGCCGGTCGACGTCCTCGTCCCGGATCCGCAACGGGTAGTCGCCCAGATCGAACGCTTCCAACCGGGCGCCGACCGCGGCGGCGGCCCGCTCCGCCTCGAGGTGCCGTAGCCGCTTGACATTCTCCACCGTCTGGTCCGGGTCCTTCCACAGCTCGCCGGACTCGCCCCGTTCGCCGTAGGAGAGCGCCAGCACCACGGCCTCACCTCCGGCGCCCGTGTGTTTGGCGATCGCGCCGGCGGCCCGCCAGACGAAGTCGGCCGAGTGGGCACCCACCACCAGCATTCGCCGCGCGCTCATGCCGGCACCGCCGGCTTCGGCATCGCCAGACGGCGCGAGTTGACCACCGCCATCACGTGGATCTCCTCGTCGGTGAAGCCGGCGTCGAGCAGGCGGTCGGCGAAGAGCGCCAGACCGTCCTCGACCGGCGGGTTGAAGGGTTGCCCCAGGTCGCTGGAGAGCACGGAGTGCGCCACGCCGACCGCCCGGATGGTGGCGAAGAGGTCGGCCCAGGCGATCTTGCCCGAGTGCGGGGTGGTGAAGCAGCGCTCCAGAAGGGCGCCTGCCTCGGCCAACTCCCGCTGCTGCTCAGGCGGCAGCCGCTGCGAGGTGAACTCGGGGTGGGTGATGACGATCTGGCGTACCCCTTCTTCACGGGCGGCCCGGACCACCGCGAGGATCTCGGCGCCGCTCAGGTGGCCGGTGGCCAGCGCGACGTCGTGCCGCGCGATCACCCGCAGCACCTGGCGTACCCGATCGAGAACCCGCCCCTCGTCGTCGACGACCTCGACGGGGTCCGGCACGATGCCCTGGCGGTGCAGGTCGGCTTGGAAGGCCCCCCACATCGCGGGCGTGGCGCCCGGCAGATCGGTGGCGGTGCTGCGGCGCTGGTTTCCCGAATCCACCGTGGGCATCCAGACGATTCGCGCACCCTGCCGCGCGGCGACCTCGACGGCGACCGGGTTGATGCCGCCCATGGCACCGTTGAGCGTGATCGCGCCGAGAACATCGACTCCGGGCACCACCTTGCGGAGCACCGCCGCCCGCTCGGCCGTCGCCACGTAGTGGGACTTGAGGACGAAGCCGGCGAGCCCGACCTCGGCGAACCGGTGTGCCAGGTCAACGTCGTCGATGCGCCGCGCCATGACGTCTGGGGCCACGTGTACGTGCGTGTCGTAGGCGCAGCGGACGACGGCGCGGGCGCGGGCGGACGGGACCGGGTGGTCAGGCATCGCGGCTCCTCGGTGGGCCCTGCCGGTGCGGTCGTGAGGGTGCGCTCGGACGAGCACGGGCGGTGGACATGCCGGAGACCGCCGGGCGCAAGCATATCGGCGACCATGTCTATTTCAAGCCGCCGTTGCGCACGGTGATCTACTGTGGATAGAGCGGAAGCCCTTACGCGGCAACCTTGTTTGCCTCCACCCATGCGGGTTCGGGACTGACGGGCGCCACGCGTCTGATCTAGGATCGTCTATCGAGGCCGGCTGGGCGTCGTCCCTCCGATCTCCGCCGACAGGGGTGGGCCAAGCATCGCGAAGCTGAAGCTGGAGGCACCGCATGGGTAAGCGCTTTCACACGCTGGTAGCGGCCTGGCTGACCGTGGCTCTCGCGGCCGGCGGCGGCTGCGGCACCGACGACAGCGGCGGCGACTCGACCGGCGGCGGCTCCGACAAGGTCGCCTACATCACCGCTTTCGGCGCGGTGGGCCGGGACGCCTTCGCCTGGGTGGCGAAGGAGAAGGGCTACTTCGCCGAGGTCGGCATCGAGGTCGACATCAAGGAAGGCGCCGGAAACCAGCAGAACCTGACGGCCCTCAAGTCTGGGCAGGTCCAGTTCGCGGCGCTCGACTTCACCGGTGCCGTGATCCAGGCAGGCAAGGGTGAGTTCACCGACTGGCGGGCGATCGCCGCCGTACACCAGCAGACGCTGATCTCGGTGATGACCACCAAGGACACCAACATCACCACCCCGAAGGACCTGCAGGGCAAGACGATGGCGACCGGTGCCGGCTCGGTTACCGAGCTGCTCTTCCCGGCGTACGCCCAACTGGCCGGGCTCGACCCGGCGACGGTGAAGATCGAGGGCGTCCAGGCCACCGCGCTCAACGGCCTCATGGCCGGCCGGAAGGTCGACGCGTTGGGCACCTTCCTGCTCAGCCGGGGCGCTCTGGCAACGGCCACCCGCAAGGAGGTCGTGGTTCTGCCCTACAGCGACTATCTGCCGGACCTGTTCGGCAACGCCATCATCACCACTCCGTCGCTGATCGCGCAGGATCCGGACCTGGTCCAGCGGTTCACCAAGGCGGTGCTCAAGGGCTTGAAGTACAGCATCGAGCACCCCGACGAGGCGGCGACGATCCTCAACCGGGTGAAGCCCACCTACCCGGTGGCGGCGGGCAAGAGCGAGATCGAGGCGATGACTCCGCACGTCCGTCCCGCCGGTGGCGCCCCGATCGGCTTCCTGGACGAGTCACGGGTGGCCCAGACCATCGCCGTCCTCCAGCGTTCCAACCTGATTCCGTCGGGGCTGACACCGGCGAACGTCGTGGACCCGGACTTCGTAAAGAAGCCCTGACCACGCGCCCAGAACCTTCAGGGAGATCACCGTGACCGACAATTCACCGGCGCCACAACGCTGGCGGACTGTCGGGCTGCCCACCCTGGGCGCCGCACTCGCGATCGCCCTCTGGTGGCTGTCCACCTGGGCCTTCGACATCGACCCGTTCTTCCTGCCGGCGCCCGCAGACGTGGTCGACGCGTTCCTGCGGCTCCCCGGTTACCTGGCCGAGCAGACCTGGATCACCTTCCTGGAGACCGTCATCGGGTTCGGGATCGCGACGGTGGCCGGTCTCCTGCTCGCCGTCCTGCTCGCCGCGTCGCGGACGGTCGAGCGGATGACCCTGCCCATGATCGCCGGGATCAACGCGGTACCGAAGGTCGCGCTCGCGCCGCTGCTGCTGGTCTGGATCGGCTTCGGTTACGAGACCAAGATCGTGATGGTGGTGCTGCTCTGCTTTTTTCCGATCCTGGTCTCGACCATGGCCGGGCTGACCTCGACGCCCAGCGACCTCGGCGAGCTCGCCCGCTCCCTCTCCGCCTCGTGGTGGCAGACCTTCGTGAAGGTGCGACTTCCGTGGGCCCTGCCGCAGATCTTCGTCGGACTGAAGGTGGCGACCTCACTCGCCATCATCGGCGCGATCATCGGCGAGGTGATCAACCCGGAGGCCGGGCTCGGCTCGGTGATCGCCAGCTCCGGCCAGTCCGCCGACACCCCACTCGCGTTCGCGGCGCTGACCCTGCTCGCACTCATGGGTGCGCTGCTCTTCTATCTGATGGCCGGCCTCGAACGGCTTCTCGTGCCGTGGGCACGAGCGATCTCGTCCTGACCATCAGAGGCGACAGCAGACGCACGATCCCACGCCGCGGTCGGAGCGTCAGCGGCTGTCGTACTCGGCGACGAGGCGCTTCGGCGCCCGGTTGCGCCAGGCCTGCTCGATCAGTTCCTGCACGCGCTCTTCGGTGACCTTGGCCAGGTCGACACGGAGGCCGACGAAGATCCGGCCGTTCCGCCACACCTCCTCATAGACGTCCGGCCGATCCGCGGTCGCCGCCTTGGCCTCCGTCTGCCCGACACACACGATCGCGTGCGCGTCGCCCTTCTCCAGATGAACGAGGAGCTTGTCCGCGACCCGGAAGCCGGGCAGGCGAAAGTGCGGCTTTTCCACGACGTGAGGCAGCGCCATCGCATAGCCACGGATGTCAGCCAGCCTGATCATGGGCGGGACTCCTTATCGTCTCTGAGCGGTCGCGCCCCGGGTAGACATTAGGCCAGTTCTGCGTCGCCGCGCCGTAGAGCACCTCGCCGAACGCATCGCGGCGGCTACGATCACTCCCGTTCATCGACGGGGGAGGAACAATCGTGAGTCGTTCACGTCTGCTGCGCGGCGCCGCGTGGCTCGGCGTATGCGCCATCGGTGTGCTCGGCGCCAACGCCGTCGCACCGGTCTCCGCGGTCGCGTTGCCGAAGGGCACGCAGCTCCGCCTGGACCACACCGCACTGGTGCCGGGATCGTTCGGTAAGACCCAGTCGGTATACCTCTACAACTACGACACCGACTTCACCCTGAACGACGTGGCGGTCACCATCGACACCACGAAGCTCGCCGGCGTCGCGACGGCCAAGCTCACGTTCGACGGCTCCGGCCCGTGTGAGCAGTCAGGTACGAGGATCACCTGCAGGTTCGACACGCTTTCCTCGGAGAGCCTGTTCGCGGGTATCACCACGCTCACCTTCCGGCCGGAGGAGGCAGCGGAGATCGGCGACGAGGGCGAGGTGAGCGTGAAGGTCACCAGCCGGGACCAGACGTTCACCAAGACCTCGAAGGTGACCATCAGCGAGAAGGTCGCCCTGGAGGTTGGGCCGATCACCACCAAGAAGGCCAAGCCGGGCGACACCATCACGAACCCGCTCACGGTGCGAAACGCCGGGGACAACGCGATCACCGGCGTGGACCTGTTCTTCTTCTACGAGGCCATGTTCACCGTGCCGAAGCGCTACAACAACTGTGAATACGGCAGCTTCGCCGCGTACTGCCACTTCGACGCGACGCTGGCTGCGGGGCAGGAGTACGTGCTCTCCGAGGAGTTGCCTCTCCAGCTGCGGCCACAGGTGCCGGCGCCGGGCGTTGCCGGTGCGAGCTTCACCTGGTCGACTCCGATCGACGGGCGTGACAACCTCGACATGGTTCGGGCCACCAAGCCGACCCGCGGCACGCAGGGCACCCTCCGCCTCGTCCGGAAGCCCGCGGGGCTGCGTGCCGAGGGCGCCCAGACCGAGGACTCGTTCTTCCTGGACACGCAGCACGTGATCGTCACCGTCGAGGGCACCAACCGCGCCGACGTGAGCGCCGTCGGCGGGGAGGTCCGAGCCGCCGTGGGCGCCACGGTCACCGCGAAGGTCGGCGTCAAGAACCTCGGTCCCGCGTACGCCTCCGGCATCACCGAGCCGGCCGCGACCGTCACCTTCACGCCGCCGGCGGGGACCGCCGTGACGACGGTGCCCGCCGGCTGCACGAAGGCGGACACCGGCTACGTCTGCCGGACGGCCATCCACCCGCTCGCGGTGGACCAGGCCGTCACGTGGGGCTTCGGGCTGCGGGTCGACGCCGCCGGGGAACTCACCGGTACCGTCACGGCGAAGTCCTCGACCCCTGACGTGACGTCGGACAACGACGTGGCCAAGCTGGTCGTGAACCGGGCCGGCGGTGCGGGCGGCGGGGACGAGGACGGCCCGTCGCTGCCGATCACCGGCCAGTCCAGCATCCTGCTGGGTGGCGGCGCCGCCGCTCTGCTGGCCGCAGGCGCCGCCCTGTTCGTGGTGGCGCGCCGTCGCCGTACCCGCTTCGTCGCCTGACACGATCGGATCAGCAGAACAGCCGTGAAGCCCTGGTCGGACCCCGGTCCGACCAGGGCTTCCGCGCAGGGGGCGCGGGACGCGCCAGGCCGGCAGCCGACCGTGAGGGGCCGCAGAGCGTCCCTCCCTCCCACCCCATCACCATCGAGACAGGCACGACGCATTAGCATTGCCGCGGTCCGGGACGGCTCTGCTGAAACGAGGCGAAATGCGTTGGCTCCGGCGGTTGCTGGGCGGCGGGCGGGTCCAGCTCGATGCGGGGCGGCAGCAGGTGCTGCTACAGGACGTCCAGTACCGGTACGGCGCCCGCGCGCAGATCCGGTTCTCCGAGCAGGTCGAGGCGGTCAGCGCGCTGCTTGACAGCGACGACGGCCTGGTGGTGGCGGCCCGGATCGTCAGCCAGGTCGCCGATGAGGCCCACGCCGACCTACAGGCCCAGGCCCAGGAGATACACCGACGGACGGGCCGGCGGCTCCTGGTACACCGCCGTAACTACCGGCCGCTGTGGAAGGAGGCCGGCCCGGCGCTGCGGTGGCCACTGTTCGCGTTGCCGAGCGGCTTCCACCCGTACGCCCAGGTGTCCGCAGCCGTCGCGGTGATCGGCAGCCAGGCGTCCCGGCTCGACCGGGTGACCGACCCGAACCCGCTCGTGACCCGTATGTTTGAGGTGCTCGATTTGACCACCGCCGGGTGGGAGTACGGCCGGGTGCGGGTGGACACCGACGCCGCCGGCCTGGCCGATCGACTGATCTCGAGCGCCGCACAGGTCCTCGCGGCCATGGACGACCCGCCCCGGCTGCCGCCCGCGGTCCGTGAGCTGATGCGCCGCAACAACACCCTCCACGTGCACGATCCGGCCGGCCCTCGGGCGGTAGGTGCGATCAATCTGGGCGCGACGATGCGGGAACGTCTGCTGGCCTGAGGACACCGCGGCGGGACCAGGGCGCCGACGCGAACAGCTGCCCGTCCGCCAGCGCGGCATGCACCTCCGCGGCGTACCAACTGAACCGGGCTCCAGTCCCCTTCTGCGGTCTCTTGCGCCCGTTCTACAACGTTGTAATACTCGTCTGACCGCCGCCACCCAGGGGAGGATCCGATGAGCGCCGACGTTCGTAACCCGCAGTCCGTCGAGATCGGGGAGGTCCCGGTGGAGGCACTCGGCGACCTTTACCGCGACGGGATCACCTCCTGCCGGGCTGCCTTCACCGTGGACTGGGTGCAGCGGGTGGACGAGGACATCGACACCGCGTTCCACGAGGCCCGCGCCCGGCCGGACGGCGCCGTCGGGCGCGGCCCGCAGCGGTGGTACGTGGAGATGCATCCGGAGCAGCTGCGAGGCTTCGTCGACCTGGTCACCCATCCGTGGGTGGTCGCGGTCTGCCAGGCCGTGCTCGGTCCCGAGTACGAGATCGTCGAGCTCGGCTTCGACATCCCGTTCCCCGGCGCTGCCATGCAGCCGTGGCACCGGGACTTTCCGATGCCGTCCGACACCCGCCGGCAGCGGCGGCTCACCTCACTGGCGTTCAACCTGACCACGGTCGACACCGTGGAGGAGATGGGACCGTTCGAGATCGCCCCGGGTACGCAGTGGGACGAGGGCGACGACTTCGACCACGCGATGTTCCCGCCCAAGGAGCGCTACTCCCGCTACCAGGCGCGAGCCGTACGCAAGTACCCCCGCCGTGGCGACATCTCCGCCCGCTCGGCGCTCACCATCCACCGGGGCACCCCGAACGTCTCGACGCGCGCCCGTCCGGTCCTGGTGCTCGGCGTGGACGCGCCCGGCGCGGGCAACGCCGAGCACCACGACATGGCCGTCACCCGGGAGTACTGGGAGAACCTGCCCGCCTCGGTACGCGCGCACCTGCGGTGCCCGGTGGTGGAGACGCTCACGCCGATCCGGCAGAAGCACACCATCGAGGGCCTGGTGATGGGCGCGGAGTGAACCCCGGTCCAGACCCGAGCGGGTGGGTCTCAGATCAACGGCGCATACCACTGGGCGCCGGTGACCCGGATCCGCTTTGACTGCTTGCGGTTCCACTCGATCCGCAGGCCGTGCCTGCGGAGCACCGGGAAGGCGATCTCGTCCAGCACCCGTTCCAGGTCGGCCTGGTAGCGGGCCTGCTGCTCGGCCTCCGGCAGGGCCGCGTAGGCGACCTCGTCGAAGTCCACCCCGGGATAGGCGCCGTAGCCGAGGTAGACCTCGCCGTCCTCGCTCGCGAGCAGCGACTCCGTGTCCTGCTGGTGGAACCATAGGTATCCGTGCCAGTGCCGGGAGTCGTCCCGCTCGTCGTGGATCTCGGCGGCCGCGCAGGTGCCACAGCAGCTGAAGTTCTCTCTGGCCAACACACCGACCTCGTTGAGTTCGGCGAACGCGCGAGTGAGGTTGCTCGGCACCTCACCCCACTGGCGCTGCTGCTCGCGCCGAGCAGCCAGTGCCTTCTCGTACGCCGCCCTGAGTTCCTCGTCGGTGGCGCCGTGACGCTCCTCGTCCTCGTCGAAGTAGTCGACGAAGTCGTCGGCGTCGTCGTGGCCGCGCACGACCCAGTCCCAGATCTCGTCCTCGATCGTCCTGCGGCCCGGCTCCGCGATCCGGTCGGTCAGGAACCTGACGCCCTCGGGGCGATCGTTGTAGATCCATCGCGTCACAACGACGATCTTTACACGGGCCTCTGACAGCATGGGCCAGCTCGCATCGCGCCCGGCACTGCGTCCCGCCTGGCGTGCCGAGCATGGCAGACAGCACAGCAGCCGGAACCTGGATCACCCGATGGTCATCCGTAGGCGTGGCGGCCAGCACCTGGCGCGCGGCAGCTGCGACGTTAAGCTTTCTGATCAGCATGGCGCTCGCGTCAGCCATCGCTCAGGGGCCGGTCCGACGGACGGAACGTGGGCCGGAGGGACCGGCTGCGTCGCGGCGAGAGATTTCTCCGGGACCGTGTCGATCCGCGAGCCGCCCGTTCGACATGTGGCTACGAGGGTCGAGAGACGGCCCCGCCGGATGAGGAGAACGCGATGCCGAAGTACATGCTGATCATGCGGGGCACCGATGAGACGAACGCGGCCATGATGGCTTCTATCGACGAGGCGATGGCCGCGACCGGCCGGTTCATCGAGGAGATGATCAAAGCCGGAGTTCTCCTCGCGGCCGAAGGACTGGACGATCCGGGCCGGGGCGTCGTGGTCGACTTCAGCGGCGAGGCCCCGGTGGTCACCGACGGGCCGTACGGCGAGACCAAGGAACTGTTCGGGGGCTACTTCCTGCTCGATGTCGCCTCGAAACAGGAGGCGGTCGAGTGGGCCAAGCGGGTCCCGGCGGTCCGCGGGTCCAAGATCGAGGTCCGCCGGGTGGCGGGGCACGACGAGGTCCCGCAGGACAACGAGCGGATCGTCAAGGAACGGGCCGGGCGCGAGAGCAACGGCCCGGTCTGATGGGTACGGCCGACGTCGAGGCCGTCTGGCGGATCGAGTCGGCGCGGATCGTCGCCGCGCTGACCCGGTTCACCGGCGATTTCGGGCTGGCCGAGGACGCGGCCCAGGAGGCGGTGGCCGAGGCGCTGGTGTCCTGGCCGCGCGCCTCTCCGGTCAATCCGGCCGGCTGGCTGATGGCCACGGCCCGACGACGGGCGATCGACGCGATCCGCCGCCGGACCGCCCTCCAGGACCGATACGCCCTGCTCGCGGCCGATCCGGCGGTCGCTGAAGAAATCGACCCCGACAAGATCGACGACGACGTGCTGGCGCTGATGTTCGTCAGCTGCCACCCGGTGCTCTCCCCCGAGGCCCGGGTGGCGCTGACCCTGCGGGTGGTCGGCGGCCTGTCCAGCGAGGAGATCGCCCGCGCGTTCCTCGTACCCGTGCCGACCGTGCAGGCGCGCATCACCCGGGCCAAGAAGACGATCGCGGCGGCCGGGGTGCCGTTCGAGTTGCCGCCGGCCGCCGAGCGCCGGGAGCGGCTGGGCGGCGTGCTCAGCGTCCTCTACGTGATCTTCACCGAGGGGTCGACGGCCACGTCGGGCGACCGGCTGCTGCGTCCCGACGTCGCGTACGAGGCGATCCGGCTGACTCGCACGCTGGCCGCCCTGCAGCCGGACGAGCCGGAGGTGCACGGCCTGCTCGCGTTGTGCGAGCTGACGGCTGCGCGCTTCCCGGCCCGGACCGGCCCGGACGGCTCTCCGGTCCTGCTCGAGGACCAGGACCGGCGGCGGTGGGACTTCTCGGCGATCCGCCGTGGGCTGGCCGCACTGGCCAGGGCATCGACTCGCGGCCTCGGCCCCTACGGCCTGCAGGCCGCGATCGCTGCCACGCACGCGTCCGCGCCCTCCGTCGAGGCGACCGACTGGGACCGGATCGTGGTGCTCTACGAGGCACTCGGCCGGGTCGCGCCCTCGCCGGTGGTCGAGCTCAACCGGGCCGTCGCCGTGGCGATGGCCTCGGGTCCGGTGCAAGCCCTGGCCATGGTGGACGAGCTGATCGCCTTGGACCGGCTCCCCGGTTCGCATCTGGTCCCGACCGTACGCGGTGAGCTGCTGGCCCGGCTCGGACGGCGACCGGAAGCCCGCGTCGAGCTGGAGCTGGCTGCTCGGCTCTGCGCCAACCAGCGCGAACGCTCAGTGTTGCTGCGCAAGGCGGCCGCGCTGAGCTGACTTCTCCAGCTCGCCCGGCACCCAGGCTGGCCTACCGCAGCCAGCGCAGAGCGGCGTCGGCAGTGTCGTCGGGGCTGCTGTTGAAGGCGATGGCCGCGCCGGGAGCATGGCGCCGGACAAGGTTCACCACCTTCTCGAAGAACTCGAGCAACGGCTCGTGCTTGCGGATGCCGCCCCCGACCACCACGCAGGCGTAGTCGTTCCGGGTCAGCGCCTCGACGATCGCGCCCTCGGCGTTATCGTCGGGCGCCACCAGGCACAAGTCGGCCTCGATGTCGTGATCATCGAACCGAGCCTGACCGCGTGCGATCGCCGCCATGACTGGCTCAGGATCCCAGCCCGGGATTCTGACGGGATCGAGACCGATCACGAGCACCCTGCCCGCTCTCATGCGTCCTCCTCATCCGGCAAGGCTTTCTCAGAGCAGTCTGCGGCATGTGAGCTTGCGGGATCAGCCGCCGTCGCGCGCTTCGAGCCATTCGCGTACTGCTGAGAAGTCCGCGTCGGTCAGGCCGACGTATGGGTCGACATGCCGCAGCAGCGCCCGCCCCGGGTGATGCGTTGTGATCCACCGCCGGTCCGCAACGGTTATCTCGTCGTCAAGCCACACGAAGGGTCGTCCGGCCGCCCACCGCGTCAGGACGATGGTCTTCCAGTGCAGACCGTGCGGTGGATCGCCGTCGCCGTCCGGCCACTCGACGACGGGCAGTTCCGGAAGCCCGAGTCGCGGCGAGACGACCTCGTTCGCCTCGATCATCCATGTCGTTGCCCAGACCAGCTGGCATCCCAACGCCAACAGCCGGCGACCGTCGTCCGGGTCGAGCCTGTCGAGCAGAGGATTGCCAGCATCGTTCACTGGCTGAGCGACGCCGCCCGAGGCAGGCTCCTCCCGGCCCGGGTGCCGGACTCTGAACGGAATCAACGTTCCATCCACATCGAGGAAGACCAAGGGCGGGTCGCTAAAGTCCGGCATCACGCTCGAACCGTATCGGGCCCATCCGGGCTGACTCAGCTGCGGATCTCCGCCAGGTACGGGGTTCGCTGCCCGGCCGCCCGCGCCAAGGCCGTGAGCCTCTGACCCTTGTGAGGTATCAGGGACGGCCGATCGGCTCGGGCACGGCGGCAACCTCAGTGGGCGACGTCGTAGACGAGCTTGGTGATGCCGTTGGCGTACGTCTCGGACTCGACCAGCTTCAGCATCTGCTTGTCCTTGTCGGTGTCGCTGAACATCCGCTTGCCGGCTCCGAGCAGCACCGGGTAGAGCAGCAGGTGGTAGCGGTCGATCAGGCCGGCGTCGGCGAGGTTGCGGGCGAGAGTGGCACTGCCGTGAATGAAGATCGGGCCGCCGTCGGTCTCCTTGAGCTTGGCGACGTCGTCGAGGGAACGCAGGATCGTGATGTCGCCCCAGTTGTCGACAAGAGCGTCTTCGCCGAGGGTGGTCGAGACGACGTACTTCGGCAACTCCTTGAGGGCGGCGAAGTCCTCCATGTCCGGCCACAACGGCGAGAACGCCTCGTAGCTGGTTCGGCCGAACATCAGCGCGGTGGCCTCCTCGGTCTCGCGGCCCTTGATCTCGTACACCTCGGGCCGGAACTCGATGTCCTTGAAGGTCCAGCCGCCGCTGCGGTGGTCCTCGGATCCGCTGCCGCCGCCCGGCGAGTCGACGACGCCGTCCAGCGAGACGAAGGCGGTGTAGATCAACGTACGCATCTTCGATGTCCCATCCGTATGGTCCAAGTGGATGTCCTCAGTCTTCGGTGGTGTCGGCCACACGGCCATGATTAGGCTCAGACCTAATCGGAAGGGGCGGCTGCGTGATCCATCTGCACTTCACGGCGGCCGACCTGACTCGCGTGCGCTTCGCCGCCTCGCCGCTCACGGAGACCGTGGCCAGCCTTCGTGCGCTGGCCGCCGGCAGGCAGGGCCGGCACCTGCACCGGCCCTGGATCGACAGGTTCGCCGAGCGATCGGGCCGGCTGCGCACGCGCGACCTCGACCTACTGCGGGCGCTGGTGCGTCCGGTGGGCTACATTCCCGATTTCCTGGTGCCGCCGCCGGATCGCCGGTCCTCGACCTTCGCGGACGCGCTCGCGCGGATCGCCGACGCCGATCCGGAGGTCGTGGCGCGGGAGTTGGCGCACCTGGCGGGCCACCGGGTCGCCCAGCAGGGGCCCGACCGCGAAGGGCGGCAAGCCCTGCTCCAGGCGCTGCTGCAGCGGCCCGATGCGGGCATCGGGCCCGTCACCGAGGCGCTCGAGGCGTACCACCGGGTCGCGATCGCCCCGGACTGGCCGCGGATCGACGCGTTGCTCAACGACGACATCGCCTACCGGCTCGATGCCCTCGCCGATGGTGGCGTCGACCGGATGATGAGCAACCTGCACCCGTCGGTCCTGTTCGCCGGCCAGACGCTGACGATCGTCAAGTACTACGAGGGACATGCCGACTGCGGCGGGCGCGGCCTGCTCCTCGTGCCGTGCGCCTTCGCCTGGCCGGACGTCCTGGTGCGGACCGCGCAGCCGGACTCCCCCAGCGTCTCCTACTCCCCGCGCGGCCTCGGCCGGCTCTGGGAGGAGCAGGAGCACCCCGCGCAGACCGGCTCGGCGCTCGCCGGCGTCCTCGGGCAGACCCGAGCCGCCCTGCTGGCCCAGCTGGACCTGCCGATGTCGACCAGCCAGGCCGCCACCCAGATGGCGCTCTCCGCGCCGACGCTCAGCGTCCACCTTCAGGCGCTGCGCGCCGCCGGGCTGCTCGCCTCGCGCCGGGCCGGCCGGCAGGTGCTCTACTCGCGGACCGAACTCGGCGACCGACTGCTCAGCGGGGCGGGCCGGCAGGCCGACACCTGACCTCCTGGGCACGCCGACCCCCCGATGACGGCGGAATGAGCCACCCAATACTTAGTGAATCTCAGCCGAGGCTGAGGCCGTGCTGCTCAAGGGCGGCCTGGAGGATCCCGAGCGCTTTCGGTCCCATGCCGTGCAGTCTGGCGAGGTCCGATCGGGGGATGCCCGCGAGTTGCCGCAGGGTGGTGTATCCGGCGGTGTGCAGGGCTCGAGTCGCCGGCGCACCGATCTTCGGCAGCGCGTCCAGAGACGAGGTCATCCGCGGATGCTAACCCGCCAGTTACACCGTCCGACGCGCCCACCGGAGCACTGTCAGGATCAGTACATGGCGAACGTCTGGTCCGGTGTCACGATCGACTGCCGTGACCCCGAGCGGGTAGCCCGATTCTGGGGTGGCCTGCTCGGTCGGAAGCCCGGGCCGTCGCAGGAGGGCTGGGTCTACCTGGGCGAGCGGGGCGACCCTCAGCCGAGGCTGGTGTTCCAGCCAGTGCCGGAGCCCCAACTGGGTAAGGTGCGGATCCACCTCGACGTCTCCGTCGACGACATCGACGAGGCCATGACGCTGGTCGTCGATCTCGGTGGCCGGTTCACCGGTGAACGGCACGACTATGACGAGGGTGTGGTCGTCGTCATGGCCGACCCGGAGGACCACGAGTTCTGCCTCGTGCAGTACTACGGCTGACGGGGGCGCACAGACGCGCGCTCATCGGCCAGACTTGCGGTGAGACGCGGGGGAAGCGAAGCGCCAGCGGGTTCCAGCGGCTGGCACAGTGTTCGTACCATCGCCTGGTAGGTGTGGGAGGTCGTCGTGTCGGACGTGAATCGGGCGGATAAACCGAAGCTTCCGCCGCGCTGGTTCATCCGGTCGGCCTGGTGGGTGCACCGGCGCCTGTACCGGGTCTCCGGCGGCCGGGTCGGACTCTGGCGGCCCCGCGCCAACCGCTGGGGCACCCTGCGGCTGACCACCACCGGGCGCCGAACCGGCCAGCAGCGCAGCGTCATCATCGCGTACCTGGACGACGGGCCGAATGTGTTCACCCTGGCCATGAATGGCTGGGGCGAGGGTGAGCCGGCCTGGTGGCTCAACCTGCAGGCGCATCCGGATGCGACCGTCGACATGGTCGACGGGCAGCGGCTGGTACGCGGGCGGGCCGCCACCGGCGACGAGCGGTCGCGGCTGTGGGCCCGCTGGCGCGAGATCGACACGAATCTCGATGCCTTCGCGGCGCTGCGGTCGTCCGAGACCGCGGTGGTGGTCCTGGAACCGCGGAAACGAGATGCCGCACCGTGAGCCTGCCCGACGTGTCGGAACTGCGCGAAGGCTCACGTCGGCGAGCCGCAGACCGACCCCCAGGGCCCGTGATGACCCACGTGGAAGATCTCGCCGGTCCGAGCGGGCTTTTATTGCGCCACTACCGGCCCCGCGAGCAGGCGCGGCCCTTGATGGTGTTCGCACACGGCGGCGCCTTCGTCATCGGTGACCTCGACACCCATGACCGGACCTGCCGCCGCATCGCCGATGCCTGCGACGTCGAGGTGCTCGCCGTGGACTACCGGCGCGCGCCCGAGTATCGCTACCCCATCGCCATCGAGGATGTGGCGGCGGTGCTGCGCTGGGCCCGGCCCTTCGCGGTGGCCGGAGACAGCGCGGGCGGCTACCTGGCCACCATGGCCTGCCTGCGGCTACGGGACGCGGGTGATGTCCTACCCGCCGTCCAGGTCCTGATCTGCCCCAACACCGATCTGACGCTCTCGCAGCCCAGCATCGCGGAGAAGGGGTCCGGCTACGCGCTGGACGCCGACTTCCTGACCTGGGCGATCTCGCAGTGGACTCCCGATCCCGCCGACCATACGCTCGGCAGCCCGCTGCTGGTGGCGGACCTGCGCGGCATGCCGGACGCCCTCATCGTGACCGCCGAGCACGACGCGTTGCGCGATGAGGGCAACGCCTATGGGCAGCGATTGGCGCACGCCGGGGTACGTGTGATCCACCGGCAGGAGCCCGGACTGGAGCACGGCTTCATCCAGAACGTGGGCCTGACCTCCCCAGCGGCGGCCGCCGCTCACGACCGACTGTTCGACGACATCAGGACCCTGATCCACCGTTGACAGCCAACCCCGACGTGCTCGGCCGCTACCGCTGCGCCGCGTCCGGCTCGCGCCAAGGGCTGCTGCCCTGACACGACCCGGACGCGGTTGAGCTGAAGGACGGGCGATGACGGCTGGTTGTCGTCAGTCCGTTGGGCGGGCCTTCCGCGCCGCCTCGCGGTCGAGGGCGGCGACCTCTCGTACGGCCTCGGCGATGGCCGGGAAGCCCTTGCGCAGGATCGCACCGTGGTTGCTGGCGAGCTTCGCGCTGATCTTGATGTTGGGGTTGCGGACGATCACGGTGTCGAGGCTGGCGCGGATCCGTTCCTGCTCATCACCGCGGCTTCCGAACGACGTCCCCGAGGCGACCACGTACCGCACCGGGACGGTGATGTTGTCCAGCACGGGGCCCAGCTCGCGCTCGCGGGAGATCACGCCGATCTCGATGTTGCTGTTCGCCTGCTGTTCCGCGGTCATCCGCGGGGTCAGGCCCGTCGGGCGCAGCAGCGGCAGGAACCAGCCCATCCGCCGGAACAGCTTCCGGATCCGCTGCTCCATCGCCTCGTCGAGCCAGTCGTGCGGGAACGCGCCGTCGACCAGGACCGCGCCCACGGTACGGTCCGGATTCCGGCTGGCCCAGTGCGACGCGACGAATGCTCCGTAGGACCAGCCCACCAGCAGCGCCCGGTCCACGCCCCGAGCCGCGAGAACGGCATCGACATCCCGGACGGCGGCCTCGAAGGAGTAGTCCGCCGAGCGCTTCGACTTGCCGCGAGCCCGCTCGTCGTAGGTGATGTGCCGCCACCCCGTCCCCAGGTCGGCGATGACCCGCCGCCAGTACCCCTGGGTGGCGAACTGGCCGTTGAGGTAGACCACGGGAATCCCGGGACCGCCGGTGTCGGTTACGGCCAGGGCCGTGTCGTCGACCGGCATCATGCCGGTCCACTTCGAACTGGTCGAGGAAGTGCTGTTCATCGTCATGTTCTCCACCCGGTCGGGTTAGGCGTCTGGTACGACTTCTCCAGGCCCCGCCGCTGCTTCCTCAGAGGCTGCGGGCGCTGATGTCGCCGTGGGAGGTGGTGGCGCGGATGTCGAGGTCAGCGGCGCCATCGTTCTTGAGGGCGTTGCTGACGCGGCCGTAGCCGGTGCCAGCGTCCAGGGCGGCCGAGACACCGGCGGCGGCGCTGATCGAGATGTCGCCGGACTGGGTGCTGAGCACGACCGCGCCGCGCACGGCCTCGGTGATCCGGATGTCGCCCCTCGTGGTGCTGATCTCCGCCGGGCCGTTGAGCCGGCCGACCTCGACGTCGCCGTCGATCGCCGCGAGGCGGACGCTCGCCGCTTCGTCGATCTTGATCTGCCGGTACGCCCCTTCGAACGCGACGTCGCCGAGGCGGCCGACGCCGCGCAGCTCGCAGGCGCCGGTCGTGGCCTCGACGTGGGAGCCGGCGGGCAGCTGGACGGTGACCTCCAGGGATCCGGAGGGACCGATGAGCTGGTTCTGAGGGGCGCGGATCCGCAGCACGCCGTCGGCGTAGGCAACGGTGGTCTGCTCGGCGGTCTTGACGTCGCGGCTCTTGGAGCGGTCGGCGGGCAGGACCTCCACGGTGGTGTCGGCCCGGTCGGCGGCGATGAACTGGATGCGTCCGGCGGGGATGGCCAGGACGGCGGAGATCGGGGCGGGGGTGTCGAACTTCTGCATCGTGCTCTCCCGTGCTCACTTGTTGTTTCCGATACAGGAAAGGCTACGTTGCTTTCCAGTTTACGGCAACACCATCGTTGCGCTGATTCATCATCTTCGCAGGTAGAGGCACAGAAACTGTTGCAACCGCTATAAGAACAACGCAACGCAGACCCGCTGGGCGTTGCAATGAATGAGAGGTGAACGCTATAGTCAGAGGGGTCAGGGACCACCAGAGGGATCACCGAGGAGATCGCGATGCCGGGAGGCAGGCTCACCCAGCAGGAACGCCAGCAGATCGCGCTGGGGTTGGCCGACAGCCTCCCCTACGCCGAGATCGCCCGACGCCTCGACCGTCCGACCTCGACGATCACGCGTGAGGTGATGCGCAACGGTGGCCCCACCGCCTACCGCGCCGACCTGGCCCACCGCGCCACCGAACGTCGCGCCCACCGGCGCCGGCCCACCTCGTCCCGAGGACCGGAGTCACTCCCCCAGCCGCACGGACGCGACGCCGAGGCCGTGGCCGAGTACGAGGAGACGTTCACGACCGTCCTCATGGCTTCAGGCCTGACCAAAATGACAGCCCGGGTGCTGACCTGCCTGTTCACCACCGATGCGGGGAGTCTCACCGCGTCCCAACTCGCCCAGCGCCTCCAGGTCAGCCCGGCGTCCATCTCCAAGGCGATCGCCTTCCTGGAGGGCCAGAGCCTCGTCCGCCGAGAACGCGACGAACGCCGCCGCGACCGCTACGTCGTCGACGACGAGCTCTTCTACCAGGCGACGATCGCCAGCGCCCGAGCCAACGACCAGCTCGTCGAAACCGCACGCCAAGGCGTCGCCGTCCTCGGCCCGCACACCCCCGCCGCGACCCGCCTGGAGAACGTCGCTCGCTTCCTCGACTTCATCAGCGAGAGCATCACCCGCGCCGCCGAACAGGCCCGCGAAGTCCTGCACACCAGACCGGCAGCAGCGTCAAACGACACCACCCGACCTAGCGCAGACCACGGATAGGCAATCCCGCAACGGCGCCCGCCCGAAGAGGCACCCGCTGGATCTGGGAATGCGCTGCTCGCCACAAGCGGATCACCGTTGCGGGAGCCGGCACCGGCCGCGCCGCCGCGCAGCTCGGCATGGCACAGCCGCCGGCGCCCGTCGGCGCCGATCGTGGCGACGAGCTGGTCGAGGTCGGCCAGGTCCGTCACATCGCCCCGCACCCCGGTGGCGCGGGCCGCGCCGATCCGCGCCACCGCCTCGTCGAGTTCCGGCTTGCGCCGCCCAGTGAGATAGACGTACGCGCCCTCCTCGGCGAAACGTAGCGCGCTGGCGAACCCGATGCCCTCGCTGGCGCCCGTCACCACCGCGACCTTGCCGTCGAGCTGACCCATTTTCAATCTCCCATGATTCGCTGCTGTGAAGGGCCGGTCCGTTGACCGCCCGCCGTGCCGCCGCCGGCGTTCCCGCGACCGAGCGGCGCATCACTCGGCGAGCAGGCCAGAAAGGCAGTTGGAGCGTGGCCGCACCCTGACGCCGCCGCCTGGGCGACGCGTGAGTAGCCCTGACTCTTCACTCGGATGTCACCGATCGATCCCATGAGTGACGCGTCGGTGTCCCACCGCAGGAGTTGGCTGTCACACCGTCACACTTGTCTTGACCAGGAGCTGATCCACGTGCCTTCCTCTCGTCGTACCTTCCTCGCCGGCGGTGCCGCCGCCGGCGTGGGGCTCGCCGTCGCCGGCGGCTTCCCGTCCCTGGCCCAGGCCCACCCGAGTCGGCCCAACCCGCCGGCCGGGGCCGGCCACGTGCCCTTCCCGCCGCTCGTGGACGACCCCAAGGGCGTCCTGGCCCTGCCCGAGGGCTTCAGCTACACGGTGGTCACCCGGGCCGGCGTCACCCGTCTCGACCGCGGCCAGGGCGTGACCCCGGCCGACCACGACGGCATGGCCGTCTACGACGGCGGCCACGGCCGTTACACCCTCATCCAGAACCACGAGATCGACCCGGGTGCCGAGTTCGGCGTACCGCACGTCAAGGGCACCGTCTACGACCCGGGCGCGGTCGACGCCGGCGGCTGCACCGTGATCCGGACCGACCGCGCCGGTCGCAACCTCGGTGAGTTCGTCGCCCTCTCCGGCACCGTCGGCAACTGCGCGGGCGGGCCCACCCCGTGGGGGACGTGGCTGACCTGCGAGGAGACCGAGGACCGGGCCGGGGACGACTGGGCGGAGGACGGCCGGTCCGGCGTCTTCCAGAAGGATCACGGCTACGTCTTCGAGGTCTGGGCCGACGGCAGCGCGGACCCGAGGCCGATCAAGTGCCTGGGCCGCTACGCCCACGAGGCCCTGGCGATCGACAAGGACCGCACCAAGATCTACCTCTCCGAGGACGCCGACGGGCCCAACGGCCTCTTCTACCGCTGGACCGCGCCCCGCGGCGTCAAGCTCGGTCCCGGTGTGCTCACCCGCCTCGCCCCGAACGCCGGCGTCCTCGCCGCGATGCAGATCATCATGGACGACGGCTCGGTGCTGCCGGACGTCGCCTACCTGACCTCCGCTCAGTTGGGCCGCCCCTTCCCCGTGCGGTGGATCGAGGTGCCTGAGCGCGACGCGCGGACCACGACGGTGCGCGAGCAGTTCGCCGATGGCCAGGTCACCCGCGGACGCAAGTTCGAGGGCGTGTGGGGCACCGACGAGGGCGTCTACGTGGTCAACTCCTACGCGTGGGACGACGGTGACCTCCCGGCGGACGCCGCTCCGCACGACGGCATGGTCTGGTTCTACGACTACCGGGCCCAGACCATCCAGCTGGTGACGTACTTCCCGCACCAGACCGCGTCGGAGGAGGGCACGCCGGTCAAGTACAACGACCTCACCTTCGACGGCCCGGACAACGTGACGGTCACCCCGTGGGGAAGCCTCGTGCTCGCCGAGGACGGCTCGGGCGCCTCCCACGTGCTCAGCGCGTTCCCGGGCGGCCCCACCTACGCGATCGCCCGCAACCAGCTCAACGACTCGGAGTTCTGCGGGCCGACCTTCAGCGCCGACGGCAAGGTGCTCTTCGTCAACATGCAGGACCCCGGCCTCACCCTGGCCATCACCGGCCCGTGGGAGAAGTACCTGGGCTGACAGCCGAACCGACCGGTGGGGGCAGGCGAACCGCCTGCCCCCACCGGATCCTCATTGGTCGGCGAGCAGCGCGGCGGTCGGCAGGCGCCGGATCAGGATCGCCGGTGCCAGTGCGGCGAGCACGGTCAGCAGCAGCGCCGCCGCGGTCACGGCCAGCGCCAGCACCGCCAGTCGGCCGTCCACCCCGCCGACCAGCAGGGCGGCCGAGCCGAGGCCGGCGGTGACCCCGAGAACGCAACCGAGCACCCCGACGCCGAGCGCCTCGTAGACCAGCAGCCGGTTGAGCGCTGAATCCGGCCAGCCGACGGCCCGGAGCGTGGCGAACTCGGCCGACCGCTCCCGCGCGTTGAGGTAGAGCACGTCGGCCACGCCGAGCACCCCGAACAGCAGCACCCCGCCGACCGCCACCAAATCCACCCCGCGCACCTGCACCGAGACCGCCTGACCGAGCAGCGAGCCGACCATGCCGTCGTCGAACGCCCAGAGCGCGGCGGCGATGAGTGTCACCGCGCCGACGCCGGCCGCGAGGCTCACCGCCCCGGCGAGGGTGCGCGCCGGTGCCCGTACCAGATTGGCCACCGCGAGCCCGGCGAAGCTCCGTGCCGGGGCCCGGCGGGCCGGCGCCGCGCTCGCCTGGAGCGCCTCCGCGGAGCGGGTACGGGCGGCCCGCAGCGCGGGCAGGGCGCTGGCCGCCGCGGTCAGCAACACCGCGATCGGTACGCACAGCAGGGTGACCATGCCGGCGACCTGCACGTCGGCCAGCCGAGCGAGCGGCCCCGACAGCCCGGCGCCGAGCAGTCCTGCGGTCAGCCCCAGTGCGGTGGTCTCGGCGAGGATCAGCAGGCTCAGTCGCCAGCCGGGCCAGCCGACGCAGGCCAGTATGGCCAGCTCGCGGCGGCGGGCGCGGACCGCGGTGGACACCGCGTTTCCGACCAGCAGCGCGCAGACCACCAGCAACAGCCCGAGCAGCATGACGTTCTTGCGATCGACGGCGGTGACGATCTCGGCCGCCACGCCCTTGCGGGTGCGCGCCTCCGACAGGTTCAGGTCGGGGCGCCCGAGCGTGCCCGCGGGCAGCAGCACCGGGCTGTGCGCCGTTGAGCCGCCCAGCACGATCTCGACGGTCAGGCCGGTCTGCCGGACGATCTCGTCGGCCACCATCCGGACCCGCTCCCGGGCCACCTCGTCGAACCGGTCGATCCCGGCGACTCGGACCCGGACCGAGCTCAGCGGCGCGGCGGTCATCGCCGACCCGATGCTCGCGTACAACTCACCGGCCGCGGTCAGACTGGTCACCAGGCCGGGCGGACGGTGCGGATAACCGAGCGGGTCGTCCCCGGGCAGCAGTGGGCGCTCGCCGAGCAGGCCCCGGGAGCGCGCGTCGGCGCCCGCCGGTGGGGCCGGGCGGTAGAGGTCGAGGGCCTCCTGCGCGGCGCCGGCGGTGGAGTCGAGCGCGTCCGGTGCGAAGCTGCCCACCGCGGTGACCGACCACTCCGGCTGCCCGAGCAGACTCACCGGATCCGCCGCCCCGACGCCGCCCGCGCCGAGCCACGAGTCCCGCCACACGTCCTCGATCGCCGGGTCGGGCTGGCCGGACCCGGCGGATCGGGGCAGCACCCGGGTGACCCCGTCGAGCTGCGGCTGATAGGCCGGCGGACCGGGCCGGAGCAGGGCTCGCATGCCGGACAGCGGCGTGTGCGCGGCCAGGGCGGCGTCGAGCTGGTCGCGGTAGAGCTGCCCCAGGTCGTACCGGAGCGCGCGCGGCGGTGTCTTCGCAGAGTCACGCAGCAGTGGCCAGAGCGCCTCCGTCGCGGCGCCGGGCACCCGGCCGCCGGTCCGGCCGGTCAGCCGGGACACGGCGAGGTCGATCCGCTCGTCCACGGCGAGGTCGCCGGCGGCGAGTACCGGTAGGGTCCGGCCGGCCGGACCGGTCGGCGGCAACGGGGAGAGCGAGGTGCTCCGGGCCGCCGGGGCGACATGGTCGGTGCCGGTCAGGTAGCGACCCTGACGAACTGCCCGGTCGAGGCCGACCAGGCGCGCCTCGGCCTCCGGATCGATCCCGGCGACGAGCACCGGTAGCACCGCCGGCAGTTGGACCTGCAACCGCGCGGTGGCGCGGACCACGGACGCCGGGCGGCCGGAGGTGAACACGGAGGCCATCCGGAACCTGCCATCCGGGAGCAACTGGTACGCCTGCACCTCGCTGACCTGGGTCCGCCGGTCGTCCGGGTCGAAGCTGCCCATCGCGGAACTGCACACCTGCCGGCGACGGCCGTCGGGCTGCACCTCCACAGTGCCGCCCCCACCCGTGCCGGGGCACTCGGCGGCGGAGGAGGACTGCCTGACCCGGGTGCCGTCGGTGTAGACGAACCAGGGACCGCTGATGCTGGACAGCGGCACCAGGGGCCGGCGGGACACGTAGACGTAGGTCGGCGCGGCGGTCAGGCTGCTCAGCCCGCGGTCCCCGCTGATCCGGGGTGCGACCTCGATGACCTGGCGCTCGGCGGACCGGTCGAGCTGGTCGGTCAGGTCCACCAGCAGGTCTGGTCGGATGTCGGCGAGCCCGAGCACCGCCAGCGGGGCGGCCACCTCGACCCCGGGGATCCGCTCGATCCGCCGCCACTGATCCAGCCCGATGCCACCGTAGGCCGCGGCGGGTCGAGCCTGGTCGAGCAGGCCGGTGACCGGCGCCGAGGGGTGGACCAGGATGTCGTACGACGGCCGGAACTGCCCGTCCACGGAGCCCTGGGCGACCAGCCGGGAGGTGCTGGCGGCACCGGTGAGCACGGTGAACCCGGTGGTCGCGACCAGCACGGCGGCGAGCACCGCCACGCTCCGGCCGGGCGTGTTCCGCAGCTGCGACCAGACCATCCGCAACATGGCTGGCGCTTCTACCCTCGGACGATACGGGCCGGCCGCTTGACCAGGCCGGCCATCCGGATTTCTGCGCCGTGCCCGACCGGGTCGTCGCCGCCGGCGCTCATTGGACAGTGGCCAACGGCAGACCGTGCAGGATCCGTGAAAACAAGAAGCGGATGTCTCATCGCCCAGCCCCCGTATTGCTCGGCACGAAATACGAAGCTACATGACCGACCGTCAATTTCTGAACAGAGAAGCTCGCCGCCGCACGCACACCCTCGGGCTCCTCCCCCACCCGGTCGGCGATCCTCCGGTTGGTGGGCGCCATCCCGGTGCCGGTTGTATGTCGGCGAGCAGGCCGCATCTCATAGCCCCAGGGATTAGGGTGAAAAACCGGCGCGGCCACTGTCGTCGAGGTACGACGAGGGCGTCCCGATCAGGGCCGCCAGCCTTCATGTTTTCAGCCGAAGGACGGACCGATGACCGAGCGAACATCACCGACTGGCAACGCGCGCGGCGTCCAGCACCGTTGAGATGGACTGGGCCGGATGGGCACTGTTCGGGTTGGTCGCCACCGCGGCGCTGACCGCGGCGCTGATCACTGCTCAACTGGCCGGCCTCACTCGCCTCGACTTTCCCCTGGTGCTCGGGACCCTCGTCACCGAGGATCCCGATCGGGCCCGGGTCGTCGGGTTCCTCATCCACCTCTGCGCCGGTCAGGGTTTCGCCCTCGGCTACGCGGCCACGTTTGCCCTGCTGAACCGCGCCACCTGGTGGACCGGGGCGCTGCTCGGGACCGTCCACGTCGGGATCGCGCTGACGGTGCTTCTGCCGCTGCTACCGGGTGTCCACCCGCGCATGGCCTCCCAGCGGGCGGGCCCGGCCAGCACCGCCGTGCTGGAGCCGCCCGGCCTGTTCGCCGTCAACTACGGCATCCAGACACCCGCAGTCGTGGCTGTCGTCCACGTCATCTACGGGGTGGTCCTCGGAATGCTCCTGCAAGCCCGGTGATCCGCGTCCCACGACTCGTCAGGAAGCGATCTCCATGACCGGTGGGTCCGACACGACGTGTCCCCGACCTCCAGCGCCGATCAGCGACTACGGGCTGCTCGGTGACACCCGCACCGCTGCCCTCGTGGCCGGTGACGGCGGAATCGACTGGCTCTGCGTGCCCCGCTTCGACGGGGAGCCCCTGTTCGGCCGGCTGGTCGGGGGCCCTGACGCGGGCACGTTCCGGGTCGGCCCGGCCCGACCGGCTCCGGTCGTCGAACGGCGCTACCGGCAGTACACCGCCACTCTGGAGACGACCTGGGCGGTGGGCAGCGGCCGGCTCACCCTCACCGAGGCCATGGTGGCCGAGGTCAGCGGCCGCCTGCTGCCCACGACCCTGATCGTGCGGCGGCTGTCGACCGAGGACGCGGAGGTCGACGCCGTCGTCGAGTTCGATCCCCGCCTCGGCGTACGGCACCGCCGGCCCCGAGTCCACCACCGGCGCCCGGCCCTGGTGTGTCAGTGGGGGTCGCTCGCGGTCTCTCTGAGCAGCGCCCCCGATCTCGCCGTCGAGCCAGGTCGGCCCGCTCCGGTCAGGGTCAGCCCGGGCCGGCCGGTCACTCTCGTGCTAGCCGTGGCCTACCGCGAACCGCTGATCCACGTCGATCCGGCCTGGGCCTGGGACCTGCTCAACGAGGACGAGGAGCGTTGGCGGGCCTGGACCGCCGAGATCGACGGGTCACTGCCGTTCCGGGAGCAGGTCGTACGGAGCCTGCTGACCCTGCGGCTGCTGACCTACTCGCCGTCGCGAGCCCCGGTGGCCGCACCCACCACGTCTCTGCCCGAAGATCCCGGCGGGGTACGGAACTGGGACTACCGCTATGTCTGGCCTCGCGACGCCAGCATCGGTGTCAGCGCGTTCCTCAGTGTCGGCAAACCCGACGAGGCACGCGGCTTCCTCGCCTGGCTGCTGCACGCCAGCCGGTTGCAGCGGCCACGCCTGCCTGCACTGCTCACCCTGCACGGCCGCCACGTACCAGCGGAACGGGAACTGTCCGGCTGGCCCGGCTATCTCGGCAGCGTCCCGGTGCGGATCGGCAACGCCGCCGCCGGGCAGCACCAACTCGACGGTTACGGCTGGGTGATCGACGCCGCCTGGGCGTTCGTGCAGGCTGGGCAGGGCCTCTACAGCGAGACATGGCGGGCGGTGCGCGGCTTCGCCGACGTGGTCGCCCGTTGCTGGCAGGAGCCCGACGCCGGCATCTGGGAGGTCCGCCAACCTGCCCAACACGTACATTCGAAGCTCATGGGCTGGCTCGCTCTGGACCGGGCCCTGCGCATTGCCGACACTCACCGCCTGCCAGAGCGCCAACGTCGACGCTGGCGGGAAGCACGAGACGCCATCGCCGCCGAGGTCCGGGCATCCGGCTTCGACCCGACGGCGGCGACCTACGTCCGCAGCTTCGGCTCGGCGGAGTTGGACGCGGCCTTGCTCGTCCTGCCACTGCTGGACCTGGAGAGCGTCAAGTCGCCCCGGGTCCGTGGCACCGTCGACGCCGTCCGGGACAGGCTTTCCGCCGGCCCGTCCCTGCTCTACCGCTATCCGCCGGGACGTGACGGCCTCCCAGGGGCCGAGGGCGCGTTTCTGCCCTGTTCGTTCTGGCTGGTTCAAGCCCTCGCCCGCACCGGGCGCCGCGTCGAGGCGATCGAGATGTTCCAGAGCATGCTCGGCTACGCCAGCCCACTCGGCCTCTATGCCGAAGAGCTGGACCCCGTGACCGGCGCCCAGGTCGGCAACTACCCCCAGACGCTGACCCACGCCGCGCTCGTCCAAGCCGCACTCGCCATTCGGGACGCCCCCGCCGATCGGTGACGCCGCGGCACCATCACCTTCCCGCCCACCGCTTCGAACACCTCCGCCGCCTTCGTCGAGTCACGCGGGTCGATTGCAGACGATCAGTAGCATCGATGTCTCAACTGTCGGATCGCCGGCCGGAACGCCGGTCCCGACACGACGGAGAGGACGCCGATGCGGAATTCTGACGAGGGCGTAGCCACCCCGGGACCCGGCGCCGCGGCCCTGTCCCGGCGGCGCGTGCTGCACGCCGGGGCGGCAGCGGCGGCTGGTGGCGCTCTGCTGGTCGGCACCGCCGGCACGGCGCAGGCGGCGCCGCGCGGCGGGCGTACTCCGGTCCGGGCCCGCGCCCTGGTCCCCGGTGACCGGGTCCGGGTGGTGTCGCCGGGCGGCACCCCGAGCCCCGCCCTGATGGACCGCGGCATCGAGATCCTGCGGGGCTGGGGGCTGGAGGTGGAGTTGGGCCAGCACGTCTTCACCCGGTACGGCTACCTGGCCGGGA
The DNA here is from genome assembly GCF_044753725.1 of Micromonospora sp. NPDC093243. Taxonomy (NCBI): domain Bacteria; kingdom Bacillati; phylum Actinomycetota; class Actinomycetes; order Micromonosporales; family Micromonosporaceae; genus Micromonospora; species Micromonospora sp. NPDC093243. Next base: position 624,509 of record NZ_JBIVNT010000005.1, on the reverse strand, counting down.
CCGACGCCCAGCGGCTGGCCGACGTGAACGCCGCGTTCGCCGATCCGGGTGTGCGGGCCGTCTTCGCCGCCCGCGGCGGGTACGGCACCCAGCGAATCGTGGACCAGATGAACGTGTCCGCCCTGCGTCGTGACCCGAAAGTGGTGGTCGGATTCAGTGACATCACCAGCATCCACGGTCGACTGTGGCGCGAGATCGGCCTGGTCAGCTTCTACGGCCCGATGGTCAACTGGACGGACAGCCGGACCGGACCGGAATCGGCCGAGGCGCTGCGCCGGTCGGTCATGACCACCGCGCCGATCACCATCAACCGGGATCCGACCGAGACCGCCGCCTCGGTCATGGTCCCGGGTCGGGCGACCGGCCGGCTGCTCGGCGGGTGTCTGACCCTGATCTCGACCTCACTGGGCGCCAAGGACGTTCCGGACTTCGACGACGCCATCCTGTTCTTCGAGGACGTGGACGAGGCGCCGTACAGCTACGACCGGATGCTGACCGAGCTGCGCCGGGTGGGCGTGCTCGGCCGGGTTGCCGGGGTGGTGATCGGCCAGATCACCAACAGCGTCGGCCAGCCCGGCGAGTGGGACGCGGCGGCCGTACTCAGGGACCGCCTCTACGACCTCGGCGTCCCGGTGCTCGGCGGGCTCCGCCTCGGGCACGGCAACGGCCAGCTCACCGTCCCGCTCGGCGCCCGGGCCACGATCGACGCCGAGGCAGGGACGTTGACCGTGGAGGCCGGCGTCCGGTAGCCAGCACCCGGAACGTGACGCGGCAGGCCGGCGGGAGGGCAACGCGCGACACGTACGCATGGGGACGCCTCGGTCTCGCGGGTGTTGGACCCTGGTGCCGTGGACGACGTGGCAGAACTGCTGGACCGGATCTGGCGGACGGACGCGGCCGGCATGCTCGGCGCGCTCAGCCGGCGGCTCGGCGACTTCGACCGGGCCGAGGAGGCGCTGTCGGACGCGTTGGCCGAGGCGCTCAAGCGCTGGCCCGACGACGGTCTGCCGGAGAGCCCCACCGGTTGGCTGGTCACCACGGGCTGGCGCAAGGCGCTGGACCGGCTGCGTCGTGACGCCGTCGGCCGCGGGAAGATGGCACAGTTGGCCGCGGAAGCGCCGCCGGAGCCGAGCGTGGACGATCGGCTGGCCATGGTCTTCGGGTGCTGCCACCCGGACCTCGCCGAGCCGGCCCGGGTCGCGCTGACGCTGTACGCCGCCAGCGGCCTGAGCACCGCCGAGATCGCCGCCGCGTTCCTGGTGCCGCTGCCGACGATGGCGCAGCGGCTTTCCCGGGCCAAGCGCCAGCTGCGGGAGCGCGGCGTCCGGTTCGAGGTGCCGCAGCCGCACGAGTACGCCGACCGGCTACCGGCCGTACTCGCGGTGATCTACCTGGTCTTCAACGAGGGGTATCTGTCCAGTGGCCGGTCCGCCCAGCGGCGCGAGCTGGCCCGCGAGGGGGTCGAGCTGGCGTGCCAACTCGCCGAGCTGCTGCCCCGTGAGCCGGAGGCCGCCGGCCTGGCCGCGTTGCTGGAGCTGCACCACGCCCGCGCCGACGCGCGGTTCGACTCGTGGGGCCGCATGGTGCTGCTCGACCAGCAGGACCGGCGGCTGTGGAACAACGCGGCGATCGAACGGGCCGCGCTGCGGCTGCGGGCGGCGGTGCGCCAGGGCCGGACGGGGCCGTACCAGGTGCAGGCCGGCATCGCCGCCCTTCACGCCCTGGCCCCCTCGTACGAGGCCACCAACTGGGCCGACGTGCGGGCGCTGTACGACCGGCTGCACGCTTTGGACCCGTCGCCGATCGTGCTGCTCAACCGGGCGGTGGCCACGCGGTTCGCGGTGGGCCCGGCCTCGGCGCTCGATGAGGTCGACGCGCTCGGGGACCGGCTTGCCGGTTACCACCTGTGGCACGCCGCCCGGGCCGACCTGCTGGGCACGCTCGACCGTCCGGACGAGGCGCTGACGGCGGCGGAGCGGGCTCTGGAGCTGGCGACGAACCCGGCCGAACGGGAGCTGATGTCGCGTCGGGTGGGTGAGCTGAGGCGCCGGCTGTGAGACCGGCGCCCAGCGTCACCGCTATTCGCGGCTCATCACCGGACGGACCTCCAGCGCGCTCATCCCGGCGGCGAGCGGCCAGGTGGCCGCGATCCGAGCGGCCTCGTCAAGGTCGTCGCACTCCAACATGACGATCCCGCCGATGACCTCCTTGAGTTCCAGGTACGGCCCGTCGGTGATCACCGGCTGGCCGTTCCCGCCGGCGCGCACTGTCTTTGCCGCATCCCTGGGCTGCAACTCTGCGCCGCCGTCGGCGATCTTGCCGGTCGGCTGCCACCGCTCGAACCACTCGTAGACCTGCTTCATCACGTCCTGCTCGTCGGCCGGGGACAGCGTCGTCCACTCGCGGTCGTCGCCGAAGATCAGCATCGCGTACTTCATCGTTGCTCCTCGTGGTTGGAAGCGCTGCGTCGTCCGTGTGACGAACGACCGGCATCCGGCCTCGACAGGTTCAGCCGAATTCATCGCCGAAGTTCCGGCAGTCAACGACTCCACGGTGATCGGGCCGAGCTGTCAGCACAACAAAGAGCCGTGGGCACGCCATCTGAGCGCGATCCCTGGCAACCCGTCAACCGAGCGTCAGCCGGTAGCGGCCGTGGGGCGAAAGGGCGGATGCCATGAGCTACGTGACCGCGCGAAGGATGCGGCCGGGTTGGTGGCGCAGCCGTTGCATGGCCCGCGCCGTCGCGTCGTCGGCGGGCAGGAGAACGACCAACTCCTGCGCGTCGGTTCTCGGCAACTCGAGCTTCTCTCGCTGCCACCGAAGTTCGTGCGCGACGGGGTGGTTGAGCCGAAGCGGGACGTGCGGTGGGGGCAGGTGGCGGTTGAGGCGTCGGGTGAACTGCTTTCCGGCCAGGGGGGCGAGCTCGGCCCTGAACCATTCGGAGGTCTCCGCAGACGGCCCGAGCCACAGGTCGAAGGCTCGTTCGTCGGCCACCTGGTCCCAGTCGGGGAAGAACGTCCGGGCGCGCGGATCGGTGAACACGTAGCGCGTCAGGTTAGGCGTCCCGCTCTCGAGCAGCCCGATCCCCCGCACCAGCACCTCGAACGCACTCGTGTACGCGAGCACGTCACCGAGGCGGTTGGTGACGAATGCCACACCGGGCTCAAGAAGTTGGAGGGTCTGCAACACGGCGGGCCGGACATGGCGGTTGGGTGGCACCGGCTGCCCGCGCCCTGCACACGCTCCGCCGGTGATTTTGGCGAGGTGGCGCAGGTGATCGCGTTCGGCGGCGTCGAGGCCCAAGGCGTTCGCGAGCGAACTGAGCACGGCAGAGGACGGGTTGCGGTCTCGTCCTTGCTCGATACGGGTGAGGTATTCGACGCTGATTCCAGCACGCGTGGCGAGGTCTGAGCGTCGTAGCCCCGGGGACCGGCGGCGACCATGATCCGGCAGCCCGAACGACTCCGGCTGGATGTTGTCGCGTTTGGCGCGGATGAAGTCGCCCAGGGGCGTGCCCATGTTGTGAGTCTAGGTCGGTCTCCCGCCGCGAACCCGCAGGGTGGCCCCCCGGGGGCCAGCCTAAGCCCGGTCTGGTTGCCATCGTCCCGGCAAAGGACCGTGAAGGCATGAGTGAGAAGCACAAGTTGGTGATCATTGTCGGGAGCGTTCGAGAGGGCCGGTTCGGGCCGGTCGTAGCCACCTGGGTGGCCGAGCAAGCGCGCGAGCACGGCGGGTTCGACATCGCTGTCGTCGATCTCGCCGACGTCGAGGTCCCGCTGTCGTTGCCGGCAGCCTCGCCCAGGTTCGCCGGCGAGTCCTACCCGCGCCCCGCCGGGATGGCGTCCCTGACGTCTCACCTCCAGGACGCGGACGCGTTCATCGTGGTCACGTCGGAGTACAACCACAGCTACCCTGCGTCACTGAAGGCGGCCATCGACTGGCATTTCACCCAGTGGAGAGCCAAGCCCGTCGCCTTCGTCAGCTACGGCGGGGCCGCTGGCGGCCGCCACGCCGTCCTCCACCTGGAGAACGTGCTCACCGAACTGCACGCCGTGACCATCCGCGATGGTCTGGCCTTCCCGAACTACTTCAGGGCGTGGGAAGACGGTCGGCCGCTGGACCCGGAAGCGTCCGGATTTGCCAAGACCCTGCTGGATCAGCTCGCTTGGTGGGCCGGCGCCCTGCATGCGGCACGGAACTCGGCCCCGTACCCGGCCTGAGAGGCCTGTGAGCGACTGTGGCGTCGGCCAGCCAGGAGGCTGGCCAACGCCCTTCTCAGCGGGTCGACGGAGCCCGCGCCGCGTGCGGCCTCGCGACCGTCCGCCCCACCTCGACGGCACCAGTCGATCGTCAGCGTCGCCGCAGCGGGAGGAACATCGCAAGCAACCAGACCGTGACCACCGCGATCGCCACCGCGACGCCGGCACCGAACCGGTCACGGCCCGCCGAGACGGCCAGGATGGCACCGATCACCAGGCCGACCGGGGCCGCGGAGAGCCACCGGCCGGTTCGCCGGGGACTGCCCCCGGATGGCCGTCGCATCGTCATGGCCACCTCCGCATCGCCGGTCGTCCATCTTCCCATCGCGGCACCTCGTCGGCTGACCCCGATCGGCGCAACGCCAGCCACCGACGCGTCACGCGCCACTGCGCCTATCCCGGTGCTGCCGACCGTGTCCGCCACTCGCTCCACGATCCACCTACGCGCCAAGCCGACAGGCCCTAGTCCGCCGGCGGGCGGCGGGCCGTGCTGAACCGGCGTTGGTAGGCGGCGGGGCTGATCGACAGCTTCCTGGCGAAGACCCGGCGCATGCTCTCGTAACTGGGGAACCCGGCGAGGGTCGCAGCCTGCGTCGCGGTGTGTCCTTGGTCGAGCAGTGCCCTGGCCATGTCGAATCGGATGTTCTCCACGTAGCGGGCCGGTGTCGTGGACAGCTCGTCGTGGAAGAGCCGGGTGAGCTGGCGGGTGCTCACGTTGAGGTGTTTCGCGAGTTCACCGAGCGAGTGGTCCCCGCGTGGGTTCGCCGTCACCACGTCGGTGATTCTGCGGAGCGCCGGCGAGCGGGGCGGCGGTCCCTGCAGCGGTGCCGAGAACTGGGACTGGCCGCCCGCACGCTGCATGTACACGACCAGGGCGCGCGCGACCTCGCGCGCCAGGTCGGGCCCGTGGTCTTCTTCGACGAGAGCGAGCGCCAGGTCGATGCCGGCCGTCACCCCTGCCGAGGTGTACGTGGTGCCATCGCGAACGTAGATCGCGTCGGGCTCGACGCGGCAGGTCGGACACCGGGCGGCGAGTTCGTGCGTGACCTGCCAGTGCGTGGTCGCGCGCTTGCCGTCGAGGAGGCCGGCGGCGGCGAGGACGAACGCCCCCGTACAGATCGACGCGACCCGGCCGGCCACGGCCGCCGGTGTCCGCGCAGCGTCCGCCAGGTGGCCGGGGACAGGGGCGCGTGGATAGCGGTCGGACCCGGCCACCAGTAACGTGTCGACGGCCGGCTCCGAGGAGACGGCGCCGTCGACCGCGACCCGGACCCCGAGGTTCGACATGACCTCCGCGCCGGTGGGCGACAGCAGCACGATCCGGTAGTCGGCACCGAACCGGTTCGCCTCCTTGAACACCTCCGCGGGACCGGCGACGTCCAGCAACGTCACTCCGTCGTAGACGAAGATCGCAACGCGATGGTGGCCAGCCTTCACCACTCCGGTCCGCTCGAAGCCGGATGCGCACGGTGGGCGGCCGGACCCGGCAGCGCCGACCACCGTCGGATCGGCGAAACAGAGGGCACGGACACCGTCTATTGGTAGCACGCAATTACCGGCGATGACGCGAATCCTCGTGGGCGGAGTTGCCCACGTCACCGCTATCGCAGGTGAGCGAACTCGCCATGATCTTCGGCTGAATTGGCGCACGGCGGAGGCCACCCGATGGACCCTGTCGCGGGGTCTCGTGCCGCGCGTGGGTGAAGCACACGACTGCGATTTCGGCCTGTCCGGATATCAGTGATTCCTGGCCGGACGAAGGCGGCGGTGGGTGACGATCGGTGGGCAGCATGGAGGCCGGACACACGGTCCGCACAGCCCTCCCGGAAGGTCAGAAATCATGTCCGAGGTCATCGCAGGGTTGGAGATTCCGGAGACAGCGGCGGTCGCCGAAGCGACCAGGCGCATCCGGGAGACGACCAGCCCTCTCATTTACCACCACTCCCGACGGGTCTTCCTGTTCAGCCTGATTCACGCTCAGAAGATTGGCGTGAAACCGGAGCCGGAGCTGCTCTATCTGGCGGCCATGTTCCACGACACCGGCCTCCTGACTCCCTTTTCCGACGTCGAGCAGCGCTTCGAAGTCGACGGCGCCGACCACGCGCGCAAGTTCCTCCTGGACCGGGGTTTCTCGACGGCTGCAGCCGACACCGTCTGGACGGCGATCGCGCTGCACACCACCCCGGGCATCCCCGACCGGATGGCGCCGGAAATCGCCACGACGTACCTCGGTGTCTTGACCGATGTGCTCGGCTTCGGCCTGGAAACAATGGAGCGCGATCGGCTGGACGAAATTCTCGCCGTGCATCCACGAGGGAACTTCAAGGACGAGTTCCTGCGCGCCTACGTCGAGGGGCTGAGGAACCGTCCCGAAACCACGAACGGCACCGTGAACTCCGACGTGCTCGAACACTTCATCCCCGGCTTCCAGCGGGTGACGACGGTCGAGCGCATCGTCGGATCCCCCTGGCCGAGCTGATTGGCCATCTCACGGGCCACGCGATGAACCGTTCGGCCCCCCGTGCTGAGCCCCACAACCACCTCATACCGACGAACGTTCTAGGAGAGGCTTCGAGCATGCGAGCGATCACTGTGCGAGACCGTGACGCGGGAGTCGGCGGGCTCACCCTGACCGACATGCCTTACCCACACGCCGCGGAGAACGACGTCATCGTGCGCGTCCACGCCGCAGGCTTCACCCCGGGCGAGCTCGACTGGCCGGGAACCTGGTCCGATCGCGCCGGTCGCGACCGGACACCCAGCATCCCCGGGCACGAGCTGTCCGGAGTTGTCGTCGAGCTCGGCTACGGAACCACCGGCCTCACCGTGGGCCAGCGGGTGTTCGGACTGACCGACTGGACCCGCAACGGATCGCTGGCCGAGTACACCGCGGTGGAGGCCCGCAACCTCGCCCCCCTCGCGGCCGACATCGACCACAGCGTGGCCGCCGCGCTGCCCATTTCCGGACTGACCGCATGGCAGGGACTGTTCGACCACGCCCACCTCACGACCGGCCAGACCGTCCTCATCCACGGCGCCGCGGGCGGCGTCGGCTCGATCGCCGTTCAACTCGCGCGGGAGGTCGGCGCCCACGTCATCGGCACCGGCCGAGCCGACGACCGTGAGGTCGCGCTCGGACTCGGCGCGCAGACCTTCGTCGACCTGGACGCCGACGATCTGCGGCACGTCGGCGAGGTGGACGTGGTGTTCGACGTCATCGGCGGCGACATCCTCGAGCGATCGACAGAACTGGTACGCCCGGGCGGCACCCTCGTCACCATCCCCGCGCCACCTGCCGTGCAGCCCAAGGACGGGAGAGCCATCTTCTTCGTCGTCGAACCTGATCGCGCCCGGCTGACCGACCTCGCCCAGCGCGTCCGGACGGGACGGCTCAACCCCATCGTCGGCGCTGTGCGACCGCTCTCCGAGACGGCCGCCGCATTCGCCCGCCACCGTCGCACGGCCGGCAAGACGATCATTCAGGTCGCGGACTGACAAGGATCGCCGCACCGGCGATCAGGGCGACTCCTCATGCCGCGCCGCTGACCACTGAGGGGCGCCTGAGAGGGCGGGACGGTGATCTCTCACGACTCGTTCATGATTCCACCCCTTGGAGAAAACCCATGGAACTGGGTCTCGCACTGCCCACCGCCGGGCCGCAGCTGCGGCAGCCCCCCGCCCGGAGTCACGCCCCAGACGGCAGTGGGTCAGGAGGCTGTGGCGGGCTTTCTGGTGGGGTCGGCCGAGGTGGCGCCGTGAGTGGGACGGCGGGTCAGGACCTGGGGGCCGGAAGCCGTGACGGCGACCGTGTGTTCGGAGTGGGCGGTGCGCGAGCCGTCGGCGGAGCGGATCGTCCAGCCGTCCTTGTCGAACTTGATTTTGTCCGTGGAGCGGCAGAACCAGGGCTCGATGGCGATGGTGAGGCCGGGGTGAAGTTTCATGCCACGGCGGGCGCGGCCGTTGTTGGAGACGTGTGGGGCCTCGTGCATGGTGCGGCCGATGCCGTGGCCGCCGAACTCGGCGTTGACGCCGTAGCCGTAGGAGTGGGCGACCTCGCCGATCGCGGCGGAGATGTCACCGAGGCGGCCGCCGGGCTGGGCGGCGGTGATGCCGGCCTCCAGTGCGACCTCGGTCGCCTCGATCAGCTTCAGGTCGGCCGGGTCGGGGGTGCCGACGACGACGGAGAGCGCGGAGTCGGCGACCCAGCCGTCGATGCCGGCCGCCATGTCGATGCTGAGCAGGTCACCGTCGCGCAGAACATAGTCGTGCGGCAGGCCGTGCAGCACCGCGTCGTTGACCGACAGGCACAGCACGTTGCGGAACGGGCCGCGGCCGAACGAAGGGGCGTAGTCCCAGTAGCAGGATTCGGCGCCGCGTTCCGTGATCCGGCGGCGGGCGTGGTGTTCGAGGTCCATCAGGTTGACGCCGACCGCGGCGATACCGCTCAGCTCGGCGAGCAGCTCGCCGACGAACTGGCCCGTCACCGCCATGCGGCCGATCTCCTCGGCGGACTTGAGCTCGATCACGACAGCCTCCCTCTCCCGTTCGGTATTTTAATACCGTTATTTTTATACCACGTAGGTCGGGGTGCTCCGGAGGGATATCCTGCTGCCATGGTTCGCCAACCGCTCACCGCCGAACAGATCGCAGCGGGTCAGCGCCTCGGAGCCGCGCTCCGGGCCGCGCGGGCCGGCCGCAGCCTCGTCGAGGTGGCCCTGGCGGCCGGCATCTCCCCCGAGACGCTGCGCAAGATCGAGGCCGGCCGCCTCCCCGCACCGGCGTTCGGCACCGTGGTCTGCCTCAGCCAGGCCCTCGACGTCCCCCTCAGCGACCTGGCCGGCGTCTGGCTGGCCGACATGCCCATCCACCAGGCTTCCTAGAGACACCAGGCGCCCTAGAGACCGGGGCCGGCCGAGCAGTCGACCAGCGGTACGGCTGCCCGCCGGTCAGGCGGCCGGTTCGCTGGTGGACGACCGGCGGCCTCCGTGGCTCGCGACCAACGCGTCTGCCACGATCTCAGCGTCAGCTTCCGCGACGTCCGCTGGGTACTCCGGCAGCAGGTCGTCCCAGACGACCAGCCACGACCCGAACAACTGGGCCTGTCCCTCCGGCCGAGCGAAGAACCAGACGTGCAGGTGGGCGCCACCATCCCCGATGCGGTAGAGATGGGCCCGCGAGACGTGCGGCAGTGCCTGCATGTGGCGGACGATGCGGGTGCTCAACAGCCCCAGTTCGGCGGCCAGCTCGTCCGGCAGATCCGCCATGTCGTAGTGGTCGCGCGGAAACAGCATGAGCACCAGCGGGACGCCCACTCCCGCAATCCGGACCAGCCGCCAGTGATCGTTGAACCAGATCCCTTCGTCCCGGTCGCGGCAGGCGTTGCAGTCCGACGGATCCTCCCCGTGCCGCGCGGGCTCCGGGAGGACCGGCGGGCGCAACGGCGCTACGCGCAGCCCGTCCGGCTCGAACGGACTGATCTCCCATCCCGTCATGCGTGCCAACGGGAGCCGGCGCTCGCTGTCCGCGACGGCGACTGCGTGGTCATAGAACTCGTCCGGTCGCAAGGCCATGCGGCGAAGACTAGTACGACAAGTTCCCACGTGATCGACAGCCTTGTCGTGGCTGCCGGGCACCGCCCGATGGTCTCGTGCTCGATGATCCGGCCGCCGCGGCCGACACCGGTCGGTTCCTCAGGGTGCCCGGCGTCCGCGGCATGGACCGGAACGCGACCTTTAGCGGTGGCAGCGCCACACCAGCGGTCGGTACACCTGCTTTTCGTAGGCGGCGCCGACCACGGTCAGACCGTCGTCGCTGATCCCATTGGCCGTGTAGGTGCCCGCCGTGGTCGCGCGGACCTCGGGCCGGCCCGGCAACCGGCGGGACGTGCCGTCCGGGGCGACGACCAGCGGCGCACCGTCGCCGACCAGCAGGTCCCCGTTGCCGGCGATCCCGGTCGCGCTCGGGAACGGCAGCAGACTCACCGCCCCGGTCGTGAGATTCCACCGCACCGGCAGCATCTGCACGGCCCCGCCCTGATGGTCGCCGGGAACCATGCCGATCGCCCATTCGCCGTGCGCCGCGTCGACCGAGGCGCGCGGGTAGCCGTCGGGCAGTGCCAGGGCCGCCCCGGTGCCCTGCGGCGTCCACCGGTAGGGCAGTTGGCCCATCGTGCCGACCACCGTGCCGTCCTCGGTGATCCCGGTCGCGGCGGATCCAGCCTGCCCGACCAGCCGGTACTCCTGCGGGCGGTCCGCCGACCACAGCACGGCGTGGTGCGATTCGTCGGCTCCGCTGGCGGTGCCGGCGATGTCCCCCCGGCCGTTGACCGCGTGCACGAGGACCGCGTCGTAGCCGGGCGGGGTGGCCAGGAAGCGCAGCTTCCCGTCGCGGTAGACCCAGCCGGTGCCGTCGCCGTTGGTGCCGACCACGTCGCCGCCAGCGTTGACCGCGGCCGCGTACCGCGCGCCGGCCGGCAGGACGCCCGCCCGGCCGTCGGTCCAGAGCACGACCCGGCCGTCCTCCTGGCCGGTGCCGATGTCGCCGACGATGTACCGCCCGGTGGGGTCGACGCCGTTCGCCACCGCGACCGGACCGGCGATCGGCCGCGGCAACCACGACGCCTCACAGGTGACGGGCGAGCCCGGAGCGGTCGACACGGTTCCGCTCGGTGACACCGCGAGGGCGGGCGTCACCGGAGCAGGCCGGCTGGCGGGCCCGCCGAGTTGGACGGCGCCGACGACGCCGAGCCCGGCCATCGCCGTCACCGCGGCGAGCCCGCCGAGGCGGCGTCGCCGGCGGCGTCGCCGGCCGTCGCGGACCGCGCGGCCCACGTCGACCCTCGGCTCGGGAACGGGTACCGATCGCAGCAGTACGGCGATGCGCTGGTCGTCGGACGTGGTCATCTCGGATTCCTCCCCGACATCTCGGTAACGTCGAGCACGTGGCGGACCGCCACCAGGGCCCGAGCCGTCTGCGACTTCACGTTGCCTTCCGAGCAGCCCATCGCGGCGGCCGTGTCGGCCAGCGACAGATCGCACAGGAACCGCAGGACCAGTACGGTGCGCTGGCCGCGTGGAAGGTTGGCGAGCGCGGCGACCAGGCTGTCCCGCTCGGCCAGCTCGTCGTGCGGCGTGACCGGCGAGCGCTCGGGCTCCGGCGTCGACCCCAGCAGCCGGACCTTCGACCAGCTCAACCGCTTCTCGTCGACGAGCTTGTGGACCAGCATCCGGTGCACGTACGCGTCGACGTTGTCGGCCCGGCTGACCCGGCGCCAGTTCACGTACAGCGCCGTGATCGTCTGCTGCACCACGTCGTCAGCCAAGTGGGCGTCGCCGCACATCAGAAACGCGGTCCGATGCAGGCTCCGCAGTCGCGCGGAGACGTACTCCACGAACTGACCCTCGGCATCCACCATTCGGGCTCCCTCCTCCGCAAGCTCGACGGGTCCGGACGACCATCAGGTTGCGTCAACAGCGGCCGAGGACCCGTGAAAAATTTCTGGTATGGCGTCGGATCCGGGGCGAGCCGTTCATAGAAGGCAGAGGGCGAGCGTCGTGGCCACGGACGGGATGATCACCGAGGGCCCTTACCCGGAGACCAAGGAGGTCCTCGGCGGGTTCGCGATCGTCGACGTGGCCTCACGCGAGGAGGCGCTGGCGTGGGCCGCCAAGATCGCCGTCGGTGGTAGATCCGGACGACGGCTCAGCTGACGATTCGCCCGATCCGCCCCGTACGGCGCGCGAACAGTGCCACGATGCCGGCAGGGCGTGCCGGCGGTGGCCGCCCCCAGTCGAGAGGGGTCGACGTGAGCACCGTCCGCCGGGCACGCCCTGCTGGGCCGACCTGGCCACCCCGGATCGCCGGCCTCCGCGACCCGCAGGGCGCCCTCGTCAACGTCATCGCCCTCGCCCGCGCCGCTGCCGGCTGACGGCCGTCGGCTGTCGGGCCCGCCGCCATCCCGCCGAGAGTTGCCCGAGCAGAGGAAGCGAAGCCGAAGCCATGACAGATATTCCACCGGGGGCGCCCGCCTGGGTCGACCTGGTCACCACCGACCTCCCCGGCGCGGTGCGCTTCTACGCGCCCTTGTTCGGATGGGCCGTCGCCGAGGCGGACCGGCAACCCGCGGCTGACGGTCACCTCGTCTTCCACCAGCAGGGCAAACCGGTGGCCGGTGCCGGGCCGGGGACCGGCCCGCAGCGGCCGCCTGCCTGGATGCCCTATCTGGCGACCGACGACGCCCAGGGGGCCTGCCAGCGGGTGACCGCCGCCGGCGGCCGGATTTTGACCGAGCCCGTCGACGTCCCCGGCTCCCGGCGGACGGCGCTCTTCGCCGACCCGGCCGGGGCGCCGTTCGGGGTGTGGCAGTCGCTCGGCATGCCGGGGGCCGAGGTGTTCGACGTACCCGGCTCGCTGACCTGGCCCGAGCTGACCACGCGGGAGTGGGACCGGGCCAAGGAGTTCTACGGGTCGGTGTTCGGCTGGACGGCGGACGACCAACCGATGGGCCCGATCACCTACACCACCTGGCAGCTGGACGGTCGCCCCGTCGCCGGGATGATGCCCATGCTCGGCGAAGACTGGGGCGACCTCCCGTCCCACTGGATGGTCTACTTCGCGGTCACCGACACCGACAGGGTCGTCGCCGAGGCGCTACGGATGGGCGCGACGCTCGCCGTCCAGCCGACGGACCTGACGCGGGGCCGGTTCGCGGTGCTCACCGATCCACAGGGCGCGTTCTTCTCGGTCCTCGGGACTACTCCGCCCTGACCGTACGGAGATCCGGCCGCACCGCCGCCGCCGGCGGCCCGTGCTCAAGCTAGTGCCCCAGCGCATGCTGGTGGCCGAGCCAATCGGGTCGATCTTCAACGCGTTGACGAATCCGGCGGCTTGGCCTTCTGCGGGTAGATCGTCTCGTGACGGGCCAGCATGGCGACGAACTCGCCGATCTTCCGCTCGCGGGTCTGCGCCCGTTTGACGGCATTGACGCGATGGATGAGGGCGAACCGGTTGGTTTTGGTGAGCACGTCGAACATGGCCTGGGCGGCGGGGTCGGCAGCGATGGCGGCGAGCAGGTCGGCCGGTACCTCGGCTTCCGACGGCGGGGCGTAGGCGGCCGCCCACCGCCCGTCCGCCTTCGCGGCTTCCGCCGCGGCGCGGCCTGCGGGCAGCATTCGCCCCTGCGCCTCGAGCCGGGCCACATGGGCGACGTTGCGTTGTGACCAGGAACTGCGGAGCCGGCGAGGGGTGAACCGGATCCAGGAGGTCTCCTGGTCCCGTTTACGGGCCTGCCCGTCGATCCAGCCGAAACACAGGGCCTCGTCGACCGCCTGCTGCCAGGTCAGCGTGGTGACCGTGCCGCCCTTCCTGGTCAGAGCGAGCCAGACGCCTGGTGAGGTGGCGTGGTTGGCCGACAACCACCCGCGCAGCGCCTCGGCGTCCGCGACGATCAACTCATCCAGTTCGGCGCTCCCCATGACAGCAGGCTATCGCTGAGCCGTTGCCGCAGCCCCTGCCTGTGGGCCAGCCGGACACGCCGGACTGCGGGCGCGCCGGCCACTTGGCGGTGATCAGGACTCTTCCGCGACGTGAAATTTTCTGCCACGATCCATCGAAACATCGAAAAGTCTCTGCATCGGAGGTCCCGACAACCGCGGCAGCGGTCGATCCATCTCCGACGCCTACGTCCACGCCAGCCACGACGGCTACATCCCCGGCGCACGCCGCGGCTGACACCTTCGCGTGCGCCGCGCCTCAACCTGCCCCCGCGGCCCTTCCGGACCATCGGCCGGTCACATCCCATGGAGGAACAGTGCTCACCAGGAGACAATTGCTGATCACCGCCACGGCCGCGATGACGGGCTCGGCCCTCGTCGGCCAGAGCGCTCGCGCGGCTCTCCCTGTGGTTGACATGGAGGCGCTCATCAAGGCGGCACAGATCGACCCGCGTAGAGCGGACACGGCGATCACCTCGGGCAGCAAGGACAGCGTGCTTCAGGTGGAGCGTGCGCTACAGGCGCGAGGTCTGCTCACGGCCACCTACGTCGACGGCCACTTCGGCACCAGCACCATCGCAGCGTACGCCGCCTACCAGCGGTCCCTGGGATACTCGGGCCTCGACGCCACCGGCCTGCCCGGACCAACCTCGCTGCGACTGTTGGGCGAGCAGCGGTTCACGATCACGCGGTCGCTCTCCCCCGGCAGCGTGGTCACGCTACGCGGCGCACAGGTGAACACACGTACCAGGAGCATGCTGTTCGAGGCCGAACGACTCCTCGGCGCACAGCTGACGATCACACAGGGCTCCTACAGTTCCAGCACCCCGGCCTCGGCCGGCACCCATGACGGCGGCGGAGCGCTCGACCTCTCGGTGAGCGGCATGTCCTCCACCTATCGGACCAACGTCGTCAGGCAGCTGCGCCGGGTGGGTTTCGCGGCGTGGCTCCGCACCCCGTCGCAGGGGGATTGGCCCTATCACATCCACGCCATCGCCCTGGCCGACACGGACCAGTCGATCGGTGCCCAGCATCAGGCCGGCGACTACTACCTCGGCCTCAATGGACTGGCCAACCGGGCGGCCGACGACGGCCCCGCCGTCACACCAAAGCTGTCCTGGGAGGAGTACCTCCGCGCGACCTGACCGCAGGTGGGCGTCAACGCCTGTCGGCCGGCAGGTGCGGACGCCTCCGCGCTACCCGTTCAGGAGCTGCTCGCGCAGGATGTCTGCGTGCTGCACGTGCTGCGCGAGCTCGCGCAGCACGTGCAGGTACACCCAGCGCAGCGGGCGCGGGCCGCGCCGGTTCCCGCGCAGCATGTCGTCCAGGCCGATCTCGGCGCGCGACCGGCAGGTGACGGCCTCGTCGACTATCGCCGAGCGCCACCGGTGGCAGGGCGGGGCGCGCCGGCGGCGGTGAACGCGGCCCGTGGTTGCTGCACCGCCTGCAGCGAGACGGTGTCGCGGCCGAACAGCACGGCACTGAGCCAGACCAGCAGGACGCGGACCTTGCGTTCCCAGGTCGGCACGGCGAGCACGTGGTATCCGCGGTGCATCATCCAGGCCGTGAACCCCTTGACGACCAGTCGGCGGTACTGGAACACCCCGCGCCCGAGACCGAGGGTCGCGACGACACCGAGGCTGTGGTGCGCGTACGGCTTGACCCGTCGCCCGCGGAGGTCGGCGACCAGGTTCGCGGCCAGCAGTTTCCCCTGCCGTACGGCGTGTTGCGCGTTCGGCACCGTCTGGGCGCCCGGGATCGCCGAGGCGAGGTCCGGAACCGCGGCATTGTCGCCCGCGCCCCAGGCGTCGGGGATCGCGGCGTCCGCCGTGCCGACCCGCAGGTCGGCACGCACCTGCAGCCGACCCTTCTCGTCGACCGGCAGGTCGGTGTGCTTGGCGACGACGGGATTGGCACCGTTGCCCGCGGTCCAGATCAACAGCTCGGTGTCGTACTCCTCGCCGGTCGAGAGCACCACGTGCCCGTCCTCGGCCGAGACGAGCTGCGTGTCGAGGTGGATGTGAGCGCCTCGCTCCTCGAGGTGGCGGACCACCCACCGCCCCACGTCGTCGGTCACCTCGGGAAGGATCCGGCCCTGCGCCTCGACGAGGTGATAGCTGAGATCCGAGAAGGTGAGCTCCGGGTAGCGCTTGAGCAGCGCCGTCGCGAGCGACAGCAGTTCCCCGAAGCCTTCGACTCCGGTGAACCCGCCGCCGACGACGGTCACGGTCAGCAGCCGTGTGCGCTCCGGGCCCGGTGGAAGGGCCGAGGCGCGCTCGAATGCGGTGAGCAGCCGGTCCCTGATCGCGACCGCCTCCTCGACGTGCTTGAGCCCGATCGCACCCTCCGCGACCCCGGGGATCGGGAAGGTACGGGTCACCGCGCCCGCCGTGACCACGACGATGTCGTACTCGAACTGGCGGTCGGGGCCGTCCAGCGGCCGGATGGTCGCCGTCCTGCGCCCGTGGTCGATTTCGGTCACACTACCGGTGATGACGGTGGTGCGGCGGAGGTGGCCGCGCAGCGAGACGGCGACGTGGCGGGCCTCGACCGAGCCCGCGGCGACCTCGGGCAGGAACGGCTGATAGGTCATGTACGGCCGGGGATCGACGAGCGTGACCTCTGCCTCGCCGCGACGGAGCTTCTTCTCCAACCGCCAGGCCGTGTAGAAACCGGCGTAGCCGCCGCCCACGATCAGGATTCTGCGCATGGCAACCTCCAACGAACCGCTACCAGCTACAACCAGGTGAGGCCAGGCTTTGTGCCACGCGGCGCCCGATCGTGATCGGGCACACGACCACGGATCGGCGGACGCGTAGCAGCTCGACCAGGCACACGATGATCTCTTGGCGTTCGCCGTCGGGTGCGGTCAGCAGCTGCGCCTGCGCGGCCGCACCCGCTGGCGTACGGTCATCGCTGCCGCCTGCTCGACCGCGGTCATGTCGCCGGAGCGAGCGGCCGCGATGAACGTGGTCAGCAGCCGTCGGTGCGCGGCCGCGCCCGCCGGCGTACGCCGCTCACTCGCGATGTCTCGACGCGCCCGGCTGACCAGCTGGCGCACCGCGGGTTCGGTCGACTGCAGGATGTCGGCGATCTCCGCATACGGGTAGTCGAACGCCTCCCGCAGGACATACGCGGCGCGCCCGCTGGGCGTGAGCTTCTCCAACAGCAGCAGGGCCGCGAGCTTCAGGGCCTCGCTGCGCTCGGCCGCCAGGTTCAGGTCCGCGCCCGGGTCGACGGGTTCCGGCAGCCACGGTCCGAGGTACGTCTCGCGCCGCACCCGCGCGGACTGCAGCGCGTTGATGGCTAGTCGGGTCGTCGTCGTCGCCAGGAACGCAGCCGGGTCGATCACGGCGTCGCGGTCACACGTCTGCCACCGCAGCCACACCTCCTGCACCAGATCCTCGGCCTCGGCGGCGCTGCTGAGCATGCGATACGCGATCCCGAACAGGCGCGGCCGCACGCTCGTGAAGACCGCCGCGGCCTCCTCAAGATCGTTCGTGTCGACCGGGTGCGGATCCCCACCGGAGTCCACCATCCCTCGCCCCCGTTCTGCTGACGTCGCGGCTGCCACCAGGCCCATGGTGGGTCGGACATGCGGCACGGCCCAACGTCCGGGCGCGAGGAGTGACAGCAAGCACAGGCCTGTCACAGATTCCGCGGCCGCGCTGTCTCGGCTTGTGGAAACCGAAACTCACCAGGAGGACACCTTGACCCGGCCGGACGCCCTCCACCACCAGTTCGCCGACGACGTGCCGTCCGCGGGCTGTGCCCACCGTGCGAACGCGGCGCTGGTGGCTTTCATCGCCCGTTGAGAAGGGCGCCCATGGGGCGTCCGAAGCGGATCCAGGTCGAAAGGGGTGACGCGATGAGGCCTGCTCGGCTGGAGGCGTTCAGTGATGGGGTGCTCGCCATCATCATCACGATCATGGTGCTGGAGCTGAGGGTGCCGGAGGGTCACCATCTCTCCGACCTCGTCCACACGACCGGCGTCGGGCTGCTGACGTATCTTCTCAGCTTCGTCTATGTGGGCATCTACTGGAACACCCACCACCACATGTTCCACCTGGTGCGGCGGGTCAACGGTGGTGTGCTGTGGGCGAACCTGGCGCTGCTCTTCTGCCTGTCGCTGGTCCCGTTCACGACAACCTGGGTGTCCGAATCGAGGTTCGAGCAGATCCCGGTGGTCATCTACGGTCTGAACCTGCTCAGCGCGGCCGTCGCCTACCTCGTGCTCCAGCGGGTGATCATCCGGCAGCAGGGACCGGAGTCGCCGCTGCGCCGCGCCGTCGGCGCCGACCGCAAGGGCAAGATCTCCGTGGTGTTCGACGTCATCGGGATCCTCAGCGCGCTGACGATCGACCGGGGCGGTCGTCTCGGCGTCTGGATTGCCCTGGCGTGCTTCGTCGCCATCGTGATCATGTGGGTCGTCCCCGACCGCCGCATCGACCGGGTGGTCCGCCAGTACGGGACTTCGGGCTGAGGGCGCGAGGCCGGTCTCCTGTCGCTACACATGTCACAGGCCAGGGGAGTTCCCGGTCTTAGCTGGTGACCGGACGGCAACCGGCGCCCCGGCCAACAGAAGGGTTCGTCATGAAGATCGTGGTAATCGGCGGCACTGGCCTGATCGGGTCGAAGGTCGTGGCGAAGCTCGGCGAGCACGGCCACGAGGCGGTGCCGGCGGCACCGAATACCGGCGTCAACACCCTCACCGGCGAGGGCCTGGCCGAGGCGTTGGCCGGGGCGTCCGTGGTGGTCGACGTGTCGAACGCCCCCTCGTGGGAGGACACCGCGGTGATGGAGTTCTTCACGACCTCCACCGGCAATCTGCTCGCGGCGGAGGCAGCGGCCGGTGTGAGCCACCACGTGGCGTTGTCGATCGTGGGGACCGAGCGGCTGCCCGAGAACGGCTACTTCCGGGCAAAGGCCGCGCAGGAGAAGCTGATCGAGGACTCGTCGATCCCGTTCTCGATCGTGCACGCAACCCAGTTCTTCGAGTTCGTCAAGGGCATCGCCGACGCCGGCGCGGACGGTGGCACGGTGCGGATGGCGCCGGTGCTCTTCCAGCCCATGGCTGGCGACGAGGTGGCCCAGGCGCTCGTCCGGGTGGCGGTGGGGTCGCCGCTGAACGGGCGGGTCGAGGTGGCCGGGCCCGAGCAGGTTTGGATGGATCAGTTCTTCCGGACCGCCCTGGCCGCGCTGGGCGATCCACGCGAGGTGGTCACCGACCCGCACGCGCGCTACTTCGGCGCCGAGTTGGGCGAGCGGAGTCTGGTGCCGGGCGACGGGGCGGTCCTCGGGGAGATCACGTACGCCAGCTGGCTGGGCCGGACCAAGTCCGGCGAGTAGACCCCCGGCCCGGCTCACCGCCCAGCCGGCGTTCGCCATGCTGCAGGAGGCCGAGCAGCCGTTCATCCCGGCGGGAGAGCATGTGATGACCGTGGTCATCGCGCTCCCGCCGGGAGAGCGTCGTACGCCTCGGCACCGTCACTCCGGCGCCCCGGCGCCACCCGGTTCCCCGAGGGGGCAGTGGAAGCGTCAGGTCAATCGGAGGCAGCGTTCCGGGAAGCCTGCTGCTGCACGAAGAGGTCCGCCTCCAGCAGCCGTGCCGAGAGCCGGCCCGCTTCGTGGATGTCGTTGGTGGTCATTCCCGGCAGGATCGCGTGCGCTTCGTGGATGCCGTCGCCGCTGCCGACGTTGAGCATGGCCAGGTACCACCGAAGTGCCTGCACGAGGTCGACCGGTCGACCGAATCCGTCGCGGTACCAGCAGGCCGCCGCGAACATGCTGGCCTTGTCGCCGGCCTCGGCACCCCGCACATACCACCGCAGCGCCTCCTCGTCGAGGTCACGCTCGCTGAGCCGGTCACCCAGCCGTGAGTACGCCTCAGTGATGCCGGCCTTGGCGGCCTGGCGCAGCCAGTGCACCGCCTCATCAGAACCAGTGGCCAGGACACCGAGGTTGAATGCGGCGATTGGGTCCCCTGCCTCGGCGGCGGCCCGGTAGAGAGTGGCCGCCCGAGCGTCGTCCGCTGTCGCGCCGATGCCGTGCTGCACCAGGTAACCGAGGGTGCGCTGAGCGACCGGATCACCGTCGTCGGCCGAGACGGCCAGCAGCTTCACACCTCCGGCCGGATCTCCGAGATGGAAGGCGCGGATCACGCCGAGCATGGTGCGCGCCCGGCGGTCCACTGAAGCCGGCATGCGGAGCTTCGGTGCGAGCAGCGCCAGCTCCCGCTCGGCCATCTCGGCGCCCGCCTTGGCGGCCTCCAGGTACCAGAAGGCGGCCTCCGGCAGGTCCACCTTGTGGTACGCGAAGAGCGTGCCCAGATCGTGCGCAGCCCGCACCTCCCCGGCAGCAGCCGCCAGACGCCAGTGTCGCTCCGCCTCGTCCTGGTCCGGCGGCACGCCCTGACCGGTGGCGTACATCAGACCAACCATCCGGCGAGCGGGCACGTGGCCCAACTCGGCGGAACGCTGATACCACCGCAACGCCGCCGCCTGGTCCTGCGCTACACCCCGGCCGGTGGCGTGCAGCACCCCGAGGTTGTGCGCCGCCTCGGCATTGCCCAGGTCAGCCGCACGCTCGTACAGCCCGCGGGCCCGCACCGGATCTGCCCGCTCGCCGTGACCACTGCTTGCCAACTGGCCCAACAACAGCAGCGCCCGGTCATCCGGCCCGGCCAGCTCCAACTGCTCACGAGCCTCGTCGAAGGCCCTGCGCTGCGCGGCAAGCACCCCCCGGTCGTACGCCTGCAGTGTCACGTGAAGGAGTGTAGAGAGGCCACAGATCAGCCATCGACGCAAAGATCGCAGCTACCTCCAGCCGAACGTGCCGCCCGTCCGGGATCTCCTGACCGAGGATTCGGAGTTCGTTGAAGAAGCTGCTGGTCGTCCGCATCTGACGGTGAGCGATGGACGAGCAGTATGGCTATGCTCCCGGTCATGAGCGAGACGGCCCCACAGCCTTCCCCGTCAGCAGCTCCCACCGAGGCCGAATCCCTGCTGTCCGTCCTCGATCGCAACCGCCGGACCTTCGCCTGGAAAACGTCCGGACTCGACGAAAAGGGCATGCGCGCGACCACGGCCGCCAGCGCGATGACGCTCGGTGGTCTCGTCAAGCATATGGCTCTGGTCGAGGCAGACTGGCTGGCTGTCAAGCTCGCCGGACATGACTACGGAGCGCCGTGGGACGCCGTAGATTTCGACGCCGATCCTGACTGGGAATGGCGCACCGGGGCGCTGGACTCTCCGGAAGAGGTCTACGCAGTGTGGCGAGACGCCGTCGAGCGTTCGCGCAAGCTCGTTACTGAGGTCATCAAGGAGCGCGGGCTCGACGGACCAGCATCCTTCACCTGGCCGGACGGTCGCACGCCCGACGTTCGCGCCATGCTGTTGGACATGGTTGAGGAGTACGCGCGCCACACCGGCCACGCCGACATTCTCCGTGAAGCTGTGGATGGTCGCGTCGGTGAGGGTGCGCCTGCGGACTTCACCGTCTGAACCTCCGGTCGCCTTATCGGCAGCGTGGTCGCCCTGTCCGCCGAACCGCGCTGACGCGACTGGGCATGTGCGTACACGCCATATCGAAGCGGAAGCAGGAGAGGTTGTCGTATCAAGGCGTGGCCGTTCGTGGAAACAGTGTGCGGGACCCGGGCGGGACCGCCGGACACGAGGAGTCGGGACAGGCCCTCGTCCGGGACTGAGGGGAGACGACCATGACGGAGTACCTGATCGCCTTCAACGACGAGTGGGTGCGCGAACACACGGCGGAGGAGCTGCGCGAGAAGGGCACGGCCGGACGGGCCGTGATCGAGGAGATGCGGGCCGAGGGTGTCCTGATCTTCAGCAACGGCGGACTCGACCGGTCAACCGCGGTGTGCAGTGTCGAGCCGGTCGACGGCAAGCCCGTCTTCACCGACGGCCCGTACGTCGAGACGAAGGAGCACCTCGGCGGCTTCGCCGTCGTGGACGTGCCCGACGACGAGGCGGCGCGATACTGGGCTGGCAGGCTCGCGACCGTGCTCGACTGGCCGCAGGAGGTGCACCGGTTCCGAGGTCCCGGTGAGCCCCGGCGTAACGGCTCCGGGGTGAGTTGAGCGCGGTGCCCAGGTATCTGCTGTCCGTCTACGGACCGGCCGAGCGCCCCGAGTTCGCCACCTACCCCTTCCAGGAGGCCATGCTGCAGGCGTTCGCCGACACCGGCGCCTTCAACGAGCGGCTCCACAGGGACGGTCACTTCGTCTTCGCCGACGGCCTGGAGCCCCCGACGACCGCCACCACCGTCGACGGGCAGGGCGAGAAGCCGGCCTTCACCGACGGGCCCTACCTGGAGGCGAAGGAGCACCTCGACGGCTTCTGGGTGATCGAGGCGGCCGACCTCGACGTGGCCCTGGCGCTTGCCGCCGAGGGGTCGAAGGCGTGCCGCGGCAGGGTCGAGGTGCGTCCCTTCCGAACCGAGGAATCCGTCCGAGCGCTGCCGGCGCCGTGACTGGCCCCACCGTCGAGCAGGCGATCACCCGTGTCCACCACGAGGAGTGGGCGCGGGTGGTCGCCGGCCTCGCGCGCCGTTTCGGCGACCTCGACGTCGCCGAGGAAGCGACGGCCGAAGCGTTCGTAGCGGCTGCGGAACGGTGGCCGCGCGAGGGCGTACCGCCCAATCCCGGCGGTTGGATCGCCACCACCGCGACCCGCAAGGCCATCGACCGGCTCCGTCGCGAGTCACAGCGCGACGCCAAACACCAGGCGGCCCGGATGGTGTACGACGACTCCCCTCCTGAGCCGACCGGCCCGGTCGAGGACGACCGGCTCAGACTGATCTTCACCTGCTGCCACCCCGCGCTCGCGATGGAGGCCCGGGTGGCGCTCACCCTCCGCCTGCTCGGCGGCCTCACCGTCGCCGAGATCGCCCGCGCCTTTCTGGTGCAGGAAAATGCGATGGCGCGACGGATCACCCGCGCCAAGGCAAAGATCAAAGCGGCACACATTCCCTACCGGGTGCCCTCGGCCGACGACATCCGCGAGCGGCTCGCCGGCGTGCTCGCGGTCGTCTACCTCGTCTTCAACGAGGGCTATCTCGCCAGCGAGGGGAACGACCCGGTGCGCGTCGACCTCACCGACGAGGCGATCCGCCTCGGCCGCCTGCTCCGAACTCTCCTCCCGGACGACGGCGAGGTAGTCGGCCTGCTTGCCCTGATGCTCCTCACCGACGCCCGGCGGTCGGCGCGCGTGTCCCGCACCGGGGAGCTGGTGACCCTCGACGAGCAGGACCGCGGCGCATGGGACCGCACCCTCATCGCCGAGGGCAACGCCCTGGTCCGCGAGCGGATCGAGGCGGTGGCGGCCGGCGGTGACCCACCCGGGCGCTACCAGCTGCAGGCCGCGATCAACGTGGTCCACACGGATGCCCCATCCGCCCGGGACACCGACTGGTCCACCATCGTCGCCCTCTACGGCCGCCTGGTGCTGCTCGACCCCTCGCCGATCGTGCGGCTCAACCGGGCGGTCGCGGTCGCCGAAGTCGACGGCCCCGGGGTCGGGCTCGCCGAGATCGACCGGCTCGCCGAGGTCCTTGACGGCTACCACGCCTTCCACGCCGCGCGCGCCGACCTGCTGCGGCGACTCGGGCGCGGTGGCGAGTCGCGGGCGGCGTACGACCGTGCCATCGATCTCGCCGGCAACCCCGCGGAGCGGGCCTACCTCACCCGCCGCCGCGACCAGCTCGCCGGCTGACCCGAAACGGTACGGCTGGCGCGTGTTGGCCACCGCCTCGTCACGAGGTTTCGCAGAAGATGGTGCACAGCCTGTCGAGAACGGCGTGGCGGCTCCGTCTCAGGAACGGATGCGGCCACCGTGGCCGCACACGCCCAAGGAGACCCTGCATGACGATCCAGCGGATGGACAACGTCCTCATCGTTGTCGACGATCTCGACGCGGTAATTGCGTTCTTCGTCGAACTCGGCATGCAGCTGGAGGGCAAAGGGCCGATCGAGGGACGCTGGGTCGAGCGTGTCATCGGGATCGACGACGTCCGACAGGACGTCGCAATGCTGCGGACCCCGGACGGCCACGGCCGGATCGAGCTGGCGAGGTTCCACAGGCCGAAGGCGATCAGCGCTGAGCCGAAGGATGCACCGGCGAACACGCTGGGCATCCGTCGCATCATGTTCGCCGTCGACGACATCGAGGACGTCGTTTCCCGCCTGCGTACCCACGGCGCCGAACTAGTCGGCGAGCTGGCGCAGTACGAGGACATCTATCGGCTCTGCTACGTCCGCGGCCCGGAGGGCATCATCGTCGGGCTGGCCGAACAGCTCAGCTGACTGATCCGCGTTACTCAGCCGCCCGGTCGGTCACCATGAGCGGGCGTACCGCCGGTTCGAGCAGCGACAGACTCCTCTGCTGGGCATCGAGGGCGACGCGGATGCCGACCGGCATCGGCAGATTCGGGCCGGCGTGCCCGAACTCGACGTTGCCCAGGACCGGGATGTCACGGTCGCCGAGGACGTCGAGGACTATCTCGGGAAGGGTCGGCGACGCGTCGGGCGCGCCGAGTCCATCGATCGCGTGCGGGACGCCCACGACCATGCCGGCGATTCGATCGAGGATCCCGCAGTGCCGCAGCACCTGCAGATCGCTCCACACCCAGGACGCGTAGCCGCCCATCTCCTCCCAGAACAGCACCGCGCCGTCGAACCACTCGAGCGGCAGCGCGAAACGCGTCGCCTGCGCCCGCATGATGCGATTGAGCACTCCGCCGATCAGCCGGCCTTCGGCACGACCGGCACGCCAGCACTCCCATGACGGGCTGGCAGGCAGCGCACCGATCGCGTCAGTGCCGGTCAGCAGCGCCGAGTAGAGCTTCTCAAGCTCCGCTCTGCGCGCCGCGGGCGCGACCTGCCACGCCCCGCCGAGTCCAGGAGTGGCCAAGTCGGCGTGGAACCCGACCAGGCCCGTGCGCGCATAGAGCACCAGGTGCAGCAGCGAGATGTCGCTGTAGCCGAGGATCGGCTTGGGGTCGGCAGTGATCGCCTCAACGTCGATCAGATCGAGGTAGCCGAGCGCCGTCTGGCCGCCGTCATGAGCGATGATGGCGCGCACCTCAGGATCACGCAGAAGGGCATTGAGTTCCCTGGCGATCTCCGCCGGCGTACCCGCGCTCCACCAGTGGTGCCGCCCCGCTTCGAGTAATGGTGCCCGGCGCACGCGGAATCCCATCCGCTCGAGCACGACCACCGCCTGCTCGAGGTCGGGCTCGTAAACGGCATGGAGCGGCCGGACAGCGATGCGATCACGACCAGATCTCCGGGCCGCAGGGCACGAGGTCGGAGCAGTCGAGGCAGTGCGGCAAGGGTCACCGAGGCAGTATCCCGACGCCCCCGGCAACACGCTTCATATTTACCGATCGGCAGCCCAGCAGGCGTCGGCTACCAAGAGTTCCTGACGGATCGCCGTAGAAGGCATCAGCTTCCGCTGGGCGGTTCGGCGCAGCCCGACCTACTGGTCGTGATGGAGCAGTCGGCTTGACCTCAAGCGAGGTTGACGTTGGACGATCGCGCCATGGTCGAAGTCGAGCAGTCAGCACCCAGGGTCGCGGTCGTTGGCACGGGGGCCATCGGCAGTGCGGTGGTACATCGACTGCTGGGAGGGGGATACGACGTCACGGTGTGGAACCGCACCGAAAGTCGTGCAACCGAGCTGGTGGCCGCGGGGGCGCTACCAGCGCGGTCCGTCCGGGAGGCGGTGTCCTCCAGCACCCTCATCTTCCTGACCCTCAAGGACTACACGGCGGTAGAGCAGTGCCTCACCCAGCTCGACAGAGACCTGTCCGGGCAGACGATTGTCGGGATGTACACGGGTACGCCTGGCGAAGCTCGGTCTGCCGCCCAGCGGGTCACCAGCCTGGAGGCGCGATACCTCGACGCGGGGATTCAGGCGTCGCCCGAGATGATCGGCACTGACGCCGCAACGATCCTGTACAGCGGCTCGCGACACGCGTTCGAACAACACCGGACGACCCTCGAGCTGCTGAGCAGGCCTCGCTTCGTCGGAGAGACGCCGGAGGCGGCCGCGGTCTGGGACCTCGCCCTCTTCGGGCTCTGGTACGACGCCCAACTCGGCCTGCTACGAGCCCTTGATGCAGCACGTGACGCCGGTATCGACGTACTGGATTTCTCTCACACGGCGAGTACACAGCTCGGCCACGTGGTGACTGGGCTGTCCGCCACTGTCTCGGAGATGGAGCGGGGCACCTATCCCCCCGGCCCCGCCGACCTCACCGAGCATCTGACGGTCGTCCGCCACCTCATCGATCTGCGGGCCGGCCGACGGCTCGGCGATGGCGGACTACCAGAGGTGGCGGCGGAAATCGAAGCGCTGATCGCAGACGGCCGCGGAGGCGAAGGCTTGACGGCGACAGCCGGGTAGCGTGCGGCCAGCCGGACACCCGCTCATCGGAGTTCACCGGAGCCGGAGCAGCCCACGCTTGGCCATATAGGCTCGCAACGTCTCGGCATCCTCGGCGGACATCAACCGGCGTGGGATCACGGTCGCCGGCATCCGGCCGACGAACACGATCCAGAACTCAGGGGTGTCCCTTACCTGGGCGACCCCGTCCCAGGCGATGCCGCCGGACTCCGAGCCGCTGCGCATCATGATGTTGTCATCGGTGATGTCGTAGGCGCCCTCGACGGCGTAGCGACTGGAGCGGCGCCGGGCGCGCAACCGCACCCAAGGCGAGTACAGCATCGACAGCAGGCCACCCACGACCAACGCCGTGCACAGTGGTGAGATCCGGTCCCCCCACCCGAACCCTCGCGAGACGGCGAAACCGATCGCCCCGACCGTCGCCAGCACCGCGCCGATATAGCCGTATTTGCGCAGCCGGACGGTGCTGAGCGCAGCGGCCACGCGGCCTGGGTACGCGGGATCGGCTGGGACGTCAAAACGGATGTGCACGCCAGAACGATAATGCCCCCACCCGCTCCCGGGACGCGCAGCCGCCCCGCGCAGGCATCGAGCGCACCGAACGCATCGTCGGCAGCCGGCCAGTGGTCTGCCGATGGTTTTGGGGCGAAGTACGATCCAAGCCATCGTCGCGACATGAACCGTGCAGGAGCAGCCGATGATCAATGATGCAACGCTCGCCCGCATCAACCAAGGGGTGCAGTTGCATCATCATCAAGGCCAGCGTGAGGCTGCTCGCGACTTGTTTGCGCAGATCTGGGACGAGATCGGCGGGGAGCGAGGCGATCCTTTGCACGTTTGCGTCCTCGCGCACTCGATGGCCGATGTGCAGGACGACGTCCACCAGGAGTTGATCTGGGATCAGCGAGCGCTGGCAGCGGTCGACTTGCTCACCGATGCCCGGCTCGCGCAGGCTGGCGTGCCGATGTCGGTGGCTGGTCTGTATCCGTCGTTGCACCTCAACCTGGGTGAGTGCTACCGCAAGCTCGGCGATCTCGACCGTGCCCGCGAGTATCTCCAGTGTGCGCGAGCGGGTATCGGCGCGCTTGGCGACGACGAGTACGGGCAGCTCATCAAGGGCGGCCTGGATCGGGTGGCGCAGCAGCTGCCGCCTGAGTAGGCGCGCGCCGCCGAAGCGCCACCCGCTGACCGGCGGCGTCGCCGGGTCTCGGTGCGGCGTCGGCGGCGGCGGAGAGGACGCCGGCGTTGGCCGTCAAACATGACCAGTCCTCGGCGACGAAGTTGGCGCGCGGTCGGCGGCAGCCTTGGCGCGCGACGAGGGCCGTGAAGTCGGAGAAGGACCGGCCACGTTCGACCTCGAAACGCCTCGCGGTGGGGATGAGCCGACCGGCGGCGTCGTCCACCGCGACCCGGGCACCGTCCACATGCTCACCAGCATGGGCGGTACCCCGTACGTCGCCCGCCTGGTCGAACTGAGTAACCGCTGGCACGGCGGCCCTACGCGAGATCCGGCATTTCGGTCCAAACCGGCGCACCAAATGCGTAACGTGCCCGACATGTTCTCTCGCATGTGGCGTAACCTGTTGCTCACAGCGCTCGGGGTGGGCGTGCTCGCCGGCGCCGGTCAGCTCGGCATCGCATTCAGCTTCGGCATCGTCCAGCTCAGCGGCGCTTCCACCGGCGCCGCCGTCAACCAGTGGCCTGCCCAGCTTGTCTGGGTGGGCTGGTTCGCGGCACACGCCGCCGTAGCCGGCACCGTCGTGAGCGCACGCCTGGCCCGCCGGTACGGGGTCCTGAAGAGCACGGGCAGTTTGGTGGCCGTCGCCGCCGCCGCCGCGCTGGGTGCCATCGTCGTGGTGCCGCTCTGCCTCCGGCCGGCCCGGGCAGCGGAGAGTTTCTCTGTGGACCCGATCTGGGCCGTCGTCATCTGCGCGACGCTCGGCGCGCTGGTCGGCGCGGGTGCCGCGATCGCCGTACTGGTGAAGCCGCCGCTGGGCTGGAACCTGGCGGCGGTGGGCGGCGTGGTCTGGCTGCTGGCGCTCGTCTCGGTCGTCCCGTCACTCGCGACCGCCGGGCCGTTGCCCGCCGTACGGCTCGGCGTGCTGGAGCCGGCCGGACTCGGCGCCGACGCGGCACACCGGCAGGCGATCATGATCCTGCCGGCGGTGGCCCTGCTCATCGGCGCGGTGACCGGCGGGCTGGGCCGCTGGCGCGGGCATCCGCCGCTGGTCAACGGCGCGACCGGTGCGGCCGGCACGGCGCTGGTCGCGTTCGCCTACCTGACCGCCGGTCCCGGCGACGCCGTCGACCGGTACCAGATCACGCCGTACTACGGCGCGCTGCTCGCCGTCGCCGCCGGTGTGCTCGGTTCGGCCGCGGTCGCGTCGTTCCGCTGGCCGCTCCTGCCGCGCACCGCCGAAGCGCGGGTCGTCGAGCCGACCGACATCCTCCGTCCGCTGTCCGCCGGCTCCGCCGTGCCGCAGGCCATGACGCCGGCCGCCGGTGGTACGACCGACGAGCCGGAGCCCGTCGAGTTGGCCGCAACCGGGCCGGTCGTCGGCGCGACCGCGGCGAAGCTCCCGACCGCAGCCGAACCGCTGGGCTCCGGTGCGCCGGCCGGCGACCGCGACGTCGGCGCCGTACCGGCCGGCTCCGCGACGCGGATCGCCGCACCGGCTGTTACCGCCGCACCCGCCGACCCCGCCACACCGGCCGACCTCGACGACACCCCGGAGACATCGGAACCGGTCCCCGCGACGGCGGCCTACCTTTCCGCAGGCCCCGGAGGGGACGGCTATGGGACTGCGGAGGCGGCCGACAACACCGAACCCGACGGGATGCCCGACGGGGCACTCGTCGCCCCGGGGACCAGCCGGATGTACCAGCCGCCGAAGACCGAACGGACGCGGGTTCAGGCGACCTGGCCGGTCGTTCCAGCACGGCGGGTGCCATCCTCGACCGAACCCGCTCGGGGCGCCGAGGCGACCCACTCGGCCGGCACGCAGGAGAGGCCCGAACCGGCGCCCCCACCTCGGCACCGGCCGCCCCTGCCCAACCTGAACCAGGCCGCGAACTGGGACGCCTTCGCGACCGCCCAGCGCGCCGGGCCCCCGCCCACGACCGACGCCGCCCCGGCCGGCCCCGCCGGGACCGATCCGGTCGCCGCCGTCGAGGCGGGACGTGCCAGCGGGCGGCTGGGCCTGTTCCGGCGCAACAAGTCCCGGGCCGACGGGGACGGCGCGGGCACTCCGACGGACGGCGAGCCGCTGCCGCGGCAGGACGCGGAGTTCGTCGACTGGGTGACCCGGCTGGGCAACCCGGTGGCGGACAACGAGCCGGATCAGGAGAGCGGTCGCCGGTCAATCCGCTCCACCGGCCGCCACCAAAGCGGCTGACCTCCACCGCCGGGGCCTGCCCGCGGTGCCTTACCCCTTCGGCGCGCCGAAGGGGTAAGGCACCGGGCTGCGGCAAGGCACCCGTCGACACGCGGGTCGCCGCCCTGATGTGGGGGAAGGGGCTGGGCCGGGCGGTTCACACCCGAGCTTCGGCGGGTTGCGGAGCGGGGTCGAGCGGCAGGTCCCGCAGCCGGCGGATCGGGGTCGACAGGTAGATGATCGGGGACAGCACGGTAAGAGCCCCGAAGATCAGCAGTGTGGTGCGGGCACCGATCGACCCGGCCAGGGCGCCGGCGAGCAGGCCGCCGATCGGGATGGCGCCCCAGGAGACGAACTTGACCGTGGCGATCACCCGCGACAGGAGGTCTGGCGGACTGGCGAGCATCCGGTAGGTGCGGGTGGTCACGCTGAGCACCACCGAGGAGCCGGCGAAGATGAGGTTGCCGGCGGCGAAGGCGAGGTAGGCGGCGGTGCCTGTGCCCAGCGGGATGATGAGCGCACCGGCCACGCCCACGAAGGCCGCGACGATCAGGCCGCGTGCGGTGCCGACCCGATCGGTGAACCGGGTGGTCAGCGCCGCGCCGATGAGCGTGCCGAGGCCGTCGGCGGCGAGCAGCAGCCCGACCATGAACGGCGACGCGTGCAGCTCGCGCACCAGGTAGTACGGGAAGAGGGCCAGCATCGCGCCGCAGACGAAGTTCGTCGCGGTGGCGTCCCACATGGCCGGCCCGATGATGGGGTGTCGGAGCACGAAGTGCCAGCCCTTGCGGATCATCGTGACCATCGGTGGCCGTTCGGCCGGTCGCTGCACCCGCCGGGCCGGGAGGGTCCGCAGCAGCACGGCGGAGATCAGATAGCTGACGGCGTCCACGAACAGCGTCGGCACCGCGCCCAGTAGCTGCACCGCGAGTCCGCCCAGGGACGGCCCGCCCAGCTGGGTGGCGGCATGGGTGCCGGAGTTGAGGCTGTTGCGCGCCTGCAGCTGCGCGGCCGGCACGATCTCCGGCAGAAAGGTCTGGTTCGCTACGTCGAACAGCACGTTGGCGAAGCTCACGACCAACGCGACCGCGATCAGCTGGGCCACCGTCAGGGCGTCGAACCACCAGGCCAGGGGGACGGACGCGATCGCGAGGGCCCGGGTCAGATCCAGGGCGACCTGCATGCCGCGCAGCGGCACGCGCTGAACGATCACCCCCGCCGGCAGGCTGATCAACAGGTACGCGAGATAGCCGGCCGCCGTGATCAGACCCATTTCGAAGGCCGAGGCGTCCAGCACGGTCAGCGCGGTCAGCGGCAGGGCCACCCCGCCGACTGCCGAGCCGAGGTGACTGGTGCTGCCGGCCACCCACCAGCGCCAGAAGACGGTAAGTTTCATAATGGAACTGACTATAGGGGTGGGTGCGAGAAGAGTCGACCCCGCTGATGCGCAGTGCGGACATCGCGCAACCCCTCGGCGCGCTGACCGACCGGCGGACCATTCGGGAGCGGGAAGAACGACGGCCGAGTTCCGGTAGATGTCGGCCTCGCCGGTGGGGCGGCTGCGGGCCTTTGCCCTCTGGACCAGTCGAGGCCCGCCGGGGCGCGCGGGAGGGTGGCTGAGCACGTAATCATGCCGAACTCGACAATTCGTCCCTTAGGTTACTGCCCAGGGGCTGTCGAGACCGGGGGACGACGTGGAGAGCTATCCGGCGATCGAGGATCACGGGCTCATCGGCGACCTGCAGACCGCCGCGCTGGTGACGTGCGACGGAACGATCGACTGGTTCTGCGCGCCGCGCTTCGACTCGCCGAGCATCTTCGCCGCATTGCTGGACCGTGAGCGCGGTGGCTATTTTCGCATCGCCCCGCACGACGTCCGGTACGTCACCAAGCAGCTCTACCTGCCTGGCACTCCGATCCTGATCACCCGGTTCATCAGCGCGGACGGCGTCGCCGAGGTGATGGACTTCATGCCGGTCACCGGCGATCTGACCACTGACACGCACCGCCTGGTCCGCATGGTCAACATGGTCCGGGGCAGCATGCGGTTCCGGGTGGAGTGCCGGCCCCGGTTCGACTACGCCCGGGAGAAGCACCAGCTGGAGCGCCACCGCAATGGGTACCTCTTCCGCAGCCGGTCGGCGGCGCTCACCTTCAACCCCATCGACCCGGTGCCGCAGATGATCTCGCAGGGAGGCGAAGTCCACCTGGAGGACGGCGACCTGGTCGCGTACGGCACGTTGAACGAGGGTGACACCGGCGGGGTGGTGCTGGAGACCGCCGGCACGGAGCCAAGGATCTTCTCGCCGGCAGAGGTCCAGGGGATGTTCGAGTGGACCCGGGACTATTGGCGGCGCTGGGTGGAGCGCTCGCGCTACACCGGGCGGTGGCGGGAGATGGTCGAGCGCTCGGCCATCACGCTGAAGCTCATGACGTACGCGCCGACCGGTGCGATGATCGCCGCGCCCACCGCCGCGCTGCCCGAGCTGGTCGGCGGCACCCGCAACTGGGACTACCGCTACACCTGGGTACGCGACACGTCGTTCTCGGTGCACGCGCTGCTGGGCCTCGGCTTCACCGAGGAGGTCAGCCGGTACATGAACTGGCTGGACGAGCGGATCCGCGAGGCCGGTGACCACCAGGACCCGCTGAAGATCATGTATCGGGTGGACGGCTCCTCCGACCTGCACGAGGAGACTCTCGACCACCTGGAGGGCTACCGCGGCTCCCGGCCGGTGCGGATCGGCAACGGCGCCGCCGACCAGCTTCAACTCGACATCCACGGCGAGGCCCTCTACGCCATGCATCTCGCCGACGAGCAGGGCATCCGCGTCTCGCATCAGGTGTGGAAGAGCACCGTCCGGCTCGTCGACTGGCTCTGCCACCACTGGGACCAGGCCGACGCCGGCATCTGGGAGAGCCGCCACCACCCCCGCAACTACACCTTCGGCCGGGTGATGTCCTGGGTGGCGCTGGACCGGGCCATCCGCCTCGCCACCCGCACCGGCCGACCCGGGGACACCACCATCTGGGCCGAGCAACGCAACCGGATCTACAACCAGGTCATGGCCCGCGGATACCATCGGGAACGCGGCAGCTTCGTGCAGGCGTACGACGAGAACGTGCTGGACGCGGCACTGCTCGCCATGCCGGCGGTCGGCTTCGTGACGCCGAGCGACCCCCTCTGGCAGTCCACCTTGAACAACATCGAGCGTGAGCTGGTCTCCGACAGCCTGGTCCACCGGTACGACCCGGTCCACTCCCCCGACGGCCTTCCCGGGCACGAGGGCACCTTCAACATGTGCACGTTCTGGTACGTCGAGGCGCTGGCCCGCTCCGGTCGCCTGGACGACGCCCGGCTCACCTTCGAGAAGATGTTCACCTTCAGCAACCATCTCGGCCTGTACGCCGAGGAGATCGCCGCGACAGGTGAGCAGATCGGCAACTATCCGCAGGCGTTCAGCCACCTCTCCCTGATCAACTCGGCGCTGGCGCTGAACGACCTGCTCGACGTCGAGGCCGACGCCCGGCGCCGCCAGTAGAGTGGCCTCGGCCCGAGACGGTTGCGACGCGGCTTCCAGTCGCCAGGGCTCACCCCAGGGTGGTTCCCTGGGGCGAGCCACACATGCCGCGGGTGAGGGTGTCGGCATGAAACGACGCCTGATCGTCCTGCTGGCGGCGGCGGTGCCGGCAGCCGCCGCGCTGGTGCCGATGGCCGCGAGCGCCACCGCCGTACACACCGGCGGCCTTTCGACTGCCACGACCTGCGCCGCCGTTCCCGTCTCCGCGCCCTCCGGCACTGTGGTGGAGAAGGTGACGGCGGTAGCCAACCCCGGCGGACGGGTCACCTTCCCGCCGGCCCCTCCCCTACTCGACTACCCCCCGATCGACGACGTGCCGGCCTGGTGCGACATCACCGTCACCGTGACCCACCCAGGGGCGAACGACCACGTCAACATCAAGGTCTCGCTGCCGCAGAACCCGCAGGACTGGAACGGCCGGTTCCAGGGCACGGGCGGCAGCGCGTACCTTGCCGGCGAGTTTCTCCACCCGCTGGTGCTAGCGGTCAAGGGCGGCTACGTGGGAGCGGCGACCGACGCCGGCGTCGGCCAGAACCCGCTGGACGCCAGTTGGGGACGCACCGCCGACGGCACCGTGAACACCCCGCTACTGCAGAACTTCGCCTCGCGCTCGCTGCACGACATGGCCGTCGTCGGCAAGGACGTGACCCGGAACTTCTACCACCGGCCCGCGAGCTACGCGTACTGGAACGGTTGCTCGACCGGCGGCCGCCAGGGTTACGCGGAGGCCCAGGACCACCCGAGCGACTTTCAGGGCATCCTGGCGAAGGCGCCGGCGGTCAACTGGGACCGGTTCGCGGTCGCGACGCTGTGGTCGCAGGCCGTCTTCAACGAGGAGAAGGTCCGACCCAGCAAATGCGAGCTGGACGCCCTCACCACGGCGGCGGTCAAGGCCTGTGACGGCCTCGACGGGGTCGCCGACGGCATCATCGACAACCCGCGAGACTGCCACTGGGACGCCCGCCGGATGATCGGCACCACAGTCGTCTGCGACGGCAAGGAGTTCACCATCTCCCGCGCCACCGCCAACGCGGTCAACAAGATCTGGGCCGGTCCGGTCTCCAGCACGGGCAAGAAGCTCTGGTACGGCCCGAACAAGGGTGCCAGCCTCGATCCCCTGGCCACTCCCGGCGCGCCGTTCTTCGTCGCCAACGCCTGGGTCCAGAACTTCGTGACCCGGGATCCGTCCTTCGACACGTCCAAGATCACGTATGCGTCGTTCGAGCGGCTGCTTCGCTCATCGCAGCGCCAGTTCAACGACGTCATCGGCACCGACGACCCCGACCTGTCGCGATTCGCGCGGGCCGGCGGCAAGCTGCTGAGCTGGCACGGCCAGACCGACGAGCTGATCCCGACCCTGGGCACCGTCGACTACCGGGAACAGGTCAACCGGACCTTCGGCGGCAACAAGCGAGTCGACGACTTCTACCGGCTGTTCCTGCTGCCCGGCGTAAACCACTGCGGCGGCGGCACGGGCCCGCAGGTGAGCGACGACGACGCGCTGGCCGCCCTCGTGAACTGGGTGGAGAAGGGCCACGCCCCGGCCACCCTGCCCGCCTCGGCCAGCACCAACGGCGAGACCGTCACCCGGGACGTCTGCCGCTACCCGATGGTGGCCCGCTACACCGGCCACGGCGATCCCGCCCAGGCCGCCAACTTCCACTGCACGCACGCCTGACCACGACGGGAACAGGCGGCGGCCCCGGCACCAGTGCCGGGGCCGCCGCTTGGCTCCGCACCGATTCCTCACTCGCCGGGGCCGTCCACCGGCTCGGACGGGCGCGCCGAGGCTGTCGATCACGTGGTCAGCACGGCCTCGGTGGCCGAGTCACCGAGCGGATCAGTATTCGATACGCTCAGCGACCTCATTCCCTTTTTGTTCACGAGAAACGCCGTGACCTTGAGCAATTACCGCTCGTCCTCAGAATTGACACGGAAATGCACACGACTCCGCGCGGTTAACTGTTTTCGATCCGAGTGGCACCGGGGGTTCCCGGACTGTGCTGGCCTACTGAAAGAGAGCTCCGTGTAGGCTCCGGTCACGTGCCACGTAACACCGACAGCCCGGCGCTACGCGGCCGCAGGCGCGAGAAGAACCTGCTCAACGACCTCCTCCGTGACGTTCGTGCCGGGAACAGCCGAGTGCTGGTGCTGCGCGGCGAGGCGGGCGCCGGCAAGACCGCGCTGCTCGACTACCTGACCGAAAGGGCCCGGACCGACCGTCTGGCCCGGGTCGGCGGGGTGGAGCCGGAGTCGGAGATCGCCTACTCCGCGTTGCAGCATCTCTGCGCGCCTCTGCTGGACCACCTCGACCAGTTGCCCGAGCCGCAGCGCGCCGCCCTGTCAGTCGCCTTCGGGCTGAGCGTCGGAGAGCCGCCGGAAGGGCTGCTCGTCGGGCTCGCCGTCCTGGGGCTGTTCGCGGAGGCGGCGTCGGACCAGCCGCTGGTCTGCATTGTCGATGACGTCCAGTGGCTGGACCGGATGTCCGAGGTCATCCTCACCTTCGTCGCCCGCCGGCTGGACGCCGAATCGGTCGCGTTGGTCTTCGCCGTCCGTAGCCCCGACGACGAGCGGATCCTGGGTGGCCTGCCGGAGTTGCACGTGGAAGGGCTACCTGCCGCGGACGCGCGGGCGCTGCTGGACTCCGTGCTGCCCGGGCCGGTCGATGACCGCGTACGGGACCGGATCGTCGCCGAGACGCGCGGCAACCCGCTGGCTCTGCTCGAACTGCCGCGCGGCCTCACCCCCACGGAGTTGGCCTTCGGCTTCGGCGCCCAGAGCGGGGCACCCGTGGCCGGCCGAGTGGAGGAGGGCTTTCAGCGACGCGTCGCCGCGCTGCCGGCGGACACCCGGCGACTGCTGCTCGCCGCCGCCGTCGAGCCGGTCGGCGACGTCCCGCTGCTGTGGCGCGCGCTCGACCGCCTGGGCATCCGGCCCGAAGCCGCCGCGCCGGCCGAGGCCACCGGGCTTGTCGAGTTCGGCGCCCGGGTGCGCTTCCGCCACCCGCTGGTCCGCTCGGCCACCTGGCGCGCGGCCGAGGCCAGCGAGCTGCGCGACGTGCATCGCGCTCTCGCCGAAGTGACCGACCCCCGGCGCGACCCTGACCGCCGCGCCTGGCACCGCGCGCACGCCGCTGTCGGTCCGGACGAGGAGGTCGCGCGTGAGCTGGAACGCTCAGCCAGTCGAGCGCTGGCCCGAGGGGGCCGCGCTGCTGCCGCGTCGTTTCTCGTACGGGCTGCCGAACTCACCCCGGATTCGCGGTCGCGCGCCGCGCGTACCCTGGCCGCGGCGCAGGCCCAGCTGCAGGCCGGCGCTGCGGCCGAGGCGGCACAGTTGCTGTCCGCCGCCGAGCTCGGTCCGCTCGACGCCTTGCAGGCCGCCGAGGTGCAGCGGCTCCGCGCCCAGGTCACGTTCACCCTCAACCCCGGTCAGGCGGCCGGCCCGCCACTGCTTGCCGCCGCCCGCTGCCTCACCGACCTCGATCTGGACGCTGCCCGCGCCGCATACCTCAGCGCGGCCGGCGCTGCCGTGCACGCCGGCCGGTTCGGCGGCGACGACCTGCGCCGGGCCGCCGAGGCGGCCCGCGGAGTACCCGCCGGCGACGACGTGACCGGCCTGCTGCTGACCGGACTCAGCACCTTGAACCTGGACGGGCATGCAGCCGCCGTGCCGCAGCTGCGCCGCGCGCTTGACGCGCTGACCGCGGAGGAGGACCTGTCCCTGCTGTGGCTGGCCGCCCCGGTGGCACACGAGGTGTGGGACGACGAGGGCTGGCATCGGCTCACGGAGCAGGCAGTCCGGTTCGCCCGCGCCACCGGCTCGTTGTCGCTGTTGCCGACGGCGCTCGTGTTCCGTGCCGGTGCGCTGGTGTTCAGCGGCCGGTTCGCCGACGCGTCCGACCTGATCGATGAGTCCTGCGCTCTCGAGCAGGCCACCGGGCTGACCATGCATCCATCCGCCGCGCTCACCCTTGCCGCGCATCGCGGTCAGGAACTCCCCGCCGTCGAACTGATCGACGCCACGGTCCGGGAGGGTGAGGCGCGCGGGCAGGGCCGCCTGGTCGGCCTCGCCGGCTATGCCAAGGCCGTACTGTCCAATGGACTCGGCCAGTACCCGGCTGCGCTGGCGGCCGCGCGGTCCGCGGCCGAGTATGCGGACCTCGGCGTCTTCAGCTGGACGCTCAGCGAGCTGATCGAGGCCGCCAGCCGGGTCGGAGACGCCGGGCTGGCCGCCGAGACCCGTGACCGTCTGGCCGAGCGCACCGGAGCTGCCGGCACGGCATGGGCGCGCGGTGTCCAGGCCCTCGCCGACGCGCTCACCGCGGGTCCGAGGCACGCCGACGAGCACTACCGTGAGGCGATCGAGCAGCTCGCCAACACCAGGCTGGCGCTGCAACTGGCCCGGGCACGCCTGCTGTACGGCGAGTGGCTGCGGCGGGAGAACCGGCGCGGTGAGGCCCGGACACAGCTGCGTGACGCGTACGAGACGTTCGCCACGGCGGGCGCGGAGGGCTTCGCCGACCGGGCGGGCCGGGAGCTGACCGCGACCGGGGAAACCGTACGCAAGCGGGCCCTCGACGTGCCCGTCGACCTCACTCCGCAGGAGGCGCGAATCGCACGCCTGGCCGTGGCGGGACGGACCAATCCCGAGATCGGCGCCATGCTCTTCCTCAGCCCGCGCACCGTCGAGTGGCACCTGCGCAAGGTCTTCACCAAGCTGGACATCACCTCCCG
Source organism: Micromonospora sp. NPDC093243 (assembly GCF_044753725.1). Lineage (NCBI taxonomy): Bacteria > Bacillati > Actinomycetota > Actinomycetes > Micromonosporales > Micromonosporaceae > Micromonospora > Micromonospora sp. NPDC093243. The sequence goes on along the minus strand of NZ_JBIVNT010000005.1, from coordinate 586,646 downwards.
GCGAGAACTGGCCGTGGCGCTGCGCGACCGGTGACCCGTGGCCGCCCCAGGGTGTCTCCCTGGGGCGACGGCACCTGCGGGCGCGCGAAGGTGGGTGCCGGATGCCGGACGGCATTCGATTCGCCCAGGAGGACATGATGGTGGACTACCAGCTTGAGCTGATCGTATTGCCGGTGGCCGACGTCGACCGGGCCAGGGAGTTCTACAGCCGGCTCGGGTTCCGCGAGGACCTCGACTACGCCGGCGGCGACGGCTTCCGGGTCGTGCACTTCACCCCGCCCGGATCGCACTGCTCGATCGTGGTCGGCGAGGGCATCGGCACCGCCGCCCCCGGTTCGGTGGAAAACGTGCACCTCATCGTCAGGGACATCGAGGAGGCCCGCGCGGACCTGGTCAGCAAGGGCGTCGAGGTCAGCGAGATCTTCCACGACGCGGACGGTGTCTTCCACCACGCCGGCACCGACAAGCGGGTGCCCGGCCTCTACCCCGGCCGGCGCTCGTACGGGTCGTTCGCCTCGTTCACCGACCCGGACGGCAACGGATTCATCCTGCAGGAGATCACCGAACGCCTGCCGGGCCGCTGAACCGAGGCCCCTTCCGTCCGGCCGGAACCGGCCGTTGCCGCACCCGGGCGCCGGGCCGCGGCGACGGCCGGGCCGACCCGCCTTTCTCGGAGCCGGCACTGAGTTCTTCCCTGGCTTCCTATCTACGGGACCGCGCCTCGGCCCATCACGTGCCTCGTGAGGACGAACGGCCAACTCCATGTGCAACGGGCACACCGACCTGCATAGAGAGAGGGCATGGCCAACGAGGTGACCGTTCCGCTGCTGCCCTGCGCCTCCATCGACGACATGGTCGACTTCTACGAAGTTCTTGGCCTTCGCACGACCTACCGGCAACGCATGCCCAACCGTACGTGGCAGTGCAGCGCGAAGACCTGCATCAGCCCCATCGAGATGTACTCGGGGCATGTCCAGGCCAAGCAGGATCAACTCGGGACGCTGGGCGTCTGCTGCTCGAACTGCGCACCGTAGGCGGCCGCCCCGCGCACCGAGTCCACCGCGAAGGTGACGTGCCCGACCGGTACGCGCCCCGCCACCGCCTCGGCGACCAGCGCCGCCGCCGCCAGCGAGAACCCACCGCACAACTCGATGAGCCCGATCCCCTCGTCGACCAGGCTCACCGCGACCTGCGGCGCCACCGACGGGTCCGGCACCGGCACCAGAAACGTCACCTGACCGGCACGGTCGATCACCCGGCGATCGGCGATCGGATCGGTGCCAGGGTGCTCGTATATGTAGGCCCAGCTGACAGACATGACAGGGCACTCCCCCAAACGCGAATACGCACGATCACCCCGAACGTAGAACCTGATGCCGACTGGAGGTCAAGGTGAACGCTGCGCCGTCCGGCTCGTTGCGGCAAGAACCGTGCCCAGCACGGCGCGATCGCGCGGTTGCTGGCGGCATACGGGACTAGTTGACAAGTCACATGGAGACTTGTCTACTAGTGATGTGAACCTGTCACGCATCATCCTGGGCTTTCTTGCCCTCGCGCCCATGACCGGTTATGACCTCAAGCGACACTTCGACTCGACCGTCGGGCACTTCTGGTCGGCGGACAAGGCCCAGATCTACCGCACCCTCGCCCAGCTCGTCGCCGACGGGTACGCGGAGGTCGAGACGGTGGTCGGGTCCGCCGGGCCCGACCGCCAGGAGCACCGCATCACCGACGCGGGGCGGGCGGCTCTCGCCGCGTGGCTCGCGACCAAGCCGGAGCGCCAGGTCAACCGCGACTCCTTCCTCGCTCGGGTGTTCTTCGGTGCCGATCTTGACGAGGACGGGCTCCGCGCACTCTTCGCCCAGCATCGCGTGGCAACCCAGGCGCAGCTGGCGCGCTTCGAGCGGGTGCGCGCCGAGGCCACAGGGCACGATCGCGGCTCCCGGCTGCGGCTCGCCACGCTCGACAATGGCGTCGCGCATCTACGCACCGAACTCGCTTGGCTCGACGCCGTCGAGGAGGAACTCGCATGAGCGGCTTTCCCGAGGTGCACCGCCCCGCCATGACCTCGGTCGAGTTCCCCCTGGTGCTGCTGCACGGAGGCAACGTCGCGAACTGGATGTGGCAGCCGCAGCTGCCCGCGTTCGCAGATCGGATGGTGATCACGCCCGACCTGCCGGGCTTCGGTGAACGCGTCCGCGAGGACTGGCATGGTCTGGATGCGATCGCTGACGACGTGGTGGCACGGGTGACCGACCACGGCGTCGACGGCCGCTTCGATCTCGCCGGGCTCTCCCTGGGCGGCTTGCTGGCGCTTCGCGTGTTGGCGCGACACCCCGACCGGGTGCGCTCGGCACTCCTCAGCGGAGCGCCGCTCGAGCCCGCCGGCGTCGGGGTGCGCCTGATCTGCCGATTGCAGCTGGCGTTCTGGCGGGCGGCGTGGTTCTGGCGCGCGCAAGCGGCGGCGTTCGGCATCCCGCACGACTCACGTGCGCTGTACGTCGCGCACGGACTGTCAGTACGCCGCGAGACCGCGTCCGCGATGAACGCCGAGGTGATCGCGGGCGGCGTGCCCGCGGACCTAGGTCGCTACTCTGGCCCTCTGCTCGCGATCGCAGGCGAGAAGGAATCCGCGGTGGCGCGCAACTCCCTGCGGGCAATCGCCCATGCCGCGCCGCAAGCACAGCTGCGGCTCGCACCGAAAATGCACCACATCTGGAACGTCGAAGACACCGACCTGTTCAACGAGGTCCTGCGCTCCTGGCTGAACGGAACCACGGACCCGCGCCTTGTTCCGGTCTCCCGGGCCTGAGCGCATTCCTGGGGGCACGCATCTCGTTCCGGTTGCCGGCCGCTGATGGCGATGGCCAGGCGGGTGGTGAAGTCCGCCCCGTCAGATCGCCAGCCGGTGACCGAGCGGGCTGCGCATGTACAGGACGACGTGGCTGTGTCGGGCTCGGGTGACCAGTCCGGCGCGATGCGGGACCCCGAGGTGCTGGCTGACCGTACCGGGGCTCAGGCCCAACCGATGCGCGAGGTCGGTCGTGCCGGCTGGCTGTGCGAGGGCGGTGAGGATTCGGGCGCGGGTACGGCCGAGCAGGTCGGCCAGGGCCTGCGGCGCGACGGCGGCGTCGGTGTGCCAGACCGTGGCCAGGCCCCGGGCCGGGTACCAGACGCGCGGCGGAAGACGCGGGTCGACGACGGTGACGGCGTGGTCGCAGAAAGTGAGGTCGTGAAGGTCACCCCTTGTCCGTCCGCAGCCACGACGTGGCGCTGGTCGGGGAAGGCGTCGGAAAGCTGCACGCCGACCTGCGCTCAGGAGCTTGGCACCGTCGGCACAGAAACCTACTCACCCGAGAGTCCATGGACTACGGCTACCGCCTGATCATCTCGGGCTGAGCGGCGTCAGGGTCGCTCGCCTGCTCCAACCCGACCCAGCCCTAGGCTTTCCTGCGCAGGTAGGTCTCGGCCAACTGGCGAAGGCGGGTCCTGTCGAAGCTCTGCCCATGGCCGGGATGGACGACGGACACGTCGAGGTCGGCGAGGAACTGCATGCTTCGCCGGTAGGCAGCCACGTCGGAGTTCGGCAGGTTGTCGATCAAGGCACCGTCGTAGATGACGTCGCCGGAATACAGGGCCCCGGTGCGCTCCTCCAGCCGGGCGACGCTTCCCGGTGTGTGGCCGGGAAGGTGCAGCACGGTCAGTACTCGCCCGCCCAGGTCGATTCGGTCGCCGTCGTCCAGCAAGCGGTTCAGGGTCATCGGTTCGACGCGGTAGGTGGCCGGGTCGTAGCCGGGACCGGGCAACGCGTCGATCATGAGATCCGGGACAGGTTCGTCCGCCCCGTCGATCCCGAGTTTGTCGTAAAGTTCCGCGCCGTACAGGCTCGCCGGTATTCCCGCCGCCAGGAGTCCCGCCTCGGCGGGATGGGCGGCCCGGTCACCGAACTCAGGCGCCCCACCGACATGATCCAGGTGCGCATGGGTGAGCAGGACCATCGGATCCCGATCGAAGAGGGCCGGAATCGCCTTCCGCAACGCGACGACACCGGGCCCGGCGTCGATCACGATGTCACGATCGTTGCCGCGCAACCACCAGAAGTTCGCCGACACCAGCTCGTTGACGTGCGGTTCCGAGATCCGGACGACGCCATCACCCATCTCGGCCCGCGCATACCAGTCGACCATGTCCACACCGACCTACTCGACGATTTCCTCGCTCACACCGGACTGCCCCTCCAACCTCATACAACTGGACCATTCAAGGTCTGCACTCCCCCGGCAGAGGGAGCGCGTCCCCCTCTACCGGGAGGACAGCCTCGCCAGTCGCCACAGAGCATTGGTCCATGACCATCAAGCCTTGTTCCGTCAGTCCCGGGGTGGCTGGTCGAGTTGCCGACCGATCGCAAGGTCTTTCGGCTCGTTCCCCCCGGTCGACTGCCGCTCCTCGGGTCCGGCCGTGGGCGGTCGCCTGCGTCGTGTTCGTCGTCGCCGAGGTGACTGTGCGGGCGTACTGGATCGCGGGTGGCCGGTGGGGGTACACCGCCTGCGACCGCACCGATCTGGTCGACCCGACGGCCGGATGCGGCGCGAACCGGGTCGAGACACTGCCGTTCTGGGCGGGGTGGGGAGCGGGGGGAGTCGGTGCCGCCCTCGCGTTGCTGGTCGTGTGCACGATCCGGTTCCCCGGCCGCTACTCGGCCGCCGGCGTTGGGGGGCGGCCGCGCTGCTCCTGGTCCTCGCGTTCCCACTGCATCTGCTCTTCGAGATCCCTGTGGCGTTGGCGGGACGCCCCTCGGACTGGCGCGACCTCGGCGCACGGCTCGCGCTGGCGACCGGCGGTCTCCTGTTCGCCGGGCTCGCCAACGCCTGCGCGCCCCGGCGCGCAGCGCGGGAAGCCGGCTACCATCCGGTGCCGCGGTGGACCCGCCGCTGGGCGTACGTGGCGGTCGCTCTGCCGGTGGTCGGTTGGGCCCTGCCGCACGGGCTGTGGGTGCTCGGCGTTCCGTTCGGAATTCAGCAGCGGCAACTGGATGACATCCACCGGAGCCTCTCGACCTGGACCGGTGTGGCGATCACCCTCGTCCCACCACTCGCCGGCCTGCTCGCTCTCGGGTTGATACAACGCTGGGGGCAGCAGTTCCCACGCTGGGTGCCGGGACTGCGGGGACGACCGGTTCCCCGGCTCCTGGCGGTGATCCCCGCCGGGGTGGTGGCGCTCACCCTGGTCACCTACGGCGCGTTGAGCGTCTCGGTGTTCCTGCGGCAGTTGCTCGCGGGCGACACGCACTGGTCAGACGCGTGGGAGGGCTGGGCGGTGGCCGCCACGCTGCTGGTGTTCCTCGGTTGGGGTGTGTCGTTGGGCGTCACCACCACCGGCTACGCCCTCACCACCGGCCGCAGGAACAGGCCACCGGCCTGCCGCCCTGTGCCGCCAGTTCGACCGGGCCACGGCCGAAGCCGCATCGACGTCGGCCTTCGAGGATCGGAGCACTCGTGACGTCCACCGACTCTGAGCGTGCCTGGGCCGCGGCACCGTCACCCTGGGCCGTCTGGGCCGCCTACGCCGTCCCGCTCTGCGTCCTGCCGTCCGCGGTCTGGCGAGTGTCCCTCCTGTTCACTGACGGAACCCCCACCACGTGGTACATGGTCTTCCTGTCCGCCCTGTCGATGGTGCTTGCCCTGTCGACACTCGGACTGGTGCATCGATGGGGAGAACAGGTTCCGCACTGGGTACCGCTGCTCGGAGGCCGGCCGATCCCGGGACGCCCAGTCGTGATCCTTGCCGTGGCCGGCGGTTCACTGCTCGTCGCCATCACCGTGTACTTCGTCCTGAACCAGACGTTCCACTTCGTGCCGCGCGGGTGGGTCGGAATCGGCCACGACGAACCCGTGCATCCAGCTCCCGACTGGGAGGTGCTCCGATACTACGTGCCACTGATCGCATGGGGTCCTCTCGTCGTAGCCGTGGCCGCCGACTACCGCCGGCGTGTCACCCTGGTTCGAGCACCGGCGCGATAGCGTCTCGGACTGCGAGTCTTTGGCGACGCCGTCCACATCGGCTTGCAGCCACGCTCAGGAGCGCCTGGATTCGCGGTGATCTCGATGGTCCGTTCCTGCCGTTGCTGCTGGAAACAGGGGGCCACACACACTCTGGGGCGTCGGACTGCTGGTGGCTTCCGCGTCGTATCGCAGGCTGACCAGAGCCCCGCGTTCGCGGAGCGCCGTCAGCCGAGTGTCTGGCCGAACGGTTCAACCTAGCTGGGAGGGTCGATGACGAAGCATGCTGTCCGGGCGGCGCGGATGTTCGACGGCGAGCGGCTGGTGGACGGCGGGGTGCTGGTTCTGCTGGACGGCGGGCGCATCACCGGCGTGCACGGGGGTCGGGCCGAGGTGCCGGAGGGCTGGCCGGTGCGCGAGGAGCCGGACGGCAGCGTGCTCCCTGGCTTGATCGATGCGCATGTGCATCTCTGCGCCGATGCTGGGCTCGACGCGCTCGGCCGGCTCGCCGAGCGTCCCGAGCCGGACCTCGACGCGGTCATCGAGGCGTCGCTGCGCTCGCACGTGACGGCCGGCGTCACGACGGTTCGGGACCTGGGCGACCGGCGCGGCGCCGTACTCCGGTGGCGGGACCGTGAGGTGCGCGACGATCTGCCAACGGTGGTGGGGTCGGGCGCGCCGGTCACCAGCGTCGGCGGGCACTGCTGGTCGATGGGGGGCGAGGCGAGCGGCGTCGACGGGATCCGCGAGGCCGTGCGGCTGCGGGCGGAGACCGGCGCTGACCTGGTGAAGGTCATGGCGAGCGGTGGAGTGTTCACCCCCGGCACCGACACCACCCGGCCTCAGTTCACCGACCAGGAGCTGACCGCCGCGCTGACCCGGGCGCACGACTTGGGCCTGCCGGTGACCGCGCACGCGCACGCGCTCAGCGCGGTCGAGCAGGCGCTGCGCGTCGGTGTCGACGGCATCGAACACTGCACGTGCGTGACCGCGACCGGCGCCCACGTCCCCGACGAGCTCGCGGACCGCCTGGCCACGGCCGGGGTGGCGGTCTGTGCCACGCTCGGCACCGACCCGGCCGTGGTCACGCCACCGGAGGTGGTGGCGATGGCGGCGCGGGCCGGGCTCAGCGAAGGCGCGCTGCGCGACGGCGTTACCACCCTGCACCGGGCCGGGGCCCGCCTGGTGGCCGGCTCGGACGCGGGCCTCGGCCCGGCGAAGCCGCACGGGATCCTGCCAGAGACGCTCGTCGAGTACGTCGCCTGTGGCATCCCCGCGACCGCCGCCCTCGCCGCGGCCACCTCGGTCGGCGCCGAGGTGTGTGGCCTCGGGCGGAGCAAGGGTCGCGTCCGCGCCGGATTTGACGCCGACCTACTGGTCGTGAGCGGCGACCCGACGAGCGACATCACGGTACTGCGCCGCCCGCTCGCCGTGTACCGCGCCGGTGAGCAGATGATTGATTCCGAGGGGCCCGCCAGAAACACCTGACAGGCACGGGCTGAGGTCGGAGACACGCAGTATGCCAAGCGCGGCTCGCCACCATCACCCAAGTGGGGAGCGAGTTCTTCGTCGGCATCAACCGGAACGACGGACTAGCCGACTCCGTGAAGGTGTTCGTCGAATAATTCGAGCAGTTGCAATGCTGTTGATGTATTTGCGGGGCACTTGGTCAGCTTTGTCGATCTAACCGAGAAGGTGTCTCGCGGGACGCGCAAACTGATGGTGGTGGCCTCCTGGCTGGTCCGCGACGACGTATTGCGTGCTGGAACAGGCGTCTCGGCCCACCCCGAGGGTGCTGTCCTCGTGGATCCGCATCGCGGGCGACGTGTGGCTGGCCGGAGCGCACCCGCAGATCAGATAAGGCCCGAGCTGTCAATAAGCGAATCAAGATTGGGTGAGGCCACAAGCGATCCAGAACTTCAAGGCGTTGAGATTCCCATCTCTGCCGGCAGAGTTCCTGGCCGACGAGGAGAAACCGACTCTATGCTTGCCGCCGGAATACGCTGCGGCGTATCCGGTCCGAGCGGAACACCAGATCGAGGATTTGCGAATGCGACCAGATTCTGCTCTGAGCAACGGCACTGCTGGCGTCAGCGAAGGAGCACCGAACGGCGAACCGCCGGCCTCTTCCGCGGAGGGCGCCGCGCGCCGATCCGCGGTCGCCGAGGAACAGGCGTTTCTCGACTTGGCCACGGCCCGGCGCGACACGCTGGCCGAACACCTGCAGGCCGAGCTTTCGTCAGAGGCCCTGGACGCGTTGGAGCGGGCCCGGCAGCGCATGCTCCGCCATCAGTACGACGAGCTACGGCGAGCAGGGGAAGGCCTGGTCTTCGGCCGCCTCGACGGCCTTGATGGCAGCGTGCGACACGTGGGCCGTGTCGGTCTCCGCAACGACGGCGACGACAGTGAGCCACTGCTGGTGGACTGGCGCGCTCCCGCAGCTCGGCCGTTCTACACCGCGACGGCTGTCGACCCACAGGGTCAGGCACGGCGCCGTCACATACGCACGACGGGATCGACCGTTGTCGACGTGGACGACGAGCCGCTGGACGGGAGCATGACGGCGGAGCTCGTTGGTGAAGGCGCTCTACTGGCCGCCCTCGACCGGCGGCGTACCGGCCGCATGTCGACGGCGATCTCGACGCTGCAACGCGAGCAGGACGACATCATCCGGGCCGAGGCGACCGGTCCGCTGATCGTTCAGGGTGGTCCCGGCACCGGCAAGACCGTGGTTGCTCTGCACCGCGTCGCCTACCTGCTGTTCGCGCACCGAACGATGGCCGACCAGGCGGTCCTGGTCCTCGGCCCCTCGCGGCGGTTCCTCCAGTACATCGCCCAGGTGCTGCCCGCGCTCGGTGAGACCGCCGTCGTCTCGGCGACCTGCGACACTCTGCTGACCGAGATCCGCGTGGGCCGCGACGAGAGCCGGCTTCTCGCCGAAATCAAGGGCCGCGCCCTCTGGCAGCCCGCGCTGGAAAACTACGTCACGTCGCTGCTCCCCCGGCCCCGCGAGCTGAAGCTGCGCTGGGAGGGCGAGTTCTACGTCCTCACAGCCGCAACAGTGGCGCAGGCGCTCGCCTCGGCGGTGCAGGGGCGCCCGTACCACCGCGCCCGCGCGGCGTTCGCCGAGCAGCTGCACCACCTCCTTGCCGAAGTCGTCGTCGAGCAGCGCGAGGCGCTGATGAACGAGATGGAGGAGGGCTTCGAGGACATCCTCGCCCGCGTCGACAGGGACTTGCGGCATGACCACCACACCGGCACGACGTCCACCGGCAGCGACATCGACGGATTACTCTCCGAGGAGGAGATAGAACAGCTCCGTCATCGTATCGCCGAGAACGCCACCATCGCCCGGTTCATCGAGGCATGGTGGCCCGCCCTCGACGCCGAAACCCTGCTGCGTGATTTTCTGGCCGACCGCACGCTGCTGGCCCGGTTCGCCCCGCAGCTGTCCCCGCAGGAGATCACCGCTGTCTCGGCCGAGCCCGCCACCTGGGCATCGAGCGACATCGCCCTGCTCGACGCCCTCGCCGACCTGCTGGGCGAGGGCGAGGCCCCGCAACCACAGGGCGAGTTCGTCGCCGACCGCGCTCGCCGGCAGCGCGGCTGGGTGTACGGCCACGTCGTGATCGACGAGGCGCAAGAGCTGTCCGAGATGCAGTGGCACATGGTCCTACGGCGCTGTCCCAGTCGCTCCATCACCGCGGTCGGCGACATCGACCAGGCGGAGGCAGCGCACCGGCACACCAGCTGGGCACAGGCGGTGCAGGCTGTCTTCGGAGACCGCTGGACCGCCGCGGAACTGACCATCTGCTACCGGACCCCGCGCGAGGTCATGGACCTCACCGAACCGGTCTTGAAGAGAGCTGGCAGCCACAACACGCCGCCACGGGCGGTACGCTCCTCCGGCGTCGCCCCCTGGGAGCTCACGATCACACCCGCCCAGCTTGCCGCCGCTGCCGCCCGGGCTGTCCGACAGCTGCAGCAACGGTGGCATGGCGGCATGGTCGGTGTCATCGCCCCCGCCGTGCGCATCGCCGAACTCCTAGCCGTGCTGAGCGATGTGCCGGTGCTCACCGCAGCCCAGTCCAAGGGATTGGAATGGGACGCGACGCTCCTCATCGACCCCCAAGGCATCGCTGCTGAACCGCGCGGCTGGAACGGCCTCTACGTTGCGCTCACCCGGTGCACCCAGGAACTCGGACAGCTGATACTCACGCAGCAGTCGCCACACCCATGACAAAAGCCTCCGGGCGTCAGGCGTGGCCTCGACCCGCCGGACCACACCCACAACCCGCGGCCGGACCCGTACAGGTACAGCGCCGGGCGTCCAACGGCAGACGGTCCGCGGTCCTGCCGACCCGCCGGCGTGCGGCACGCTGCGCAGCCCGGCCGTCCGGGCGGCTGGCGAAGTGGCTGGCGAACCGGCTCCGGGACACCCCGGTCTCCGGACCGCCCAACCCGATGCTGATTCGGTACTCCGGCTGAGGATCCCGCAACGCGAGTCGCCGCGGTGGTACTTGTGCCCGAGCAGCGAAAAGCGAGATCATCACGCATGCTCGCTCCCTCGCCCGAGGACGACGGGACTTCACCGACGGTTTCTTCGCCGCATTTCGTGGGTCGTGATCGGGAGATGGCGGCGCTTCGCGGCGCCTTGGCCCGGCCGCCGGCGATCGTGCTGGTGGAGGGCGAGGCGGGGATCGGGAAGAGCCGGCTGCTGCGGGAGTGGCTGGCGGCGCCCGGCCAGCGCACGGCTCTGGTTTCGGTGTGCCCACCGCTTCGCGAGTCGCTGACGTTGGGACCGATCGTCGACGCGTTCCGTGGGATCGACCGCCCGGTGTCGCGACTGCGGCTCACCGAGCTTGCGGGTGCGTTACGACCCCTGTTCCCTGAGTGGTCCTCGGACCTGCCGCCCGCACTGCCGCCCTTGGACGACGCGAAGGCGGCACGGCATCGCCTGTTCCGCGCCCTGGACGAGCTGCTGCGGGCTCTGCGTGTCGACGTTCTCGTGCTGGAGGACGCTCACTGGGCAGACGAGGTGACCTTGGAGTTCCTGCTGTTCGTCACCTCCCGACAGCAGTCGGACGGGCTGAGCCTCGTGGTCTCCTATCGGCCGGAGGAGGTGGACGACGGATCGCTGTTGCTGCGGCTGACGTCCCGGTTGCCTGCTGGCGTGACCCAGCTGAGGATCGCCCTGGCGCCGATGCGACCCGACGACACGGCAGCGCTGGTGTCCTCGATGCTGGACGGCAACCCGGTATCGCAGGAGTTCGCGACGTTCATGCACGAGCGGACCGGTGGCGTTCCGCTGGCCCTGGAGGAGTCGGTTCGCCTCATGTGCGACCGTGCCGACCTCGTCTTCCGCGACGGACAGTGGGTCCGGCTGAAGCTGCGCGAGCTACAGGTGCCGCCAACGGTGCGCGACTCGACCCGGGAGCGGGTGGGCCGTCTGTCCCCGACGGCGCAGCAGGTCTTGCGAGCCGCGGCGACGTTGGCTGAGCGGTCATCGGTGGCCACGATCGCGATGACCGCCGGCCTGTCACCAGCTGCCTGTCGAGGCGCTGTCGCGGAGGCGGCTGACGCCGGCGTCCTGGACGGAGACGACCGCGGCCGGTGGCGATTCCGGCATGTGCTGGCCGCCACGGCTGTCTACGAAGCGATCCCGCTGACCGACCGCAGACATTTCCACCTGCTGGCCGGCCGGGCCTTGGAGGCCATCCACCCGCCGCCTGTGGCACGCCTTGCCCACCACTTCCGTGAGGCGGGCGAGCGGCAGTCCTGGGCGCGGTACGCCGAGCAGGGTGCCGAGCTGGCCATGGCCTCGGGTGACCACACCAAGGCGGTCGACGTGCTGGTCGATCTGTTGTCGTGGGCCGTGCTGCCGCCGGCGGACCGGGCACGAGTCGCGCGCATCGCCGGAGTGGCCGCACTGGGCCGGCGTGAACCGGTCGACGAGGTCTACCACCGCGTGATCCGTACCTTGCGCTCGGTGCTGGAGACCCCCGGTCTCTCCGCCCGCCAGCAGGCCGAGATCCGCAACCCCCTGGGTCGGCTCCTGATCACCGGGGGTGAGGCGCAGGCCGCACTCAGCGAGCTGGAGCAGGCGGTGGCCAACCTCGACCATGACCCGGTCGAGGCGGCGCGGGCAATGACCTATCTCGGATGGGCCTATGCGGGACCATGGCCGGCGTCGACCCATCGGCGTTGGCTGGATCGCGCCGCCGAGCTCGCTGCCGAGTTCGATTCCCCCGCAGAGCGGCTGAACCTGGCCGGCAACCGAGCCGCCGCGTTGCTCATGCTCGGCGAGGAGGAGGCCTGGGAGGTCGTCGCTGACCTGCCCGTCGACGGCGCGACCTCGGCGGAGCGTCTCGACGTGGCCCGCATCCACGCAAATGTCGGGACCGGCGCGCTGATCTGGGGTCGGTACGCCGACGCGGAAGAACACCTCGCCGTGGCCATGGGCCTCGCCGAGGCCGAGCAGGCGTCCCGGTTGCAGCACAACGTCCGACTCGAACAGGCCAACCTGGCGTGGCTGACCGGCCGGTGGGAGGGTCTCGCGGAGCGAACCGCGGCACTCGCCGATGCCGACCGAGACCGGCCGGCGTACTACCTCGGCAGCATTCGCCTCGCGGCCCGGCTGGCAGCCGCAGCCGGACGGCGGCGCGCCGCGGAGGAGCAGTTCCGGCTGGTCCTCGAGGAGTCTGCCCGTCTCGGCGCAGCCGACGACACGATGGAGGCCGCCGCTGCGCTGGCAAGACTGTGGCTGGCGGACGGAAACAGCGGCCGGGCGCTGCAGATCACGAACGAGCCGATGGACACCGTCCAGAGAAAAGGCATCTGGGTCTGGGCGACGGACCTCGTCCCCGCCCGGATCGAGGCACACCTCGTCGCGGGCGACCTGAAGGCCGCGACACGCCTGGGCGACCAGTTCGCCAGAGGACTGCGTGGCCGCACGGCGCCTGCGCCTCGCGCCGCGCTCACCGTATGCCGTGCCCTGCTGCTCGCCGCAGCCGGAGACCACGCCCGCGCGGCGACGGCATACGATCGGGCGGCCCGCGCCTGGAGCGCGTTGCCGCGCCCCTACGACGCCATGCTCGCCCGCGAGCGTCAAGCCGAGGCGCTCATCGCCCAAGGCCAGACCGACCAGGGCCGAGTGCTGCTTGCCGCACAGTACGAGCAGCTGTTCAGGATCGGAGCCCGCGGCGATGCGGACCGTGCCGCACAGCGGCTTCGCGAACACGGCGCCGAGGTCCCGCGACTGTGGCGTGGCGGCCGACGAGGGTACGGCGACCAGCTCTCACCTCGCGAGCTCGACGTGGTCCAACTGGTCGTCGCCGGCAAGACCAATCGTGAGATCAGCCGGATCCTGGCCAAGTCGCCGGCCACGGTGGATCAACAGCTGCGTGCGGCGATGCGCAAGTTGAAGGTGAGCTCCCGGACCGCGCTCGCGGTCAAGGCAGTGGAGGCCGGAGTGTTCGCAGAAGAGGACTCCCTCGGCGACGCGTCGTGAAAATTGACGTATCCGCTGGATAGCGAGCGGTCAGTCGTCCCCCGAGCATGACTGCATGATCCATAGCCGTAGGGCGATGCATGCCTGAGCAACCTGTCGGGCGTGACGACTCCGCCAGCGAGCACCAGCCACCTCTCGAGCTGTCGCGCGAGCCGCGCGTCAGCGGCCGCGGCGCCTCCGACGCCCACGACGCCGACGGTGCCGACGAGCACGAGAGCCACGACCCCTACCAACCCCTGTAGGCAGAAGGACCCCGCATGAAACTCAAAGCCCTCGCGGCAACGCTTGCCGCAGCGGTCGGCCTGAGCATGATCCAGCCAACACCGGCTTCCGCCGCTGAGCCGGATCCCGGCGCGGCCGCCAAGAAGATCGAGTCGAGCCTGAAGGACCGCTTCCGCGCGCAGCCGGCTTCCGACTTCTGGATCACGTTCGACACCAAACCCGACCTCGGGCCGGCGAAGAAGGTCGCCGACTGGACCGATCGTGGTCAGTTCGTCTACGACGCGCTGACCGCGGCGGCGAAGGACTCCCTGGCATCCGTCTCCACCGAACTCGACCGGGCAGGCGTCAAGTACACCTCCTACCCGATCGCCAACACCGTGCTCGTCAAGGGTGGCACCGAGAAGCTCGCCCTCGACGTGGCCTCGAAGGTGCAGGTCGCCGAGATCCACGCGACGCCGCAGGTCGCGCTGGTCGAGCCCGTGGACGAGAAGATCCCCGCTGACCAGGCTGCCCGCCCCGCCGCCCCGAAGGCCGCCACCGAGGCAGGCACCGCCACGTGGGGTCTGGACGCCATCCACGCCCCCCAGGCCTGGGCCATGGGCGCCACCGGTGCGGGCATCACCGTGTCCAACCTCGACTCGGGCGTCCAGTTCGACCACCCCGCGCTGATGCACCAGTACCGCGGTACGAAGCCCGACGGCACCATCGACCACAACTACAACTGGATGGCCACCCGGGGCACGTGCACGGGCGCACCGTGCGACGACAACGGACACGGCACGCACACCATGGGCACCATGGTCGGCGACGACGGCACCAACCACGTCGGCGTCGCCCCGGACGCGCAGTGGATCGCGACGAACGGCTGCTGCGACAGCACCGGCGTCGAGTCGCTGCTTCGGTCGGGCTGGTGGCTGCTCGCCCCGACCGACGTCCAGGGCAACAACCCTGACCCGTCCAAGCGCCCCCACGTCATCAACAACTCGTGGGGCCAAACCGTCGAGCACAACTTCGACGACTTCTTCCGGGCCATCGACGAGGCCTGGAGCGCCGCGGGCATCTTCAGCGTCTGGTCGTCGGGCAACACCACGCCGTACGCGGCCTGCGACACCGTTTCCTCCCCCGGCTCCGCCGAGAGTGCCTACTCCGTCGGCGCCTACTCGTCGGACGGCACGCTCGCGTCGTTCTCCCGCAAGGGCGAGGGTCAAGGTGGCCGGATCAAGCCCGAGGTTTCTGCTCCGGGCGCCGCCGTCCGCTCGTCCTACCCGAACAACAGCTACACCGAGATGTCCGGCACCTCGATGGCGGCACCCCACGTCGCCGGCGCCGTCGCGGCGCTGTGGAGCTACGACCCGACCCTCATCGGGCAGGTCGAGGAGACCCGCCGTCTGCTCGGCGAGTCGGCCGTCGACGTCGACGACACCGAGTGCGGTGGCACCGCCGAGGTGAACAACAAGTACGGAGAGGGCCGGCTCGACCTCGTCCGCCTGCTCGAGCTCGCGCCCCGGCAGGGCGGCACCCTCACCGGTGTCGTCACCGCCGACGGCGCCCCGGTCCCCGCCGCCGAGGTGACGATCAGCGGGCCGTTCAGCCGGTCGATCGGAACCGACAAGGACGGCCGGTTCACGACGAACCTCCCGGTCGGCGACTACCAGCTCAGCACCAAGGTCTTCGGCTACCTGACCGCGACCGCCAACGTCACGATCTCCCTCGGCGAGGACACCTCCGTCAAGCTGCCGCTCACGGCCGCCGCGAAGCACGACATCAGCGGCAGGGTCGTCGACGACAAGAAACGGCCCGTCCCGAACGCCGACGTCTCCGTCAAGGACACGCCGCTGAAGCCGGTACGCACGGATGCCGACGGCGCGTTCACGATCAGCGGTGTCCCCGAGGGCGGGTACACGCTGACCATCAGGCCCAACGCCTGCTTCTCGCCCACGGCGGTCCCGCTGACCGTCGGCGCGCAGAACGAGTCGCGCGAGATCCCGGTCGGGCTCGTCGTCGACAAGGGCGGCTACAGCTGCGCCGTCTCCGACGGCGAGTACCTGCGCGGCACCGACCCGGTTGCGTTCACCAGCGGCGTGTGGGCGACGGTGAAGCTGCCGTTCCCGATCGCGCTCTACAACGGCAGCCACGACACCCTCGGTGTCAGCCTGCGCGGCGTGATCTCCCCGGACACCAGCACCGGACCCGGCAGCGGCGGTGCGGGCATCTTCCCGTTCTACGTCCAGACCCCCGTCGAGTTCGCGCCCGGTGGGGGCGTCTTCACGGCAGCCACCAACGTCAACGGCGAGGACGCGTTCGTCGTCGAGTTCCGCAACGCCAAGCTCTGGGCCTATCCGACCCGGTCGGAGTACACGGAGCCGGTCAGCTATTCGGCCACGCTCACCCGCTCGGGCACCGTGATCTTCGGGTACGGCGACGGCATCGGGACCGACGACCCGGTGACCGCCGGCGCGCACGGCATCACTGGCATCCAGGGCTGGGCCGGCGTCGACGGCATCCGGTTCTCCGACAGCGCCCCGGTGCTGCGCGACGGGATGATCGTCACCTACGACATGCCTGACTTCGGGTACCTCGACGCGACCGTCGTCGACAAGAACGACGGGCTGCCGGTGGCCGGGGCCAAGGTTTCGTTCACGAACAAGAACGGGCTCGTCGAGACCGTCACGACCAACGGGACGGGCATCGTGCATCGCCAGCTCCCGGTCGGCGACTACACCATGACGGTCGACGCGCCGAACTACATGACCGCGGCGTACCCCTTCTCCCTCGACAAGCTCTACGCGAATGCCAAGATCGACGCGCGTCTGACCACGGGTGTCGCCGGCCTGAAGGCCGACGGCCTCGACGCGCTGTTGGGCACCGACCAGAACGGCGTGGGCTCGCTGACGCTGACCAACAACGGCTCCGCCCCGCTCACGTACGACCTGGGCGAGGCCGCGCGCCACCCCGAGCTTGACGCCGCCGGCGCCACCGCGCGCACCGGGACGGGTGCGAAGAGCACGATCGACCTCACCGCCTGGAAGACCGGTGCGAGCGGCATGAAGCCGTCGAACGTCGACGGCAAGGCTGCGACGGCGAGCGCCGCGGAAGCCCAGGCGGCCGGCAAGGTCGGCGTGACCTCCGGCGGAGACGTCATCACCCGGATCGCCATCCCGGGCACGATCCAGGAGAAGGAGCCCTCCGGCGTCGGGTACGACGGCGACGTCTGGGTCCACGACTACAACGCGCGGACCAACACCGCCTACACGGTGACGGGCAAGCGGACCGGGAAGGTCTTCGACGCGTCGTGGAATCCCGCGTACCGGGCGTTCGACATGGCGCTCGACACCAAGACCGGTGACATGTGCCAGATGGAGGACAGCCCGGCCAGCTTCATCCACTGCTTCAACCGGGAGACCGGCAAGGAGACCCGACAGATCAAGGGTGACTGGTCCACGCTGCAGCTGACCGGCCTCGCCTACAACCCGATCCAGGACGTGTTCTACGTCGGCGGCCGGGCGAACGGCATGATCGGCACCGTCGCCGGGACGTCGCACGACAACCCGGGTGCGCTGCTGTCCTTCTGCGCCCCGCCGCTGCCCGAGGTGATGGGCCTGGCCTACAACCAGGCGTCCGACACCATCTGGTACACCGACCTCACCTCGAACAGGCCCACCCGCCTGCTGCAGGTCGACCCCGACGACTGCTCGCTGGTCAACGCGTGGTGGTTCCCGGGCCAGAAGGCGGGCCAGGGCGGCGGCCTCGAGACCGACTCGACCGGCGCGCTGTGGGCGGCGGACCAGGTCGCCGATGACGTCGTGCTTGTCGACGTCGAGGACGACCTGCTCACCGACCTGCCGTGGCTGTCGCTCTCCTCGACCGGCGGCACCCTTGCCCCGGGTCAATCGACGACCGTCAAGGTCTCGATTTCCTCGAAGGACACCAAGCCGGGAGTCCTCGGCGCGAACATCGTGGTCAGGTCCGACTCCGGACGCCAGTCCAAGTCCTACGTCCCCGTGACGCTCACGACCACGAAGTACCAGGTCGGCGTCAACTCCGGCGGCGCAAAGTTCACCGACGGCTCCGGCTACACCTGGTCCGGCGACCAAGCCGCCAGCAAGAAGGCGTGGGGCTACGAGGGGAAGACGAAGGTCACCGCCACGAAGGCCGGGATCACGGGCACGACGGACGACGCCCTGTTCCAGTCGCAGCGCACCACGCACGACAAGCAGTTGTTCTACCGCTTCCCCGACGCGCCCAAGGGCACCTACGCGATCGATCTCGGGTTCGCCGAGATCGAGAAGGTGGCCATGGGCAAGCGGGTGTTCGACGTCCTCGTGGACGGAACGCTGACGGACTACGCGTACGACCCGGCCGCGGCCGTGGGGCCGAACACCGCCGACTGGCGCACCGCCGTCGTGAAGCACGAGGGTGGTCCGCTGACCGTGGAGCTGCGGGGCTCGAAGGGCCTGAAGGCCCCGACCATTGCCGCGCTGCGTGTGACGCTCGACCCACGCGCAGACGCGGCGGAGCCGGAGCCCCAGCCCGAGCAGCCGGAGCCGGGCCCCGTGCCGGTGGCCCCCGCCGGTCGCTCGTACTCGATGAAGGTGACCGACGGGCTCTACCGCCAGGGCACGGAGGAGTCCGGGTGGCACGGCGATGACGTCTGCGGCGTGCTGTGGTTCGACTCCAGCTTCCTGTTCCCGTTCTACGACACGGCCTGGGACGGCGTGTGCGTGACGACGAACGGCCAGTTGATCTTCGACCAGGCCAGCGCCGTAGGGAGCAACACGGAGCTGCCGTCGCCATACGAGTTCGACGCGACCTATCCGCTCTGGGACGACCTGCTCGTCGACGACGAGGCGGGCATCTACTTCGGCACCACCGAGGTGGATGGGTTGGCGGCGCAGGTCATCGAGTGGCGCAACGTCACCTTCTACAACGACCAGACGGCTCGCGTGAGCTTCTCGGTCACCCTGATCGCCGACGGACGGATCCAGATCGGGTACGGCGACGGCATCGGCGGCGACAACCCGCTCACCCGCGGGTCGTCGGCGACGGTCGGTGTGGAGAGTCTGACGCGCAACCCCGCGAGTCAGTACTCCTTCAACCAGCCCGCCCTGAAGGCCGGCCTGGGGTTGGAGTACACCCTTCCGGCCGCGGGCACGATCGAGGGCACGGTCACCGACAGGAACGACGGCAAGCCGATCGAGGGCGCGATCGTCACGCTCAAGGGGCCGAACGGTGAGCGGGTCATCACGACCGACGTGAAGGGCCGGTGGAAGGCCCAGGCTCTGGTCGGCGAGAACATCGTGCAGGTCGAGGCGCCGAACTACGTCACCGCCAGCCACCCGGTGACCATCGTCAAGAAGGATCAGGCCGAGGTGGTCGACACGGCGTTGACCACGGGCATCGCCACCGTCACCGGGGCTGACTTCGACTGGCTCCTCGACAAGGGCCAGAAGGCGACGGCCGACGTGACCGTCACCAACACCGGCTCCGCTCCGCTCGAGGTGCGGATCAGCGAGCAGAAGCGCACCAGCGACGGCGGGCACGAGGCCGCCGACCTTCCGTGGCTGACCCTCACCGGCGCGGCCGCGACCGGCACGGTCACGCTCGCGGCCGGCACGTCCACCACGGTCACGGCGACCGCCGACAACGCCGGCGTCGCGCCCGGCGTACTCGTCGGGGACCTGCTCGTGGCGTCGAACGCCGGCAAGGGCGAGACCCAGCTCAAGCCGGTCCGTCTGGCAACCTCGGCCTACTGGCAGGGCGTCGACGTCGGCGGTTCCGGGTACGTCGGCGCCGACGGCTTCTTCTGGTCACCCGACCAGCAGCTCGGCTCGCGGTCGTGGGGCTACGTCGGCGGCAAGGCGCGTACCACCAGGGCCGACATCGCCGGCACCGAGGACGACGCGCTGTTCCGCACCCAGCGGGCCGGCGAGACGTTCAGCTACGTGTTCAAGAACGCCCCCGCCGGGACGTACCGGATCGGCCTCGACTTCGCGGAGATCGAGAAGGTCAAGGCCGGCAGACGTGCCTTCGATGTGCTGGTCGACGGCAAAGCCGTGCTCCACGACCACGACGTGCAGGCGAAGGTCGGTGCGCTGACCGCGGACATGAACACGGTCACCGTCGAGCATGCCGGTGGCGATCTGAAGGTCGAGCTTCGCCGCGAGATCGGCGAGAGCGACCCGATCCTCAACGCTCTCAAGGTCCAGCAGGACCCGCGCCTGTGAGATAGCCGAACAATCCGCCAACAGTGGTCAGAGCCTCCTCGGAAAGAATCACCGGGGAGGCTCTGACCACGCACGTCGGCGCCTCAGTGGCCACGGAACGCCTCCTCCAACCACCATGAGCCACGCGCGGCGCTGACCTTGGCGTCGACCACCAACGGACGGGTACGGGGACCAGCGAGCCAGCGGCCTACCGGCCTGAGATCATCGACGGTCCGGACGGTCAACCCGTCGCAGCCGTAACCACGGGCGATCGCGGCCAGGTCGGTCTCGGGGAAGGTGACCGTCTCCAACGGGTGCCCGTCCGGGCCGAAGTGGTGCACCTCGGCGCCGTACGCCGCGTCGTTGTAGACAACCACGAGGAGGGGTAGCGCCAGCCGGACGGCGGTGACCAGTTCGGTCGCGGACATGACGAAGCCACCGTCGCCGACCGCGGCGACGGTGAGCCGGTCCGGCCGTGCGACCGCCGCGCCGAGGGCACTGGCCAGGCCGAGCCCGATCGACTGGAACGCCTGGGTGAAACAGAATCCGGTCACGTCCGGCACGTCGAGCCACATCGACGGGTAGCCCATGAAGTTGCCGGAGTCGACCGCCACCGTCCGGTCGGGCGGTAGCAGGTCGTCCAGGACGGCCGAGAGCGTCCTCGGGTCGATCGTCGCCGGGGCGCCGGCCCGCGCCGGCCCACCCTCGTCCCGATACGGGACCGTCCGCCACCGGCCGTGTTCGCGAATCCGTTGTGCCAGCTCCGGCGTACGCCAGCCGCCGGTCCCGGCGTCCACGGGTCCCGTGGAGCCGGCGCCCAGCCGACCGAGCACCGCCTCGGCGACCGCCGCCACCTCGCCGGCCACCGTCAGGTCGACCGGGCGGTTCACCCCGAACGCGGCAGGGTCGTGGTCTACCTGGACGACCACGGCGGAGCGCGGGATCAGTTCGCCGTGCCGCGTGGTCCACATGTTCAGCGTGCTGCCCCACGCGACGACCAGGTCCGCCGCGCCGATCAGCTCGGCGGCGAGCGGGGTGGCGAAGCCGCCGGCCACGTCGATGTTCCACGGGTTCCCGGCAAACAGTCCCTTCGCCGCGGCCGAGACCGCGAGCAGCGCGCCGCACGCGTCGGCGAGTCGGGTCAGCGGTTCGCGGGCCGCTCGGGCGCCCCGACCCGCGATGAAGACCGGTCGACGTGCGGCCTGGAGCGCGGCCAGCAACGGCTCGACCTGCGGGGCGGTGGCCGGGGTGGGCGCGACCGCAGGGACCGGGCCGGACCACGGTTCGGTCACCGTGCTCTGCACCTCCAACGGGAGGCCCAGCACCACCGTCGCGCCCCGGACGGCGGCCCGGTACGCCGCGCCCGCGTCCTCGGCCGCGTGCGTCGCGCGTACCCGGTGGAAGTCGGCCCCGACCGAGGCGGCGAGCGCCGGCAGGTCGATGAAGAAGTTCGACCGGGGCGCGGTCGCCTCCGGGGCCAGGACCACCATCGGGGTACGACTCTTCGCGGCCTCGGTGAGGCCGGTCAGCGCGTTGGTGACGCCCGGACCCTGGTGCACCGAGAGCAGGCCCACCGTCCCGGAGGTGCGGGCGTACCCGTCTGCCATGCTCGCCGCGCCGCCCTCGTGGGCCGCCGCCACGAACCGGGCGCCGGCCGCCACAAGCGCGTTCGTGACATGGAAGTTGCCGCTGCCGACCACCCCGAAGACGTACCGTGCGCCGTGTCCGTACAGCACCCGCCCGACCACCTCGGCTACCCGCATCGGTGGCCCGGTCCTACCGTTCGACCAGCGCGAGGACCCGGCACGGGCTGCCGGACCCGGAGACGATCGGCAGTGGTCCGGCGATCACCACCGTGCCGGTCGCCGGCAGCTGCGCCAGGTTACGTAGCTGGGTCAGGCCGTACTTGTCCTTCCCGAGCAGGAAGGAGTGGCACGGGAAGGGCGGGTCGAACGAGTGCGCGGCGCCCGCGTCGGTGCCGACCGTCTCCACCCCGACGCCCTGGATCGGCGACTCCTCGGCCAGCCAGCGGGCGCACTCGACGGAGATGCCCGGGGTACGCCCGGCGTTGGCGTACCGCTCCGGGTCGTCGCCGTAGGCATCCCAGCCGGTGCGGTAGAGCAGCCAGCCACCGGTGGGCAGTGCGCCGTGTTCCGCCTCCCACGCCTTGATGTGCTCGACCTCGAGCAGGAAGTCAGGGTCATCGACGGCGTCGGCGGAGTGGTCGATCACCACCGCCGGGGCGATCAACTGGCTCACCGGGACCTGCGACACGTCCGCGCCCTGTTGACCGGTGACCCAGTGCACCGGGGCGTCGAAGTGGGTGCCGGTGTGCTCGCCGGTGGAGAAATTGTTCCAGTACCAGGCCGGACCGCGGTCGTCGTACCGGCTGATCTCGCTGAGCCGGAACGGCCAGGTCTGGCCGAACTGCTCGGGCAGACCCAGGATCGGGGTCTGGTCCGAGAGCGGAGCGGTGAGGTCGACAACCTGGATCCGGCCGCTGGAAAGAGCGGCGACAAACTCCTGCAGCACCGTCATGCGGCGACGGTACACCGCGCTTTCGCTCCATGATGGACCGCCGAACGGGGCGTGTCAGCGGCGCTGCCCGCCCCGCGGCTCGTCGACCGGGGCGCCCGAGCTGTGACGGCGGCGGACAGAGTCAGATCATGCGTCGTAGCGCGGTCTCCACGGCATCGATCAGCGGATCACCTTCGGTCCGTGGATGCCGTGCGAGACCGAGCTCGACGTCCGGCAGGGTGGGCAGGGCGTCCGGGTCGTGGCAGGCCATGACCGGTTCGAGGTTCGCGGGCAGGAGCGCCGCGACGCCGAGCCCGGCCCGTACCGCGGCGAGCACACCGAGCAGGCTGTTGCTTTCGAACGCCACCCGCCAGCGCCGTTCGGCGCGGTCGAGCGTTTCCAGCACTGATGTACGCCAGAAGCACGGGTTCGAGAACAGCACCACCGGCAGCGGATCGGCAGCCACGTCCACACCCTGGCCGATCGCCCAGACCAGCGGGCGGCGTGCCGTCCAGCGCGGCGGCCCGGGAACGTGCGGCACTTCGTCGAGCACGAGTTGGACGCGGCCCGCGTTGTAGGCCTCCCGCATCTCGGCGTTGGAGAAGGTGAGCACCTCCAGCGTCGCGTCGGGGTGCAGCCGGGCGAGGTCGGCGAGAGCCTGCGGAAGTTGGGACGCGGCGAGGTCTTCGAGCAATCCGACGCCGCAGTGGCCGGTGAGCACACGTCCGGTTTCGGTGAGTGCCTGTGCGGACAGCGAGAGAATCCGTTCGGCGTACGGCAGGAGCTCCTCACCCGCCCGGGTCGGCGAGACGCCAGACGGCGACCGGTAGAGCAGCGGACGGCCGACAACGCCTTCGAGCTTGCGCAACTGCTGGCTGAGCGCGGGCTGGGTATGTCCGAGCGCGGTCGCGGCGCGGCTGATGCTGCCCGCACGCACGGCGGTGACGAACGACCGCAGCAACGCGGCCTCGAGGTCCCTTGCCATAAGTATTCATTATGCCAGGTCTAAGAAATTGTCCACTTCCTATGAGCTAAGGGATGACCTAGCGTCGGTTAGGTGACCAGATACCGCCAGGTACTCGCCGTGCCGGGGATGGCACCGCTGCTGGGCGTTTCGCTGCTCGCCCGTGCCGCGATCACAGCCGATGTGATGGCGCTGACGATGTATGTGGTGCTGGGCCTGGACATGAGCTACGCGGCAGCGGGTGGCGTCGCGGCGGCTCTGACCGTCGGGGTGGCGCTGGGCGGGCCGCTGCTTGGCCGCACGATCGATCGGCGGGGCCTGCGCACCGTGCTGCTGGCAACTGTCGTGACGCAGGTCGTGTTCTGGCTGAGCGTGCCGATCCTGCCCTACGGGCTCCTGCTGGGCGCCGCCTTCGCGGCGGGTCTGCTGATGGTGCCGGCTCAGCAGGTGACCAGGCAGGCGATCGCCGCGATGACGACGGCGGGACAGCGCCAGGCCGCGTTCGCGCTGGAATCGGTACAGGGCGAGCTGTCGTACATCGTGGGCCCGGCGGTAGTGATTCTCTGCGCGGCGAAGATGTCCCCCGATGTGGTGGCGTGGGGGGTGGGCGCCGTGATCGTGGCCGGCGGAGCCGGGATCGCCTTGCTCAACCCGCCGCTGCGCGCCGAGGACGAGGCGGATCCCGGCGCGGCCGGACGGCCCCCGCGCCGGGAGTGGCTGGGCGCCGGCATGATCGCCGTACTGACGATGGCGTTCGGTACCACGACGCTGCTCAGCGGCGTTGACCTCGCCATCGTCGCCACGCTCCAAGAAGCAGGTCAGGTGTCCTGGGCTGCCGTGGTCGTAGCCGTGTTCGGCGTGGCCTCCGTCGCCGGCGGGCTGATTTATGGCGCGTTGCCCCGGCCGCTGCCCACGTGGCTGCTGCTCGGCTCGCTCGGGCTGGTCACGATTCCCGCCGGGCTTGCCCACGGATGGCCCTGGTTGTGCGTGGCCGTTGTCGGCGCCGGGCTCCTCACCGCGCCGACCCTCTCCGCGGTGGCCGACGCGGTGAGCCGGCTGGCGCCGGCCAGCGTGCGGGGTGAGGCGACGGGTCTGCAGTCCTCGGCGCAGAGCGCGGGTTTCGCGCTCGGAGCCCTGATCGTGGGGCTGGCGATCGACGTCTCCGTGCCAGCGGGCGGCTTCGCGGCAGCCGGGCTGGCCGGCCTCGCCGCCGCGCTGACTGGATGCCTGCTGTCCCGCCGCTCGCCCGCCCGAACGAGGGTGATCCTGCATCCGGTCAGCCGGTAACGCCGGCGGGAAGCTGGCCTTGGGCGAGGTCCGCCGAGTTCAGCGGGTACGGCTGGAGTATTAGCGGGCTGGCCCGCCGTATGGGTCGTGGCCGACCTGCTGGATGCCGCCCTGCGGGGGCCCGCTGTACGGGCCGGGGAAACCGTCGGCCGGCGGCCTCGTGTGCAGCACCGCGGTCGGTGCGTCGCTCATGCCCGCTCCGGCCGGCGCCGTCAGCTGAGGCGCCGCGTGCGGATCCGGCTTGTCCGGCGTGTTCCGGCGGCGGTTCACCATCAGGGCCAGTGTGCCCAGGCCGGCGGCGACCAGCAGACCGCCCAGAACGTACGGCAGCGAACCGCTGCCCTCGTCGCTGACAGCCTCGAGGGCGGGGGGTGCCGCCGCGGCTACGCTGGTCTCCGGCTCGGGAACCTCGTCCGCTGCCCCCGTTGCGGCGGGCGACGGCGGGGTCTCGGCGGGCGCGGCCACGGCGGCCAAGGTCAGCCGCACACTCGCGGTGTCACCTGCGGAGCCCTGTACGGTCGCGCGGGTGGTGCGATAGCCGTCCAGGGCCGCGACGATCGTGATCCGGCCCGCGGCGATCGTCTTGCCGGCGCCCGACTTGATCGAGAACCGGCCGCTCCGGTCGCTCGTCGTACGGTATTCGTGCCCGGCGCTGTCCCGGACGGTCAGGGCCACGCCGCCGATCGCCTTGCCGCTGGTGTCGGCGACCCGGCCGGAAACCCCGTCCACCTCGGACGACGGCTTGTCCGCACCGGGTTGCGGCGCGCCCGCGCCGGGTTGCGCCGCGCCCGGGCCGTGAATGTAGACCATCTTGTAGTCGTAGCTGTTCTGCCCGCCGAGCCGTACGGCGACCGAAATGTTGAGACCGAGGATCTCGCCCGCGTTCACCTGGGGCGCGACGACGGTGGCCTGGAAGTCCTGGCTCTTGCCGGGCTTGAGGTTCGGCTCCGCCCGGCAGCCGGTGGTGCATTGCAGGCCGCCACCGACCACCACGATGGCCGTTTCGGCCCCGCTCCCGTTGTTCGTGACGCGGAACTGAACGCGAACCTTGTCGCCGGGCTTCACGTTCTCCGCCGACACGCTCAGGATGCTGATGGGTGCCGGGGCGCCCGCCACGGGTGCCGCGGACACCGCGAGCGTCCCCCCGGTCAGCGCGATCAATGCGGCGGCCCGGGCCCATCGGGCACGTAAGCGCGTCGTCACTTCCTACCACCATCTCCACGGGCAGGCGACATCGGCCGATGACGCCGCCGACACTATGCCCTGTCGGGTGTGGGATGCGCGACCGCGGACCCCGTACCCGGCCTCTCGCAGGGGGACCTCGCGTTGGGCGATGCTTGATATGCAGCCTCGTGATTGCCGTATTTCTGGCAGGCGGACGGCTACGTCCTGATGAGGTCAGCCCCGTAGACGCAAACGGTGCGCGCCGCAGTGGATCTCAGCGCGCACCGTGGGGTAATGGTTTGTGTCCGAGGGGGGACTTGAACCCCCACGCCCTATACGGGCACTAGCACCTCAAGCTAGCGCGTCTGCCATTCCGCCACCCGGACTGGGTGTGTCCAGCCTACCTCGCCGGCTTGGGTGATCTCACACCCGAAGCCGGCCCGGCGGGCCGCACGGGGAGTTACTGTACACGGCCGCGGTGGATCATGCACATCGCGTTCCCGGGCGCCGCTGGGAGCGCTGACCTCCTGCTCAGACCCGGACGTACCGCCCGTAGGGGCGGGTCCAGGTAGCGTCCGGACGCGGTCTACCGGCAGCATTGCCACGTGCCCCATCCCTCCCCTCTGGCCGTCGTCGCGCAGCAGGCGCTCGCCCTGCGCGCCGCGGGCGAGTTGAGCGCCGCCCGTCATCTGCTGGCCGAGGCCCTCGAGTCCGCCCGCCCCCAGTACGGCGAGGACCACCCGGACGTACTCAACACAGCGCACCTGCTGGCCCGGCTGCACCGGGAAGCCGACGACCCGCTCGCCGCCCGGCGACTGCTGGAGGAGGCCTACGCGGCCGGCGAACGCCGGTGGGACCCGGCCGACCCACTGATGCTGGCCCTCTCCTACGACCTGGCAGGCGTCGCCGAGGAGCTCGGCAACCGCCACGAGGCCCGCCGCAACTACAGCCGGGTCGCGACCGCCGGCGCCGCCGTGCTCGGCGCGGACCACCCGGCGGTACGCACCGCACGCCGTTACCTCGGGCAGCCCGCCGCCCAGTCCGCGCCGACGGCGTCTCACCCGACCGCGGCCGAGCAGGCCGGCGCACTCGGCGCGCTGTCCGGGCCGACGATGGCGTTCGCGACGCTACCGCCGGTCCGACGGCCACCTCAGCCCACGCCTCCCCCCGCCGGGCAGCCGCCCGCCGCACCACGTGCCGTGCCGCCCCCGCCGCCTCCGCCGGCCCCGGACGGGCACGCACCGACCGCACGGGCGCCGTTCGTCGATCCAGCGCCGCCGCCACCGCCGGCCCAGCAGGCGCCGCCAGCGCGAAGCCATCCGGCGTCGCCGGGCCAACAGCCGACGTCCGCACGGCAGGGGCAGCAGGCATCGTCGGTACCGCCTGGCCACTCCGCGCCGCCCGCTCCACCGGGCCAACCCGCGTCGCCGTGGGCCCCGCCGCAGCCGACCCGGACCCCGCCGTCGGCAAGCAGCACCGCGCCGGCCGCGGTGCCGCCCCCGCCGCAGCCGAGTGCGGCAGCTCCGGTACCACCCCCGCCGACCTCACCGTGGGCGCCGCCGCAGCCGTCGGTAGCTCCACCGGCGGCGCCGATCCCACCGCCGCCTCCCCCGATGGCTCCCCAGGTGCCGCCGCCTCCCGCGCCACCCGTCGCGCCGGCGGCACGCCAGCCCGTACCACCGCCGCCCGCACCGCCCGTCGTACCGGCGGCCCACCAGCCCGTGCCGCCGCCCGTCGTGCCGGCGGCCCGGCCGCCCGTGCCACCGCCCCCCGCTCCCCCGGTGGCCCGCACCCCCGCGTCCCCGACGGGCGGCATGCCCGTGCCAGCACCGCCGGGGCACACTTCACCCTCCCCCCGGCAGCACGCGCCCGCGCCCCCCGCACCGTCGGCCACGCAGACCGCCGCGTCACCGCCGGTGCCGCCAGCCACGCACATGCCCACGCCACCGCCACCGGTGCCGCACCCGTCCCCGGTCGGCCCGACAGCGCCCTCGGTTCCGCCGGCGACGGCCGTGCCAGTGCCGCCGCGGGTGCCGCCGGCGACGGCCGTAACGGCGCCCCCGCCCGTCGCCGCGTCGCCGCCGGGTGCTCCGCAGCGGCAGCCCGGCGGTGATGGTGCCGCGCCGGCGCGGTCGGCCGCGGTCCCGCCCTCCCCCGAGCCGGCACCGGAGGCGGGCGAAAACGCCACCGCCGGGCCGGCACCGGGCGGCAACGGCCCGGGCTGGGACAAGCCGACCATCCAGGTCCAGCAGATCGGACCGCTGCTGGACGAGGAGGTGGCGCGGGTCAAGGCCGAGCAGCGGGAGCACACCGGGGACGGGGTACGACGCGACGCTGGGCCGCCCGGGTCCGGCGCGGCGGCCTCGCCTGCGCAGGCCGGCCCGCCGCCGTCGCCGGTGAGCGCACCACCGGCGCCCGGGCCGGTGGTCAGGCCGACGCCTGCGGCACTCGAGCGCCCGGCCCCGGTCAGCGCCCCGCCGGTCAGCGCCCCGCCGGTCATCCCACCGCCGGTCATCCCACCGCCGGTCAGCGCCCCACCTGGGTCCCCGGTGAGCGCCGCGCGCGCCCATCCCCACCCGGTCAGCGCTCCGCCGGGGCATCGGGCACCGGTCAGTGGGCCACCCGGCCACCCGGTGAGCGCTCCGCCTGGATACCCGCAACCCGTCAGCGCTCCGCCCGGGTACCCGCACCCGACCAGCGGCCCGCCGGTGGCGCCGCCACCGGTGAGTGCCCCGCCGGCGCCGCCGTGGGGGCTCACCGCGCCGCCGTGGAGCACCTCCGCGCCGCCGCAACCGGTGCGCGCGGCCGAGGAGACCGGCCCGGCGGCGGTGCCCGTGCCGGACCTGCCAGACCCGGACGACGACGAGCGCGCGGCTGACCGACCGTCTTCGGTTCCCCGGGAGCTGGCGATGGAGCCGATACCGGAGGGCTGGCCCGACGCCACCCCGACACACCCGCCCGGTCCGCTGGCGGTCACGCCGGCACCGTTGCCGGCCGACCCGGTCACCACAGCGACGCCGCCCGGCGTGTCCATCGCGCCGGCGGCGCCCGTCCACCCCCACCCGGTGGCGCCACCTCGGCCGGAGCCCGCCCCGTACCACCCGTCGCCGGCGCACCCGGTCGCGGCGCCGCCGGCGTACCCGATGATCGAGGAGCCCGAGCCGCGCGGCCGGAGCCGGACGGCGGTGGCCGTGGCGGTGACCGCCGCTGGGGTGGCGGTGGCGGCGGTGGCCACGGTGGGGGTGCTGGCGTTGGGGCGGGACGCGCCCCCGCCGGCGGCCGGTCCGACGGCGTCGGGCGCCGCGGCGCCGACGGCGAGCGGGCCACCCCCGGGCGACCTGCGGCTGCGCGACGACTCGACGACGATC
Organism: Micromonospora sp. NPDC093243; assembly: GCF_044753725.1. Lineage (NCBI taxonomy): Bacteria > Bacillati > Actinomycetota > Actinomycetes > Micromonosporales > Micromonosporaceae > Micromonospora > Micromonospora sp. NPDC093243. Next base: position 557,412 of record NZ_JBIVNT010000005.1, on the reverse strand, counting down.
ACGTTGAGCTGGACGGATCCGGCCGACGGGGCGGTGCCGTTCATGGTCGCGGGCGGTCGGGCCGGTCAGGCGCTGGGGGTGCTAGCCACGGTGGACCCGGGGCAGACCAGCTACACGGTCAACGGGCTGAACTCGCGGGTGGACTACTGCTTCACCGTGCTCGCGGTCTGGTCGACGGACACGTTCGCCACCTCCGGCCAGGTCTGCACCGAGCGCGAGCGCGCCACTCCGACGAGCTGACCTGCGGATCCACACCGCACACGCTCGGTGTCCACAGCGGGACGGTACGGGTTCCCCCGGCCCGGACCGGGCCCATATGATGGCACCCGGCTCAGGGGAGGGTCGCCGGTAGGGCGCGCCACCTGGCTTGACGACTCTGGAGGCAGCCGGCTGTGGCCACCATCGACGATGCCGTGAAGTCCGGGCCCGGCACCTCCCGTCCCCGGTCGCGGATGCGCGGCGGTCTGGTCACGATCGGAACGGTGACGGCCCTGCTCGCCGCGATGGGGCTCACGGTGCTCGGGCTGGGCGCCGCCGACAACGCGGTCGCCAGCTACGACGCGAGTTCCTGGCTGTGGAGCGCGGCGCGCAGCGAGCTGGCCCGGGTCAACGGGGTCACCGCGCGGGTCGACACCCGCACCGAGGTCCCCGGTGCGCGGCGGCACCCGATGCAGGTCACCCAGACCGACCGGCTGCTGATCCTGCGCGACTTCAACACCGGCCAGGTCAGCTCGCTCGACCTGGCCACCCTGCAGATCACCGCGACGACCCGCACCACACCCGGGCTGGGCGTGAACGTGGCCCTGCACGAGGACGCGGCCTTCGTGGTCGACGCGGTGCAGGGGGTCGTCCGGCAGCTCGACCCGCGGTCCCTCTCGCCGGTGGGCGAGCCCGTGCGCTACCCGCCGGGCATCACCGGTGGGGCGTTCGACGGCGAGGGTCGACTCTGGATCGCGGTGCCGAGCGAGGGCACCGTCTCGGCGATCACCGCCGCCGTACTGCCGGCCACGCCGTCGTCGCCCGCCGCCGGCGGCGGGCTGAGCCCGAAGCAGGTCGAGACGTACGACGTGGCCGAGCCCAGCCACGAGCTGGTGGTCTCCACCCTGGACGACGGCGTCGCGGTGCTCGACCGCACCGCCGGCGCGCTGGTCACGGTGCAGCGGGGCGCCGTCAAGCCGACGCCGCTGGCGCTCACCTCGCCGGGCGCGCTGCCGGCGCGCACCACCGGGCCGAGGGTGCCGGTCACGGTGCCCGGCGAGCGGCGGGTGCACGTGGTGGCCGAGGGTGGCGGCGAGGTGCGGGCGTTCAGCGTGCCGGGCGCCGGTGACCGGCTCACCCCGGCGGTCGCCTGGGGGGCCCGGTTCTACTGCGCCGACGAGGCGACCGGCACCGTCTACTCCTTCGACGCCGACGGCAAGCTGGTCGACACCATCCGCGGCAAGCGGCCCGGCCCGCTGGAGCTGGAGGTGCGGGAGAACTACCTCTTCATCAACTCCCCGGACTCCGCGACCGCCCGGGTGGTCGACGACAAGCACCAGGTGCGCGAGGTCGACAAGTACGCCAACGACGTGCTCGGCGGTGACCCGCCGCCGACTCCCCCGCCGCCGCCTCCGCCGAAGAAGCCGAAGGTGGGCAAGCCGAGCGCGCCGCGCGCCGTCACCGCGGCGGCGGGCAACGCGCGGGCCCGGGTGAGCTGGCGGCCGGCCGCCGCGAACGGCGCGGCGATCATCCGCTACGTGGTGGAGGGCGCCGGTCAGCGGCACGAGGTGGGCGCCAACCAGCGGGCCGTGGAGATCACGGGCCTGACCAACGGCGAGACGTACCGGTTCTCGGTGCACGCGGTCAACGCCAAGGGCGCCGGGCCGTCGCGCAGCAGCAACCCGGTGACGCCGACCGCGGCGGTGCCCGACCCGCCGGCCAGCGTCACCGCGCAGGAGCGGCCGGACGGCACGGTGCTGGTGCGCTGGCCCGCGGCGAACGGTCAGGGCAACACCATCGCGAAGTACGCCGTCACCGCCACCTCGGCCGGCGCCAACGCCCCGGTGGGCGAGTCGGCCAAGACCGAGCTGGTGGTGCCCGCCGGCGAGCTGGAGTACGGCACCCAGTACGCGTTCACCGTGGTGTCGGTCAACAACAAGGGCGCCGGCTCGGCGGCCTCCCCGGTCAGCAACACGGTGGTGCCCTACGCCGCCCCGCAGCGGCCGGCGGACCTGCGGGCGAGCACGGTGCCCAACCAGCCGGGCACGGTCGCGGTGCAGTGGTCGCCGGCCGAGCCGAACGGCCGCCCGGTGACGAAGTACCTGCTCGACGTGGGCGGGCGCAGCAGCGAGGTGACCGACACCCAGGCCACCGTGAGCGGCCTGGGCAACGGGCAGAACGTCACGGTCAAGGTGAAGGCGGTCAACGAGGCCGGGCCCGGCCCGGAGGCCACCGCGACCGCGCGGACGGTGGCCGAGCCGCGGATCACGGTGACCGGCTCGTCGGCGACCGCGACCGCGGCGACGGTGAGCTTCACCGTGGACGCCGGCGGCGGGCAGGCCGCCTGCTCGCTGAGCACCCCGGGTGAGCCGGCGAAGACCGGAGCCTGCTCCAGCATCACGATGAGCGGCCTGACCCCGGGCACGGCGTACACGTTCACGGTGACCGCGAGCAACGCCGCCGGCAAGGACACCGTCACCAGGGCGCAGAGCACCGACGCCCTCTATGGCATCGCCACCTGCCGCAACGGGGCGGCCGGAGAGACCGCCACCTACTGCGACAAGGACGTGAGCGGCCGCAACGGCAACGAGGTCTTCTCGGTGGCCCGGCAGGACAACGACCGTCAGGTCGGCTGGGCGAAGCCCGGCACCCGGCTGAAGGCGTACTGCAAGAAGTCGGGCGAAGAGGTGTACGCCTACATCTACAACAACGAGAAGCGCAGCACCTGGTGGGTGCAGATCGAGTACAGCGGGAAGAACTACATCCCGTGGGCCTGGTTGAACCTGGAGGGTGGCGACAACATCAACGTCCTGCCGACCTGCTGATCCACCCCCGGGCAAGCAAGGAGCACCACCACGTGAACACCCACGAGCCGCTCACCCAGGCGGAGGTGCAGGGCTTCGCCGCCCTCGCCGCCCGGCTGGCGGAGAACGTCAACGCGGTCGTGCTGGGCAAGCCGCAGGTGGTGCGGCTGGCGCTGACCGCGCTCTTCGCCCAGGGGCATGTGCTGCTGGAGGACGTGCCCGGCGTCGGCAAGACCACCCTGGCCCGGGCGATCGCCGCCACCGTCAAGGGTCAGTGGCGGCGGATCCAGTTCACGCCCGACCTGCTCCCCTCGGACGTCTCCGGGGTGACCATCTTCAACCAGGCCACCCGCGGCTTCGAGTTCCACCCGGGCCCGGTCTTCGCCAACATCGTCATCGCCGACGAGATCAACCGGGCCTCGCCGAAGACCCAATCGGCGCTGCTGGAGGTGATGGAGGAGCGCACGGTCACGGTGGACGGCGTCCGCCATCCGGTGCCGCAGCCGTTCCTGGTGGTGGCCACCCAGAACCCGGTGGAGATGGACGGCACCTACCGGCTGCCGGAGGCCCAGCTGGACCGGTTCCTGGTGAAGCTCTCCGTCGGCTACCCGGACGAGGCGGTCGAGGTGGAGGTGCTGCGCGGCGCGACCGTCCGCTCCCCCGAGGCGCTGACCGCGGTCACCGACACCGCCACCGTCGGGGAGATGGTCCGGATGGCGCTGCGGGTGCACATCGCCGAGCCGCTCTACGCGTACGCGGTGCGCCTCGCCGCGGCCACCCGCACCCATCCGCAGGTCCGGGTCGGCGTCAGCCCCCGGGGCGTGATCGCGCTGACCCGCGCCGCGTGCGCGTACGCGCTGATCGACGGGCGAGGGTGGATCATGCCGGAGGATCTGAAGGCGCTCGCCGAACCGGTCTTCGCGCACCGGCTGCTGCTCACCCCGGACGCCCAGGTGCGCGGGGTGACCGCCGCGGAGGTGCTGCGCCAGGCCATCGCCTCGGTGCCGGTGCCGCTGCCGTCGGGGCAACCGGCCCCGGTGCAGGGCTGACCGGCAGCACCGGCATGGGGATCACCGCCCGCGGGGTCGGGCTGCTCGGCGCGGGTGTGCTGCTGCTCGGCGCCGGCCTGCGCTTCGCGTACCCGGAGCTGACGCTTCTCGGCGCGGCGGCCGTGACCGCGGTCGGCTACGCCGCGCTGGTCGCGGCGTGGCGGCCCCGGCTAACGGTCGGCCGGCACGCCGACCCGGACCGGGTGGCCCGCGGCGAGCCGGCCAGCATGATGCTGACCGTGCGCAACACCGGGCGGCTGCGGGCGGCGAACCTGCTAGCCGAGGACCGCTGCGGCGACGAGACGGTGCCCGTGCCGCTGCTGCGGCTGCGACCCGGGCGGGACACCACCGTCAGCTACGACGTGCCGACCCGGCGGCGGGGCATCGTCGCGGTCGGGCCGCTGCGGGTGACCCGCCGCGACCCACTCGGTCTGGTCGCGCTGGCCCGCCCCTATGGGGAGACGGTGCCGGTCTGGGTGCACCCGCGGATCCACCGGATGGGCGCGGTGCCCACCGGCGCCGGGCGCAGCCTGGACGGTCGGGTCGACGCCGTGCCGCACGGTTCGATCACCTTCGACTCGCTGCGCGAGTACGTGGTCGGCGACGAGCTGCGCCGGGTGCACTGGCGTACCAGCGCCCGCGTCGGGCAGCTGATGGTGCGGGAGAACGTGGACACCAGCCTGCCGCAGATCGTGGTGCTGCTCGACAACCGGGCGGCCGCGCACCCGGAGCGCGACGGCGGGGTGGCCGCGTCGTTCGAGTCGAGCTGCGAGGCGGCGGCGTCGATCGTGACCGCGGCGCACCAGGCGGACCTGCCGGTGCTCCTGCTGCTGGTCGTACCGGAGACTGCCGGTTCGCCGGCCGCCGACGGCGGCGCGGCGGCGGGCCGGGGTGCCGCATCGCGGATCTGGGGGAAGCTGCGCGGCCGGCGGCGGGCAGCCGCGGACGACGCGGACGCACGCCCGGGGGGCGAACCCGTCGGCGGGCCGCTGGACCGGCTGGCCGCCGTCGAGCTGGCCGACGACGAGGACGACGCGCTGCCCGCGACGGTGACCCGGCTGCGCCGCGACCGACTCGGCGACACGCTGATCTTCCTCACCGGGCCGGGTGGTCGCGGCGATCTCGGGCATGTCGGCGCGCTGCGCGGCGGGTACCCGTCGGTGGTGGTCGGGGTGTTCGGCGCGGCCGATCCGGTGCCGTCCGACGCCGCCGGCCTGGTGGTCATCGACGCGGCCGACGGGGAGCAGTTCGCCGCCGAGTGGGACGGGGTCCGGCGGTGGTAAGCCTGCGCGACGGACGGCCGACGGCCGACGCCACCGCGGACACAGCCGCCGGGCCTGCCGTGGCCCGTGCAAGCGGCGGGCGGCGTCGGGTCACCGCCGTGCTGTGGGCACTGCCGGTGCCGCTGGCGCTGGTCACGATGACCGCGCTGGCCGGCGTGGTGCTCGGCCGGGTGTACGCCGGACCGCTGCTGCCCCGGCTGCTCGCCGGCGCGGCGGTGGGTGCGGTGCTGGTCAGCGTGGCCGCCCGCCGGCTGCCCTCGTGGCTGGTCGCGCCGGTGTCGGTGCTGGCCATGGCGGCCTGGACGGCGTGGTCGTTGCGGCTGGCCGCCGCGCACGCCGAGTTGCCCGGAAGCCTCGCCGAGGTGACCGCGGACGCGGCGCGCAACGGCATCCCCCGGCTGCTCACCGCGATGATCCCGGTGGAGCCGACGCCGGACACGGTGCTGGTGCCGCTGGTGGCGACCTGGCTGGCCGGGCTGACCGGCGCGGAGGTGGCGTTGCGCGCGGGTCGGGTGCTCGCCGGCTACCTGCCACCGATGGCGCTCTTCGCCGGCGCGCTCTACGTGGTCGGGCCGAACGCCGGGCCGGCGCTCTGGCCGACGGTGCTCTTCGTCGCCGCGGCGGCGCTGGGCCTGGCGGTCTCCGCCCGGCCCGCTCCGGGCGCCGGTGACCCGGTGGCCGGTCTGGCGCCGGGCGTGCGGACGGCCGTGCGGCTGCGGCTCGCCGGCGGCGCGGTGGTCGGGGTCGCGGTGGTGGTCGGCCTGGTCGCGCTGCTGGGACCGGCGATCGTCGGGCAGGTAGACGGCCGGCCGGTGGATCCGCGCCGCTACGTCGAGCCGCCGCAGGTGGAGACGCTGGACGAGAACCCGCTGATCCGGATCTCCGGTTGGGCGCTGCACCCGGAGCAGCAACTGCTGGAGGTACGCACCGATCGGCCCGGCGCCGTGCCGGGCGTGACCGGCGACCCGGCGGGGCCGGCGTCGGTCGGCCCGAGCGCCGACCCGGCGGACGGCGGGCCCGAAGCTCCCGCCGAAGACAGGGTGCGGATCCGGCTGGCGGTGCTCAGCGACTACGACGGGGTCACCTGGCGGGTCGGCGCGACGTACCGCAACGCCGGGCGGATCCTGCCGGCCGCCGCCCCGGCGCCGGACAGCCGCGTCGAGACCGTCCGGCAGCGGATCACCATCGCCGAGCTGACCGGCCGGCTGCTGCCCGCGGTCGCCACCCCTCGCGAGGTCAGCGGCGCCCGGGTGGCGTACGACCCGGCGACCGGCACCCTGATCCGCCCCGAAGGGCTCACCCCCGGCCTGAGCTACACCGTCACCTCCGCCCGGGAACGCCCGGACAACAACCTGCTCGCCACGGCGAACGTGCCGGCCGGCGAGGCGGTCGCCCGGGTGCTGCGGGTCACCGACGGGGTGCCCGAGCCGCTGACCCGTCTCGCCGGCCAGCTCGCCGAGGAGAACGGCGCCCCGTACGCCCGGGCCGCCGCGATCGAGCAGTTCCTCGCCGAGCACTACCGGATGGTCGCGGACGCGCCGAGCGGGCACGCCTACCCCAACCTGAACTTCTTCCTGTTCGGGCCGCGCAACGGCGGCGGGCAGCGTGGCACCTCGGAGCAGTTCGCCGCCGCGTTCGCGGTGCTCGGGCGGCTGACCGGCCTGCCGACGCGGGTGGTGGTGGGCTTCGAGTCCACCGGGGACGGTCCGGTCCGGGCCGGCGACGCGTACGCCTGGCCGGAGGTGCTCTTCGACGGGCTGGGTTGGGTGCCGTTCAACCCGCTGCCCCAACCCAACCAGGAGCCCAGGCCGGTGGAGGAGGACTTCCGCCCCGCTCCGTCGGAGCCACCGCCGTCGGAGGTGGCGGAGCCGACGCTGGAGCCGACCGCGTCACCGGAGCCGGCCGCCGCGCCCGACGGGTCAGCCGACTCGGGTGGGCTGTCGACCACGATGCTCGTCGGCGGCGGAACCGGCGGCCTGCTGCTGCTGGTCGGGGCGCTGCTGCTCACCCTGCTCGCGATGCGTCGGACGTTGACCCGGGCCCGGCTGGAGCGGGGCGACCCCGGCCAACGCATCGCCGGCGCCTGGCGGGAGGTCACCGACGCCCTGCGGCTGGCCGGCCAGCCGGTCGGCGACGACCTCGCCGCCACCGAGGTGGCGTCGCGCGCCCGCGGCGCCGTCGCACCTGCCGCCCCGCCGGCGGCCGACGCCGACGATCCCGCCCACACCAGCGGACCGGTGCCCGCCGTGGACGAGTTGGCCGGCCTGCTCAACCAGGTCGGGTTCGCACCGGGCACCGCCACCCCCGACCAGGCCTCCCGTGCCGTCGGCATCGCCCGGCGGTACACCGCCGCCCTGCGCGGGACGCGTCCCCGCTGGCGCCGCCTGCTCTGGGCGATCCACCCCGGCCCGCTGCGCTGGCGCCGCTGACCCCGGCGGGCGACCAGGGGGCGTGGCGTCGTCAGTCGCCCGAGAATCCGGTGAAGTGGATCTGGTCCGGGCGGCCGTCGACCTAGCTCGCCACGTGCGGGCGGCGGTGGATCAACTGGTGAGGCGGCGCACCAGTTTGCGCAGGCCGGCCTGCCAGCCGTCGGGGTCCTCGGCGCGGCGGCGGGCGTACCCGGCGACCTCGGGGTGCGGCAGGATCAGGAACCGCTCCTCGGCCAGCCCCGCGACGGTCGCCTCGGCGACCTGGTCCGGGGTGAGCACGTCGCCGGAGGCGGCGATCACCCGGGCGCCCAGGTGGCCGGCGGCCATCCCGTCGGCGAGCATCGGGGTGTCCACCCCCTGCGGGCAGAGCGCGCTCACCCGGATCCCCCGGTCCCGGTAGGTGATCGACAGCCACTCGGCGAAGCCCACCGCGGCGTGCTTGGTCGCGGTGTAGGGGGCGTCCCCGACGGCGGTCAGCACACCCGCCGCCGAGCAGGTGTGCAGCAGGTGCCCGCCACCGCGGGCGAGCATCCCCGGCAGCGCCGCGCGGGCCGAGTAGACGTGCGCCAGCACGTTCACCCGCCAGGCGCGGTCCCAACCCGCGTCGTCGACCTCGAGCCCGCCGCCGCTGGCCACGCCCGCATTGGCGCAGAACAGGTCGATGCGGCCGTAGCGCCGCTCGGCGTCGTCGACCAGGGCCCGGACCTGCTCCTCGTCGGTGACGTCGACGGCCGTCGGGTGCACGGCGGGGCCGATGCCGGCCGCGACGGCGCGGGCCGCCTCGGCGTCCAGGTCGGCCAGCACCACGGCGGCGGCGCCCTCGGCGGTGAACCGGCGGGCCAGCGCCGCGCCGATGCCGCCGGCGCCACCGGTGATCACGACAACCCGGTCGGTGAGGTTCACCCTCAGGCCTCCGCTCCGTTGGGGCCCAGCCGGGCGATGAGCGCGCTCAGCGCCGCCGGTCCGCCGGCGGTCAGCTCGGGGGTGGGCAGCAGCGCCAGCACCGGCACGTCGACGCCGGCGTCGGCGTAGCGGCGCACCTGCGCCCGGCACTGCTCCGGCGAGCCGTGCAGGATCAGCGCGTCGACCACCTCGTCCGGCACGGCGGCGAGGGCGCCGCGCCGATCGCCGGCCGCCCAGGCCGCCCACATCGGCCCCAGCACCTCGTCGCGGCCGAGCCACCGGTGGAACGCCGCGTACGCCGGGACGGTGAGGTAGCTGGTGATCATCCGCCGGCCCAGCGCCCGGGCGTGCCCGGCGTCCTCGGTGGGGCAGACGAAGATCCGGGCGGTGACCTCGAAGCCGGGGCGGCGCTCGCCGAGCTCGGTCAGGGCGCGCGGCACGTCCTCGGCGGCCAGCCAGTTGAGGATGACCCCGTCGGCCTCGGCGCCGGCGAGCCGCAGCATGCCCGGGCGCAGCGCGCCGAGCAGGATCGGCGGCGGCACCGCCGGCGGGCGTTCCAGGGTGAACCGGCGGACGGTGAAGGTGTCGTACGCCTGGTCCACGGTCTGCCCGGCCAGCGCGGCGCGCAGGAAGCGCAGCATGTCCCGGCTGCGCCGGAACGGCTCGGCGAACGGCACCGCGTTCCAGTCCCCCACCACGACCGGTGAGGAGGCGCCGATGCCGAGGGCGAACCGGCCCGGAGCGGTCTCGGCCAGCGCCGCCGCGCTCATCGCGAGCAGCCCCGGCCCTCGGGTGAAGACCGGCGCCACCGCGGTACCGAGCCGCAGCCCCGGCTGCCAGGCGGCGGCGAGCGCCAGCGGGGTGAACGCGTCGGCCCCGGCGACCTCGGCGGACCAGACGTCGGTGAAACCGGCCCGGTCGAGGGTCGCGTAGACCGCGGCGTGGTCGGCGAGCGGGATGCCGCCCAGCGGCACCGTCATGCCCCATCGCGTCGTCACCCGTCGATACTGCCCGGTAACCTCCGTCCGGAGCAAGATCCCGCTGACGCTGGTCCGGGCGGAACCGGTTTTCCGGTTGCCGGTCGGCCATGCCGCCGCCGGTGTTACGAATGCCAGGTGAGCTGGGCCGACGCGGGAACGCGCTGACCGTGGCCAACGGGGGCAGGAGCCGCCTGGCACCGACCTCGGGCGATCCGGGACGGGCCACCTTTCTGGAGCTCTTCTTCGATCTGGTCTACGTCTTCGCGCTGACCCGGATCTCGGCGCGCGCCTTCGAGGACCTCGCCGTCGAGAAGGGCATGGCGCACGGCTGGACCGCGGTCACCGGAGGCGGCAAGACGCTGCTGCTGCTCCTCGCGCTCTGGGCGGTCTGGCAGGGCACCGCCTGGACCACCAGCCGGTACGACCCGCAGCACACCTGGTTGCAGGTCATCGTGATCACCGCGCTGGTGTGCAGCATGGTGATGGGAGTGGCGATCCCGCGGGCGTTCACCGCCACGGGCGTGATGTTCGCGGTGGCGTACGTGGTCGCGCAGGTGTCCCGGCCGCTGATCCTGATGATCGCGCTCGGCCCGCACCCGTACCGGCGGCTCAAGCTGCGGATGACGCTCATCTACACCGCCACCGGGGCGCTCTGGATCGGCGGCGCGCTGCTGCCCACCAACCCGAAGGTGGTGCTCTGGACGGCGGCGCTCTTCGCCGAATATCTCGCGGCCCGCTGCGGCTGGCCGGTGCCCGGGCTCGGCCGGTCCACCGTCTCCCGCTGGGACATCGCCCCGGAACACCTGTCCGACCGGTACCAGCAGTTCTTCCTGGTCGCGCTCGGCGAGACGATCCTGGTCGCCGGCTTCGCGTACAGCAAGGGGCCGTACGAGGCCGGCCACGCCGCCGCGTTCGGGCTGGCGCTGGCCACGTCGATCGTGCTGTGGCGGATCTACATGCAGCGGGCCGGGCAGATCCTCGCCGAGGCGGTGAGCAAGGCCCGGCACCCGGCCACGGTCGGCCGGTCCTCGGCGGACACCCACCTGGTGATGGTGATCGGCCTGACCGCCGTGGCGATCGGGTACGAGTTGGTCATCGACCATCCGGTCGAGCGGCTCCCCATGGCCTGGGTGGCGATGGTGATCGGCGGACCGGTGCTCTTCCTGGCGGGCCGGGCCCGCTTCGAGTACGAGGTCTTCAGCCGGGTCTCACCGTCGCGGTGGATCGCCATCCTGGTATTGCTGGCGTCGACGCCGCTGGTGGTGCGCGCGCCGGGGTTGTTCGCCGCCGCGACCGCCCTCGTGGTGCTGATCGCGGTCGCGGTGGCCGACACCCGCCGGGCGCACGGCCGACCGCCGGAGGCCGCCGCCCCACCGCGCTGAGCATCGAGGTACGACGACCGCGCCGCGGCCCGGATACGCTCTGCCGGTGACCTTCTCGATCGTCGCCCGCTCCGATGACGGCCAGCTGCACGGCGTCGCCGTCGCCAGCAAGTTCCTCGCCGCCGGCGCGCTGGTCCCGGCAGCCGAGGCCGACGTCGGCGCGCTGGCCACCCAGGCCAGCGCGAACCTCGCCTACCGCCCGCAGGGGCTAACCATGCTGCGCACCGGTGTGGCCGCCGCCGACGTGGTGGCCGGTCTGGTCGCCGCCGACGGCGAGCGCGACCACCGGCAGCTCGGCGTGGTCGCCGCGACCGGCCCGGGCGCCACCTGGACCGGCCCGAAGTGTCACGACTGGGCCGGTGGCCAGGCCGGCGACGGCTGGGCGGCGCAGGGCAACATCCTCACCGGCCCGCAGGTGGTCGACGCGCTGCGCGACACCTGGCTGGCCGGCTCGGCGTTGTCGTTCCCGCAGCGGCTGCTGGCCGCCCTGCGTGCCGGCGACGAGGCCGGGGGTGACCGGCGGGGCCGGCAGAGCGCCGGTCTGCTGGTGGTGCGGCGCGGCGGCGGCTACGGCGGCGGCAGCGACGTCGTGGTCGACCTGCGCGTCGACGACCACCCGGACCCGGTCGCCGAACTCGACCGGCTGCTGGCCGTGCACAGCCTGCTCTTCACCCGGCCCGACCCGGCCACCCTGCTCGACCTCACCGGCGCGCTCGCCGCCGAGGTGGGCGCGCTGCTCGCCGCCCTCGGTCACCAGGACCCGGCCGGCCCGGAGCAGGCGCTGGTCTCCTGGGCCGGCATGGAGAACCTGGAGGAGCGGCTGGTGCCGGGGCGCATCGACCCGGTGGTGCTGGAGCACCTGCGCCGCACCGCCCCGCACGTGCCGGCACCGCGCTCCGCCAGCTGACCGCCGGGCCGCCGTCGACTCACAAGATCCATATCACTGCCGCCGGTCCTCGCGTGATCGGGCCCGTACCCCGATCATCCTTTGTGGAATGCGAGCATGGCCGGCATGGATATCTACGAGGACGCCCGCACGGTGTCGCGGGCCGACCTGGCCGCCTGGTTGCGTCAGCTGGCTAACCAGTTGGACTCTGACGGACGGGTCTACTACGGCGCCGCCGGCGCGGTCGCGGTCGCGGACAAGGTGCGGTGCGAGCTGGAGATCGAACGCGAGAGCGAGACGGAGTTCTCCGTCGAGATCGAGTTCTCCTGGACCCAGCCCGCTCCCGTGAAGGCGGCGGACGAGGAGGAGAAGGCGGCGAAGGACGACGGCGCGGCCGAGGAGCAGGACGCCGACGCGGCCCCCGAGGCGACGCCGCAGGCGTGACCGTCCGGCGACGGCGGCCACCGCCTTCGGTGGCTGCCGCTCGCCGTCCGCTCGACGCAGCGGTGGCCGAATAACATCGAGGGATGGCAGCAGAACCCGAGACGGAGAAGAGCCAGTCCAAGGCCTGGGCGTGGCCGGTCGGCATCCTGCTCGGTCTGGTGATCGGCATTCCCACGCTCGGTCCGGCGGGCGGGGTGGCCTTCGGTATCGCCATCGGCATCGCCTTCGCGATCGCCTTCGGCGCTACCCGGAGCCGCGCTGAAGGGCAGACCGACGGTGGCGCCTCGCAGGGCGGCCACGACGCCGGGCAGGGTGACGGGGCGTAGTCGCCACGCCCCCCGAAGCGGTGCCGTCGGGGGCCGTTCCCGTGCCGTTACCGGCGACCGACCCGGCCCGGAACTCGGTGGGTGCGGGCCTCACCGCGAGATATAGTGCAGCCATGGAGATCACCAGGCTGTCCACCGCCGCGACCGCGCGAGCTACCCGCTCGACGGTCGCCGCCGCCTGATCTCCTGACTCCCGCCGGCGACCGGAAACGGTCCGCCGGCGCCGTACGTCCTCTTTGCCACCTCCCGCGCCCACGCGGACCTTTCCGGTCTTCCTGACCCGAAAGGCCCACCTGCCGTGAACCCGCAAACGATCATCGACACCTTCGTGGACTTCTACCGCGAGCGCGGACACCTGCTGCTGCCCGAGAGCTCGCTGATCCGCCCGTCCGACGATCCGGTGCTCTTCACCAGCTCCGGGATGCACCCACTGACCCCGTACCTGGAGGGACGCCCGCACCCGCTGGGCGACCGCCTGGTCAACGTCCAGCGCTGCCTGCGCACCACCGACCTGGACGAGGTCGGCGACCCCACTCACCTGACCGTGTTCCAGATGCTCGGCTCGTGGTCGCTGGGTGACTACGACGGCCCGCAGAGCCTGCGGTGGGGCTACCACCTGCTCCGCGACGGCTTCGGCGTCGACCGGGACCGGCTGTACGCGACCGTGTTCGGCGGCGACGAGCAGGTGGGACCGGACGACGGCTCGCTGGCGGTGTGGCAGGAGGTCGGCGTGCCGGTGGAGCTGACCGGGCCGGAGAACTGGTGGTCCAACGGACCCACCGGACCGTGCGGACCCGACTCGGAGATCTTCGTCTGGACCGGCGACACCCCACCGAGCGGCACCCCCACCACAGATGACCGGTGGATGGAGGTGTGGAACCACGTCCAGATGCGCTACCACCGCCACGACGACGGCCGGTTGACCCCGCTGGCCCAGCCCAACGTCGACACCGGGATGGGTCTGGAGCGCATGGAGATGGTGCTGCGGGGCGGACGCTCCGTCTTCGAGGGCGAGGGCTTCCGCCCCTGGGTCCGTGCCGTCACGGACCTGTGGCGTCCGGACGAGCAGTCGCTCCGGCGCGTCAGCGACCACCTCCGGTCCAGCGTCGTCGTCGTGGCCGACGGCGTACGGCCGTCGAACACCCGACACGGTTACGTGCTGCGCCGGCTGGTCCGGCGGGTGCTCACCATCCTGTGGCGGGACGATTCCACGCGTACCCTGTCGGACCTGCCGACCGAGCCGATCACACACACGCTGGACTGGTTCCGGCTGGGCGTCGACGTCGGCGAGCTACGCGGCCTGCTGCGCGACGAGGAGCGGCGGTTCCGCGAGCTGCTGCGTCGCGGTCGCCCGGTCGTCGCCCGCCAGCTGTCCGGCGGGCCGCTCACCGAGGACGACTACCGCTACCTGCACGACACGCACGGCCTCCCTCGCGACCTCGTCGAGGGGTTGGCGGCCGAGACACGGTGACCCGCGCGACGATCCGTCGTCGCCGTGCCGCACCTCTGCGGCGACGACGGAGTCACCGACTACGCCCTGTTCCAGACGCCGGTGGCCGCGGCGTCCTTGGAGTAGTCGGCGAAGTCGCGCGGCGGCCGGCCCAGGGCGCGCCGCACCCCGTCGGCCACCTGGGCGTTGCGGCCGTCGAGGACGGTCGTGAACAGGTACGTCAGCAACTCGACCACCTCCGCCGGCACACCCTCGGCGGCCGACGCCCCCGTGTACTCCTCGACGGAGATCGGGACGAAATCGACGCGCGGGAGACCCCGGAGGCCACCGCGAGATCGGCGAACGCGCCGACGGTCTCGGGGGCACCCGGCACGGCGAGGTCCGGGTAGAAGGACACGTACACCGCGCCGACGTCGCGCAGCGCCGGCGCCCAGGTCGTCCGGTCCGTCCAGTCGAAGGGCTGCGCGGCGGACCGGGAACCGACCCGCACCGGCACTCCCCCGGCCCGCAGGCGCGGTACGACGCGACGGCCGGTCTTGCCCGTACCGCCCAGGACCAGGATCGTCTTCTGCTCTCGCGCGTTCGTCATAGGAACGATTGAAGTGCGGGCCGGTGAGACTGCGCATAGCCAGGACGCGCACCTTTGTGTTCAATCGTCTACGTGGATGCTGTCTCCGGTCTGCTCGACGGACCCCGGGCGCAGGGCGCGTTCCTGCTCCGCTCGATCCTGACCCCGCCCTGGTCGATGGCCATCAAGGACGAGGCGCCACTCACCCTGGTTGCCGTCGTCCGAGGCGACGCCTGGATCGTTCCCGATGAGGGCGCGGCCGTACGGCTCGACCCAGGGGACGTGGCGATCATCCGCGGCACCGTCCCGTACACCGTCGCCGACGACCCGGCCACGGCTCCGCAAGTGATCATCCATCCGGGCCAGCGCTGCACCACCCCCGACGGCCGGGAACTGTTCGAGATGACCCAGCTGGGCGTACGGACCTGGGGCAATGGCCTGGAGGGTCCGACGATCCTGCTCACCGGCACGTACACGATGCAGGGCGCGGTCGGCCAGCGGCTGCTGGGCGCCCTGCCGCCACTGGTGGTCGTGCGGCACGACTCCTGGGACTCCCCGTTGGTCCCGCTGCTGGCCACCGAGATCGTCAAGGACGACCCCGGCCAGGAAGCGGTGCTCGACCGCCTACTCGACCTGCTGCTGATCGCGACGTTGCGGGAGTGGTTCGCCCAACCCGGGGCCGAGGCCCCTGCCTGGTACACGGCACACGGCGACCCCGTGGTCGGCAAGGCCCTGCGGCTGCTCCACAACAACCCCGCCCAGCCCTGGACCGTGGCGTCCCTGGCTGCCCAGACCGGGGTCTCCCGGGCCGCGCTGGCCCGCCGGTTCACCGCGCTGGTCGGTGAACCGCCCATGTCGTACCTCACCGAATGGCGGCTGGCCCTCGCCGCCGACCTGCTCCGCGAGCCGGACGCCACCGTCGGTGCGGTCGCCCACCGCGTCGGCTACGGCAGCTCCTTCGCCCTGAGCACCGCCTTCAAACGCCGCCGTGGGATGAGCCCCCGACAGCACCGGGTGGCTGCCGGTCGTTAGTTTTCCACGTCTGCAGGCGGAGATCCGACGCGCGACTGTCCCGGCCTCCTTCGGAGCTCGCGATACGTCCGACCCAAATCGCGTTGTCGTCCTTCCGGCTCGTGTCTACTGTGCGGTGATGCACTCGCGACTGCTGACGGTGACGTACGACGCGCACGACCCGGCTCGCCTCGCGAAGTTCTGGGCCGACATGCTCGGCCGGCAGATCGCCGAGGACGCCCACGGGGTGTTCCTGCCCGGCACGGACGCCCAGCTCGGCCTCCGGTTCGTCCCGAGCCGCGCGGAGCAGGTCGGGCCGAACCGCACCATGCACCTGCACCTGACCAGCGCCGGCCAGAACGACCAGCACCAAACCGTGGCGACGGCACTGAACCTCGGCGCCGGCCACCTCGACGTCGGGCAACGCCCTGAAGAGGGACACATAGTCCTGGCCGACCCCGAAGGCAACGCATTCTGCGTGATCGAGCATGGCAACGCCTTCCTCGCCGGATGCGGCTTTCTCGGGGAACTCGCCTGCGACGGCACCCGGGAGGTCGGCCTCTTCTGGAGCCGGGCGCTGGACTGGCCGCTGGTATGGGACCAGGACCAGGAAACCGCGATCCAGTCGCCGCACGGCGGCACCAAGGTCGCGTGGGGAGGCCCTCCCGTCACGCCGAAAAAGATGCGGAACCGGCAGCGCTTCGAGCTAGCCCCGGTCGGTGGCGACCAGCAGGCGGAGGTCGATCGACTCGTTTCCCTCGGGGCCACTCAGCTCGAGATCGGCGCGGACGGCGCCGTCGAGCTGGCCGACCCCGACGGCAACGAGTTCCGCGTGACAGCGAAATGACCACGGGGCCGCCCGGTCCCCCCGCGCGTCGCAGCGGCCCGCTGCCGATCATCGCTCGGTGCTGACCCGGCGCGATCACGGGCGGATCACCGCCCGCCGGCCGCGCAGCTCACCCCGCT
This sequence comes from Micromonospora sp. NPDC093243, assembly GCF_044753725.1. Lineage (NCBI taxonomy): Bacteria > Bacillati > Actinomycetota > Actinomycetes > Micromonosporales > Micromonosporaceae > Micromonospora > Micromonospora sp. NPDC093243. The sequence goes on along the minus strand of NZ_JBIVNT010000005.1, from coordinate 540,733 downwards.
CGAGCATGCGGTGCGCCTCGCCCGTCGCCGACAACGGCAGCGGCAGGATCTCGCGCGGGGCCAGCCGCCCGTCGGCGAGCAGCTGGTTCACCAGGCCGGCGGCCTCGGCCAACTCCGCGACGGTGGCACGGGAGATCGCGAAGCCGATGACGGCGCGGTCGTACTGGTAGAGCGCGCCGGCCGGCAGCACCGGCCGGGAGGCTCCCCCGGCGAACAGCACGATCCGTCCGCGGAGGGCGAGCAGGTCGAGCACCGACTCCACTTCGTTACGCCCGGCCGTGTCCAGATACACGTCGACGCCGCCGGGGCAGACCGATCTCAGCCGGCCGACGAGGTCGGGGGCGCGATAGTCGAGCACCTCGCTGGCGCCGTTGCGCCGGCAGTAGTCGGCGTCCGCCGCCGACGCGGTCGCCACGACGCGGGCACCGGCCGTGGCGGCGAGGGCCACCAGCGCCGCACCGACGTTGCCGGCGCCCCCCGAGACGACCACGGTCTCCCCGGGCCGGAGCCGGCCGTGGACGAACAACGCCAGGTAGGCCGTGGCGGCCGGGTGCACCACGGTCACCGCGGTGGCCGGCTCGACGCCGCCGGGCAGCCGGTAGAGCCGGTCCACCGCGACCACGGCCTGCTCGGCGGAGCTGCCCTGCCGTCCGTCGTGCCCCAGGCTGTTGCACCAGACCAGGTCGCCGGCGCGGAAGCCGGCGACGCCCGGACCCACCTCGGCCACCCGGCCGACCAGGTCGCGGCCGACCACGAAGGGCCACGGCAGCGGCGTGGGATAGGCCCCGGAGCGTACGAAGGTGTCGACGGGGTTGACGGTGGTGGCGACCACGTCGACCAGGACGTCGGTCGGGCCCGGGCGCGGTGCCGGCAGCTCGCCGAACCGGATGTCGGCGGCGGACCCGGGACGCTCGATGTACGCGGCTCGCATGCCCTCATTCTGGTCGGCATCTCGACGGCCCGGCGCTCCGAACCGGAATGTGAAAGGCGCCGGACCGATGCAGAACACCAGGTCAGGGCCTTCGCCACCGGTCCACCGTCGGCACTCGAGCCCGGGAACGCGGCGGGCGCCCTCGCGTCGGGGGCACCCGCCTCGCTCGGTGCGCTAGGCCGATGCCCGGAGGGCGGGACCCGCCGCTCGCTCCCCCGTGACGCGGCGGCGCCGGGTCGGCAGCCCGAGCGTCGGGTTGGCCACGCCCCAGGCGGCGCCCTTGCAGACCAGCTCCTTGTAGACGGCGGCGAGCCGACCGGTCAGGACCGCCGGCTTGGCGCGGTCGTCGGCGGTGACGTACTGGATCAAGCCCTCCTTGCGGCCCAGCGAGATGCACTGGTTGAAGTAGCGGATCGGCGCATTCGGGAGCTTCCCGCCGGTCAGGCGCGCCGCGATCGCGTCGGCGGCCTGCCACGCGGCCGGAGTTCCCGAGGCGCACGACATCCGCAGCGGCTTGTCTCCGGGGCCCATCGCCATGGCCGCGTCGCCGATGGCGTACACGTCCGGGTGCGAGACCGAGCGCATGGTGCCGTCGACCACGATCTGGCCGGTGCCGGTGACCTCCAGGGCGGTCGCCTTCGCGATCGGGTGGACCGCGAAGCCGGTGGTCCAGACGGTGACCGCGGCCGGGATGCCCTTGCCGTCGGCGGTGGTGACGTGGCCGGCTTCGACGCCGGTGACGGCGGTGTGCTCGTGCGCGGTGATCCCGAGCTTGCCGAAGACCTTCCGCAGGTGCGCGCGGCCCTTTGGCGAGAGCCAGTCGCCGAGGCCGCCGCGGGCGGCGAGGGCGACGTCGAGGTCCGGGCGGGCCTCGGCGATCTCGGTCGCGGCTTCCACGCCGGTGAGCCCGCCACCGACGACGACCACGGTCTGCCCGGCGTCGAGTCGGGCCAGGCGCTCGCGCAGCCGGAGCGCTCCGGGGCGGCTGGCGATCTCGTAGGCGTGCTCGGCGGTCCCGGGGACGCCCTGGGCGTTCCAGCCGCTGCCGAGGGCGTAGACGAGGGTGTCGTAGGCGAGTTCGTCGGCGCCGTTCGCGTCGACGACGGCGACGGTCCTGCGGTCGACGTCGACACCGGTGATCTTCCCGAGCCGCAGTTCGATGCCGGTGCCCGCGAACATCTCGCGGAATGGCCGGGGCTTGAGGTCCTGGCCGGTCGCCAGCTGGTGCATGCGGACGCGTTCGACGAAGTCGGGCTCGGCGTTGACGAGGGTGATGGCGACGTCCTCGCGGCGGAGCCGCTTGGCGAGACGGCCGGCGGCGATGGCTCCGGTGTATCCGGCTCCCAGGACGATGATCCGGTGCTGCATTTCGCTGCTCCTGTCTGCGCGGGCTTGCCCTTTGAACCGGGCGGCCCGCCGTTTCCTGACAGCAGCGCGATGTGAAGCAGCTCACGTAGGGGTCAGAAGGCCCGGAACAGAGGCTCCCCGTGCTCGGCGGCCGCCCAGTGCGCGGTCGCGCGTTCGAGCTTGTCGGGGTTGACCTGGTTGCGGCACGCCGCGATCCCCTCGGCGGTGACCTCCAGGCACATGACGCCGACGACCCGGCCGTCCACGACGGCCAGGACGGCGGGGTCGCCGTTGGCGGTCCAGGCGTAGATCTCGACCGTGCCGCCGAGCAGGGCACGTTTGGCCTCGCCGGGCTTGAACAGGCCCCGCAGGAACTTCGCGACCGCGACGGCGCCCTCGACCGCCTTGGCGCGAGCCGGGACCTTCCCACCGCCGTCGCCGACCGAGACGGCGTCCGCGGTGAGCAGGCGTACGAGCGGCTCGATCCGGCCGCTGGTGGTGGCCGCCATGAACTCCTCGACGATCCGCCGGGCGGCGGCCTTGTCGATCTCGGCGCGGGCCTTGCCGTCCGCGATGCGCCTCTTGGCTCGGTGCAGGATCTGCTGGCTGCCGGCCTCGCTGATGTCGAGGATCTCGGCGATCTCCCGGTGCGGGTAGTCGAAGGCCTCCCGCAGCACGTACACCGCCCGCTCGTTGGGCGAGAGGCGCTCCAGGAGGGTGAGGACCGCGTACGAGACCGATTCGCGCTGCTCGGCGGTGTCGGCCGGACCGAGCATCGGGTCCCCGCCGAGCAGCGGCTCGGGAAGCCACTCGCCCACATAGGTCTCGCGGCGCGCCCGCGCGGAGGTGAGCTGGTTGAGGCACAGGTTGGTGAGGGCCTTCGTCAGCCAGGCCTCGGGAACCTCGATGCGGTCGACGGCGGCGGCCTGCCAGCGCAGGAACGTCTCCTGCACGGCGTCCTCGGCCTCCGCGGAGGAGCCGAGGAGGCGATAGGCGATGGCCTCCAGGCGGGGCCTGAAGGCCTCGAACCGGTCGACGTCGTTCGCCATCAGCGGCACGGCTGGATCCTAGCCCGAGGGACGCGAATCAGCCGCGATGGCGGTGTCGGTGGAGCCCCTGCGGGCTACCGCTCGCAGGACCCGCTGTCGAGGTGGAAGTACCTCGTGTTGGCCCAGCGGCAGAGCCGGATGCCGACGACAACGCCGGCGATCGTGACCAGGGCAGGAAGGTACCCGCTGGCGACCTGCACGATCGGGATCGCCGGACAGCCACCCGAGATCGCCCAGCCGGTACCGAACAGCACCGCGCCGGGGATCACGCCGGCGTGGATGCGTCCCGGGGTGCGGCGGACACGCAGTACCGCGAACACCACGACGATGATCGCTACGGCGCCGACGAAGGCCAGGAACATGCGGGGATCCTGGAAGGTGAACATGCGGTTCAGTTCGGCGTAGTCAGCGAAGCCGATGTTCGTGACGGTGAAGCCGAGGGCAAGCCCGGCGATGATGTTGGCGACGAGTATCCCGCCTCGCGTACGCATCAGATCACCTTCCACAGCAGAAATGACACCAGGACGCCGGTGCCGAAGAAGACGGCGGTGGCGACGATGCTGACCGGCTGTAGTCGGCCGCAGCCGTTGAGCCCGTGACCGCTGCTGCACCCTCCGGCGAGACGGGTGCCGAAGCCGACGAGCACACCGCCGACGAACAGTGCGCCGATCATTGCGATCGGCTTGTCGGTCACGATCCGGCCGAAGGCGTCGCCCATGTCGAGGCGGAGCTGGAATCTGCCGGCGGTAACGGACGCTACCCACCCGCCGACGAAGATTGACAGAAGCAGGGCGGCCTGGCTGACCAAGGGTGCCGGGAGCATGCTCGCCATGGAGGAGCTCCCCGCCGTCGGCGGCCGCACCTGCTGTCCCGGTGTCGGTGCGTCTGCGTGCGGAGCGCGAGGCGCGGCAGGCGCAGGCGAACCGGCTCCGAAGTGGTCGGCGGTGGCCACGGCGAGAGCGTCGGCGAGGACATGTTCGTCGGCGAACTGGGCGTTCACCCGTTCGACACGGCGTTCTGCGCGCCAGTGCAGCACACGGTCCCACGCACCGGAGACCCCGAAGGATCGATCGGTCGTCACGGCGTAGTTGATGGTGGTGAGGGCGAGCCCGGCGGCCCCCGCCCACCACGGCCAGTATCCAGTCATGCGGAGGTCGCAAGCCAATCTGTGAGTCGGGTCCACCATCCGATCCGCCGGGGCGCCGGTGGGGTCGATGGGGTTTCGGAGGGGTGGGGGTCCTGCGGGCCTGGTTCGGCGTTCGGGCCTTGGGTGGGCACCGGTGCCGGGTCGGGCTGCCGGGCCGGCACCGCCGGCGATTCGAACCGTTGCGAGGAGCCCGGACCGAGCCGTGACGGTGATGTCTGCGGCGTCTTGGTCCCCGCCGAGCCAGCGGCGGCGGCGCCTCGCAGGTGCAGCGCGTCGGAACCGTTCGGGAGGAGGGTGATCGGCACGAGCCGGCCCGTCCTGGACAGCTGGTACCGAGCGCACGTCTGCCAACCCTCGGCACTGTCGCAGTAGTGGTCGCGCCAGTTACGCAAGCTTGCGTTGAGCAGCGGGAAGAGCGGACAGCCCTGAGCGTGTGAGCAGCCCATGTTGCTCCGATCTGGCCAGCGTCACCCGCGATTGGGCGAGATGGCATGAGCTGGAGGGGTAGGTCTCGGTCAGCGAGCTTACATACCGAATAGGCGATTAGCGATACCGAGGTGATCAAGTCCAGCTCTACCTGATCAATGGCTTCGCCCCGGGCTGCCTCGACCTGGGCGCGGACGGACGTCCGTTGTCCGGGGCGGACAGAAACCGGGGTCAGCCGCCGAAGGAGAGCCAGCGGAAGCCGGCGGCGTCGACCACCGCCCGTTCCCGGTCGGTCAGCGGCGTCCGTCCGGTCGTCTTGCGGATCAGCGTCAGCCGGTCCCAACCCAGCTCGACCGGGACCGACCGCCCACCGGTGAGCAGGTCGGCGACCACCTCCGCGGCGACCGGGGTGAGCCAGGGCCCGCGGTGCAGCGCCGCGGCGAGGTCCAGGCCGTGCACACCGACCTCCACCACCCGGGTACGCAGGAACTCGGTGAGGCTCATCGCGTCGCCGTGCCGGGTGCGGACCACCCGGTCGGTGGGCGCGACGGCGACCGCCGCGTCGGCGGCCCGCCAGGCCCGGTCGAAGTCGACCACCAGTGCGAGGCCGTCGAGCTGTCGCGCCTCCCGCCGCCCGCTGTCGATCCGGGCGGCGTCGACGTCGGGGGTGAACTTCGCTGCGCCGAAGTACTCAGCGGCGTCCACCTCCGCCCGGTCCGGGGCCGGCGCGGCGAGCATGTCGGTGAGTCGGCCGGCGCCGCTGCGGACGTGGGCGAGCAGCTCTCGTACGGTCCAGGGCTGGCAGTCGGTGGGCCGGTCCAGGTCCGCCTCGGCGAGACCACGCAGCACCTCGCCGAGTCGCGCGCACTCGTCCCGGAATGCCGCCCGTACCGTCTCCACCGTTGCCCCCCGTCCGGCTGCCGCCCGTACCCTCTCACGACCCGAGCCCGGCGCTCCGGCCGTTTCGGGGCCGGTCCGGCGGGTACGCGCGACCGGGACCGAGTGAGGGGACGCCACCGATGGCCGGGATCATGATGCGCAGCACCGCGTTCAACGACCACGATCTGCTGCCGGACCGCTTCGCCCGCGACAGCGGCAACGTGTCGCCGCCGCTGGAGTGGGGGCAGGTGCCCGAGGGGGCGAACGAGCTGCTCCTGCTGGTGGAGGATCGCGACGCCGGACGTGAGCCGTTCCTGCACTGGCTGGTCACCGGCATCCAGCCGGTCTCCGGCGGCATTGGCGAGGGCGCGGTGCCCACGGGCGGCCGGGAGTGGCCCAACGGCTTCGGGGAAATCGGCTGGGGCGGGCCGCAGCCGCCGCGCGGGGACGACCCGCACCGCTACTTCTTCCGGCTCTGGGCGCTGAACCGCCCGCTGGACCTGCCGGACGCTCCGCAGGCGGCGGACGTGCACCAGGCCATCACCGGCCACGAGTTCGCCAGCGGGACCGTGGTGGGGTTGTACGCCCGCTGAGGGGTCTCAACCCTTGTGCCGGGGCACGAGCCGGTGCACCACGGCGAGGACCAGTGCCATCACCACGGCCATCGTCCCGGCGATGCCGGTGGCGCTGCCGGCGTAGCCGGCGAAGAGCGCGCGTCGGCCCAGCTCGTCCGGGTCGACCCCGCGCAGGTCCACCAGCCAGGCCAGGGCGACCCCCGAGGCGACCAGGGCGAGCACGCCGCCCACGCCGAGCACCGTCGCGGCCGCCCGGTGCGCGTCGCCGGCCGAGAACTGGGCTTGTTCGCGCTGGGTGATCAGCAGCACCAGCCCGGCCAGCGCCGCCCAGACGCCCACCACCAGGAAGGCGGCGACGGCGTCGCTGGGCCGGTGCCATCCAGCGGAGAGCGTCGCCACCCCGGCGACGGCCGCGTAGCCGGCGCCGATGAAGGCGCCGACCGCCCGGACCTTGGCCGGTAGGACCAGCATCAGGGCCACTGCCACCGAGGCCGCGACCGTGGTGTGCCCGCTGGGCAGGCTGTTACCGGCGTAGACGCGTTCCAGGTCGATGCCGAAGTCGGGGCGGGAGAGGCCCCATTTGAGCAGTTGGGTGGTGACGTTGGCGCCGGCGATCAGCAGGGTCGCGGTGATCGCCAAGGCGATCCGGCCGCGCATCAGCGCGATGAACCCGATCACCGCGGTCGCGGCCAGCAGCGAGACGACCGACATGGCGTTGAGGAGCCGGTCGACCGGACCGTCGATGCGGTCCTGCCCGATCCGGTTGCCGGTCAGCGCCACCGTGTCGAGCCACTGCCCGACGCCGGTGTGCATGGCCACCCGCCACACGGCGAGGAAGGCGGCCGCCTGGATCAGGGCGAACAGGACCAACCAGACCGCTGTCCAACCCCGCGCCGTCGCTCGCACCCGCACACCGTAGCGATTGGCCGGCCCGGACCGGCCGGTGGGCCGCCCGCTAAATTTTAGGCGACGTGAGGAGGTGACGTGGGCGCCACACCGGAGCACGATGCCCGCCCGCCGGAGCCGGACACCGGCCGGCCGGAATCGCTCGCGGACCTGCTCGGCGGCCGGGGCGGCGCGATCGACGCGACCCTGCCGCCGGTGGCGTTCGCCGCCGGTTGGCTGCTCGGCGGTGAGTCGATCTGGGCCGGGGTGGGCGCCGCGGTGATCACCGGAGCCGTGGTCGCCGGCTGGCGGCTGCGCCGGGGCGACCGGCCGCGTTCGGTGCTGATCGGGCTGCTCGCCGTCTGCGTGGCCGCGCTGATCGCCCTGCGGACCGGTCGGGCCGCCGACTTCTTCCTGCTCCAGTTGCTCTCCAACGCGGCGAGCGCGTTGGCCTGGGCGGTCAGCATCGTGCTGCGCTGGCCGCTGCTGGGTGTGGTGGTGGGCGCCGCGCTCGGCCAGCGCAGCCGGTGGCGGCGGGATCCGGCACTGCTACGCGCGTACGGGCGTGGCAGTTGGGTGTGGACCGCGACCTACCTGCTGCGGGTGGCGGTGTTCGTGCCGCTCTACCTCGGCGGTCAGGTGGTCGCGCTGGTGGTCGCCCGGGTCGCGTTGACCTGGCCGCTGGTGGCGGCGGCGCTGGCGCTGAGCTGGGTGGTGGTGCGGCGGTCGCTGCCGCCCGGCCATCCCGGGCTGCGCCACCCGGTCACCGCGACCGACGGCGAGACCAGCACATAAAGGGAGAGGCCGCCACGGGGGGAGCGGCCTCTCCGGTGACGTACGTTACTCCGTCACGGTCCGACGCGTGATCCCGTGACGGCCTCTTTTTGCGGGCTTTTTCGCGTCGGGTTCATGTCCGGGCGGTGGGGTGGGCCGGCCGACCCGCTGCGTCGGCCGGATGGCCGGCCCACCCCGGCCTGACCGTGGGTGTCAGGCCGCCCGCCGGTCGGGCCCGGCGCGCCCCGGGGCCCCGACCGGTGCCGGGGCGGGCGCCCTGGGCCGCCCACCCCGGCTCGGGAGTCAGCCGTTGGGGAACAGGGCCCCGTAGTCGGCGTACGCCATGGCGACGTCGGCCTGGGCCCAGAACCGGTGGTAGCTGAACTCCGGCTCCGGCCCGCCGTTCAGGTACGCCTGCACCTTGGGCCACGCCGGGTCGTTCTTGTAGAAGGAGCGGATGTCGAGGAAGCTCTTGCCGGCGGCGATCGCGTCGCCGTTGGGCATCGTCCCGGTCCAGCCCGGCGGGACGTAGAGGCCCTGCCCGGTGCCCGCGTCGTAGACGTCGTCGAAGCGCCGGTAGTCGCCGCGCTTCTCCACCGTCGAGACGCCCTTGGCGTCGCTCGCCGCGTGCAGGGCGTCGAGTAGACCCTTGGCGGTGGTCTTCGCCGGCGCGTCACCGGACTTCGCCGCGTACGCGATCAGGGTCCGGGCGTACGCGGCGGCGACGCCCACGTCCTGGCCCTTGCTGATGACCTCGACGTGCAGGTTGGTGTTCGGCTGCGGATTGGTCGGGTTCCAGGTGGTCGGCTGGCCGGTCCAGCGCATGTCGGACGGGATCGACCAGTTGGCGCCCAGGGTGGTGTTGGCGATGGCCCATGGCACCCACTTGTCCAGCAGCGCCTTGGCCCGGGTGTTGCCGGTCTGCAGGTACAGCTCGGCGATCCGCTGCATCGACCAGGCCTGCATGCCGAACCACTGGTTGGACGGCGGGTCGTTGTAGACCGGGTCGACGTCGTAGTACATGCCGTAGAAGGTGGACGTGCCGGCCGGCGGCTGGCCGTAGTTGCCGCCCCAGCTGTTGGTGGCGCCACCGGCGATGCCGCCCTCGGCGGACTGCAGCCAGGTGTAGAACTCCAGCTGGCGCTCGAAGCTCTTGGTCCAGTCGGTGACCGCGGTCGGCGACTGCGGCTTCAGCTCCGGGGTGTTGGTCAGCGCCCAGGCCGCGAACGGGTTCTGGTAGCCGAAGTGGTTGTGGCTGGAGCCGATCCGCCAGGACCAGTTCTGGCTGGTCTCGTACGCGCCGCCCCAGGCGTAGTACCAGGAGAGCAGGTAGTGCGCGGAGTCCCGGCCGCTGCCGGCGGGGCAGGTGCTGGCCCCGACGCAGTTGCCGATCTTCTTGAAGTACTTGTCGAACATCGCGTACCGCAGGTAGTCACCCATCTTCGCGGCCTTGGCCACGGTGGCCGCCACGTCGGCCTGCCGGCCCTGCGCCTTGGCCCAGGTCAGCGCCCAGTACGCGGCCTGCACGGCCCGGGCGTCGGCGTCCGGGGCGTTTGTGTACTTCCACTGCTTGGCCGGCGCTGCCGACTCCTTGACAAAGAGGTCGAGGTAGCCGTACCGGCCGCCGGCGGTGAAGGTGTCGCAGGACGGCTGCGGCACGGTCTCCCAGACCGATTCCTGGGTGCCGCGCTGGAAGGTGTTGATGTACGCCGGGCGGGTGGTCTTGTCGCCGCAGCGACCGAAGCCGTAGGTGTTGTCGACGTCGATCAGCCAGTGCATGCCGTAGATGTCGCCGGTGCCGTAGGTGGACTGCAGCTCGCCGCGCAGCGGGTCCTGGCCGACGGGCACCGAGGCCTCCAGCGCCGACGGGTACTGGCTGGGCAGGTCGTGCTCGGCGGCGTACTGCGGGGTGCCGGCCGCGCCGGCAGTCGGCTGGTCGGCATGGGTCGGAATTATGTACTTCTCCATGACCGTCCAGGCGTTGTTGAACGGCGCCCAGTTCCGGGTCACCCGCCCGTACTGGGCCTCCAGCCAGAGCCAGAAGCTGAACGCCTCGGAGGTGGTCTCGTGCCCGTGGTCGGGCGCCTCGACGATCAGCGTCTCCACCGAGTGGTACGGCACTCCCTCGGGGCTGAAGTAGCCGGAGTTCTTGATCTTTCCGTACTGGTCGAGGAACCGCTCGGTGTACTCGTTGTCGCCGCCGCCCGGGGCGTCGTTGTCGATCTCGGTGGCGGTGATCGCGAGCGGCGCGTACCCGGTGGCCGAGGCGGTGAGGGTGGCGGTGCCGCCCATGGTGTCGGCGTCCTCGGCCGCGGCGACGCTCACCGTGGCCCCGGTGCTCCAGTTGGCCGGGGTCAGCGTCACGCTCGCCGGCGAGACGCTGATGTCGACGTCCCCGGTGCGGGTCAGCGAGACCGGGACGTTGGCCGTCGGCGCGGCGCTGAGCTTCAGGGTGACGGTGCTGCTGCCGCCCTCGGCGACGCTCACCGCCGACGGGGTGGCGACCAGCACCGGGCCGGACGCCGGCGCCACCGTGAACGACCGCTCCGCGATGGCGGTGAGGTTGGCGTTGTCGTACGCCTTCGCCTGCACGGTGTACGACCCGGCCGGCAGGTCTTCGAGGGTGTAGCCGTACGGGGCGGTGGTGTCGGTGTTGACCAGCAGGCCGTTGCGGTAGAACTCGACCTTGCTGATGCTGCCGTCGGGGTCGCTCGCGGTGGCGGTCAGCGGCACGTCGGCGGGGGCCTCGAAGGGCCCGGCCGGCACGGTGAGCCCGACCGCCGGTGGCTGCTGGGCGGTGCCGCCGCAGGTCACGCCGTTGACCGAGAACGAGGTGGGCTTGGGGTTGCTGCCGGTGTACGACCCGTTGAAGCCGACGCTGGTGCTGGCGCCGGTGCCGAGGTTGCCGTTCCAGGATTCACTGGTGGCCGTGACCTGGTTGCCCGTCTGACTCCACCGCGCCGACCAGCCCTGGGTGACCCGTTGGTCGCCGGGGAAGGCGAACTGCAACGTCCACCCGTTGATCGGGTCGCCGAGGTTCTTGATGGTCACGTTCGCGGTGAAGCCGTTGTTCCAGTCGTTGGTCGCGTAGACCACGTCGCAGGCCGGTGCGGCCTGGGCGGCGCCGGCGGGCACGGTCACCCCGACGACGGCCAGCGCGGCGGCGGCGAGCATCGCCAGCCGGCGGCGGTGGGCCAGATTTCTCATGTGCGCGGTGTCTCCTCGGGCCAGGCCGGGGTGCTGCCCCGGCGGGGCGCCGTGCCGCGCGGGTGGTGGCGTGCGGTGGGGTCACGGTCGCCCGGAAAGGTGGTCGTCCCGGCCCGGTCGGGGTACGGCGGAGGGGGCCCTCATCGGGACACCGGTCCCGCCGGCCGCGTGGTTGCCGTACCGGATCTGTGCCGGCTGCCCTCAGCGACCACACGTTGCGCGCGAACTGGCTCCCTGACGCGCTGAATCGACAGTGTTACATGGAAGCGCTCCCACGACAAGGCGTACGAGCGCTCCACCAGCTCCTTGTTTCGATCTCGTTTTGGGTCTTTCACAAAGCCGTGACGGAGGTTACAGTCGCAGCATCGTCGATGGGAGCGCTTCCATTGATGGTGGTCCAACTAGAAGATCGCCGAGTTCGTTCCTGTGACGGGCTCGGGGACCAGCCCGAAGGCCGACGGCGGGCCAGCCCGGACACCGCCGTCAGCCATCATCCCGCCAACCGGAGGGAGGTGGATCCGAAGCCACTCGCGTGGCCCGGCTCCCGCGCGACACGTACGGCAGGACGCCAATTCCGCCCGTGCGTGTGCAGCAATGGTGGGGACGGGGGTTGCCCTCCCCCGTCCCCACACTAACCGCCCGTACACGATGGGAAAAGAGGCCGACGGGACAGGCGCGCCGCGCCGCCCGGCCGGCCTCGCTCGCTGTCCGGGCTCCCGACCTCCCACCGCGCCGCCGCACCCACCCAGCCGGCCGGGTGCCCGGCCGGCGGCGGCTGTCCTATTATGGGAGCGCTCCCGGCCCTCGGGCGGTGGGCCCGTTACCACGAGGAGAACCATGACGATCCTGAGCTTTCCACCCGGCTTCGGCTGGGGTGCGGCCACCTCGGCCTACCAGATCGAGGGGGCGGCCAAGGAGGACGGCCGGGGTGAGTCCATCTGGGACACCTTCAGCCGCACGCCGGGGCGTACCCGCAACGGCGACACCGGCGACGTGGCCGCCGATCATTACCACCGGTACCGCGAGGATCTCGACCTGATGCGCGAACTCGGGCTGCGCAGCTACCGGTTCTCCATCTCCTGGCCGCGCATCCAGGCCGACGGCACCGGCGCCCCCAACCAGCGCGGCCTGGACTTCTACCGCCGGCTCGTCGACGGCCTGCACGACCGGGGCATCACCCCGATGGCCACGCTCTTTCACTGGGACCTGCCGCAGGCGTTGCAGGACGCCGGCGGCTGGGAGGCGCGCGACACCGCGTACCGGTTCGCCGACTACGCCGACGCCGTGTTCCGCGCCCTCGGTGACCGGGTGCCGAACTGGCTGACCATCAACGAGCCGAAGACGGTGGTGCAGAACGGCTACCTGCAGGGGCACCACGCTCCGGGCCGGCAGGACCCCGACGCGGCCTACCTGGTCGCCCACCACCTCCAGCTCGCCCACGGGCTGGCCGTACGGGCGCTGCGAGCCACCGCCACCGGCGCCCGGATCGGGCCCGCGCTGAACCTGCACCCCTGCTACCCGGCCGACGACTCGCCCGAGGCCGCCGCCGCCAGCCGGCTCTACGACGGCTACGAGAACCGCCTCTACCTCGACCCCGTCTTCACCGGTCGCTACCCGCAGGATGTGCTGGCCGACCTCGGGCCGCAGAGCCGGCTGGTCCGCGGCATCGCCGACGGGGACCTCGCCGTCATCGCCTCCCCGGTCGACCTGCTCGCGGTGCAGTACTACACCCCGATCTACGTGACCGCCGACGGCGGCACGCTGCCACGCTGGCCCACCTCGGAAGCCGAATGGCAGCAGATCTACCCCGACGGCATGTACGACATCCTGACCCGGGTCACCCGCGACTACGGGCCGGTGCCGCTCACCGTCACCGAGAACGGTCTGCCCACCCCGGACACCCTCGGCGCCGACGGCACGGTGGACGACGCCGGGCGGATCAGTTTCCTGCGCGACCACCTGGCCGCCGTGCACCGGGCCCTGAACGCCGGGGTGCCGCTGGAGAGCTACCACGTCTGGTCACTGCTGGACAACTTCGAGTGGGCCGAGGGCTACGACCAGCGCTGGGGGCTGGTGTACGTCGACTACCCCACCCAGCGCCGGGTCCTCAAGCGCAGCGCGCACTGGTACCGCGACGTGATCGCCGGCAACGGTCTCTGAGAACACCGGGGCGCGAGCGCTCAGGCTGGCGATCTGCGGGTCGGCACGGGGTGGCACGGAATGCCCCGCGCTGACCCGCTTCGCCCGATGTCGGATCTTGGCGTCGCAGGCGGCCTCCTGCTTCCTCGGTCACCCGGTCCTCCACCGCGTTACTACCGGAGCGTGCTCCGCTTGTGCGCGACGCGCATGCGGACGGTGCTCCGCTTCTAGAGTGTTGTCGGAGGATGGGCACTGACCAGGTACGCGTCGGCCTGGTGGCGCCCGGAACGGTGGACACCGAGGTGGCCTCGCGCCTCCGCGACGGCGTACGGGAGGCGGTCATGCAGCAGATCGGAGACCTGGAGTTGTGAGCGACATGAGCGGCCAGCGATCCCTCCTGCCCGGTCTCGTCAGTGACGCCGACCATCTGAGCCTGTCCCGCCTCGTCGGCGAAAGCGGCTGGCGGGTCGACGCCGGCCAGGCCGGCACCCTGTTCGAACTCTTCACCGAAGACGGCGTGCTCGACCTCGGTAAGCCCTGCCGGGGCCGTGACGCGATCCGCGCCTGGGGCCAGGAACTCGACCAGAACAATCCCTACCCAGGCATCCGGCACCTGGCGTCCAACATGCGCTTCGTCGCCACCGGCGTCGACGCCGACGGCCGTGACACCGCCGAAGGGGTCACCGTGCTCACCGTGTACCTCGACGACGCCCACGGCCGGCCGATCAGCACGCCCTGGGTCGTCGGCGAGGACCACGACAAGTTTGTCCGCACCGACATCGGCTGGCGCTTCACCCACCGCACCTGGGTTCAACTGTTCAGCCGGGACCCGGCGTAGCCCAAGCCGCGATTGGCATCACGGCAGGGCCGCCGTCACACGCACTCTCATCGGCCGACAATGTGCACGTACGAATCGAGCAGCGTCTGAGAAGGCGCTGCCCGGTCCCGGGTCCGACCGACCCGGGACCGGCTCCGATCAGCGGGGCAGCGCCTGCTGCAACTCGGCGCGCAGCGCCGGGGTGAGCATCTCCCCCGCCTGCTTGGCCAGCCGGGCCATCTCGTAGCCGACCACGCCGATGTCGGCGTCGGCCGCGGCGAGGGTGGCCAGGATCGAACCGTCACGCACCTGCATGACCAGGAAGTAGCCGCGGCCCATCTCGACCACCGTCTGCTTGACCACGTCCCCGTCGAACATCTGCGCGGCACCCGAGGTGATGCTCATCAGTCCGGAGGTCACCGCGGCCAGCTTGTCCGCGTTGTCCCGGGGCAGGTGATCGGAGATCGCCACCAGCAGTCCGTCGGAGGAGACCACCACCGCGTGCGCCACGCCGGGCACCCGCTCGGCGAAGCCGCTGACCAGCCAGCTGAGGTCCCGCGCCTCCTGACTCAACGTCGTCACTGTCGTCGTCCTCCTTCACTGTGCGCGCCCAGCGGCGGCACGGGTAATTCGGTGGTGTCCTCGGCCTCGGCGCGCCGCACCCCGCCGTACAGGCGGGAGAGCATGCCACCGACCGCCTCCGGATCCGGTTCGTGCCGGGACGGCGCCGGCTCCGGGCGGGCCGACCGGGTCACCGTGGCGAGCTGCGCCATCGGCACCCGGACCGGCAGACCGCACGCGTTGGTGCCGCCGGTCACCGGGGCCGACGGCGGCGCGGACGGCGCGGGCTGCGCCGGCGCGGCCGCGCCCTGCCGGGACCACCAGCCGCTGCCGCCCGCCGGTTCGGCGGCCGGGGCGAGCACGTTCTCGGCCCGCACCGGCACCGGCCGGACCTGGCGGGGCACCGCCGGTCGGCGACCCGCCACCGGCAGGTCGGCCGGGCCGGCAGGGGTGGCGGTCTGCGCCGCGGTGGCCAGCATCCGCGCCGGCACCGACTGGTCCAACGACATCGGTGGAGCCGGTGCCAGCAACTGCGCGGGCAGCCTGAGCACGGCCACCAGCCCGTCCTGCCCACCGTCGAGCCGCACCCGTACGCCGAGCCGAGCCGCCAGGTGGCTGACCACGAAGTGGCCCATTCGCTCTACGGTCGCCACGTCGGCGGCCGGCGGGCTGGCGAGGACCGCGTTCGCCTCGGCCAGGGCTGTCGGGCTCATGCCGAGGCCCCGGTCGACGATCTCGATGATCGCGCCGGCCCCTTCGGCGCGGGCGGTGACCGAAACCGTGGTGTCCGGCCGGGAGAAGGCGGTGGCGTTCTCCAGCAGCTCCGCCAGGAGGTGCACCAGCTCCCCCACCGCGTGACCGACGATGTGCAGCTCGGCCACGGACTCGTGGCGGACCCGCTGGTACTGCTCGATCTCGGCGGCGGCCGCGAGCAGCATCGTGCCCAGGCCGACCGGCTGCTGCCACCGCCGGGTGGACTCGGTGCCGGCCAGCACCAGCAGGCTCTCGTCGTTGCGGCGCATGCGCGCGGCCAGGTGGTCCAGTTTGAACAGGTTCTCCAGCTGGTCCGGGTTGCTCTCCTCGCGCTCCAGGTCGTCCAGCAGCTCCAGCTGCCGCTCCACCAGCACCTGGCTGCGCCGGGCCAGGTTCACGAACATGGCGTTGACGTTGCGCCGCATCATCGCCTGCTCGACGGCGACGCTGACCGCGCTGCGGTGCACCGCGACGAACGCCTCGGCCAGTTCACCGATCTCGTCGAGCGAGCGGACCACCGCCGGCGCGACCTCGATGTCGGGCACCCCGCCGGTGACGGTGCGCAGCTGGTCCAGGGCGTCCGGCAGCTCGACCTGGGCGATGCGCAGCGCCTGGCTGCGCAGCAGCCGCATCGAACGGGCCAGCGATCGGCCGATGAGGATCGAGATGAGCAGGGCGACCAGCAGCACCGCGACGATCCCGCCGACCACCAGCAGGGTGGCGCGCAGCTGGCCGGAGCTGGCCTCGTCGGCCTGCCCGACCGCGTCGTTGAGAACCCCCGCCTCGACCTGCTGGAGCAGCTCCTGCCGCTCCTCGCTCGCCGTCCACCACTGCGAGGCGGGCAGCACCGCCGGCGCGGCGTCACCGGTCGGCAGGCTCTGCTCCTCGAGCCGGGCGGCGGCGACGAACGCCGGGTTCACCGAGGTCTGGTCGTAGCGGCGGATCTGGTCGCTGCTCGCGGCGACCCGGAACGCGCCGAGCGCGGTGAGCTGCTGGGCGCGCAGATCGGAGAGGACGACCTGGTCCTCCGGGCCGTACCGGCCGGCCCGACCGGCCGCGTAGAGCTCGGCGCGGATCCGGGAGGAGAGCTCCTTGACCCGGGCCAGCTGCACGTAGCGCAGCACCGCGTCGCTGAGCGCGGGACGGTCCGGCCCCGGCGTCGGCTCGGCCAGCAGATTCAGCAACGCGTCGATGGCCCGGTGGTAGTTGCTCAGGATCGTGTCGCTGCTCAGCACCGCCGGCGGCACCGTGGGCCGGATGTAGATGACCTGGTCGTACGCCTCGAGCACCTCGGAGTACGCGACCCGCCAGGACGCGTCCGCGTCGGCCAACGGCACGGCTGCCCGACGCAGGTCCTGAATGGCCTGATCGGAGGCGGTCTGCAACGGCTCCAACGCGTCGATCGCGGCGTCGCGGTCGGCCACCCCGCCAACCCGGCGCAACTCGGCCAGCTCGCCCGCCGAGCGGTCGCGCTCCTGCTGGATCCGGTGCACCGCCACGGTGATCTGCCGACCGATGCCGACCTGCTCGGCGAAGTCGCCGAGCGCGGTGGTCCGCCCCACCAGGGCCTGCGTCTGCACGCCAGCCAGGACCAGGAACGCCACCGAGGGGACGATCAGGACGGTGGCCAGCTTCGTCCGCATCCGCCAGTCGCGCAGTCGCAACGGCGAGCGGCGCCGGTGCGGTACGACCCGGACGTCGAAGCGACGCCGGCGATGGTTGGACACCGCGCCGCGCGCCGGGTCCGCACCTACGCCCACACCTGCCTCCTCCGCCCCTCGCGTCCGCCGCGCCTGGGGAGCGGAGTCCATCCAACCAGGCCGGGAGGCCGTGTCAACGGCTCGACCGAGGCAGGTGCTCAGGAAGGATACTGCGGGCGGGACGGTCCTGTCGTGGTCGGCAGGACCAGCTCATCCGTCCGGCCGATGTCGGCTAGGTCGACCGCCGCTCCCAACCGTCCGAGCGCCACCAAAGCCGCACCGGTCGCACCGATCTCCGGGTTGCGCTGGTGCGACACGGCCCGCGGCGCGAGCGCCGTGGCGAACGCCTGCCGCCACCACACCGACGCGGCCACCGCGCCGCCGCCCAGCACCACCGCGACCTGCCGGTCGATGGTGGACTCCATCACCCGCAGGTCCTCGGCGACCATCTCGCACAGGCCCTGCATGAGCCCGGCCAGGATGTCCACCGCCGTGGTGCCGAAGCTCAGCCCGCGCAGCTCGCCGGAGCCGGCCGGGGCCAGCCCCGGCGGGCGGTCACCGCCCAGGCGCGGGTCGGCCGGCAGGCCCCCGCCGGCCGGCACCAGCGCCAACGCCGCGTCCAGCTCGGCGCCGGCGGGCAGCCGCAGCTCCCGCTTCGCCCACGCGAACAGGTTGCCGCCGGAGGAGTACGCGGCACCGGTCACCACGTGGTCGTGGTCGACCCGGTAGCGCCAGAGCCGCTCGGGCAGCCGGGGCTGCTCCTGGCCGGCCGGCAGCCGCTGCATCAGCCGCACCGCCGCGGAGGTGCCGACGGTGACCGCCGCCCGGGTCGGGTCGACACACCCCGAGCCGACATTCGACGCCGCGCCGTCGCCCACCGGCGCCGACCAGCGGGCGTCGGCCAGCCCGGGCCAGCGCTTCGCGTGTTCCTTGCGCAGCCGCCCGTGCCAGTCCAGCGGGGCCAGCTCGGGCAGCTCGGCCAGACCGGCGCCGGCCAACGCGAGCGCCTCGTCGTCCCAGTCGAGGGTGCACAGGTCGAGCAGGCCGGTCCCGGAGGCCTGCGAGATGGACATCGGCGCCGCCTCGAGCAGCTCACCCAGCACGTACTCGACCAGGCCGGCGAAGCGGGTCACCCGGCTGCCGGCGCGCTCGCGCAGCCAGGGCAGCCGAACCGACCAGTACGTGCGGTGCCACCAGGTGCCGGTGCGCTGGTGGTAGTCGTCGGGGTCGGCCGGGCCGGTGGCCGACGGCAGCGGCTCAGGGCGGGTGTCCAGCCAGGTGAGCACCGGGCCGAGCGGCTGCCCCCCGCCGTCCAGCGGGATCACCGAGTGCCACTGCCCGGAGATCGCCACCAGCGTCACGTCGCGCAGGTGCCCGGCGTCGGCCAGCTCGTCCAGGCACTCCAGCAGACAGGCGTAGTAGGCCCGGGCGTTCAGGGTGCCGGTGCCGTCGTCGCCGATGGCCAGGCTCACCTTGCGCCGCGCCAGGGCACCCGGCAACGGCTGGGTGTCCTCGTCCAGCACCAGCCCGCGTACCGAGGAGGTGCCCAGGTCGAGCGCGAGAGTGTTCATCGCCGGTCAAGTTACCCGCTGCGCGCCGCGCCCAAGCCGCGTCCGCCCCGGGGTACGCCGGATCGGCTTCCCCGGCGCCGGTCCGCCGCGTAGGGTGGTCGCATGCTCGCGCATCTGACCTGCTGGTGGCCCGCCGACCCGGCGGCCACCCTCCGCGCGTAGCTTTCCCACGCGGCCGCCCGACGAGGCGGTCGCCGGATCTCCCGGCCCCGGGGCCGCCCCGCCGGCGGCGCCCGGCCTCAGGAGACTCCGATGAACCACCTTCACGACCTGCTCGCCGCCGTGTCCGGCGGCACCGACCCGGGCCCGTTCGCGCTGGTCCGCCGCGCCGAAGCCGATGAGGTGGAGCTGTTCACCGGCCCGGTCCGCACGGTCGACCGGTTGTCCGAGATTCCGCTGCCCGACGGCGCACCCGGGCCTCGGACGCTGGCCCTGGTGCCCTACCGGCAGATCACCGAACGCGGCTTCGCCTGCGTCGACGACGGCGTGCCGCTGCAGTGCCTGCTGGTGACCGGGCACGAGCGCATCGGCCTGACCGAGACGCTGGCCGCGCTGCCGGACGCCCCCGTGCGTACCGCCGACGCGGCGTTCGACGTCAGCGACGACGAGTACGCCGCCACGGTGGGCCGGGTGCTCGCCGAGGAGATCGGCCGGGGCGAGGGCGCCAACTTCGTCATCCACCGGACGTTGACCGCGACCGTGCAGGGCCCGCCACTGGCGGCGGCGCTCGCCGCGCTGCGCCGACTGCTGCTGCGCGAGCGCGGCGCGTACTGGACCTTCGTGGTGTACACCGGCGACCGGGTGCTGGTCGGGGCGAGCCCGGAGCGGCACGTCAGCGTCGACGACGGCCTGGTGATGATGAACCCGATCAGTGGGACCTTCCGGCACGCCGGGGCGGCGCCGGACCGGGCCGCGCTGCTGCGTTTCCTCGCCGACCCGAAGGAGGTCGAGGAGCTGTACATGGTGCTCGACGAGGAGCTGAAGATGATGGCCACGGTCGCCGAGCACGGCGGCCAGGTGGTGGGCCCTTACCTCAAGGAGATGTCCCACCTGGCGCACACCGAGTACCTGCTCGCCGGGCGGGGCTCGCGGGACGTGCGGGAGGTGCTGCGCGAGACGATGTTCGCGCCCACCGTCACCGGCAGCCCGATGGAGAATGCCTGCCGGGTGATCGCCCGGCACGAGCACACCGGGCGGCGCTACTACGCCGGGGTGCTGGCCCTGCTCGGCCACGACGACGCCGGGCGGCAGACCCTGGACGCGCCGATCCTGATCCGCACCGCCGAGATCTCTCCCACCGGCGCGTTGCGGGTGCCGGTGGGGGCCACCCTGGTCCGGCACTCGACCGCGGCGGGCGAGGTGGCGGAGACGCACGCGAAGGCCGCCGGTGTGCTGGCCGCGCTCGGGCTCGGCCCGCAGGCCCCCGGCGCCGGCCGAGCGCCGACGGTCCGCCTCGCCGACGACCCGGCGGTACGCGCCGCGCTTGCCGCCCGCAACGCGCCGCTGTCCCGCTTCTGGCTGGACCAGCGGGCGCCGGGCGCCGCCGCGCTGCCCGGGCTGGCCGGCCGCACGGCGCTGATCGTCGACGGTGAGGACACCTTCACCGGCATGCTGGCCCACCAGCTGCGGGCGCTCGGTTTCGCCGTCACGCTACGGCCGTGGTCGGCGCCCGGCCAGACGGACGACCACGACCTGGTGGTGGTCGGCCCCGGGCCGGGCGACCCGGGCAGCGGGACCGAACCGAAGATGCTGGCGCTGCGCGGGCTGCTCGCCGGGCTACTCACGGCGGGACGCCCGGTCCTCGCGGTCTGCCTCGGGCACCAGCTGCTCGCCGGGTTGCTCGGCCTGCCCCTGCACCGGCGTGCGGCGCCGTATCAGGGCCTGCAGCGGGAGGTGCGGCTCTTCGGCACGCCGCGCCGGGTGGGCTTCTACGCCACCTTCACGGCCTGCGCCGACAGCGACCGGCTGGAGAGCGGGTACGGCCCGGTCGAGCTGGCCCGGGACACCACGGACGGTGCGGTGCACGCGCTGCGCGGCGAGGGTTTCGCCGGGGTGCAGTTCCATCCCGAGTCGGTGCTCAGCCCGGACGGGTTGGCCGTGCTGGCCGAACTGCTGGAGCGATTGCTTCCGGCAGCCGGCCCGTCCACGCCGGTGCCGACCGGGGTCACCGGCGCCAACCCGTCGGTGTCCGGGCCGGCATAGTCCGGCCCGAACGCGGGTACGGCTGGGTCGACCGGTGGCCGGACGGGTCGAGAGCCCCCGTCCGGTCACCGGGTCGACGTGCCGGCGGGTCGCCGGTTGCCGCCGCCGGGTCAGCGGCTGCTCAGCCGGCGAGGCCCTTCTTCAGCGCCGCGCCGATCTGCACGGCCCGGCGGGCGGTGAGCGCGGTGGCGGTCAGCGCGATGTCGTCCGGCGCGATCTCGCCGTTGTTGCTGGTGTGCGAAGCGCCGTACGGGTTGCCCGCGATGAACTGGCTGGTGTCGGTGTAGCCGGGGGTGACCACGACCCCGCCCCAGTGGTAGAAGACCGAGAAGAGCGAGGTCAGGGTCGTCTCCTGGCCGCCGTGCGAGGTCGCCGTCGAGGTGAAGGCGGAGTAGACCTTGTTGACCAGCGCGCCCTGCGCCCAGAGCGGCCCGGTCGTGTCGATGAACTGCTTGAGCTGGGCGGCGACCATGCCGTACCGGGTCGGTGAACCGAAGATCACCACGTCGGCCCAGGCCACGTCGTCGATCTGCGCCTCCGGCACGTCCTGGGTCTCCAGATGGTGCGACTGCCAGCCGGAGTTGGAGCGGATCGCCTCGGCGGGCGCCAGTTCACGCACCTTTCGCAGCCGGACGTCCGCGCCCGCGTCGCCGGCGGCCTCGCAGGCGGCCTGCGCCATCTGGTAGGTGATGCCGGTGGCGCTGTAGTAGATCACCGCCACCTTGGTCTGGGCAGCCATCAGATGTGTCCCCTTCCGACTCGGTCAGCTCCCGCGACTACCCGTCACCTGCCCCGACAAACGCCGCGCGACGTCGCTCTCCGTCACAAAGAAGTTGCTTGTTGTTACTCAAGATTTCCGCAAGTTCCGATGGGTGCCGGTCCCGGAGGCCCGGCGCTCGGGGATCCTGATCGCACCGGCGCCGGTGGGAGCCTGCCGCCGCCCCGCGTCGGTGAACCTGAACGGGGGATCGCGCTCCGCCGGCGATCAGGCCGGCGTAGCGCGATCAGGGGCTGCGGGGCGGCGACAGATAGGCGCCGCCACCCACGCACCCGTCCGGGACGTCCGGTCCCGTCATGCACTTCCCCAGGGATCAGGTGACCCGGCCGCGCAGGTCGTCGACCTGCTGCTGCAACCGGTCCACGGCCCCCTCGTTGTTGAGGAACGTGGCCACCCCCGCGATGAAGACCAGGCCGAGGATCAGCGCGAGGACGCTGAGCACGAGACCCCCGATGGTCACCCCCCGCCCGGTCACGCCTGGCCGGGCGGCCATCCGGAGCCCGAAGATGCCGACGATGATCCCGATGATGCCGAGGATGATCCCCGCCCACGCCAGGATGGCCGTCAGCGTGCACACCAGGGCGGCCACCCCGAAGACCAGGGAAAAGGTGGCAGCTGCACTGGTCTTGGCCGGGGTGCCCCGATCGGCCCGGGAACGGGCCGGCGCGCCGCCCCGCATCGGTTCGCTGGACGCAGTCATGGCTCTCCCTTCCGCACGCGCGACGCGCGCATTCCGCCGCGGCATCCCCACTCCCCAGGCCGATATGCCTCCCCGGGCGGTGTCGGTGGGCGGGCCTAGGCTGACGGCACCCCCGGGGAAAGGCGGCCAATGCCCGTGCAGCTCACGGCGAGCGAGGCGCTCGCCCTGCGGATGACCAGCCTGCTGTTGCGCTCCCATCCCACCGCCGCGCCGGGCACGGTGGCCGAGGTGGTCGAGTGGTTCGGCGCCCTGCAGGCCCAGGATCTGGCCAGTGGGCTCTGGTCACTGGGCGCCCGGCTGCCCGCCCTCACCCAGGTCGACGTGCAGGCCGCGCTGGAACGGCGGGAGGCGCTGCGCACCTGGCCGATGCGGGGCACCGTGCACCTCGTCCCGCCCCGCGACGCGGGCTGGATGCTGGCGCTCACCGGCGTACGGTCGCTGAGCGCCGCCGCCACCCGCCGCGCGCAACTCGGCCTCAGCGACGCCGACGCGGAGCGGGCGGTGGAGCTGCTCGGCAGCGCGCTGACCGGCGGGGGCCGGCTCACCCGGGCCCAGTGCCTGGCCACCCTGGAGGCCGCCGGCATCGGCACCAGCGGGCAGCGGGGCTACCACCTCCTCTGGTACGCGAGTGTGCGCGGGGTGACCTGTCTGGCGCCGACCGTCGGCACCGAGCAGACCTTCGCGCTGCTCGACGAGTGGGCGCCCGAGCCGCACCGGCCCGAGCGTGACGCCGCGCTCGCCACTCTCGCGCACCGCTATGTGCGCTCGCACGGCCCGGTCACCGCCCGCGAGTTCGCCGGCTGGACGGGGCTGACCCTCACCGACGCACGGCGGGGCCTGGCCGCGGCCGGCGACGCTCTCGCCACCGTGCGGGTCGACGAGGTCGAGATGCTGGTCGACGCCGCCCTGCTGGACGCGCCCCGAGCGCCGGTCGACGACCTGCTGACGCTGCCCGGGTTCGACGAATACCTGCTCGGCTACAAGGACCGCGGGCTCATGCTCGACCCGGCGCACCGGGACGCGGTCGTGCCGGGCGGCAACGGCGTCTTCCAGGCCACGGTGGTGCGCGACGGCCGGGTGGTGGGCACCTGGAAGCGCAGCATCGGGCGTGATCGGGTCACCGTCGTGGTGCGCCCGCTGGCGCCGATCGACCGGCCCCGGGTGGAGCGCGCCCTCGGCCGCTACGCCGAATTCCTCGGCCTGAAGCTGCGGGTCGACTGGCCGGCCTGACCCGCCGGCTCGATCTCATGATCCACGCCGGTTCGCCGATATCGCGGTAACCCCGCCGCCG
This sequence comes from Micromonospora sp. NPDC093243, assembly GCF_044753725.1. Lineage (NCBI taxonomy): Bacteria > Bacillati > Actinomycetota > Actinomycetes > Micromonosporales > Micromonosporaceae > Micromonospora > Micromonospora sp. NPDC093243. Next base: position 517,001 of record NZ_JBIVNT010000005.1, on the reverse strand, counting down.
GGACACCGCCACATCGGCGAACCGGAGTCGATCAGGCTCGGCCACCTCCACCCGGGTCGAGCCGCCGGCCCGCCTCCACGTGACCGCGGGCAACACGTGGGGCCGGTGGGGCTTCGTGCCCCGCCGGCCCCGCGTGTGGAGGTTCTCAGTCGGCGAGCGCGCCGGCGGCCCGACCCTCGTGCAGCGTGAGGTTGCGGCCGTTGGCCGGGTCGAAGAGGTGGATCTTCTCCAGGTTGAACCAGACCCGACGGTGCTGCCCCTCGGCCACCGGGGACTCCGCCGACAGGCGGGTCACCAGGTTGGCGCCCGCCCCGGTCAGATCGGCCGCGCCCGCGTCGGCGGCCAACTCCTCCAGCTCGGCGGCGCTGGCCCGCTCCCCCTCCACGGTGAAGTAGACGTACTTGTCCGAGCCCATCGACTCGACGATCTCCGCCGGCGCCTCGAACTCCATGCCCCGCCGCCGAGTCTCGTCGTCGACCAGCTCGGCGTCCTCGAAGTGCTCCGGGCGGATGCCGAGGATCAGCTCCCGGGGGGCGTCGGCGGCCTCCAGCTCGCGGCGGAGCCGGTCGCCGACGGGCACGTCACCCAGCGCGGTCCGCAGCCGGCCGTCCTCGACGGCGGCGTGCAGGAAGTTCATCGACGGCGAACCGATGAACCCGGCCACGAAGAGGTTGCGGGGGTGGTCGTAGAGCTCCTGCGGCGGGCCGACCTGCTGTACCGCGCCGCCCCGCATGATGACCACCCGGTCGCCCAGGGTCATCGCCTCGGTCTGGTCGTGCGTGACGTAGACGGTGGTGGTGCCGAGCTGCTTTTGCAACCGGGACACCACCGTGCGCATCTGCACCCGCAACTTGGCGTCCAGGTTGGACAGCGGCTCGTCCATCAGGAAGGCCTTCGGCTGCCGCACGATCGCCCGGCCCATCGCCACCCGCTGCCGCTGCCCGCCGGAGAGGTTGGCCGGCTTGCGGTCCAGCAGCGCGGTCAGCTCCAGCACCTTGGCCGCCTCGTCGACCTTGGCGTTGATGGTCTCCCGGTCCAGCTTCTGCAGGCGCAGGGGGAACGCCATGTTCTCCCGCACGGTCATGTTCGGATACAGGGCGTACGACTGGAAGACCATGGCGATGTCCCGGTCCCGGGGCGCCTTGTCGTTCACCCGGTCGCCACCGATGCGCAGCTCGCCGGAGCTGATGTCCTCCAACCCGGCGATCATGTTGAGGGTGGTGGACTTGCCGCAGCCGGAGGGGCCGACCAGGATCACGAACTCGCCGTCGGCGATCTCCAGGTCGACGTCCTGCACCGCGACGGTCCCGTCCGGGAACCGCTTGCTCACCTTGTCCAGCACGATGTCAGCCATTGTTGTCACCTATCCCTTGACTGCGCCGGAGGTCAGGCCGGAGACGATGCGGCGCTGGAAGAAGAGCACGAACAGGATGATCGGAATGGTGATCACCACGGCGGCGGCGCAGATCGCCCCGGTGGGGTCCTCGAACTGCGACTCGCCGGTGAAGAACGACAGCGCGACCGGCACCGTGCGGGACCGCTCGGTGGAGGTCAGCGAGATGGCGAAGAGGAAGTCGTTCCAGCAGAAGATGAAGACCAGGATCGCCGTGGTGAACAGGCCGGGCGCGGCCAGCGGCGCGATCACCCGCCGGAACGCCTGGCCCTGGGTGGCGCCGTCCATCTTCGCCGCCTTCTCCAGGTCCCACGGGATCTGCTTGAAGAACGCCGACAGCGTGTAGATCGCCAGCGGCAGGGCGAAGGTGATGTACGGCAGGATCAGCCCCGGCCAGGTGTCGAAGAGCCCCAACTGCCGCTCGATCTCGAACAGCGGCGACACCAGCGACACCTGCGGGAACATCGCGATCAGCAGCGAGACGCCGACCAGCAGCTTCTTGCCGGGGAAGTCCAGCCGGGAGATCGCGTACGCGGCCATCGCGCCGAGCACCACCGCGATCAGGGTGGCGATCAGGGCGATGCCGATCGAGTTGACCAGGGCCCGGACGAACTGGTCGGTGTCGAAGATCGTCCGGTAGTTCTCCAGCGTCCACTCCCGCGGGATGAACTTCCCGTCCGTGAGGGTGGCCGGGGTCTTGAACGACAGCGAGGCGATCCAGAGCACCGGGACCAGCGCGAAGACGACCACGATGACGTCCAGCAGGCCCCACCGCAGTCTCGCCCGGGTGGTGGTTTCGGTAGCCATCTCAACGCCTCTCGTCGTCCGAGCTGCCGGGGGCAGCGGTGCCGAAGAGCTTCACGAAGACGAACGCGATGATCGCCACGGTGATGAAGATCAGCACCGACATGGTCGACCCGATGCCGAGGTTCAGGCCCCGGATCAGGTTGTTGTAGGCGAGCATCGACACCGACGACGTCTCGTTCGCGCCGGCGGTCAGCACGAAGATGTTGTCGAACACCCGGAACGCGTCGAGCATGCGGAACAGCAGCGCGACCAGGATCGCCGGCTTCATAACCGGCAACATCACCTTGGTGAACCGCTGCCAGGACGTCGCCCCGTCGGTCGAGGCCGCCTTGAGCAGGTCCTCCGGTACCAGCGCCAGCCCGGCCATCAGCAGCAGCGCCATGAACGGGGTGGTCTTCCAGATCTCGGCCAGCATGATGATCGCCAGCGAGCTGGCCCGCTCGGTGAGCGGGGCGCCGTCGCTGAACACGTTGGCCAGATAGCCGGTGCCAGGCGTCCAGGCGTACCGCCAGGAGAACGCGGCGACCACCGTGACGATGCCGTACGGGATCAGCGCCGCGGTCCGCACGATGCCGCGCCCGACCAGGGTCCGGTGCATGATCAGGGCCAGCCCCATGCCGAGCACCAGTTCGACCGCGACGGTGACCACGGTGATCAGCGCGGTCACCCCGAAAGCTGTCCACCAGAACTCGTTGCTCAGCACGGTGGCGTAGTTCTCCAACCCGATGAACTCGCGCTCGTCGGGGAAGCGCAGGTCGAAGCGCTGCAGCGACAGCCAGACCGAGTAGATGATCGGGTACGCGGTCACCGCCAGCATGACCAGCGCGGCCGGCGCGCAGAGCAGCCAACCGAGCCGACGCTCGGCCTTCTTGTTCTCGCTCAGCGGCGGCCGTCCGCGCCGGCTGCGCTGCGCGGGCACGGCGGCGTGCCGGCCGGTGCCGGTCGCGGTCTCGGCGGCGGTCGCCTCGGCGCCGGTGGGCGTGGCGGGCAGGCTCACGGCAGCACCCCCTTCGACTGGAGCGCGTCGGCGATGGCGCCGCGCAGCTCGTCCGCGGTCTGCTGTGGGCGGATCCCCGACGGCGGCGACAGGATCGCCGACATGACCGTGGAGATGCTCTGGTACGCCGGGGTGAGCGGACGCACCGCCGGCTCCTTCAGCTCCTCGAGGATGGTCTCCTTCATCGGGTACGCCTCCTCCATCTCCGGATCGGCGTAGATCGACTCGATCGTCGGCGGCACGCCGTCGTTGATCGCCGAGAACTTCTGGTTCTGCTCGTTACGGATGCACTTCGCCGCCTCGAAGGACAGCTCCGGGTGCTTCGAGTAGGCGCTGACCGCCATGTTCACCCCGCCGATGGTGACCTTGCTCGGGGTGTTCTCGTCGATGCCGGGGATCCGGGCCCAGCCGACCTGCTTGGCCAGGTCCGGGTTGGCCTCCTGCATCGCCGGATAGACGAACGGCCAGTTCACCTGGAAGGCGCCGCTACCGGACTGGAACTCCAACCGGACCGGGTCCTCGGTGGCGTTGGTGAACGACGGCGACGTCACGCCGGAGGAGGCGAACTTCTGCAACTGGTCGAGCGCCTTCACCGTGCCCTCGTCCATCAGGGCCTTCTTGCCGTCGTCGCTGAGGATCTTGCCGCCGGCGCTCTCCGCCAGAGTGTTGTAGAGGACGACCAGGCCCTCGTACTGCGCGCCCATGGTGAGCACCTGGTAGGGCTTGCCCTGCCGCTTCAGCTCCTGCGCCGCGGCGATCATCTGGTCCCAGGTCTTCGGCGGGTCCGGTGCCAGGTCCTTGCGGTACCAGAGCAGCTGCACGTTCGTGTTCTTCGGCGCCGCGTAGAGCTTGTCCTGGTAGCGGGCGGTCTCCAGCGGGCCGGCCAGGGTGCCCTGCTCCACCTCGGCCTTGTCCGCCCCGGTCCACTCCCGGATCCAGTCAGCGCTGGCGAACTCCTGGGTCCAGGTCACGTCCAGACCGAGCACGTCCATGCCACTGTCCTCGGCGGCCAGTCGGCGGACCATCTGCACCCGCTGGTCGTCGGCCTGCCGCGGCAGCACCCGGTAGACGATCTCGTAGCGACCGCCGGCCTGCGCGTTGCAGTTGTCCACCACCTTCTGCAGGTTCTGCTCCGGCGGGTAGTACAGGTTGATCGTGGGCGTGCCGCCGTCCCCACCGGAACCGCAGCCCGCCAAGGGCGCCGCCAGCGCCACCGCGGCGGCGGCCGCGACCGCGCGCACCCGCGGTCGACGTCGACGTCCGGCCTCGTCAGGGTCGCTCATCACCCCTCCCCTCTGATCGGCCAACAGCCGGGGAAGGTCACCGTGCCCCGGCGCACGGCGAGACGGTCGGGCTCTGACCGGCGAGTGACGGACCCCGGACGTTTCGTGGTCCCAACACTGCCCGACCTGCGAAGTCGCGAAACCTGCCCGCGACGGGACCGGATGACGCGGCGGCGGCGTGCGCTGGATCACCTGCCGCTCGCACGGGCGATTCGCCGGCGCTCCCCGCACCAGGGAGACCGGAACAGGCCAAATCCCCCTTCGCGGGGAGTCGCTCGGCTTCGGCACGGGAGAGGCTGCGGCCATGACAGAGGCGAGATGGATACGGTCGACGCCCCCGCTCGCGGTTGTCTGGTGCACGGCGTACTCGGTCCGGCGCTGTTCCTCGGCGCGGGTCTGACCAGCTACTTCGGCATCGGCGGCGGGACCGCGGTGGCGACCGGGATGATCGCGCCGGACTGGTTCCTGGTGGTGGCGCTGGCCACCTACACGCTGTGGGGGGTGGGGCTGCTCGTCTCGGCCAGCTCCTACCTGGCTCTGACGAGACCGGAGTGCCCCGGTGGCCGCGCCTCGGCCGCACCGCCTCCAGCGGAACGTCGCACTCAAGCGGCATGATGTGCCGGTGATCGCTCGTTTCAAGGACCTCTGCATCGACGCGGCCGACCCCGCCCAGCTCGGGGCCTTCTGGGCCCGGGTGCTCGACGGGAGCGTCGTCGACACCGGTGACGGGGACACCCGGGTCGACGCCGGCCCGGACGGCGTGGGCCCCGAGTCGATCTGGGTGAACCGGGTGCCCGAGCCGCGTACCGTCAAGACCCGCGTCCACCTGGAGCTGCGCCTCGCCGGCGACGATCCCGCGGCGCTGCTCGCCGCCGGCGCTCGGGTGGTCCGGGAGCCCGACGACGAGATCGAGTGGTGGGTACTGGCCGACCCGGACGGCAACGAGTTCTGCGCCTTCGCCGCCCGACCGGACACCTCGCCCGGGCCGATGGAGCTGGTGGTGGACACCGTCGAGCCGCAGCGGCTGGCCCAGTGGTGGGCCGGCGTGCTCGGCGGTGCGGTCGAGATGACCGGCTGGGACGCGGCCTCGCTGGTCGGCGCGGCCAACTTCCCGTGGGACGAGTGGGTCTTCAACCCGGTGCCGGAGCGCAAGACGGTCAAGAACCGGATGCACTGGGACGTCGACCTGATCGACCCCGAGCCGACCGGGCTGATCCGGGCTGGCGCGACCCTGCTGCGTGAGCCGGACGACGCGATCAGCTGGTGGGTGCTGGCCGACCCCGAGGGCAACGAGTTCTGCGCCTTCGCGCCGCGTCCCACCCAGTGAGCGGCGGAGCTACCCAGCGCCGGCCGGTTGCATTAGCGTTTTCATAGCTCCGCTGCCAGCGCGTACGCCGTCGCCGTCGATACGCCTCCGGCCGACCCCCACCCGCCCGTTCGGTTGGTTCTCGCGGGAACTCCCTCCCCCGGTCCACCGGTTGGGCAGGATCGTCCGCAACGAGGAGGTGCCGTCGTGCAGGACACCCGCGCTCTCGCCCTGACATTCGAGGTGAGCGGCCTGCCACCGGTCAAGACCGAGGCGCTGTCCATCTTCGCCGCCGGGCACCGGCAGGCGACGAGGGTCCGCGCCCTGCTCGACGCGGCCTGCGCGGCGGCCCAGCGTACCGGCTGGACCCCGCTCTCCGGGCCGATCGAGGTGGACCTGGTTCTCCGCTGTCCGCCCGGGCACCGCACCTCCGACGCGAGCACCCTGCTCGGTGGGGTGTGCGCGGTGCTCCAGGACAAGAAGCGGGTCGCCACCATCGGCCTGGCCCACCTCGGCGTCCTGGTGGACGTCGCCCTCTACGACGACGACCGGCAGATCCGCCGGCTGTCGTACACCGAGGAACCGGCCGAGGAGTTCTCCTACCAGGTGCGGGTGGCCGCCGTACCGAACGTGGTTTGACCGACGACCGCGGCGGGGTACCGCGGACGCCGACGAAGGGAGCGCCGATGTCGGAGCCACATGTCACGCTCGACCCACGCGGGCTCGATCCCGTGCAGCAGAAGCTGCGTGGCCCGCTGGAGGATCAGCTGACCTCGGCGCTCCAGGCGGCGACCGAACGGGTCCGCGCCGGCTACGCTGGCGAGCCCGTCGAGCAGGTCTGCCAGCGGCTGCTCGACGAGACCCGCTCCGGGCTGCACCCCGACATCGCGGCCGGCTTCAACCCGGACATGGACGAGTTCTGCCGGGTCGCGGTGGCGATCGTCCGCGCCGACCACGCCTGATCGCCAACCGGTGCTCAGGCGGCGACCGGGTCGACCCGCCAGCCGGTCAACGGGTGCGCGGCGAGCAGCGCGGGCGGGCCGGCCAGCTCCGCCGCGTAGTCGCGGACCAACGCCGGCAGGCGGTAGCCGCCCGGGTCGGTCCGCTGGGCCAGGTGCGCGTCGACCAGGTCCTCCAGCGCGTGCCGCGCCCGCTGCGCGGAGACGCCGAGCCGATCCGCCGTCCGCTCGGGCAGCGCGGGCGCGTCCGGTGACTCGCCGAGCAGCTTGAGCAGACGACCGAGCAGCTCGTCGCCGGAGCGCAGCGCGGCGACCCCGAGGGCCAGGCTCGCCCGCACCGACAGGTCCTCGTAGACCAGCAGGTCCAGCCGATCACGGCGGTCGCGCAACTGGTCGACCAGCGCCGCCACCGACAGGTCCGGTCGACTGGCCAGCCGCGACCCGGTGATCCGCAGCGCCAGCACCGAGCCGGCGCAGAGCCGCACCAGCTCGGCCGTGGCGGCCGGTTCCGCCTTCAACCGGTCTACGCCGGTGAACGCGGCGACCAGCGCCCGCGCCCCGACCGCGCCGACCGGGCCGAGGGCCACCCGCCGAACGCCGTCGAGGCTGCGCAGCTGCCGCTGGCCGACGACGATCAGCGCCGGGCCGGGCCCGGCCGGGATCAGCGGCCGCACCTGCTCGGCCCCGGTGACTCCGTCGACCACCAGCAGGAGACGGTGCCCGGCAATCCGGGACCGGACCCAGCCGGCCCGTTCGTCGATGCTGGCCGGCACCTCGGCGGCCGGGACGCCGAGCGCGCGCAGCACCCGGGCCAGCACCTCGTCGGGCGTCACCGTCGGCCGATAGCCGAGGTCGACGAAGACCTGTCCCTCCGGGAAGTCGGCGGCCACCGCGTGCGCCGCGCGTACCGCGAGAGCCGTCTTGCCGCTGCCCGCCGGCCCGCTGACCACCACGGCGGCCGGCGTCGCGCCGGTCACGGCCGCGACCACGTCCGCGACCTCGGGCGTACGACCGACGAAGGTGACCAGGTCGGCCGGCAGCTCGCGGGGGACACTGACCACCGCCGGAGTGACCGGGGCGGCCGCGGCGACGACGACCGGGGTGGTCGGCGGGACGTGGGCCAGATCGGGTGACCGGTCGAGCACGGCCCGGTGCAGTCGGGCCAGGTCCTCGCCCGGGTCGATGCCGAGCTGCTCGTGCAGGGTGGCGTGCGCGTCCCGGTAGGCGGCCAGCGCGGCGGGCACCTCACCGCACCGGTAGAGCGCCAGCATCAGCTGCCCCCAGGCCCGCTCGCGCAGCGGGTGGGCCGCGAGGTGCCGCCGGACCTCCGACAACAGCGGTCGGTGCTCGCCGACGGCCAGCCGCGCCTCGGTCAGCTCCTCGAAAACCTGGAGCCGCTGCTCGTCGAGGCTCGCCCAGCGGTTGTCCAATGCGGTCCCGCGGGGGAGGCCGTCGCCGGCCTGGCCGCCACGCCAGCAGTCCAGGGCCGCGCGTAGCGGGTTGGCGGCAGCGTCAGGCTCGCCGCCGGCCAGCAGGCCACGCCCCTCCCCCGCCAGCCGCTGGAACTCGGTGATGTCCAGCTCGTCCGGTCCCAGGCTCAGCTCGTACGCGTTGGGACGGGCGATCAGCCGGTCGCCGAGCACGCGGCGCAGGGCCGCGGCGTGCGACCGGAGATTGGCCACCGCGGACGCCGGCGGCTCCTCCGTCCACACCATCCCGGTCAGCCGGGCCAGCGAGACGGGATGGTTGGCCTCCAGGGCGAGCCCGGCGAGCACCGCGCGCCGTTTCGCCGGGCCGGGTGTGGCGATCCGGCCGTCGACGCTCAGCTCCACTGTGCCCAGTAGCCGGATCTGAAGTTGCATGTCGTAGCTCCCCCGTTGCACCTTGAGCGCGCTCAGGCTAAACGGACATCGGAGCAGGTAACAAGCGATTCAACCGCTCGGCTATTGTGACGAGAGTCAATGTCCTGAGGCGGCGTGTCAGCGTAACGGGATCCCGTCGGCAAACGCTCCCACAGGTGCTCGCCCTCGACCTGCAACATCGATGGTCATCGCCGCATCGATGGCCTGCGCAACCGGTCCTACCCCGTCCCGAGCGGCGGGAAACTCGCCATGACGACCGGACCAATGTCCGGCGCCAGATCGTCCCATCAGCACACACCGCCGACGGCCCCACAGCCAACTCCCCGTACGGATCGGTGATCACCGCCGATCCGGCCGGTGACCTGGCCGTTCGGGTGGGCGGCGCTCCCCCTGGCGGCGCGCCCATCGTCCGAAGCCGCCGTCGCCTCCCCGGCACCGAGCACCTACCACGGCCCTCGTCCGCCGTGTGGCCGCCGGCACCTGCCTTCGGCTGCCGCCGCTTCCCCTGTCGGCCCACACCGGACGGCCTCCGGCGACCTGGCCCTACCCTCGGTGGCGTGCGCTACGAGATGGAGACGTACCTGCCGTACGCGGCATCCCGCGTCATCACGCTCGAAGAGTTGCCCGGCCTGTACGTCCCGGACCACGAGCCGGTGTTCGGCTACGATGACGGCGACGAAGACGTGCTGATCGTTTCGCTGCACGACGAGTTCAGCACCGTTTCGCTGCTTCACGACCGCACCTGGTACTGGCTGGCGGAGTCCCCGGCGGCGGAACTGGTGGAAATCCTGCTGTGCGGGCAGGAGGCGTGGGTCCCGGCCGGCGCGCTGGTGCGGCCGGAGACCGGGCTCGCCGCGCTGCGGCTCGCCCATGACGTGCCAGGACTCCTGACCGAGTTCAGGTAGCGGGAGCAGTAGCTACTCCCGCACGACCGGCCCGGTCAGGGGCTCCACCAATCGACGTCTTCGATCGCGAAGTCACCGACGGACACGTCGTGGACGAAGGTCTTCCAGAACGAGCCCACCAGCCCGTAGGTCGCCGGGTCGACCGCGGCGAACAGCGCCTCCAGTCGCCCCGCGACCGACACGAAGGCCGAAGGCTCCTCGGCAGACGAGTAGTAGGGGTACGCACGCTCCGACACCAGCAGGCACTGGGCGAACATCTCGATGGTGGCGTTGACCGGGTGGGCGTCGTCGAAGCCTTCCGCGCCGAACAGAACCTGCCCACGCTCGACGTCGAGGAAGAACTGCTCGCCCTCGTCAAAGCTGCCCAGCAGCACGCAGACCTGACCGCTCCGGATCTGCGTACGACCCGTCGGCTCGGCCGCCTCGAACAGCAGCGACCGCCGGGGCAGCCCCTGCTGGAGGAGGAACGCGCGGGCGCGCTCGTGACGGATGACGGCGGCCTGGTGGGACGACCATCTCGTGACGCTCTCAGCGTCCCAGCGCTTCGCCAACGATCCTCTTCTGGTACGCGATGGTTTCGAGGCATCTGGCGTTCTCCCGCTCCGCCTCGACGGTCCAGATCGGCAGCCCCTCCCGGTCGAGAAGGCCCTCATAGCAGGAGGAGAGAACGCCGTGGAGAACCTCGCCGGTCAGGCCCTCGGGCGCGTCGACACAGGCCAGGATCGCCGACATCAGGTGCGCCGTACCGGGCTCGTCCGAACTGTCGTAGACGTCTTCGTACGCATCGAGCATGTCCTCGGGGAGGATCATCTCGTCACAGCCGGCCCGGACCGATTCATGGCCGATCCTCAGCCCCTCCGCCAGGTAGCTCCGGACCTCCGCGTCCTCGATCTCGCCCGCAGCCTGAAGCGTCCAGTCCAGCACCGACACGGCCACAGCAAGCCTCCGCGCAGGCGGGATGGTCGGAAGCTCATCCCGCAAGGGCTTCATCTCGTAATCCCACAGCAGCACGCTGTCCTCCAAACGTGGTTGATCCCGGTTAGGACATCCCGCCGGCCGAACCATCGGCCGCACGGGCCGACGTCACCGCCGATAGTGTTCGTACAGCAGGCGCAGCCGCTCACGCCCGCGGCGTCGGGCGGACTCCCGAAGCTCGTCTGCACTTCCCCCGTCGAGCAGACGCTCGACGTCCTCCGCCTGACAACGCTCCTCCAAGTCGAGCACGAGGTGATGCCCGGTCCGGGCCCCGATCCTGAAGGCACCGTTCCGCGCCGCCGCGGAGCACTCCGCCAGACCGTCAAGCGATCGCCTTGCAAGCATCCCCGACGCCGAGTGGAGGACAACCGCTGCGTAGAGAGCATGAGCAGCAGACCCCTCAGGCTCGTCCCCGAAGCGCATCTCGCGCATCCCCTCGAGACCGGATCGGGTCGACGAGTACCGCGCGACGTCGCTCGAAAGCGGCGCCACAACAATTCCAACGCCTCGTGGTAGCGGTCCAGGTCATCGCGCCGATCATCCTCGGACACCGCCCAGAAGAGCACCCCGCAGGCCCGCTCCGCACATGCGGCGGCGAACAGGGCCGCCTGCTGGAGGGAAGCAACGCCCTCGAACTGATCGGCGTTCATCAACAAGCACACCTAGCGATCCGACGTGCCGGCGGTCGGCCAGGGCTCCGACCCACCGCAGCATCCCGTGTCGGCGTCCACCTAATCCTGCGCCGCAGTGCGGACGAGTTGCTTCTGATACTCGATCGCACGCATGCAGTTGGGGTTCGCACGCTCGACGTCGAGGACGACAGGTTCCGCGGTTCCCAGCGGGAGTTCCGGCAAGTCCTCACAGTCACGGATGACGTCGTAGCAGGCCGACATGATCGTCCGCGTGAAGTCCACCGTGACGTCCTCCGCCGGTACTCCGACAGAGTCACTCAGCGCGACAAAGAGCTGCCACAGGTCTTGAAGCTCGACCTCGTCGGCCAGTTCTGACAGCTGGTCCTCAAGTTCCTCCAACTCCTCAGACTCCACATCCGGTGGCGACCCCGCCGCAGCAGCGCGCACATAATCAAGCGCTGCATCGACGGTGTCACCGGTCTCCCCTTCCAGCAGTCACGCCACGGCCATTCGTGAACGGCTGGGCGGCCGACGAGGGAGACCCTCGTCGGCCGCTCGGGCGGAGCTGAAAAAATCATCAGCCACCAGCTTGGCTCCGCCGGCCCGGACCTCAACCTCACCGCCACCGGCAGCTGGCCAAGCTCACGTACGACGGTGCCCACCCCGCTGGTTGCGGGGTGGGCACCGTCAACAGGTCAGGAGCGACCGGCATCCTCGTCCGAGTAGCCGTTGGCGATCACCGTGGCATAGGGCCGCGCGAAGGCCTCGCTGCGCGGGAGAAGGCGTTCAGGACCGAGATCCTCCACCTCCCGCACCATTCTCATGTCGCTCAGATCCGACCGTCGGATCTCGCTCTCCAGGCGCAGGAACTCGGCAGCGTCCTCGTCCTCAGAAGAAGACTCGGCCGCCATCTCTTCAGCCGCCTCCGCAAGTTCCTCGGCATGTTCGAAGGCGCGCCTCAACCGTTCCAGGTCCTCTGGTGCCGCCAAGGAGTCAAAAACCTCCGTTGCCAGCACAAGATGGTCGACGATCTCCGTTTCGAAAGGCGGGCCGTCCGGATCGCTAGCCTCCAGAACGCGCTCGACCAGTTCTCTTACAGGTCGAACTTCTTCGGTGGACACTCCGGAACCGGTGATCGCCTCACGGTGGACCCGAGAGCCGAAGGCCAGCACCTGTGACAGCGCCTCCCGATGTTGTTCGAACCAGGGCGAAAACTTCGGATCCTGATCGAAGCCGAAGTATCGGACGAGGACCAGGGCGACAGCACTCTGTCGACCTGCAGGGCCAAGCAGAGACGCCTGGCGCATGTCCTCCTCCAGATCTGTCACTTGAACGTCCTTTCGCCCTTGTAGTTGAACATCCGACCGAGGTACTTGAGCCTGCCCAGGAACTTCGGGCCCGTCAGAGACATCCCCCGGTCACGTATTGAGTTCTCACAGGGAGGACAGACATTGCGGTTGGCACCGCCCCCGAGGAATGTCCAGCCCTGTTTGTCCATGTAGCTCAGAGCCGTCATCTCAGCATGCCCCTTGCCATTGGCAAACACATCGCCAGCATCGGCGTCCAGCTGGTTCTTGATCGCCTTGGGCACGTACTTACGGTTCGAGGCGACAATGGTGCGGATGTCACCCGCCTGGTCGCGAGCGAGAATCACCGCCGTCGTGTCGTTCTCGTAGGCCCATCCGCCCTTCTCCTTCGAGGGGTCCTTCAGCCCCTCGTGGAGCTGCTTCGCCCGGTCACCGGCGAGCTCATCATAGTCAGGGCATTCGTTGTGGACCAGGACGGTCTGGCCACCGGCGAGGACGTAGTAGTTGTGGTCCGCATCGACGGTGAGGTTGTAGACACGTGCAGAGCGCTTCTCGTGCTCGACAGCGGTGATCTGCACCCAGACGCCGGAGGACGCCCGCAGCCACATGCCCGGCTTGAGCGTGTCCGCGGTGACCCAACGCCCGGAGTCCGGCAACCAGTAGTGGTGACCGGCCGTTGACGTGACCTTGCCGGTAGCTTGGCCATCACGGCCGTCGGTGTCGAGCGTCAGAGTGACGAGCTTCTTGTCACCCTCGTGGTTGCGGGTGTTCGTGACCTCACGGTTCCGGGTGGCACCCGACTCGACATCCGTGGCCTTGATCCAGTCGCCCTCCTGCAGGTCCTCGATGGCCGTGGTCGAGCCGTCTGCCATCAGCACCCTCGTACCGGGTACGAAGCTGTTGACCTTGCAGCTCGGACCCGACGGTGTCGTGTCCTTCGGTTTGGGCGCGCCGGTCGAGGGCGCTCCCTTGGCACCAGTAGTGACGGCCTCGGCGCCGTTCTTGACGTCCTTGGCGGTGTCGATGCCCTCGGCGATCCTCGTGCCGGTCTTGGCCAGCTTCGCCGCGGCCACCGCGTTACCCGCCAGCGGGATCGCGGACGCCATCGACAGAGCGGCGTCGACGTAGTTGCCCTCGGCCGCGTACCAGATGCCGTTGGCGACGTCGGCGACCTCACCGACGACCGGCACCATGCCGACCACGTCCAGGGCGGCGTGACCGATGTCCGACCACGACATCCCGAACAGGTGCCCGTCCAACTCCACGAAGCTGATCGGGTTACCGCCGGCGAAGGAGTACCGGTTGCCCGTGAACGGGTCCATCGCCAGACCCATGTCCGCCATGGCGCCGCCATAGGTGTCCCGCGTCAGGAACCGGTTCAGACCTGGGTCGTAGTTGCGGAAACCCATGTCGTACGTACCGGAGCCCGAGTCCCACCGGGAGGCGTTGAACCGGAACGCGTTGTACGGCTCCTCACCCTCCGGCGTCGCACCCGGCTTGTCCACACCGGTGAACTGCGACTCGTCGTCCTTGCCGTACGCCGTGTAGCCGTACGTCGCCCGGGTGTTGCCGTCATCCTTGGTGATACCGACGACGTCACCGCGGGGCCGGTAGATGAACTGCGAGTACTCCCGGCTGCCGTCGTCCTTGTGCTTGACCTGGGTCAACTGCTGACCCCACGGCGCGTACTGGTACGACTTCTCCGCCTTGCCGGCGACCTCCTCGCGCAGCACCTGGCTGTCCATCCCCAGGTACGTGAACAGGGTGGTCTTGTCGCCCTTCGTCTGCGACACCGTCCGGTCGAACGGGTCGTACACGTAGGTGGTCGACTTGGCGTTCGCACCGATTCCCGCAGTGGTCTTCACCGTGCGGTCGAAACCGTCGTAGTAGTGCTTCTGCGTCCGCTGACCGCCGATCGACACGGTGTCGAGGCGACCCAGCGGGTCGTAGTTGTACGTCTGCGTCACGCCACCGGTGGTGGTGGAGTGCAGCCGGTTCCGGTCGTACTTGCTGGTGCTCGTCGTGCCGGCGACCGTCTGCGAGACCGTGTTGCCGTTGGCGTCGTAGACGTACGTCTCCGTCGACGTGCTGTCTCCGGTCTTGTCGAGCTTCGCGATCCGGTCCTGCGGGTCGTAGCTGAAGACGTACGTGTTGTCGATGTGGTCCGACGCGTTGTCGGCGTTCATCAACTTGAGCACGTCCCGGGACGGGTGCCCGTTGGCCTGGTACTCCAGCGTGTGCTCCGCGACGGTCGCCCCACCGGAGGTCTTCTCCAGTTGGTGCTTGGTGGCGCCGTCGAGGTAGTACTCGAAGTCCACGGTGTTGCCGTTGGGCTTGGTCTGCTTGAGCATCTGCCCGCGGGCCGTGTAGGTGAACGTCGAGATCTGCTGGTTGCCCGCCGTCGGCGAGTCGGCGTTGGTCACCTTGGCGACCATGTCCCGAGCGTCGTACTCGATCTTCGACCAGGTGAGGTCGTGGGTCGAGGTGAGCGGGTTGCCGTTGTCGTCGTAGGTGAGCGCCGTGGTGTTCTTCGGCGTCGTGTCGGTGGCCCCGACGAACTCCTTGACCGACGAGATCTGGTTCAGCTGGTCGTACGCGACGTCGTACCGGTTGATCTTCGCGCCCGGGCTGAGGTCCTTGACCTCGACCAGCATCCCGTTCGGGTTGTACCGGTAGGTGAACTCCTTCTTCTCGTTGTCCACGTCACCGGCGTTGTCCCGCACCAGCTTGACCGCGTCGGCGAGCACCTTGCCCGTCGCCTGGTCGGTGACGGTGATCTTCTGGACGCCGTCCTCGGTGAACGGGTAGCTGCCCAGGCTGATCCAGGTGCCGGTGTTCTGGGTCTGGTTCACCGTCTTGACGACGCTGCCGCCGTTGTGGGTGATGGTGAACTTCGCGTCCGTTGCCGCACCGCTGACCTGCGGATGCCGGACGAACACCTCGTAGCTGCCGTCCCGCGGGATGGTCAGCTGCCAGTTGAACTGCGCCGACCCGCTGCCCGCGGGCGCGGTGGCCACGTCGTAGCCGTAGTTGCCGGTCGCGGCGCCGCTGGTCCAGGTGCCCTGGGTGGCCGTGTTCTGGGAGTCCGAGTTGTCGACGAGGACAACGTCCTTGCCGACCGGTAGGCCGTCCTCCGACCGCCCCTTCTCATTGCCGGACGGGTAGAAGTCCCAGGTCATCGTCCGGGTGGTCGACCCACCGGCCGAGCTCAGCGTGTTCTTGGTCTGCTGGCCCAGGTCGTTGTAGTCGTACGAGTTGACGATGTCCCACGGGTCCTTGGACGTCTTCGTCCACCCGTTGTCGTAGTAGGTGTACTCGGTCTCGTTGCGGACGCTCTGCCCGTCCGACGGCGGCGCGCTGACCTTCGCCAGGTTGCCGATCTCGTCGTAGGTGTAGAAGGTCTTGTCCGGCGTGTTGTAGCGGCTGTCGTCCTTGTCATAGGACGACCACTCCTCCTTCTTGCGGTTGAGCGCGTCGTAGAGGGTCACCACGGCGAAGTCGTCGGCGTCGTCGGCGGTGTCCACACCGCGCGGCGTGATCGCCTTCGTCTGGTTGCCGACCTGGTCGTACTCGTACTTGGTCGTCCGGTAGACGTTGTTGCCGGAGGCGT
Source organism: Micromonospora sp. NPDC093243 (assembly GCF_044753725.1). Taxonomy (NCBI): domain Bacteria; kingdom Bacillati; phylum Actinomycetota; class Actinomycetes; order Micromonosporales; family Micromonosporaceae; genus Micromonospora; species Micromonospora sp. NPDC093243. The sequence continues at coordinate 500,965 of NZ_JBIVNT010000005.1, read as the reverse complement.
CCTTCTTGTGCGGCACCTTCGACTCGACCAGCGCGCCGCGGGCGTCGTACTGCGCCAGCGACTCGTTGCCCTCCGCGTCGGTGGTCCCGAGCGTCAGGCCGTCCTTGTCGTACCGGGCGGTGGTGAACTTGCCGAGCGCGTCGGTGGTCTTGACGACCCGGTGGTTCCAGTCGTACTCGTACTTGGTCGTGAAGTCGGCCGCCGCGCTGGCGGTCTTCTTCGCGTCGTACAGGACCGTGACATTGCCGACGTTGTCGTACTCCGAGGCCACCTTCTGACCGAGGCCGTTGACGACCTCGATCGGCTGGTAGATCGCGTCGTACTTGGTGGTCGTCGTGTAGTCGCCGACCGTGGAGGTCAGGTTGCCCTGCGGCTCCGTGACGGTCAGGACGTTGCCGACCTTGTCGTACGTCGTGGTGGTCTTGCGCTCCGGGTCGGTGGCCACGTCCTTCGGCGCGTACGACTCGGTGACCTGGTCGGCCCGGTCGTAGACCGACGTCGACTCCGCCCCGTTGGTCGCGTACGCCGTGGTGATGTTGTCGTTGGCGTCGTACACCGGGGCCTTGGTCGTGATGAAGCGGTTGTTCGCCGCGTCCATCGGCTCGACCTTGGTCTTCGGCCGACCGAACGTGTCGTACGCCTGGGTGACCTTGGCGTTCTTGCCGTTCTTGACCTCGAGGGTGTTGCCCCGGTCGTCGTAGGTGAAGTACGAGAAGCCCGGGCCCGGGTCCTCGATCTTCGTCGGGTAACCGCTGGCGTGGAAGGGACCGTACTTGGTGGTGTTGCCGTTGGCGTCCTTGGCGGTGAGGAGCTGACCCCATTCGTCGTAGGTGTTCGTGCTCGTGTAGTCGCCGGCGGTCGCCGTGGTGTTGCCCACCGGGTCGGTGACCGTCTCGACGTCACCCTCGGCGGTGTACGTGAAGGTCCACTTGCGGCCTTCCGAGCTGGTCTTGGTGATCACCTCGGCCACGTAGCCGTTGAGCTGGCGCTGGTAGGCCAGCGCCGTTCCCGGCCAACCGTTCTTGACCGCCTCGGCGTCCCTCATCGAGGTCGGGTAACCGGTCTTGGGGTCGTACGCCCAGGTCGCGACCGCGCCGTTGGCTTCCTCGATCCGGACCACGTTGTGGTCGTCGTCCCAGCCGAACTTCGTGGTCTCGTTCTTGGCGTTGGTGGTCTGGTAGGTCCGCCCGTAGCCGTCCATCTGGTAGGCGGTGGCGTGGTTCTCCGCGTCGGTGACCGTGGTGTTGATGTTGTTGCCCTGCGGGCCGTCCGGGTCGACGTAGGCGAACTGGGTCAGGTAGCCGAGCCGGTCGGTGTACGACTTGGTGGTCCAGTGCCACTTCGGGTCGTCGCCGGCCTGCGGGTAGTTGTAGACCAGGTTGGTCGAGTAGTTGGCGCCGCTGGCACTGGCCCGCGGGTCCGTGATCTTGACCAGCTTGACGTTCTTGTTGCCCTGGGTCATGTCGTAGGCGAACTTGAACGTCTTCGGCGCGCCGTCGGTCGAGCCGGCACCGTCGATCAGCTCACCGAGCAGACCCTTGTCGGTGTACGCGAAGGTCAGCTTCCGCCCGGAGATGTCGGTGATCTCCGAGATGTGGTCGATGATCTTCGGGTTGGTCAGGCCGGTCCCGGTCTTGCGGGTCCAGGTGACATCATCGATGTAGTCGAAGGTCTGACCCTTCGCGAAGTACTCGATGGTCAGGGTCTTACGGTTGGTCGCGTCGAGGATGTACTTGAGGAACTTCGTCGGCTTGTTGTTGGACTTGCGCTCCTCGTACACGAAGCGCATCTCGTTCTGGTTGTTGTCCACGATGCTGGACAGGAAGCCCTCGCAGTCGTAGAAGAACTGCGTCCGGTCCGGCCGGGTCAGCACCCACGCCTTCGGCTCCTGCGTGTTGGGCTTGCAGTCCACGCTGCTGTACTTCTGCAGGTAGAGGTGCACACCCTTCGGGCTCTTCCACTCGTTCGCCGCCGCGTCCCAGGTGAACCAGTGGCTCGTACCGTCACCGTCGGTCAGCGTGACCTTGGTGGGGTTCGGGTTCGGGTGGAAGTCCAGCGGCGTGCCCAGGCGCATCAACGACGACGCCTGCAGCGACCAGCCGAAGCCGGCCACGGAGTCGCTGGTGTCCAGCGAGTTGTACGCCAGCCGCACGAACGTCGACAGCCCGCGGGACGGGTTGTTGATCGCGTTGTACGACCACACCGTGTTGCCGGAGTAGAGGTTGTTCATCAGCGAGCCACCGGCGCCGGTGTTCTTCCCCGCGTACGAGTAGAACTTCTCCAGACCCAGCTGGTCGGAGGTCGGCTCCTCCACCGCCACGTTCTGCGGCAGCGGCTGGATCGCCGGAGTGGTCTCCGACAGCTTCTTGCCGGTGAGCTTGTTGCGCAGATCCCACTGCAGCACGTAGTCGGTGCGCTTGTTCCCGTCCGTCGACGACGGCGGGGTCTTCACCTGCGCGGCCACATCGACCGTGCCGCCGGCCGGGACGCTCTTCGGCAGCGCGGTCTTCAACTCGAAGGTGGCGTCCGCGCCGTCGGTGATCCCGTCGGGCCGCTTCCAGTCGTAGGCCAGCTCCCAGTCGGTCGGGTTCCACGCCGCCAGGGTCGGGTTCGACAGGGTCACCGGCACCGTGTACGTGGCGTTCGGCGTCGTCAACGCCGGCGTCGAAGCCGCGTAGTAGGTCGACTCGGCATTCTGCTCGAGGTAGGTGACCTCCAGCGTCGGGCGCAGCAGCGGCTCCTGCGCCTCGGACGACAGCAGCATCGCCCGCGCGGTCTGGTTGACCTCGTCGCGCTGACGCAGCAGCAGGCCGTTGTTGCTGGTCGGGGTGGTCACCCAGCCCTTCACCGCGGCGGTGATGTCCCAGCTCGCCCACTCCGGGTCGTTGGTGAACCCGGTGGTGCCGGCCTTCCAGGTGGTGTCGTAGTCGCCACCCGCCGTGGTCCACGCGTTGACACCGTCGTAGGTGTTCCAGGTCGCCTTCGTCTCGGTGAACGCCCGCTTGAGCTTGTAGACGTCGACGTACTCGTCGGTGTCCGTGCCCGGGAACAGCGACGTGTTGTACAGCCGCAGGTCGGCGTCGACGACCTGAGCGTCGGTCGGGATCCCGGTCAGCGTCGGGAACTTCACCAGACCGTGGGTGTCGCCGTAGTAGGGCGAGTTGTTGCCCGGGCTGACGTACGGGTCACCGTCGTAGACGTCCACGTTCTCCGTCGGCCGGCTCTGCGCCAGCGTGGTGTCCGTGGTGCCCGTGCGGTAGATCCGGGTGATCTGACCCGCCTTCGGCAGGATCGCCGACTGCGTCGGACCCGCGATCAGCCGCCCGTCCTTGGTCTTGACCGCGACCATGTAGTAGTAGAACTTCCGCGCCAACGGGTCGGTGTTGTCCGCCGGCGTGGGGACCGCGGTGGTGTCCTGATAGGTGCGGGTGGTGCTGGAGACCGGCGCGACCAGGGTGGCCGCCGACGGCGTGTACTCCTGGAAGATGCTGCGGTGCACCTGGTACTCGGCGATGTCCGTGCCCGGGTAGGCCGGCCAGTCCAGCACCGCACCGGTCGAGGTGATCGTGGTCGGTGGGTTCACCGCGATGCCCGGGGTGCCCCAGGTGACCACCAGCTTCGGCAGGTTGTAGTCCCGCCGCGCGTTGTTGTAGGCGAACTCCGACGCCTCGAAGATCGGGCCGCCGCGGCCCTTCTTCGCCTCGTCGACCGCCTTGACCATGAAGCCGTAGTTCGGCTGGGACTTGTTGACCCACTCCTGCACGGCGTTGCGGACCGGGAACGAGCTCCAGACGTTGGAGACCGCGGCCTTCTTGGTGGTCACGCCCCAGCGGGTGAAGCGGACCGCGTCCGCGATCACCGACTTGCCGAGCACGTCGCCGAGGACGACCTTGCCGGTGGTGCCGGCGACGAACGGGTGTACGCCGAGGGTCTTCCACTCACCGAGACCGCTGCCGGTCTGGTCGACGTTGTAGGTCTTGGACCCGCCGTTGTAGTAGACCGTGTAAGGGGCGTTGGTTGGCCGGTCCGCCTCGGAGACGTAGTGGACCTCGACCTGGTAGTCACCCGACTCGGTGATGGTCGGCACCCAGGTGTGGGTGTTCCCGGCAGTGGTGTCGCTGTTGTAGCGGTAGTCGCCGTTGATCGCCAGCGGCGTCAGATCGGCGTTGGCCGAGTACGGCCAGGTGCCGCTGATCGACGTGCCGGAGTCGCCGTCGTCCTTGGTGACCATGTTGCCGGCCGGCTGTGCGGCCATGTTGGCGTTCATGTTCGACCAGTTCGCGGTGCTCTCCGTCCACGGCTGGGTGACCCGCCGGGCCTCCATCGCCACGTCGAAGCCCCACGCGTGGTGGGTCTGCGAGTAGTACATGTCGAGCCGCGCGTCGTCGATCGGCGTGTTCGCCGGGACCGAGCTGACGTCGAACTTGACCAGGGACCGCCACGACTGGGAGGCGTCCGTGCCCACCTTCAGCTGGTAGGTGTCGTTGTAGTTCGTGGTGGTGGCGCCGGAGTAGATCGCGACGTCCTGCGCGTCGGTCGGCACCGGCTGGACCTTGATGGTCGGGTCGACCACCACCGGGTACACCCGCGCCGAGTCCGCCAGCCAACCCGCGTCGGGGGTGACGGTGACCGTCGTGGTGGCACCGGACTGCGTCACCTTCTGGGTGACCTTGTCGCTCCACACCTTGCCGTGCGGCGAGGCCTTGTCGTCCTTGTCGTCGAACATGAACGGCGCGGGCATCTCGAAGTACGTCCGGCCGCCGTCGCGGCCGACGAACGCGATCGAGCCGTCCTCGCGCTGCTGCGCGACCAGCCCCGCGGTGTCGAGCGTGAACGTGTAGGACACCGGCGCGGCCGGGGCCTTACGCAGGACGATCTTCTCCTTGAGCGCGGTCGACGTGACGTCGTAGACCACGTCCGCGCCACCGGCCACGCCGGGGTAGGTCACCGTCGAGCCGGACACCTTCGGCGTGACCGCCTGCGGTGCGCCCGCCAGCCCCAGCTCGATGCTGCGGCCGTCCTGCTCGAACCGGGCCAGCTCATCCGAGCTGTCCCCGAAGAGGCTGGTGAAGGCGTTCGTCCGGTTGCCCTGGACGTAGCCCCTGTCGTTGGTCGGCCGGACGGTGGTGTCGATGGGCTGGTAGCGGCCCTTCGAGTCCTTGTAGTGCACCGGCACCGCGGAGATCTCCGCCTGCGTGCGCCCGTCGGACAGCTGGTAGGTCTTGCCGTTCGCCGTGCGCTTGCCGGTCAACTCCTTGACCCGCTTCTGCGCCGGCCACGCCTTGCCCGCCGGCGTGTTCTCCTGCACCGACAGCCCGGCGCTGATGACCTCCGGCCTGGGCCGGTCCGGTCCGTCGCCGACCAACCCGCGGGCGGCGCCCCCGAGCCGGTCGAGCAGGCCCTTTCCGTCGTCGTCGGCGCTCGCGGCGCCTTCCGGTCTCTGTTCGGTCAGGACCTGCGTCCCGCCCATGGTGGCCGCCAGGGCCACCACCAGGGCCGCGATCAGCGGTCCCCGTAGCTTTCTTCTCACCCGTTACCCTCCGGTCAAGGGCCAATACGTCGGGTAGAAGCTAGGGAGAGGACATACACCGACAGCTATCGTCCGGCTATCGTCCGGCTATCTCGCGACGGTATCGGCGGCCGGGCACGACGAAGGGCCGCCCCGATGTGCGGGACGGCCCTGTCGGGGACGGGTGTCGTCAGTAGCGGCCGAGGTTCTGCACCGGACACATCACGATCCTCGGCGAGCGGGCCGGGTCGAGCCAGGTGAGCACCTTGAGCAGGTTGGCGTGGGAGAGGCTGACGCAACCGGCGGTCGCGTTGCCGCTGGCGGTGCTGAACTCGTGCAGGAAGATGCCGCTACCGACACCCGGCACCGGCTTCGCCACGTTCGGCGGCATGTTGTAGGTGATCACGCCGAAGTGGGTGTAGGCCGGGATCTCCTGCCAGAGCGCCTCGCTGTAGCCGCCCGGGTTGGTGGTGCTGTGCTGGAAGGTGTTGTACAGCGGCGAATTGACGTTCTCGTTCCACCAGTCGTACGTCACCACCCGGTGGTACGGGAACCGCACGCCCGGATCGGCGCCGATGCCGTACATGGTCGGGCCGAACGAGTAGACGCCGGTCGGCGTGGTGGGCACGCCCTCGACGTGGTTGTCGCTGAACCCCTTGGAGCCGATGCGCGCCGGCAGCGGCGCCGAGACCGCTGTCCAGTGCCCGCCCACCTTCGCGAACGTCTCCAGCGTCGCGTACGTCGTGCTGTAGCCGTTGCCGGTGACGATGACGACCTGGTCGGTCGCATCGGGCAGCGTGGTCAGCGCGGAGGCCCGGTTCGGCGGCGGGATGGGCCGCCCCCGCCCGCTCACGGCCGACCCGCCCGCGTCGCCACCGCAGCGAAATGTCTGCGTTCCATTCGAAGGATGATGACAGGCCGCAGCCGCTTCCGGTGTCCCGGAAATAGTGAGGAACGTCGGTTGCCCATGCGGAGAGTCGGCGTAACGGAAATGGCGAGCCGGACGCCACCGGGATCAGTCGGCGCCGAAACGGAAACAGATAACGGGTCAGGACCGGGTCCGCAACTCCCCGGTCCTGACCCCCACCGTCCGGGCGTGGTAGCGGACATCGTCGTATTGAACGTGCGGGCGTGGCACGCCGCCCACTCCGGGCTCAACACGACGAGCCGGCCCGCCTGCACTCAGCTCCACGGTGCCCAACGACCGGACTTCGGCGCGCTCCCGTCTCACCCCGAAGAGGCGCGAGCGCCGGCTCAGGTTAGGCGCGTTTCTCCAGGCTGGACAAGGAGCCGCGGAGCCGGAGAAGGGTGATTGATATCAACGTTGAAAAGCGGCATGTCGGCGTAACGCGACGGTTCTCGTGAACGCTGTTTCTGGTCGAGACGACCTCGCCACCGGAGGTGCCCCGCGCGGCGTGCGACCCGCCCGGCGTCGGCGTGGCGGTGCGCCGGCGGCGAGCGCGCGGAGCGGCGCCACTCGGCGCATCAACCGTACGCCCGTCGCGGCGGCGACGCCGGTGAGCGGCGCTGCTCAGAAGTGCCGAAGCAGGTCGGGGAAGGCGGCCAGGCGGAGCACCCCCCGATCGGTCGGGTCCAGGTCGTCATGCTCCAGCACCCAGGTGTTCTCGTTCGGGATGAACACGGCGTTCATCCCGGCGGCCCGGGCGGGGCGGATGTCGGAGCGCGGGGAGTTGCCGATCATCCAGGCGCGGGCGGGGTCGAAGCCGTGCTCGCGGACCAGCCACCGATAGGTGTCGACGTCCTTCTCCCGGACGATGTGCGCGGCCCGGAAGTGGTGCAGCAACCCGGACGCGTCGAGCTTGCGCTGCTGCTCCTCCCGCTCGCCCTTGGTCAGCAGCAGCAGCTCGTGCCGGCCGGCCAGTTCGTCCAGCGCCTCGGCCACCCCGGGCATCAGCTCGACCTTGTGCTCCACCAGCGCCACCGCGAGCCGGTCGATCTCCCGGCGCTCGGCGTCGGTGGCCGGCCGCTCGCGCAGCCGTTCCAGGCACTCCCCCAGGCTGCGCAGGAAGACCTTGCTGCCGTAGCCGTGCGCCACCGCGTTGGCCCGCTCGATGTCGTCGAGGATGGCCCGGGTCTCGGCCCGGTCGAGGGTGGGGTGATCGAGCCAGGCGAGGAAGTCGTCGATCACGCGCTCGAACACGACGTTGTTCTCCCAGAGCGTGTCGTCCGCGTCGAAGACCAACACCTGCCCACGCCGCCCTGCCATCCCACCGACCGTCATGCCGCCGCCTCCTCACGCTCGCCCGAACGGTCCGGGACTCTAAGGCACCGGGCGCGGTGTGCGCAGTGACTTTCCGCGCGGGCCGATCGACGCGTCGCGTCCGGCCGTTCGCTTGTCAGGGCCAGCGCAGCAGCCGGTCCGCGATCATCGCCTCCCGCTCCTCCTGCGCCTCGGGGCGCAGCCGGCCACCCCGGGTGAGCATGACCACGCCGTGCAGCAGGCTCCAGCCCACCTCGGCGAGGGTGTCCGGGTCACGCCCCGCAGCCAGCGGGGCGAGCGCCGCCCGCAGCTCGGCGAAGACCGCCCGGGGCGCCGCCGGCACGCCGTCAGCGCCGAGGGCCAGGTCGGGCGTCAGCACGAGCATCGCGTCGTAGACCTCCGGATTCGCGTACGCGAAGTCGAGGTACGCGCTCACCACCGCCGGCCAGGCGCCCTCCGGCCCGCCGGTCGCCTCGGCGTGAGCCTCGGCCAGGTCGGCGGCGATGTCGGCGAAGGCGCACACCGCGACGGCGGCGACCAGCGCCTCCAGATCGGCGAAGTGCCGGTAGAGATCACCGATGTCGATCTCGGCCCGATCGGCCAACCGCCGGATGCTCACCCCCGCCCAACCTTCCGCCTCGGCGAACTCGCGGGCAGCCGTGACGATGCGGTCGCGCAGATCTCGTTCGGCGGCCCCTTCTTCAGGTCCGGACACGCCACGAGCCTAGTGGCGCACACCGCCCGTAGTCGCTCGATGACGGATTGGCGACTACGGCCGAACCGGGGCGTCTCCGGCACCGGCGCACCCGACGCCGGGTGCGCCGGACGCGAAAAGTAGCTTGTGGCAGCCGCGGCGCCCTGCTTGGCTGCCGCCGTGACCGAACTTCACACACGGCGACTCACCCTGCACGCGATCGACACGGCGGAGGGCGAACGCATAGTCGCGCGCCAGGCCGGAGCGGGGGACGTCTGGGCAGATGACTTCCCTTTCGACGGTGACGTCATCGGCGTCACCGCGTTCCTGAGGACCGCCGCGGCCCACGGGAACCCACGGCCGTTCGGGCACTATCGGATCACTCGCAAGGCCGACGGGCAGGCCATCGGCGGCATCGGCTTCAGAGGCCAACCGCGCAACGGATGCGTCGAGATCGGCTACGGCCTGGCACCGTCGGCTCGTGGTCAGGGCTATGCGGCAGAGGCGCTGACCGCGCTGCTGACCGTCGCGGCCGAGCACGGCGTGTCCCGGGTCGTTGCCGACACCGACAGAGACAACGTCGCCTCCCAACGCACCCTCGAACGTGCGGGGTTCCGGCAGTCGGGTGCCGAGGGCGATCTGTGCCGCTACGAGATGCCTCTCGACAACTCCTCGCAATCGAGTCAGCCCTAGGGCTGGGCCGACGGTGCCCGTGGCCGGCGCACCTCGGTTGATGGTGTCGCGGTTTGCGCGACTCCTTCCTGCCGCAGTTCCAGGATGCATGGCCCATCGTTGGTCGGTAGGAACCGGACTTCCAAATCGAGTCCTGGGTGGAGGAAGCGACCGTCTGGGTCCGCAAGCAGTACAACCGGTTGCTGGGCAGCGGCGGAGAAGGTCAGTTGGCCGTTGGTGACCGCGATGTCGATCGGGTAGTCGTCGTGCAGAACGTAGCGGCCCGTCACGTCACCAAGGGGCGCGGCTGTGGTGCCGGTGGCGTACCGACGGTCCGCGGCGGCGCGGATGCTGGCCAGCAACTCCCATCCATCCTCGGAGTTGGTCATCGCAGCGACCGCGGTGCCACTGTCGGGCCACACGTAGGAGAAGCAGGTGTAGCCAACGTTCAACCCGGTGTGTCCGAAACGCCGGCGCCCGGCACGGTCGACGAACTCAGTGCCGAGCCCGTAGCTGCCACCAGGAATCTGCGGCGCCCACATCTCGATGGCCAGGTCGCGGTCGAGCAGCTTCGAGTCTCCCGAGGCCGCCCGGGCGATCTCGAGGTCCAGCCGGAGCAGGTCGGTCGGGGTGCTCCAGAGCCCAGCTGCGGCCGTCTCCGGTTGCGCTCGCCAACCGCCGGGAATCCCGGTGCCGCCACCGTGATGGCCACGAGCGACAAGATGCCGTCGCTGGTGCGGAAACCGCTGGTCGAAGCTGCTGTCGGCCATGCCCACCGGCTCCAGCACCAGAGTTCGCATGAGGTCCTCGAACGGGGTCCCGGTCGCGTCCACCACCAGCTGCTGGAGCACGGAGTAGTGGCTGCCCGAGTACCGGAAACGGCTACCCGGCAACAGGGTCGACCGAACCGGCGGAGTAGTCGTCGAGCCGCTGCCTTGCAGGACCTGCAACAGCGACGGGGCGCGATCCGCGGTGTAGCCGCGATACCAGGTGTCGGACAGACCCGCCGTGTGCGCCAGCAATTGGCGCAGCGTAACTCCCGGTCGCTGACCCTCGCGGTCGAGTAGCTGCCACGAGGTGAGGTACTCGCCGATGTCGGTGTCCAGGTCCAGGACACCGTCCTGGACCAGTCGCAATGCGCCGAATGCGGCGACATGCTTACTGATCGAACAGGCCGCAAACGCGGTGCCGGCGGTCACCGGCGTCGGCGTCTCGCCACCCGTGACGCCATACCCCGCCGCCCACACCCGCCCGCTCACGTGCCCGACGGCGATGCTGACCCCCGGCACCCGATAGATGCTCATCAGATCGGCCAACGCCGCCGTGTCCGGCGAGAGCCGCCCGGAAGACACGTTTCGGTCAAGTTGACCCAGCAATCGGACCCAGTCCTGAGAGAAGTCCACGTCTTTCACGACGTCGATTCTCGACCACACGTCCCGCCGGTGACAGGATCGAGCACGGTCATGCCCAGCGCCGCGACCGCGCGTCGGGCCAGCCGATCGGCGCGGTGCTGCGCGCGGTCAGCGGCGCAGGGTGAGGATCAGGTCGGCGACCAGCGCCGTCCAGCCGGTCTGGTGCCAGGCGCCCAGGCCCGCGCCGTTGTCGCCGTGGAAGTACTCCGGGAAGGCGATCAGGTCCCGCCAGTCCGGGTGCGTCTGGAAGAGCTGCGCCGCACCGTAGATCGGCCGGCGGCCCCAGCCGTCGCGGGTGAAGAGCGCGATCAACCGGGCGGAGAGGTCGTCGGCGATCTCGTTGAGGGTCAGCTTGACGCCGGACCGGGTCGGATACTCGACCTGGAGGTCGTCGCCGAAGAAGGCGGCGTAGTCGCGCAGCGCGCTGATCAGCAGAAAGTTGGTCGGCATCCAGATCGGGCCGCGCCAGTTGGAGTTGCCGCCGAAGAGGCCGCTGGTGGACTCGGCCGGCTCGTAGCCGACGCAGAACTCCTGCCCGCCGAGGGTGACCGAGAACGGCTTGTCCAGGTGTGCCCGGGAGAGCGTACGCAGGCCGTAATCGGAGAGGAACTCGTCGCTGTCCAGCATCCGGGCCAGCAGTCGGACCACCTGCTCCGGTCCCACCATGGAGAGCAGCCGCTGCTGCCGACCGTCCGGCCCCAGCCGGCGGGCGCCGACCACGTCGGCGTACTCGGGCCGGTTGGCCAGGAACCAGCGCAGCCGGGCGCCCAGCTCGGGCAGGTGGTGCAGGGTGCGGGCGCTGAGCCGGGTGACGGCGGCCAGCGGCAGCAGGCCGACCACCGAGCGGACCTTCAGCGGCACCTTGCTGCCGTCGGCGAGCCGCAGCACGTCGTAGAAGAAGGCGTCCTCCTCGTCCCAGAGCCCCTGCGAGTACGCGGCCGCGGCGATGTAGGTGAAGTGCTCGAAGAACTTCGTGGCGGTGTCCACCCAGGTGCGGTCGTGCTCAGCCAGCACGATGGCCATGTCGAGCATGTTGAGCGCGTACATCGCCATCCAGCCGGTGCCGTCGGACTGCTCCAGCACGCCGGCCACCGGCAGCGCCGCGGACCGGTCGAACGGCCCGACGTTGTCCAACCCGAGGAAGCCACCCTCGAAGACGTTGTTGCCCCCGGTGTCCTTGCGGTTGACCCACCAGGTGAAGTTGAGCAGCAGCTTGTGCATCACCCGGGCGAGGAACTCGTGGTCCCGGCTGCCGTCGATCTCGAACACCTTCAGCGCCGCCCAGGCGTGCACCGGCGGGTTCACGTCGCCGAACGCCCACTCGTACGCCGGGATCTGCCCGTTGGGGTGCAGGTACCACTCACGCAGCAGGAGCAGCAGCTGCGCCTTGGCGAAGCTCGGGTCCACCCGGGCGATGCTGACGCAGTGGAAGGCCAGGTCCCAGGCCGCGTACCACGGGTACTCCCACGGATCCGGCATGGAGATCACGTCGAAGCTGGTCATGTGCCACCAGTGGCTGTTGCGCCCGTGCCGGCGTCCGGCCGGCGGCGGCGAAGATCCGGGATCGCCCTCCAGCCACCGCTTGACGTCGAAGTGGTAGAACTGCTTGCCCCACATCAGCCCGGCGATGGCCTGCCGGGCCACCAGCGCCTCGTCGGCGCTGGCCCCGGCCGGGATCACGCCGGCGAAGAACCGGTTCGCCTCGGCCCGACGGGCCCAGAACACCGCGTCGAACCCGCCGCCCAGGTCGGCCGGGGGCGGCGGGTCGCCCGCCGGCGGCCCGGCGGTACGGGTCAGCCGCAGCCGGATCTGTCGCTTGCCGCCGGCCGGCACGTCCAGCACGTAGTGCAGCGCGCCCTTGGTGCCCTCCCGGTCCGGGTTGACCGTCGCCGCCCCGTCGACCACGTGGTCGTTGATGCCGTCCTTCGGATAGGGCGAGCGGCCCGGCAGGCCCCAGAGCCGCTCGGCGTTCGTGTCGTTGTCACAGAGCAACGGGGTCGGCGCCCCGTCGCCCTCCAGCAGCAACTGGCCGAGCACCCAGTGCTCGCCGACCAGCCGCGACCCGTCGCCCACCAGCCGCGGCACCCGGTCGGCGCCCGGCAGCCCCCAGGCCCAGGTGTTGCGGAACCAGAGCGTGGGCAGCACGTGCAGGGTGGCCGCCTGGTCGCCCCGGTTGGCCACGTTGATCACGATGCACATGTCCGTCGGCGACGCCTTCGCGTAGTCGACGGTCACCGCCCAGTACCGGTCGTCGTCGAAGATGCCGGTGTCCACCAGCTCGTACTCGGTGTCGTCCCGGCCGCGCAGCGCGTTCACCGCGACCAGCTCGTCGTAGGGGAAGGCGGCCTGCGGGTAGTGGTAGCGCCAGCGCATCCAGGAGTGCGTCGGGGTGGAGTCCTCGTACCACCAGTACTCCTTGACGTCCTCGCCGTGGTTGCCGCCGTCGCCGCCGAGACCGAACATCCGCTCCTTGAGGATCGGGTCCTTGCCGTTCCAGAGCGCGAGCGCGAAGCAGAAGGTCTGCCGGTCGTCGCAGACACCGGCCATGCCGTCGTCGTTCCATCGGTACGCTCGGGACCGCGCGTGATCGTGCGGGAAGTAGTCCCAGGCCGTACCGTGCTCGCTGTAGTCCTCCCGTACCGTTCCCCACGCCCGTTCGGACAGATAGGGACCCCATGCGCGCCAGTCCTGCTCCCCGGAGTCGGCTTGGGCCAGCCGGATCCGCTCAGCGTCAGGTGCCGGCGCGTCGGAGGACGAACGGTCGGTGATCACCTGCACATCTTCGACGCCGTTCGGGTACTTGACCACAGCAGCCATTCTCGTCGTGGCGTGTGGCACGCCGCCGCCGGTGGAGGAAAGTTGATCGACATTCGCTTCGGCCCGCAGGTCTGCACCGAGCTGACCAGCGCAGCGACCCGGGAGTGGCTGGTCTGCGACGGTGTCGGCGGCTACGCCATGGGCACGGTCAGCGGGTTGCGGACCCGCCGCTACCACGGGCTGCTGGTGGTGGCCGGCGACTCGCCCGCGTCCCGACGCGTGGGACTGGTCAGTCTCGACCCGGCCGTGCTGCTCCCCTCCGGGGCTCAGGTGCGTCTCGGCGCGCACGAGTGGGCCTCCGGAAACGTCGACCCGCGCGGGTTCGAACTGCTGGAGCAGTTCAGGTTGGTCGACGGGGTGCCGCGGTGGCGGTGGCGGATCGGCGACGTGGTGATCGAGCGGGAGCTGGGCATGCTTCCCGGCCGGTCGTGCGTCGCGGTGGTGCACCGGCTGGTCTCCGGCGGGCCGGTGCGCCTCGACCTTTCCGCGGCCTGCACCTGGCGGGACGCGCACGGCGAACGCCGGGCCGACGGTCCGGCTCCCACGGTGGAGCAGGTGGCCGGCGGCGCGGTGGTGGAGGACGCGTTCCGGCTCTCCGGGCCGGGCTGGACACCGCAGGGGCAGTGGTGGCTGGGTGTGCATCACCGGGAGGAGGCAGCTCGCGGGCTGCACCCGCAGGAGGACCTCTGGTACGCGGGTCGGTTCAGCGGCGCGCTGGAGCGGCCCGGCGACACGGTCTCGGTGCTGGCCTGGGCGGCGCCGCTGGAGGTCGAGCCGCCGCCGGCGACCGAGGTGATCGAGGTGGCCCGGCGGCGTAACCGGCAGGTGGTGGCGCAGGCGAAGCCCGCCGACGACGTCGAGGCGACGCTGGCCCTGGCCGCCGACGCGTTCGTGGTGCGCACCGCCGACGCCCCGGTGGACGTGGTCGCCGGCTACCCGTGGTTCGGCGCCTGGTCGCGCGACACCATGATCTCGTACGAGGGGCTCTTCCTCAGCACCAACCGGGCCGAGCTGGGGCGGGAGCTGCTGCGCTCGTACGCGGCGACGCTGTCGGAGGGGATGCTGGCGAACACCGCCGACACCGGCCGGGTGGAGTACAACACGGTCGACGCGACGCTGTGGTTCCTGCACGCGGTGAGCCGGCACGTGACCGTCACCGGCGACACCGACCTCGGCGACGAGCTGCTGCCGGCGCTGCACGCCGTGGTCGACGCGCACCGGGCCGGTACCCGCTACGGCATCGCCGTCGATCCGGCCGACGGGCTGCTCACCCAGGGCACCGAGGAGACCGCCCTCACCTGGATGGACGCCCGGGTCCACGGGGTTCCGGTGACTCCCCGCACGGGCAAGCCGGTCGAGGTCAACGCGCTCTGGATCAACGGGTTGGCCGGGCTGGCGGAGCTGACCGAGCTGGCCGGCGCGGACGCCGGTGAGCTGTGGCGGCTGCACCGGCGGGCCACCGACTCGTTCCGGGAGCGCTACCCGGCGCCGGCGGGCTGGCTGCACGACGTGCTGGACGCGCCCGCGCCGGCGTACCCGCTGGGTGGGGCCGCGTACCACGACGACGACTCGCTGCGCCCGAACCAGCTGCTCGCCTGGTCCCTGCCGTACGCCCCGCTGGAGCCGGACGAGGCGACCCTGCGCCGGATCGGCGGCGCGCTGCTCACCCCGCTCGGCCCGCGCAGCCTCTCTCCCGACGCCCCCGAGTTCGTCGGCCGGCACCGGGGCGGGCCGGCCGCGCGGGACGGCGGCTACCACCAGGGCACCGTCTGGCCGTGGCTGTTCGGGCCGTACGTGGACGCGGCCCGGCGGGCCAAGATGCCGGTCGACGAGCTGTTCGTGGGGCTCGAGGCCCACCTCACCGAGTACGGGCTCGGGTCGGTCAGCGAGACGGCCGACGGTCTGCCGCCGCACGGCGCCACCGGCTGCCCGTTCCAGGCGTGGTCGGTCGCCGAGTTGCTGCGGGTGCGCCGCGCCGGCCGTTAGCGCTTTACACGACCGCAACGGCGGTGTCGCCACTGGTTATCCAGGTCACGGCAGGATTGGCCCCGATCCAGACGCGACGACGGACACCATCGCGGGTGTCGGTCGGCGCGCGCCCGGGGACAACTCCAAGGGGGCCGCATGTCACCTGACGCTGACGTGATCGACATCCACCCCGCCCGGCACCAGCGGGTGCTCATCCTGTCGTGGGAATATCCGCCCGTGCTCGTCGGTGGCCTCGGCCGGCACGTGCACGCCCTCTCCGTCGCCCTGGCCGCCGCCGGCCACGAGGTCACCGTCGTCACCCGCCACGCCGAGGGCGCCCCGCTCGAGGAGTACGCCGACGGCGTCCGGATCCTGCGCGCCGCCGAGGACCCGGTCACCTTCCCGCTGGCCACCGGCAGCCTGCTGGCCTGGACCATGGCCTTCAACCACACCCTCACCCGGGCCGCCCTGCGCGCGACCGAGGCCGGCGACTACGACGTCATCCACGCCCACGACTGGCTGGTCGCGCACACCGCGGTCACCCTCGCCGAGCATCTCGACCTGCCCCTGGTGACCACCATCCACGCCACCGAGGCCGGCCGGCACCAGGGCTGGCTGCCCGAGGAGATGAACCGCACCATCCACGGCGTGGAGCACTGGCTGAGCAACTCCTCCGTCCGGGTGATCGCTTGCTCCGGCTACATGCGCGACCAGGTCACCACCCTCTTCGAGGTGCCCGTCGCGCAGGTCGACGTGGTGCCCAACGGGGTCGACGACCGGGCGTGGCGGGCCCGCCCGCGCGCCGTCGCCTCCGCCCGGGCCCGGTTCGCCGGGAAGGGTCCCTTGGTCGGGTACGCCGGCCGGCTGGTCTACGAGAAGGGCGTGCAGCACCTGATGCACGCCGTGCCGTACCTGCGGCAGCGGCACCCCGGGCTGCGGGTGGTGATCGCCGGGGACGGCCCGTACCGGGGTGAGCTGGAGGAGGAGGCCCGGCGGCTCGCGCTCACCTCGACCGTCCGCTTCGCCGGCTTCCTGGACACCACCCAACTGCCGGCGATGCTCGCCGCCACCGACGCGACCGTGGTGCCCAGCCTCTACGAGCCGTTCGGCATGGTCGCGTTGGAGGCGGCCGCGGCCGGCGCGCCGCTGGCGGTGGCCCGCACCGGCGGCCTAGCGGAGATCGTCGAGCCCGGGGTGACCGGGGTGACGTTCCCGCACAGCGACCCGGACGCGCTGGCCACCGCGGTCGATCAGCTCCTCGGCGACGAGGTGTTCGCCCGGCGGGTCGCCCGCCGGGCGCGGACCATGGTGGGCGAGCGGTACGGCTGGGCGACCATCGCGGCGCGCACCGCCGGCAGCTATGCCGCCGCCCGACGGGAGCACGGGCCGTTGCAGGCCCGCCGGGCCGCCGCTCGGCTGGCCGGTGGCCGTCCGCACCTCACCATTCCGGACGGAAACCTGCTCGTCCGCGACGGTACGGCCTGTTGACCGAGGCGTACGACCGATAGGTCACCTCCGATCCGCTGGCTAGGGTGTACATCGGACAGCGGCGGGGAGGAGCGTGCGGCAGGTGCTGATCGCCGGCCGGTACCGGCTGCTCGACCTGGTGGGCCGCGGGGGCATGGGACGGGTGTGGCGCGCCCGCGACGAGATGCTGCACCGCGACGTCGCGGTCAAGCAGGTCGTGCCGCCCGCCTGGCTGGCCGACGACGAGCGGGCCGAGCTGCGGGCGCGCACTCTGCGGGAGGCGCGCACCGCGGCCCGGCTCAACCATCCCCGGGTGGTCCGGCTCTACGACGTGGTCCCGGTCGACGGCGAACCCTGGATCGTCATGGAGTACGTCCCGTCCCGGACCCTGCAGGACGTGCTGGACGGCGAGGGGCCGCTCGACCCGCCCCGGGCGGCCCGGATCGGGCTGGCCGTGCTGGCGGCGTTGCGCGCCGCGCACGCCGCCGGGGTGCTGCACCGGGACGTGAAGCCGCAGAACGTGCTCGTCGCCCACGACGGGCGGGTGATGCTCACCGATTTCGGGCTGGCCGTCTTCGACGGCGGCGACGGGGCGATGACGCGGCCCGGCATGGTGCTCGGTTCGCCGCAGTACGTCGCCCCCGAGCGGGCTGCCGAGGGGGTCTCCAGCGTCGAGGCCGACCTCTGGTCGCTCGGCGCCACGCTGCACGCCGCGGTCGAGGGCCGTTCCCCGTACGCCCGCAGTACCGCGATGGCCACCCTCAGCGCCCTGGCGAGCGCGCCACCGGATCCGGCGCCGCACGCCGGTGCGCTGGCGCCGGTGCTCGCCGGGCTGCTCCGCCGCGATCCGCGGCAACGGATCGACCACGACGAGGCCCATCGCCGGCTGACCGTCGCCGCCGAGTGGGTCGGGCCGCAGGCGCCGGTGGCGGCCGACCAACCGACCGGCGACGGGCGGTGTGCCGATGCTCCGGCGGACCGGTCGCCGAGCCCGGCTGACACCGCTGACCGGCCGGCGGCGACCGGGGGCAACCCGACCGGACCGGCCGGAGACGGCGATGTCGAGCCGGCCGTGGACAGCACCGCCGGGCCGGCCGGTGACAGGGCGCCCGAGGCGGCCGAGGGCAGCACCGTCTGGCCGGCCCGGAGCGGTGCGGCCGAGCCGGGCGTGGGTGGCACGACCGGACCGGCCGGGGGTGGCGCGTCGCTGGCCGGTGGGGCCGGTCGGCGGCTGCTGCGTCGCGGCGCGCTGGTCGCCTCGGCGCTGCTGGTGGCCGCGGCGGCGGGCATCGGCACCGCGCTGGCGGTCACCGGCGACGGACACCGGGAGCCGAACGCCGCCGATCGACGCGATCCCGGCCCACCTCCCGGCCCGCCGCCCTCCGGGCCGTTCGACCGCGGACCGGACCGGCACCGGCCGCCGCCCGGCGGTCCCGGGGTGCCCCCGCCGCCGTTTCCGTGCGTCCGGCCGGAGATCGTCGGCCAGCCGGTGCCGGCCGCCGGCCCGGTCGCAGGCGAACGGTTCCGGCCACCGCACGGCTGGCTCTGGCACACTGACGCCCGCGGATTCCGGGTGGCCGTGCCGAGCGGGTGGCGGTACTCCCAGGACGGACCGATCGCCTGCTTCCAGGACCCGGCGACCGGCCGCGCGCTCGGCGTCGCCGGCCCGGAGAGTGGCGACCCGGTCCCCCGGCTGCGCGCCATGCGTGACGAGGCGGCGGAGGCGGGCGCGCTGCCCGACTACGACGAGGTGCGGCTCGCCCCGAGCGGCGGCGACACGGTGTGGGAGCTGCGCTGGGACACCCCGCACGGCGACCGGCTGCACGCCACCCAGACGGTGCCCGGGGCACCGCCGGGCGCCGAGGGCTGGACCCTGGGCTGGATCGCCCGTGACTCGGACTGGGCCGGCGCCGGGGCGGACTGGTCGACGATCCGGGCGAGCTTCCGCCCGCCACCTTGACCGTCCACGGCGGATGAGAAAACCATGACCGGTGGCTATCGTGTAACCGGGGGTGACCGAGGGGGACGCGACCGTGCGGCAGCTGCTGATCGCAGGTCGGTACCGGCTGCTCGACCTGGTCGGCACCGGCGGGATGGGCCGCGTCTGGCTGGCCCGTGACGAGATGCTGCACCGCGACGTCGCGGTCAAGGAAATCGTCCCGCCCGCCTGGCTGGCCGAGGCCGAGCGCGATGAGCTGCGGCTGCGGACCCTGCGCGAGGCGCGTACGGCCGCCCGGCTCAGCCATCCCAACGTGGTCCGGCTCTACGACGTCGTGCACGACCGGGACAGCCCGTGGATCGTGATGGAGTACGTCGAGTCCCGCTCGCTGCAGCAGGTGCTGGCCACCGAGGGTCCGCTGAGTCCACGGCGGACGGCCCGGATCGGGCTGGCCGTGCTGGCCGCGCTGCGCGCCGCACACGCCGCCGGGGTGCTGCACCGGGACGTGAAACCGCACAACGTGCTGATCGCCGCGGACGGGCGGGTGGTGCTGACCGACTTCGGGCTGGCCACCTTCACCGGTGGGGACGGGGCGATGACCGGGCCCGGGATGGTGCTCGGCTCGCCGCAGTTCGTGGCGCCGGAGCGTGCCCGCGACGGGGTCTCCGATCCGCGTACCGACCTCTGGTCGCTCGGCGCGACCCTCTACGCGACGGTGGAGGGGAAGTCGCCGTACGCCCGGTCCAGCGCGATGGCGACGCTGACCGCGCTGGCCACCGACCCGCCGGACCCGATGCGCCGGGCCGGGCCGCTGCGCCCGGCGCTCACCGGGCTGTTGCAGCGCGACCCGTGGCGACGGCTCACCGCCGCCGAGGCCGAACCGCTGCTGCGCGCCGCGGCGAGCGGGCCGGATGCCGCAACGCTCGGCCCGACGGCACCGCCGCCCGGGTTCGGCCTGCCGCCGCCCGAGCTCTCCCTCGGCCGGCAGGCAGGGCTCACCCCGCCGCCGGGATTCAGCCTGTCGTCACCTGGCCACCAGCCGGAGCACCAGGACGAGCCGGCGGCGGCACGCTCACGCCCGGCTCCCGACGGCGCGGACGGTCAGGTCGGTGGCGGTCCGACCCTCGTGGACGCCCCGGCAGGTGAAGATGCCCCGAGCGCGCAGGGCCGGCCGGCGGCGGGTTCGGTGGCGGACGGCGTACCGGGGCGACGGAAGCGCGCGCAGGGCCGGCGGGATCGAGGACGCCGCCGACGGCTCGCGGTCACGGGTGCGGGGCTCGTCCTCGTGCTGCTCGCCGCCGCGGGTACCGCCGTGGCGCTGAACGCCCGGGGGGAGCCGCAACGAAGACCGTCGGGCTCCGGCGGCGGGGACAGCTCCACCCGGCCTGCCACCTTCGCCTGCGCGACCCCGCCCCCACCGGCGGCTGACCCGGTGCCGTCGGTGCCGCCGCCGCCGGGGGCGCGGTTCCGGCTGGTGCCCGGCTGGACGTGGTACACCGACCCGACCGGGTTCCGGATCGCCGCTCCGGTCTCCTGGCTGCGTTGGAGCGAGGATGCTGTCACCTGTTTCCGCGAGCCTGGCGGTGCTCGGGTGCTCAGCGTCGAGGCGAGCGCCCGACGCAGTGACCCGGTGGCCTGGTGGGAGGCAGAGGAGCGGCGGCTCACCGGCGACGGGGCGCTGCCGGGTTACCACAAGGTGGACATATCCCCGATGGACATCTTCCACGGCGGCGCCGTCTGGGAGTGCGGGTGGGTCAACGCCGCGGGCGAGCGGGTGCACACCGCCCGACTGCTGGCGAACACCTCCGCCTACCGCGCGTACACCGTCTCATGGTTGACAAAAGAGTTCGACTGGCAGGTCAACGCGACATACTTCGCAATGATCCGGCAGAGCTTCACACCCGCCCCCTGAGACTCTCCTTAGTGGACCGTCCGGGTGATTGCCCGCACGGCCCCGCTTCTGACTAGAGTGACGGTGCTCTGGCGCTCAAGATCCCTGGGGAGGGTGAGCCGACATGATGGGACCATCGCACGCGCTGTCCGGCGCGGCGGTGTGGTTGGCCGGATCCTGGGCACTGGACCAGTTCGCCGACTATCACCAGTCGCCGCTCGCGCTCGCCGTCGGCACCGCGGTCTGCGCCGGCGGCGCGCTCTTCCCCGACCTCGACCTCTCCGGCAAGGTGACCCGCAACCAGGGTGGCGCCACGGTGGCCCGGACCTTCGGCGTGGTCAGCCTCTTCTTCGCCGAGGTGATGGAGAAGATCTCCCTCGGCGTCTACTACGCGACCAAGCTGAGCCGCGACCCGAAGCGGAACAACGGCCACCGGACGCTGACCCACACCATTCCGTTCACCGTGCTGGTCGGCTGGGGCACCACCGCCCTCTGCGCGGCGTACGGCAAGTGGGCGGTCATCGGCATCCTGTTCTTCATGATCGGGCTGGCCCTGCGCGGCCTGTTCGACAAGTGGGCCGAGCGGGCCGGTTGGGTGATCGTCACCCTCGCGTCGCTGGCCGCCGCGTGGTTCACCTACGCGAATCTGCCGGGCGGACGGGGCTATCCCCTGATCGGCACCGCGGTGGGGGTGGGCTGTTTCGTGCACATCCTCGGCGACATGATCACTCGCGCCGGCGTGCCCATTCTCTGGCCGATCCCGATCAAGCGTCGGATGTGGATGATGGTCGGCCTGCCCAACGGCATCGCGCTGCGTACCGGCAGCAAGACCGAGGTGGTCGTGCTGCGTGCCGTGCTGACCGTGATCTCGCTGCTGGCCACGGCCGGGCTTTTGGCGCCGTCGGTGCTGCAACGGTTCAACATCGAGATATGACCGGCCCGTCCGGCGCGCCCAGCGCCCCGGACGCCGACGCCGGTGTTCCGGTGTTCTGGCGGGGGCTCGGCCTGCCCGGGCTGGCCGACGTGCACGTGCACTTCCTGCCGCCCCGGCTGCTGCGCCGGGTCTGGGCGTACTTCGACGCGGCCGGTCCGTTGGTCGGCACCGAGTGGCCGATCCGCTACCGGTGGAGCGACGCGGAGCGGGTCGCGCACCTGCGGCGGCTCGGGGTGCACGCGTTCAGCGCGCTGGCGTACCCGCACCGGCCGGGGATGGCCGCCGAGCTGAACCGGTGGACGCTCGACTTCGCCCGGGCCACGCCGGGTTGCCTGCCCTCGGCCACCTTCTTTCCCGAGCCGGCGGCCCCCGGCTACGTCGCCGAGGCGCTGGACGCCGGCGCACGGGTGTTCAAGGTGCACGTCCAGGTCGGTGGGTTCCCACCCACCGACCCGACGTTGGACGACGTCTGGGGGTTGATCGCCGACGCCGGTGTGCCGGTGGTGGTGCACGCCGGGCACGCTCCGGTCGGTACCGCGCACACCGGGCCGGAGCCGTTCGCGGCGCTGCTCGCCCGGCACCCGACGCTGACCGCGGTGGTGGCCCACCTCGGCGCGCCCGACTACCGGGCCTTCCTCGACCTCGCCGAGTCCTACGAGCGGGTGCGGCTGGACACCACGATGGCGTTCACCCCGTTCTTCGACCGGTTCCTGCCCTTTCCGGCTGAGGAGCTGCCCCGGCTGCGTGAGCTGGGGCTGGCCGGCAAGGTGCTGCTCGGCAGCGACTTCCCGAACATCCCCTACCCGTACGCCGAGCAGCTGACCGGGCTGGCCCGCCTCGACCTGGGCGACGACTGGCTGCGCGCGGTCTGCTGGCACAACGCCGCCGCCCTCTTCGACCTGGGCTGAACACGGCTGCCGGCCGCTGTGACGCACACCACCTGCCGGCCGGCCCGCCCCCGCATTCGGCGAAGCAGCCGCCGGACGCGTCGCCGGGCGGCGAGAAGGTCGTTTCGACCGCGTCGACGCACGCTGGACACCGGCTATTGACGATCCCGTAACACTGACCTACGGTTCTGTCGAAACGCTTAGTCGAAACGCTTCGACAAGCGCGATCAACGACGATCGACCAGCCGGCCGAAGGAGGTGCGGGGTGGCCACCATGCACGACGTCGCCCGCCTCGCCCGGGTCTCGGTCAGCACCGTGTCGTACGTGCTCACCGGCACCCGGCCGATCTCCCAGGCGACCCGGGACAAGGTCCTCGCGGCCATGGCCGAGCTCGAATACCAGCCGAACGCGATGGCCCGCGGGCTGGCCAGCCGGCGCAGCCGGATCGTCGGCCTGCTCATGCCGATGGACGAGCGTGGGCTGGGCGCCACCGAGACCGCCTTCGTCACCGGCGCGGCCGCCGCTGCCAGCGCCGCCGGCTACCACCTGGTGCTCTCCCCGGTCGGCGCCGCCGACTCCGACGACCTGCGCCGGCTGGCCAGCCAGCGGATGTTCGACGGCGCGGTGCTGATGGAGGTACAGGTCGAGGACCCGCGGGTCACCGCCCTCCAGGAGGCCGGGGTGCCGCTGGTGCTGATCGGCCGCACCGGTGACACCGCCGGCCTCTCCTACGTCGACATCGACTTCGACCAGACCGTCCGGGACGCCGTCGACCACCTGGTCGAGCTCGGCCACCGGCGCATCGTCTACGTGAACCACTCGGCCGCCACCATCGAGGCCGGCTACGGCCCGGCGCTGCGTACCCGCGACTCCTTCGTCGCCGCGATGCAGGGCTACGGCCTGGAGCCCCTGATGATCCCCGCCGGGGACAGCGCGGCCGGCGGTCGGGCCGCCCTGGCCGAGGCGCTGGCCCAGGCCCCCGACCTCACCGCCGTGCTGGCGATGAACGAGAGCGCGATCTTCGGCATCCTCGGCGGGCTGACCACCCTCGGTGTGGCCGTGCCCGACGACGTGTCGGTGGTGTCGATGGTGACCTCGGCCCAGGTGGCCGAGCTGGCCACGCCCGCGCTGACCGCGATGGCCTCGCCCGGCTCGGCGCTCGGCCGGATCGCGGTGGAGGCCCTGCTGCGCCAACTCGAGGGGGCCGGCGGCGACCACCACCAGCAACTACTGCCCTGCGCGCTGGAGATCCGCGGGTCGAGCGGAGCGGTACGCCTGTCCGCCACCCCCGGCGGCGGCACCGGCCCGCCCGGCACCGGCCCGCCGGTCACCTCGACCGAGGGTGCCGACCACCGCGCTGCCACGCGGTAACGCGCACCAGGAACCAAAAAACCCGCCACCGCGCTGCCACGCGGTGACGGGCACCACAAGTACCGACTCGATACTCACCAGGAGGATAGCAATGCACCGATTCGGCAGGCTGGCTGCTGCGGTGGCGCTGGCCGCGACCGCAGCGACGACCATCGTCGCGTGCGGCGATGGTGGCGGCGGCGACGGCAGCGAGGCCAAGACCCTCAAGCTCTGGCACTACGAGAGCGCGAACAGCGCCATGGGCATCGCCTGGGACCGGGCCATCCAGATCTTCAAGGACGAGCACCCGGGCGTCGAGGTCCAGTTCGAGCGCAAGGCGTTCGAGCAGATCCAGCAGAACGCGGGCATGATCATCAACTCGTCCGAGGGCCCGGACATCATGGAGTACAACAAGGGCAACGCGACCGCGGGCCTGCTCTCCTCCCAGGGGCTGCTGACCGACCTCTCCGCCGAGGCCGACAAGCGCGGCTGGGCCGGCAAGCTCAGCCCCAGCCTGCAGACCACCGCGCGCTATGACGACAAGGGCGTCATGGGCTCGGGCAACTGGTACGGCGTGCCGAACTACGGCGAGTACGTGACGGTCTACTACAACAAGGACCTCTTCGATAAGTACGGCGTCAAGGTGCCGACCACGATGGCCGAGATGACGGCCGCGATGGACACCTTCGTCGGCAAGGGCGTCACGCCGCTGGGCATGGGCGGCGCCGAGTACCCGGCCGGCCAGCTCTTCTACCAGCTGGCGCTGGCCAAGGCGGACCGGCAGTTCGTCAACAACTACGAGCTCTACAAGAACCCGGTCGACTTCAAGGCCGACCCGCTGAAGTACGGCGCGGAGACCTTCGCCGACTGGGTGCGGAAGGGCTACGTCGCCAAGGACTCGGCGAGCCTGAAGGCCGAGGACATGGGCACCGCGTTCATCAGCGGCAAGGCTCCCATGATCGTCTCGGGTAGCTGGTGGTACGGCCGGTTCAAGGCCGAGATGAAGGCCAACTGGGACAGCTTCCTGTTCCCCGGCAACACCCTGCAGGCCGGCTCCTCCGGCAACCTCTGGGTGGTCCCGCAGACCAGCAAGGCCAAGTCGCTGGCGTACGACTTCATCGACATCACCCTGCGTCCGGAGATCCAGGACCTGATCGGCAACAACGGTGGCGTCCCGGTGGCCGGCGACCCCTCGAAGATCACCGATCCGAAGGACCGGAAGCTGATCGAGAACTTCAACACCGTCAGCGCGCAGGACGGCCTGGCCTTCTACCCGGACTGGCCGGTCCCCGGCTACTACGACGTGCTGGTCTCCGGCTTCCAGAGCCTGATCAACGGTTCCAAGTCTCCCGACCAGGTCCTCGACTCGATCGCCAAGCCGTACCAGGACGGCGTCAAGGAGATCACCGGCAAGTAGCACGGCGAGCGGCGGGCGCGACCGGCGCCGTCGGCGCGCCCGCCCGCCCCGCCGGGAAGGATCTTCCATGGCAGTCACCGAGACCGTGGCCACCACGCACCAGACGGCCACCCCGACATCGCCCAGGCCCCGCCGCCGGCGCGGCGACCGCAAGGGGGCGTACTGGCTCTACCTGATCCCAGGGGCGGTGCTCTTCGCCCTCGTCATCGGCGCCCCGTTGCTCGGCACCGTCTACTTCTCCCTGACCAAGTGGTCCGGGGTCGGCGACCCCACCTGGGTGGGCCTGGACAACTACCAGCACCTGCTGCACGACCAGGTGTTCTGGGCGTCGTTCCGGAACACCCTCGCGATGCTCGTCGCCATGGTGGTCGTGCCCACGCTGCTCGGCCTGCTACTGGCCGCGGTGCTCTTCGACGTCATCGGCCGCCGGTTCAAGCCGCGCACCGCCGCCGCGTTGCGGGCCGCGTTCTACCTGCCGCAGGTGCTGCCCGTCGTGGTGGCCGGCATCGTCTGGGGTTGGATCCTGCGCCCCGACGGCGCGTTGAACGGTTTACTCGACTCGATCGGCCTCGGCGCGCTACGCCACGACTGGCTCGGCGACCCGGGCACCGCCCTGCCCGCCGTCATGGCGGTGATGATCTGGGTGCAGATCGGCTACCCGGTGGTGGTCTTCATGGCCGCGCTGCAGCGGGTCGACCCCGAGCTGTACGAGGCGGCCGAGGTGGACGGCGCCACCTGGTTCCACCGCTTCCGGGCGATCACCCTGCCGCAGATCCGACCGGAGACGTTCGTGGTGGCCCTGACCGCCACCATCGCCGCGCTGAAGGTGTTCGGGCCGATCTTCGCCCTGACCCGGGGCGGCCCGGAGAACGCCACAAACGTGCCTTCGTACTTCGCCTACTACACGTTCTTCAAGAAGCTCCAGGTCGGCTACGGCTCGGCGATCTCCACCGTGCTCACGTTGATCATCGTGGTGGTGGCCGTGCTGTTCATCTGGCTGCAGGCCCGCAGCGAGCGCCGGGATCGGGGGATCTGAAATGTCCGTCACGCTCACTCCGGTCGAGGGCACGGTCACCCCGCGTCCGGGCCGGCCCGGTCGCGACCGACACCACCGCGGCGCCACCCGCTGGGTGGTGCTCACCCTGGTCACGCTCGCCGCGCTGGCGATGCTGGTGCCGTTCGCGTTCATGCTGCTCAACGCCTTCAAGTCGCCAGGCGACTACTCGACGGGCGGCCCGCTGAGCTGGCCGACGGAGTTCTACACCAAGGGTCTGCGCACGTACTGGACCACGGTGAACTTCCCGCTGAAGCTGTGGAACTCGGCGCTCATCGCCGGGTCCGTCGCGGTGCTCGGCGTCGCCCTCTCGCTGCTCAACGCGTACGCCCTGGGCATCGGCCGGGTCCGCGGGCGGCTCTGGATCGTCGGGCTCTTCCTGCTGGCCAACATGCTGCCGCAGGAGGCGCTGATCTACCCGCTGTACTACGTGGCGAAGGAGATCGGGCTCTACAACACCCGGCTCTCGGTGATCATCATCTTCACCGTCATCCAGAGCGCGTTCGGCACCTACCTGCTCGCCTCGGTGATGAGCACGTTCCCGCGCTCGCTGCTGGAGGCGGCCTCGCTGGACGGCGCCGGCAAGTGGACGGTGCTGTGGCGGGTGGTCTTCCCCAACCTGCGACCCACCCTCGCGGTGCTGCTCATCTTCTTCTTCATCTGGACCTGGAACGAGTTCCTGATCCCGCTGGTCATGCTGATCGACAACCAGACGCAGACCATCCCGGTCGCACTGGCCTCGTTGCAGGGTGACCGGCTCATGGACGCCCCGACCACCAACGCGGGAGCGTTGATCAGCCTGGTCCCGGCCATCCTCTTCTTCCTCATCTTCCAGCGCACCCTGGCGCGCGGCATCACAGCAGGAGCCGAGAAGTGAAGTTCACCGACGGGTACTGGCAAATGCGGCCCGGTGTCACCGTGCTGCGCCCGGCCACCGTCGAGTCGGTCGAGCCGGACGAGCGCGGTTTCACCGTCTTCGCCCCGACCGCCCGGCTCACCAGCCGCGGCGACACCCTGAACCGGCCGGTCGTCACCGCCCGGTTCTTCACCCCGGCGCCCGGCGTCGTGGGCGTCACCATCAGCCACCACACCGGGGGCCTGCCGCCGCAGCCCCGCTTCGAGCTGAACACCCTCGACCGCCACCCGGTCACCGTCGACGTCACCGGCCTCAGCGCCTCGCTGACCACCGGCGAGCTGACCGCCCGGGTGTCGCTCATCGACGGGTGGCAGGTCGACTTCCTGCGCGGGGACCACCGGCTCACCTCGTCCACCGCACGCAGCGTCGGCGTCGTCACCGACGGCGAGGGCCGCAACTACGTGCACGACCGCCTGGAACTCGGCGTTGGCGAGACGATCTACGGCCTCGGCGAGCGGTTCGGCGCGTTCGTCAAGAACGGCCAGGTCGTGGACATCTGGAACGCCGACGGCGGCACTGCGAGCGAGCAGGCGTACAAGAACGTGCCGTTCTACCTCAGCAGCGGCGGCTACGGGGTGTTCGTCGACCACCCCGAGCACGTGTCGTTCGAGGTCGGCTCCGAGGTGGTGTCGCAGACGCAGTTCAGCGTCGAGGGGCAGTCGCTCACCTACTACCTCATCGACGGGCCCACCCCGAAGGACGTGCTGCGCCGCTACACCGCCCTCACCGGGCGGCCGGCCCGGGTGCCGGCCTGGTCGTTCGGGCTCTGGCTGTCGACGTCGTTCACCACCTCGTACGACGAGAAGACCGTCACCGAGTTCATCGACGGGATGGCCGAGCGGAACCTGCCGCTCTCGGTGTTCCACTTCGACTGCTTCTGGATGCGGCAGTTCCACTGGGTCGACTTCGTCTGGGACCCGTCGACCTTCCCCGACCCCGAGGGCATGCTGCGCCGGCTGCACGAGCGCGACCTGAAGGTCTGCGTCTGGATCAACCCGTACATCGCCCAGCGGTCGTACCTGTTCGAGGAGGGTCGCGAGGCCGGCTACCTGGTCCGTAACGCCGACGGCTCGGTCTGGCAGTGGGACAAGTGGCAGGCCGGCATGGCCCTGGTCGACTTCACCAACCCGGACGCCGTCCGCTGGTTCACCGGCAAGCTCAAGACCCTGCTCGACATGGGCGTGGACTCGTTCAAGACCGACTTCGGCGAGCGCATCCCGACCGACGTCGTCTGGCACGACGGCTCCGACCCGCAGCGGATGCACAACTACTACACCCACCTCTACAACAAGGCGGTCTTCGAGCTGCTGGAGGCCGAACGCGGCAAGGGCGAGGCGGTGCTCTTCGCCCGCTCGGCGACCGCCGGCGGGCAGCAGTTCCCGGTGCACTGGGGCGGCGACTGCGAGTCGACGTTCGGCGCGATGGCCGAGTCGCTGCGCGGCGGGCTGTCGCTGGCCGCATCCGGCTTCGGCTACTGGAGCCACGACATCGGCGGCTTCGAGGGCACCCCGGACCCGGCGGTGTTCAAGCGGTGGATCGCCTTCGGGCTGCTCTCCTCGCACTCGCGGTTGCACGGCTCCAACTCCTACCGCGTGCCGTGGGCGTTCGACGAGGAGGCGGTCGAGGTGCTGCGGCACTTCACCCAGCTCAAGATGAGCCTGATGCCCTACCTCGCGACGGCCGCCGAGGAGGCGCACCGCGACGGCGTGCCGATGATGCGCCCGATGGTGCTGGAGTTCCCGGACGACCCGACCGCGGCCTACCTCGACCGGCAGTACATGCTCGGCCCGGACGTGCTGGTGGCGCCGGTGATGAGCGCCGACGGCCAGGTGACGTACTACGTGCCGGCCGGCACCTGGACCCACCTGGTGACCGGCGAGCAGGTCACCGGGCCGACCTGGGTGAGCGAGAAGCACGGCTTCGACAGCGTGCCGGTGCTGGCCCGGCCGGGCGCGGTGATCCCGTTCGGCGTCCGCACCGACCGGCCGGACTACGAGTGGGCCGACGACGTGCGGCTGCGGCTCTTCGCACCGACTTCGGGGCAACGTACCCGGGTCAGCATCCCGTCGCCCGGGGAGGGCCCCGGCGCGGAGTTCGACGTGCACTACGAGGATGGGACCGCCAGCGTCGAGCTGGTCGCCGGCGCCTCGTCGGCGTACACCTGTGAGGTCAAGGAGGCCCGGCGATGACGGCGCACACTTTCCCGGAGAGCTTCGTCTGGGGCTCGGCCACGGCGTCGTACCAGATCGAGGGTGCGGCGACCGAGGACGGCCGCGGGCCGTCGATCTGGGACACCTACAGCCACACCCCCGGCCGTACGCTCAACGGCGACACCGGTGACGTGGCCGCGGACCACTACCACCGCTGGCCGGAGGACCTCGGGCACATCGCCGAGCTGGGCCTCGGCGCCTACCGGTTCTCGATCGCCTGGCCGCGGGTGCAGCCGGGCGGCTCGGGCTCGTTCAACCGGGCCGGCATCGACTTCTACTCGCGGCTGGTCGACGGCCTGCTCGAGCGCGGGATCCGCCCGGTGGCCACCATGTACCACTGGGACCTGCCGCAGGAGCTGGAGGACGCCGGCGGCTGGGCGGCCCGGGAGACCGCGCTGCGCTTCGAGGAGTACGCGGCCGGCATCGTCGGGGCGCTGGGCGACCGGGTGCACACCTGGACCACGCTGAACGAGCCGTGGTGCTCGGCCTACCTGGGCTACGCCTCCGGCGTGCATGCGCCGGGGCGTACCGAGCCGGCGGCGGCGCTGGCCGCGGTGCACCACCTCAACCTCGCGCACGGCCTGGCAGGCCGGGTGGTGCGGGAGCTTGCCCCGGCGGCCGAGCTGTCGGTGACGCTGAACCTGCACGTCATCCGGGCGGCCTCGGACTCGGCCGCGGACCGCGACGCCGCACGGCGCATCGACGCGCTCGCCAACCGGGCGTTCCTCGGCCCGATGCTGGACGGCGCCTACCCGGCCGACCTGCTGGCCGACACCGCACCGGTCACCGACTGGTCGTTCGTCCAGGAGGGCGACGAGAAGCTGATCGCGGTGCCGCTGGACGTGCTCGGGGTGAACTACTACTCCAGCACGCTGGTGCGGGCGTGGGACGGGGTGTCGCCCCGGTCCGACGCCGACGGGCACGGCGCCTCGGCGTTCACGCCGTGGGTGGCCGCCGACAACGTCGACTTCCTGCCCCAGCCCGGCCCGTACACCGCGATGGGCTGGAACATCGACCCGCCCGCGCTGACCGAACTGCTGCTGCGTCTGCACCGCGAGTACCCGGGCCAGCCGATGATGATCACCGAGAACGGCGCGGCCTTCGACGACGTGGTCTCGGCCGACGGCCGGATCCACGACGACCGGCGGATCGACTACATCCGCCGGCACGTGGCCGCGATGGCCGACGCCCGGGCACAGGGTGCGGACGTGCGGGGCTACTTCGTCTGGTCGCTGCTGGACAACTTCGAGTGGGGCTACGGCTACGACCGTCGGTTCGGGATCATCCGGGTCGACTACGACACCCAGGTCCGCACCTGGAAGGACAGCGCCCACTGGTACCGGCGGCTCGCCGCCACCGGTGAGCTGGACGAGTCGGCCAGCTGACCGCCCCCGGCATCGCCGTCGTCCCCTGGTAGCGACGCCGGGCCCGCCACGAGTGCCGGCGCCCGACTCCGGCGGGCACCAACAATCGCGAGCGTGATACCGCAGAGGCATATTGATGCCGCTGCGGTATCACGCTCGCGCGCATACCGGCGTCGAACCCGCGACCCGCCGGAGCTCCGCTGGCTCCTGGACGCCGCCGTAGCTGTTCTGCCGCCCAAGGACGCACGAGCCCTTCGCAAACAGGTCGCCGCTCTTGATGAGCTGTGGTGACGCCGTCGCGCGGCAACGTCTCGCCTGGTGAAGGCAGCCCCTGATCACCTCGGTCGGTTTTGGCGGCCAGCGGCGGCCCGGCGTCCGACTCCGGTCCGGCTAGCCAGTTGGGGAAGCCGTGACCGCCTCGGCGATGCGGGTCAGCCAGTGCAGGTCGTTGGCACGGGCTTCGGGGCTGGCCTCGGGCTTGAGGATGCTGGCCAGGAACGCAGCGATGTCGTCCAGACGGCGCTCGCTGCGGTAGTAGCTGAGCAGCGCCTGGTCGGGCTCCGTCGAACCGTAGCCCTGGCGGAAGAGCTCAGCACGGTGCGCGTTGATCGGGTGGTCGCCGAAGTCCCCGCTGTAGACGAACATCAGGTCCCGCTCACGCGGCGCGAGGATCGGCCCGTCCCAGTCCACGGCGTGCAGCGGGCCGTCGCCGTCGGCGAGCAGGTTGCCGGGGTGGATGTCGGCGTGGCAGATGACGTGCGGCGCTCCCGTCACGCGGGACGCGAGGTCGTCAACGGCTTCGGACAGCTGATGCAGCGCCGCCCCGTACTGCTGCCAGAAAGCGCCGAGGATGTCGCCCGCCGCGGCCCGGGGGCCGAGCGTGCGTAGCCGCTCGCCGGCGGTCGACCGGTAGGTCTCGACCGGCAGGGCCGCGGTGAGGTCCGCGCTCGGCGTGACCGTGTGCAATCGGCTCAGGAAATCGCCGTACTCGATCCACTGGCGGTCGGTGAGGCCGCGGTGCCACAGGCTGCCGCCGTCGTGGAACGGGTAGAGCAGCAGCTGGTAATCGCCGAACCCGTGCGCTGCCCCGCCGGCCGGCGGGTCGATCGGTGCCACGACCTGCGTGACGCCTCGTGCCCGGAGAAATCCGGGCAGCAGCACTGCCGCCGACACGAACTTTCCACGGCGCAGCTTCAGGAAGTAGCGCTCGCCGTCGGACGTGTCGACGCGGTAGGCCCAGGCCTGCCCGTCCAGCCCGACCGGAAGGAACACGAGTCCGGTGACGGCCAAGCCCCACGCGTCGGCCACCTCTGCCGCCAGCAACCGCTCGTCGATGCCGGGCTTGTCGATCACAGCCGCGAGCGTTGCAGACCGCCGTGCGGGTGACAAAGGGATTTGGTCCGCGCCGCCCAGTCTCGGAGCCTATGACGGCAGGCCCGGGGCCGGCCCTGTGGCGGCGGGGACGGCGTCGCGCCGTCGGACCAGCACCCGCGCCAGCAGCCGGCCGCCCTCGGCCGTCGCGCTGTGGGCCGCCACCGGTCCGGCCACCACCAACGCGCCGATCGCGCCCGCCAGCGCGGTGCCACCCGCCGATACGTCGGTGGCGAGGGCGAACACCACCGCGCACAGCGCGGCCAGGACCATCGCGGCAGAACAGGTGGTGAGGATCCGGCGGACGCGTCCGCCGGTGCGCGCGGCGACCTCGCCGACCACGGCGGCGGGTACGACCAGCAACGGCACCGCCACGGCGCCCAGCAATGCGGCGACCAGGACCAGCACCGGACCGGCCAGCGGTCCGCCCGGGTCCGAGTTCGTGGCCAGCGCGTACGCGAGCAGCGCGAGGTAGCCCACCAGACCCTCGAGAGTGAACGTCAACCAGGCGACCACGGCGCCCGCGACGTGCCGACCGATCGTGCCGACCATGCCCACCATCCCCCGTTGCCGACGTGTCGATCAGGGCAACGATATCGAGGCGGCCAGGAGCCGTGGGGGCAATGCGCTGCGGGCTAGACGCCCACCCGCTGCGGCGGCACGGTCAGCCCGTAGAGCGCCATCAGCTCCGGCGAGTCGATCCGGCTGCCGTCGGCCACCGAGTCGCAGGCGATGTCGACGATCTGGTCCTTGTGCGCCAGCAGATAGGGCCGAGCGCCGACGTCGGCGCTGGCCAGGGTGGCGATGCCGGACCAGTGCCGGCGGCCGAAGAGCATCGGGTAGCCGCGCAGCCCGTCGTAGGTGGCGCAGACCAGCACGTCGGGGTACGGCAGCGCGGCGACCCGGCGTACCGCTGCGACGGTCAGCCCCGGCATGTCGACCGGAACCACCACCACCGCCTCGATTCCCGCGTCGTCCAACGCGGCCAGACCGGCGCGGATGGACGAGCCGACCCCGGTACCCCACGCCCGGTTGACCACCACGGTGGCCCGGGCCAGGTCGGCCGTCTCGCGTACCTGGTCGGCCGCGGCGCCGAGCACCACCACGATCCGCTCGCAGCCCGCCTCGGTCATCGTGTCGATCATCTGGTCGACCAGGGGCTTCTCCCCCTGGTGCAACAACGCCTCGGGACCACCGATCCGGCGCCCCCCGCCCGCGGCGATGATCATTCCTGCGATCCGGTTCAGCCTGCGCCCCCTCAAGTGTGGGACGGGCCGCTTCCGGCCCGTCCCCGTCCTACCGACACTGCAACGAGGAGGGACAGCCACGGGTGGCGGTGCGAATAGGAGAAATAGTGCAACCGTTATACACCGGGCTTCGCTGATCCGACGATCAGGACGGCACGAGCCGGCTCGCCGGGCACCGTCCTGGCGTGCGTGGAAGGCCTCAGCCAGCGGATTTGGCGATGATGCGATCCATCTCCTCTCGACCGAAGGCCCGCAGGGTCGTGGTACGGACGTTGCCCGCCCCGCCGAGCTGCAGGAGCGCCGCGCTCGCGGTTTCGTCGTCGGACGCCTCGATAACGGCCACGAGGTCGTACGGACCGACGGTCCAGTAAATGTTCAGGAGATTCGCCCCGAGCTTCTGTGTCGCTGCGGCGAAGGCCTCGGCGCGCTTCGGGGTGTCCTTGTAGCCTCGGATCCCCTGATCGGTCCAGTTCAGCAACGCGATATAGGTCGGCATGCTCCTTCACCTCCATGAAGAGGCCTCATCGTAAAGTTGATTCTCGGCATATTGGCTGAAATCCGCATCAATTGCACGGCAGCGGGTGCCCGGGTCAGGTCGCGTCGGCGTAGCAGTCGACGATGGACACGTCGAGCGGGAAGCGGACCGGGGTGTCGCCGAAGAGCAGCGCGGCGGCCCGCTCGCCGGAGCGGTTGACCGCCGCCGCGACCGCGTCGGCCTGCTCGACCGGAGCGTGCACGACCACCTCGTCGTGCTGAAAGAAGACCAGCTCGGCGTCGGTGCCGGCCAACTCTGCCCGGAGCGTGGCGAGCAGGGTCGAGGCCCACTCGGCGGCGGTGGCCTGGATGACGAAGTTGCGGGTGAACCGGCCTCGTGAGCGGGCGGCCCGCGCCCTCGGCCCCTGCGGGTCGGCCGCACCGTCGGGATCGGGCGCGCCGTCACCCGGATCGGCGAATCCCGCCGAGCCGGGCGGGCAGGTCCGCCCGAGCCAGGAGCGGACCAGGCCGCCCGCCTCGCCGGTGCGCGCCGCCGCCTCGACGTAGCCGAACGCGGTCGGGTAGCTGCGCTTCAGCACCGCCAGCGCGGGTATCGCAGCACCGCCGGTCTGGCCGTACATCGCCCCGAGCAGGGCCACCTTGGCCCGGGGTCGGTCGCCGCCGAACGAGTCCTCGGCCAGTGCGGCGTAGAGGTCGCCAGCGCCGCCGGCCGCGGCGAGCCGGGCGTCGCCGGACACCGCGGCGAGCACCCGCGGCTCCAGCTGGCCGGCGTCGGCGACGACGAACCGCCAGCCCGGGTCGGCCACCACGGCCCGCCGGATCACCTTGGGGATCTGCAACGCGCCACCGCCACGGGTGGCCCAGCGGCCAGAGACCACCCCACCCGGGACGTACTCCGCCCGGAAGCGGCCGTCGCGCACCCACTGCTCGCGCCAGGACCAGCCGTGCGCCGTCCAGATCCGGTAGAGCTCCTTGTATTCCAGCACCAGCGGCACCGCCGGGTGGTCCACCCCGCGCAGCACCCAGGCCCGGGTGTTGGGCAGCTCCACCCCGGCCCGGGCGAAGGCCCGCAGCAGCTCGGCCGGGGAGTCGGCGTGCAGTTGACGCACCCCGAACGCGTCGGCGATGCGGGCGGCCAGCTCGGCCAGCCGGCGCGGCGGGCCGCCGACCGGGGACGCCTCGCCGAGCAGGTCGGCGAGGATCGCGTCGTGTACGTCGACGCGCCAGGGCAGGCCGGCGGCGGCCATCTCGACCGCGATCAGGGCGCCGGCCGACTCGGCTGCGACCAGCAGCCGGAACCGGCCGGGGTGCTCGGCGCCGGCGATCCGGGTGAGCTGGTCGGCGTACACCTGGGCCAGGGCCTCGATGCCCAGCCCCGGCGGGCCGGACGGGGTGTCGAAGAGCGCACCTTGGCCGAGGCCGGGTGGCTCGGCCGGACGCGGCGGCGGGTCGGGCGGCACCGGCCGGCCGGTCAGCCGGGCCCAGGCGGCGGCCGGCGAGCGCGGCTCGCCCCAGCGGCCGGCGTGACCGAGCAGCAGCGCCTCGGTCAGCTCCACGTCGTGGCACCGGTCGACCCGGACCCCGGCGCGCAGCAGCCCGGGGTAGCTGGTGGCCCCGGAGGCCCAGACCCAGCGCGGGCGCTCGGCGCGCTCGCGGGCAGCGACCGCAGCGGGCAGGTCGGCCACCGGCTCGGGCGGGCCGGTGGGGCGGCCGGCAGCGTCGAGCGGCTGCAGCACGCCGCCGCTGCCGCTCTCGCTCGCCACCACCGCCACCAGCACAGACGTGATTCTGCCTCGGGCCACCGACATGCCAGCCCGCCGCCGCAGCGGCGGCGCGTCAGCCGGCCGGCGTGGGGTCGGTCTCGGCCCGCCACCGCCAGTTCTGCCGGACGTACCGCACGCGCAGGCCGGCGCGCTCCAGGTTGACCAGGGACTGGTTCGTCGCGCCCTCCGCCGGGCGGCCCGTCTCCGCGACCAACCACCGGCAGCCGGCGGCCCGCGCCGCCTCTGCGCGGGCCGCGATCAGCGCCGACTGCGCCCCGAGCTTGCGGTGACTCGGCAGGGTCGCACCGGAGTTGAGTGAGCCGACGGGGCCGTGCACGAAGAGGTTCGCGCCGGCGACCAGGTCGGGGCCGTCCCACACGCCGTACGGGTGGAACTGGGGATGCGCGACGCTCGCCGTGAGCATCTCGGCGAGACCTTCGGTCGGCATGCCGAAGCCGCGCAGGAGCACCTGCGCCCACTCGGCGGCGTCGTGCTCCCCCACCGGGCCGACCCGCAGCCGGGTGCCGGTGCCCGGCCGGACCTGCTCGATCGGGGCCGCCAGCTTCACCCAGGACGTCGTCGGTTCGATCCCGTACGCGGCGCGGGTGTCGTCCCACTCCGGCGGCAGCGCCGACGGCGCAATCTGGATCACCGCCTCGGGGGTGCCCTCGGCCCGGTAGAACGCCACGATCCGCTCGACCAGCTCGCGGGTGACCGGCTCGGTGAAGCCGAACCCGAGTGCCTTGCTCCAGTAGGAGACCGGGTCGTTGCGCATCGAGAGGACCACCCCGCCGCCGATCCGGTCGGCGGCCATCCCGAGCCGCTCCCGCGCCACCGACGGCGCGCCCGTCTCGTACGCGTACATGAATTCGGCCTCGGCCGCCTCGGCCAGCGCGGGGGTCAGCTTCTCGCTCATGGTGTTCACGCAATCAGGATGCCGGTGTGCCCGGAGAGTTCGCCGGCGCCGCTGCGGCCTGCGTCACACCTCGGACGGCGGCCGCCGCCCGGCTCACAGCGGACGGAGCAGCGCGTCCAGCTCGCCGGAAAGCCGCGCGCCGCCCTCCGTCGACCTGAGGGCGGCGCGCGGTCGGGGCCCGGGTCTACTTGCCCACGCCGGCGGTCAGGCCGGACTGGACCTGACGCTGGAAGACGATGTAGACGATGAGCACCGGCAGCATGGCCATGGTGACGCCGGCGAAGAGGCCGGACCAGTCGGACTTGTAGCCCTGGTTGACCGAGAGCTCGATCAGACCCTGGGCGATCACCTGGTTCTTCGGCTCCCCCGCCACCGACTGCATGAGCAGGGTCGGCAGGTACCACTGGTTCCACTGGCCCAGCACGTTGAAGATGCCGATGCTGATCAGACCGGGCTTGGCCATCGGCAGCATCACGCTGAAGAAGAGCCGACTGTGCGACGCTCCGTCGACCATCGCCGCCTCGGCGATGGTCGTGGGCAGCGTCCGGAAGAACGAGTGCATGAAGAACACCGTGAACGACAGCGACCAGGCCACGTAGACCATGATCAGCATGACGTGCTTGTTCGGGCCGAGCAGCGGCAAGGCCACGCCCGTGTTGTAGACGCCCTTGAACAGCGGCACCGCGGCGAGGTAGATCGGCAGGGTGAGACCGGAGAGGAACATGTAGTAGATCAGCCGGTTGCCACGGAACTCGTAGCGGGCCAGCGCGTACGCCGCCATCGAACCGAGCAGCATGGTGAGGGTGACGCTGCCGGCCAACACCAGCAGGGTGTTGAGGAAGAAGGACCCGAGGTGCCCCGCGCCCCAGGCCCGGGCGAAGTTGTCCCAGTTCAGCTTCGCGGGCATAAGGGAGAGCGGCTCCCGGATGACCTCCGAGTCGCTCTTCAGCGCCGACATCACCACCCACAGCAGCGGGTAGATCACCATCACGGCCCAGACCACCAGGAACACGTGGGAGAAGCCGTTGAAGATCTTGCCACCGATCGCGGTGCGGACACCGCCGCGCGGTGTGGGGGTGGATCCGGTCTCCGGGCTCTGATCGGGCCGGGTCAGACCACCGTGGGTCGCAGTGCTCATCGTCCAGCCTCCTCAGTACTCGATACGGTCGCGACGGGTGATCCTCAGCTGCGCCGCGGCGAGCAGGATCGTGAAGATCGCCAGGGCGACACCCATCGCGCAGGCGTAGCCGAACTGGCCCTTCTGGAACGCGGTGAAGTTGAGCACCGACGCGAAGATCTCACTGGCGTGGTTGGGCCCGCCCTGGCTGGGCGTCATCACGAAGACCAGGGCGTACATGTCCAGTGCGATGAAGCCGAGGTAGACCCAGGCCACCGAGACGGTGTCCCGCAGCAGCGGCAGCGTGATCCGGAAGAAGGTGTGGAAGCGGCTGGCCCCGTCGAGCAGCGCCGCCTCGTAGATGTCCTTCGGGATGGACTGCATCGCCGCGGAGAAGAGCACCATGTAGAAGCCGGCGCCGCTCCAGACCGCGATCAGCAGCAGCCACCACAGCACCGCCGGCACGCCGAGGAAGGGCTCCGGGTCGGCGGTGAAGGCGATCGGGTTGTCCGCGTCGACCAGCCCGGCCTTGATCAGCAAACCGTTGATCAGGCCCTGACCGTCGCTGCGGTAGATCTGCTGCCACATCACGGCGATGACGACCAGCGACAGCACCTGCGGGAAGAAGAAAATGACCTTGTAGATCCCGGAGCCGAACACCCCCCGGATGCCGGCCCTGTCCTCGCGTCCGCCCACATTGAGCAGGAACGCGAGGAACAGGGCCAGCGCGATGGTGAACAGCGGCACGGTGATCAGGAAGAACACGTTGTGCCAGAAGGCCTTCCTGATCAACTCGTCCGACAGCAGCCGGACGTAGTTGTCCAGACCGACGAAGTTCTGGGTGTCCGAGTACCCACCCCAGTCGGTCAGCGAGTATCCCGCCGCCTGCGCGAACGGCCACACCACGTAGAAGAGGTACAGCGCGACGGGTAGGGCCAGGAAGCCCGTGACGAAACGCGCGACTCCGTGCCGCATTGGACTCACTCTCTCAAAGGGGTCAGGCGGTGCGGGTCTGCTTCTTGATCGACGAGTCCTTGGCGACCTTGTCGGCGGCCGCCTGCATCTTGTCGACGAACTGCTGCGCGGTGAGCCGGCCGGCCATCAGCTCCTCGGCGAGGTTCTGGCTCTCCTTGTCCAGGTCGGCGTAGTAGTCCGGGAACTTGAAGGAGATCAGGTCCGTGCTGCCGCTCTTCATGAGCGAGTTGGCCGACGCCAGGGCGGTGTCCTGCACGTTGTCACCGGAGCCCTTGGTGGAGGCCAGCGACTTGGTCAGCTCGGCGAACTTGGCCGAGCCGGCCTTGGACAGGATCGCCCGCAGGAACTCCTTCGCGGCCTCCTTGTTCGGGGCCTTGCTCGGCACCACGAAGCCCTCGCCGGAGGAGGCGAAGACGTCCTTGGCCGCCTTGTCGCCGGGCTTGCTCCAGTAGTCCGACAGGGTCATCTCGAAGCCCGGCGGGATGGTCGCGGTCATCTCGTTCTTCAGCCAGGTGCCGACCTGGATGAAGGCCGCCTTGCCGTCGAGCCAGGCCTGCTGCGACTGGGTGTGGTCGAGCTTGCCCGGCAGCAGCAGCTTGTCCTTGACCAGCTTCTCCCACGGCTCGAGCGCGGCGACGATGCCGTCGGCCTTCCAGGCGTTGTCCTTCAGGTTGTCGATGTCGATGACGGGCTGCTTGCCGACCGCCTTCCAGATGCTCGCGAAGAGCGCCCAGCGGGGGTAGTAGCCGTGGGCCGCGTCGTGCACGTACGGCGCCATGCCCTTGGCCTTGATCTTCGGCGCCAGGGTGAAGAACTCGTCCCAGGTCGTCGGCGCCTGCCAGCCCTCCTTCTTGAACAGCGCCGCGTTGTACCAGTTGCCCCAGACGGTGTAGGCGACGTTCACCACGTAGAACTTGCCGTTCTGGGTGCCGTCGGTGACGGTGCCCGGCAGCAGGGAGTCGGCGACGGTCCCCTCGCTGTCCCAGGCCGGCGCGGTGAGCAGGTCGTCGAGCGGCTCGATGGCGCCCTCGTTGATCAGGGTGCTGCGGTCCATGATGTCCGCGCCCGAGTTCATCACCAGGTCGCTCGGCTGGGTGGCCATCTTCGGCTGTTCTTCGGTCTTGATCTTCTGGGTGGAGCTCATGTTGACCGTGATGTTCGGGTGCTTGGCGTTGAAGATGACCTTGTCTTCCTTGGCCCACTGGTCACCCAGTCCGCCGTTGAAGACGACCACCTTGACGGCGCTGCCGTCCTTGACGCCGAACGGGTTGTCCTGGCTCTTCGCGCCACCGGTGTTGTCGGACTTGCTCGGCTCGCTGCCGGCGCAGGCGCTGAGCAGGCCAACCGCCGGGGTGGCCAGCAGACCGGCCGCCGCGGCACGCCGCAGCAGGGTCCGCCGACTCAGGTCACCGAAGTTCTCGGGGGTAACCGACATCTCTGACTCTCCTTGTGGTGTCGGGTCAGGCGGTCCGCCGGAGACGCCCGGCGTACCGCGACTCGAGGGCGAGGTTGTGCTCGTCCCCACCGGGGACGTTGGCGGAGAGGTAGATAGGGGGCACCTCTCCGGCCTGGTGGAACCGTCGTACGACCTCCGCGGTCAGCAGCTGCGCCAGCAGCGCGGTGGTGACCGAGGAGACCGCACAGACCGCGCCGCCGCCCTCGAGCGGCAGCAGTGCGTCGCCGTACGGCGCGCCGTTGTCCAGCACGACGTCGGCGAGGTCGGCGAGCCGCCGCCCGGACGGGTGCCGAGGGGCGACCCGCGCGGAGTGCTCGACCGAGGTGACCGCGATCAACGGGTGACCGCGCCCGGTGACCAGCGCCGCGAGCTCGACCACCGAGCCGTTGATGCCGGACTGGGATGCCACCACGAACACGTCCCGCGGCTGGGGGGCCGCGAGCTCGTAGATCTGGTGGGCGATGGTGGGGTCGCGCTCCAGCTTGGGGTCGGCGAGCACGTCACGAGGAGCGTCGCCGTGCAGCACCAGGTCGCGGACCGAGAGCCGGTTGGTCGCGACCAACCCGCCGGCCCGGGCGACCAGTTCCGCGGCGAACGCCTCGGAGTGCCCCGCGCCGAACGCCTGGAGCACGCCGCCGGCACGCAGGCTGCTGGCGATCAGGTCCGCGGCCCGGGTGATCCCGTCCGCCTGGCTGTCGAGCAGCCGGTCGAGCACCGGGCGGACCGCGTCCGCGTACCGCTGAGCGCTGATCATGCGACGGCTCCCTTGGCGGCCTTGTGTCCGTCGACGGCCTGGGCGGTACGCCGGAAGGCCGCGTGGGCGCGGTCGTGGGTACGTTGCGCGACGGCGATGTAGAGCAGGTCGAGCACGACCAGCTGCGGATGCCGGGCGCTGAGCGCGTCCGGGCGGAAGGTGGTCGCCTGGCTGGCGGTGAGCAGCACGATGTCGGCCAGCTCGGCCAGCGGCGAGCGGGGGAAGCCGGTCAACGCCAGGGTGGTGGCGCCCCGGCTGCCCGCCTCGGCCAGCATCTCGATCGTTTCCCGGGTCTGCCCGGTGTGCGAGATGCCGAGGGCCACGTCGCCGGGGCGCAGCAGCGCGGCGCTGGCCAGCCCTTCGTGCACGTCGTTCCAGGCCCACGCGGCGACCCCGATGCGGTGCAGGCTGAACTGCATCTCCTCGCCGACCAGGGCGCTGCCGCTGGCGCCGAAGATGTTCACCCGGTCCGCCCCGGCGATGGCGACTGCGGCCCGCTCCACCTCGGCCAGGTCGAGCAACGCGGCGGTGTCGTGCATGGCCCGGGTGTCCGCGGCCATGATCTGGTCCAGCACCCGGGCGAGCGGGTCGCCAGGCTGGATCTCCCGGCCGATGTCCACGGTCCAGCCGGCGGAGCGGGCCCGGCCGGTCTCCGCGGCGATGCCGAGCCGCAGGTCGGCGTAGCCTTCGAAGCCCATCGCCCGGCAAAATCGGGTGATGGTCGCGGGCGAGGTGCCGCTCCGCTCGGCCAGCTCCACGATGGTGGACCGGGCGGCGGCCTCGGGGTCGCTCAGCACGTGCTCGGCGACCCGGCGCAGCGCCCCGGTCAGCTCGTCCAGGCCGCTGCGCACCCGGGCCAGCACGCCGTCGGAGGGAGCGCCGAGCACGCCCCGTCGGTCGAACGCGTCGGCGTCGACCACCGCGGTCCCCGCGGAGATGTCCACCTCGTGATCAACCATGGGACGCCTTTCCGAAAAGCTTGTTAACTGTTAGTGGTAAAAGTTCTTACTGACGGGCCCTCTGTGTCAAGACTGTGGGCGAAGTTTTCAAACTGTTACCTGGCGCACAGGCCCGCCGCGCCGTACCGGCCTTGCCCGGCGGCCCCGGGCCGACCAGCATGAACGCACCGTCGCAGGCGCGATTCAGGGAGGTCCATGCGGATGTCCGGCACCGTCGTGGTGGGACTCGACGTCGGAGGTACGTCCACCCGGGCCGCCGCCCTCACCCTGGACGGGGAGCGGCTCGGCACCGGCCGTGCCGGCGGCGGCAACCCCACCAGCCATGGCGCCGAACGGGCCGCCGAGGAGTTGCTGACCGCGCTGCGCGGCGCGCTCGCCACCGTCGACCCCGGTCGGGTCCGGGCCGGCACGATCGGGCTGGCCGGGGCCGGCCGGCTGCTCGCCGACCCGGCCGGACGGGCCGCCTTCGACCGGGCCTGGCACGACGCCGGCCTGCGTTGCCCGTACGCGGTGCACGGCGACGCGCTCGTCGCGTACGCCTCCGGCACGGCCGCGCCGGCGGGCACCGTGCTCATCGCCGGCACCGGCGCGATCGCCGCCGGCGTACGCGACCTGCGGCTCGACCGGGTCGCCGACGGCCACGGCTGGCTGCTCGGCGACGCGGGCTCGGGGTTCTGGCTGGGCCGTGAGGCGGTCCGCCGGCTCCTCGCCGACCTGGACAGCGGCCGCCCACCGGGAATCCTCGGCCGGCAGGTGCTCACCGAGCTGATGGGCACCGCCGAGGTGGCCGCCCGCCCCCGGGACACCGTCGACGCGCTGATCCAGGCGGTGACCCGACGCCCGCCGGTGGACCTGGCCCGGCTCGCCCCGCAGGTGGTCGCCGCCGCGGTGACCGGCGAACCGGTGGCCGCCGGGCTGATCACCGAGGCCGCCAATCATCTCGCGGAGAGCGTGAGCCGGATCCGGCCGGCCGGGGCCACCACCCCGATCGTGCTCGGCGGCGGCCTGCTGACCGGCGACACCCCGCTCGCCGCCGCCGTTCGGGCGGAGGCCAGCCACCGCTGGCCGGACGCGCCGCTCTGCTCCGCCGGCGACGGCGCGGCCGCAGCGGCCTGGCTCGCCGCCCTCGACCTCCCCGAGGTCGACGACCCGGCCGCCCTACACACCCGCCTGGTCCCCACCCCCACCTAACCCACCCCGCCCCCGCGCCCGGCCCGCGCCCGCTGTGTTGATCAAGAGGTTCGCGTCAACATCCGGCCGGTTCCTGACGGGAACCTCTTGATCAACTCGCGGCAGCCTGCGGGCAGGCGGGTGGGTCAGGGGGTGGTCAGGAGGTGGTTCAGGCGGGTGAGGACGTGGGAGCGCCAGCCGCCGCCGAGCAGGTCGCGGGTGCGGCGCTGCACCGGGTCGTCGGGGTCGAAGCCGGTGTGCGCCAGGAACAGCCGGGTGCCCCGCCCCTCGGCCACGAGCGTCCAGCTCACCACCGTGTCCAACCGTCCGCCGCGCCAGGCCCAGCTCAGCCGGTGCGGCGGGTCGAGGTCGAGGACCTCGCAGTGCACGGTGCCGTCGAAGTCCTGCCCGGGCCGAGGGTCGGTGTGGAAGGTGAACCGGTGCCCGGGCACCGGGGCGAAGTCGTTGGGCATGAGCCAGCGGGCCAACAGATCAGAATCGGTCAGCGCCCGCCAGACCTTCGCCGGCGGATGCGGCAGGTACTGATCCACCTCGACGGTGCTCGGGTCACTCATCGGGCAGCTCCGCCAGCACGTCGCGCAGCTCGGCCAGGCGACCGCGCCAGAACCGCTCGTACGGGCCCAGCCACTCGGCGACCTCCCGTAACGGCTCCGGTCGCAGCGAGTAGAGCCGCTGCCGGCCGACCGGGTGCTCGACCACCAGGCCGGCGTCCTTGAGCACCCGCAGGTGCTCGGAGAGGCTCGGGCGGCGCATGGCGAAGTGGTCGGCCAGCCGCTGCACCGGCTGCTCGCCCTGATCGAGCAGGAGCCGGAGCAGCTCGCGGCGGGTCGGGTTGGCCAGTGCCGCGAAGATGTCGCCGGCACCGGGCCGCGGTTCGACGGGCGCCGGGTCAGACACGGGTGGACTGGAGCACGATGCCGTTGCCGTCCGGGTCGTCGAACGTGACGTACCGCCCCCAGGGCGCGTCCTGGATGCCGCCGTCGGCGAGGACGACGCCCCGCTCGCGCAGCAGCGCGACGTCGCCGTCGAGGTCGTCAGTCTCGAACACGAGGCCCTTGAGCGAGCCGGGCGGCATGCTCGGAAACCAGGTGACCAGGGTCAGGGCGGTGGCGGCGCCCTTGGGCGCGACCTGGACCCACCGGCCGCCGGGGCCCATCGGGTTGTCGAAGACCAGGTCGAAGCCGAGCACGTCGAGGTAGAAGTCGCGGGCCCGGTCCTGGTCGCTGACGGGTACGGAGACGAGCTGCACGTGGGTCACGGTCATGCCGCCACAATAGGTAGGAGATTTCCTACCGGTCAAGCCACCGTCCCGGCCTCACTTGAGTTGACCGGCCGTCAGGCCCGCCTGGACCTGGCGCTGGAAGACGACGTAGACGGCCAGCACCGGCAGCGTGGCGATGGTCAGGCCGGCGAAGAGGCCGCTGTAGTCGCCCTGGTAGCCCTGGCTGACCGCCAGAGCGGTGAGCCCCTGCGCCAGCACCCACTTGGAGTCGTCACCCTGCATCAGCACCTGCGGGAGGATGAACTGGTTCCAGTGACTGAGGAAGTTGAAGATCGCAACGCTGATCAGTCCCGGACGCGCCATCGGCAGCATGACCCGGAAG
The DNA here is from genome assembly GCF_044753725.1 of Micromonospora sp. NPDC093243. Classification (NCBI taxonomy): domain Bacteria; kingdom Bacillati; phylum Actinomycetota; class Actinomycetes; order Micromonosporales; family Micromonosporaceae; genus Micromonospora; species Micromonospora sp. NPDC093243. The sequence goes on along the minus strand of NZ_JBIVNT010000005.1, from coordinate 456,394 downwards.
AAGAGCCGGAAGTGCCCGCAGCCGTCGACCAGCGCCGCCTCCGCGACCGAGTTGGGCAGGGTGCGGAAGAAGGCGGTCATGAAGAAGACCGTGAACGGCAGCGAGTAGGCGGCGTACACCAGCACCAGCCCGGTCCAGGTGCCGAAGAGACCCGCGTTGCGCACCACGAAGAAGAGCGGCACCAGGGCCAGGAAGACGGGGAACATCATGCCGCCGACGAACAGGTAGTAGAGGACCTGCCGCCCCCAGAAGGTGTAGCGGGCGAAGACGTACGCCGCCGCGGAGCCCAACAGCATCGTGAGGGTGAGCGAGCCGCTCACCACGATGGCGCTGTTCAGGAAGTACTGCCCGATGTGCGCCTCGGTCCAGGCGCGCCCCCAGTTCTCGAACCGCAGCGCCCCGGGCAATCCCCACGGGTCGGACAGGATCTCCCCGTCGCTCTTGAAGGAGCTGAGGAACATCCAGAGCAGCGGCAGCACGGTCAGCGCGCCCCAGAGCAGCAGGAACCCGTGCGAGAAGACGTTGGCGACGCCGGACTCGCGGCGCAGCTTCCGCGGTGCCGGTGCCGGACCGGCGCCCTCGGCGGTGCCGTCCGGCGTCGCGGATCTGTCCAGGATGGTCACGAGTACTCGATCCGGTCACGTCGGGCGGTACGCAGTGCCAGCACCGCCACCGACAGGGTCAGGAAGAACAGCACCACGCCGATCGCCGAGGCGTAGCCGAACTTGCTCTCGCTGCCGAACGCGGTCTCGTACATCCGCAGACCGATGACGTCGGAGGAGAAGTTGGGCCCGCCGTTGGTCATCTGCTGAATCAGGATGAACCCGTCCAGCGCCGCGATCGCCAGGTAGATCCAGGCGACCTGCACGGTGTCCCAGAGCAGCGGGATGGTGATCCGGCGTACGGTGACCCACCGCGACGCCCCGTCGAGCATGACCGCCTCGTAGATGTCGCGCGGGATGGCCGACATGGCCGCGCCGAAGAGCACCACGTAGAAGCCCACGTTGCTCCAGACCATCACCGCCAGCACGCACCAGAAGGCCGTCCGGGGGTCGCCGAGCCAGGTCGGCGCGGGCAGGCCGACGGCACGCAGGGCGCCGTTGAGCAGGCCGCTGTTGGGGTGGTAGATCTCCTTCCAGAGCAGGGCGATGATCACCACCGAGAGCACCTGCGGGAAGAAGTAGACCATCCGGTAGACCGAGGTGCCGCGTACGCCGGTCACCCCGGCGCGGCCCTTGCGTCCGCCCATGTTGAGCATGGTCGAGAAGAACAGGCCCAACCCGATGGTCAGCACCGGCACCACGGCGAGCAGCCAGGCGTTGTTCTTGAGCGCGTTCCACACCCGCCCGTCGTCCAGCATCGCCCGGAAGTTGGCCAACCCCACCGGGTCGGCCTCCGCCGAGTAGCCGAGCCAGCCGGTGGTCGAGATCTGGAAAGCCTGCAGGTACGGCGAGAGCACGAAGACGCCGTAGAGCAGCAGCGGCGGCACCAGGAACGTGATGATCAGCGGATACTTGCCATGTCTCACGAGAAGGACCTACTCCCCCAGCGGTGGGCCGGTGGGGACGGGCCGCGCCCGCCCCCACCGGCCGGACGTCACGCGGCCCGCTTGTACTTCTTGATCGAGCTGTCCTGGGCGATCGAGTCGGCGCCCTGCTGGCACCGGTCGAGGAACTCCGCGGGGCCGATCCGGCCGCTGAAGAACTCACCACAGGCCGCGTCCACGAGCTCGCGCTCCAGCTTGCGGTAGTAGTTGTTGTAGACCCAGTTAAAGCCGTTGCTGCCGGAGGCGTCCAGCCCCTTCACCACCGTGCTCAGGCCGAACGGCAGCTCGACGCCGTCGGTCGACCCGGCCACCACGGTCAGGCTGGACACCTTCTTCGTGAAGTCCTGGGCGCCCTTCTTCGACAGCATGACGCGGAAGTACTCCAGGCCACCGGCGAGGTTCTTCGCCTTGGCCGGCACCATGAACGGCTCACCGGCGGTGCCGCGGATCGCCTCGAACGGCAGCTTGTCGCCCGCGCCGAGGCTGGGCGTGGGCTGGATCGTCATGTTGAAGCCCTCGGGGGTGACCTTCTTCTGCTCGCTCTCCAGCCAGGAACCGCAGGAGATGAAGGCGGCCTTGCCCTGGCACCACGCGGTCTGGGACTGCACGTGGTCGAGGCCCGGCGAACCGTCGAGGATGTACTTGTCCTTGACGATCTGGTGCCAGGCGTCGGCCGCGGCCTTCATCGCGTCGGACTTCCACGCGTTCGGCTCCAGGTTGTCGATCGCGGTGGCGACGGAGGGCCCGCCGAACTTGATGGCCGTCGCGATCAGCGGCCAGCTCATGTAGCGGGGGTGCTTGCCGGCGTACGTCCACGGCGCGATCCCGGCCGCCTTGATCTGCTTGCAGAGCGCGATGTGCTCGTCCCAGGTCTTGGCGTACTGCCAGCCCCGGTCGGCGAAGAGTTTAGTGGAGTGCCAGATGCCGTAGGCGGTGTAGGTGTAGTTCAACACCAGGAACTTGCCGTCGTAGGAGCCGACCTCGACCGCGCCGGGCAGCAGCGTGTCCTTGACCGTCTTGCCGGGGATGTCGAGGCTCGGAGCGGCGAGCAGCTCGCTCAGGTCGGCGATGGCGTTCTGGGAGACCAGGCCGTTGAAGTCGATCTGACCGGCGCCGGAGTTGTTCACCACGTCCGGCGGCGAACCGTCGACGAAACGGGGCTGGAGCGTCTTGTTGATCTCCTGCGTCGCGCTGTGCTTGATCGTGGCCTTCGGGTACTTCTCGGTGTACATGGCCTCGTGGGCCTTGGCGTACTCCTCGCCGAACCCGCCGTTGAAGATCACCACCTCGAGCGGGGCGTCCTCCTTGACCCCGAGCGGGTTCTGCTCGCTCTTGGTGCCCTTGTAGCTGCCGGTGTCGCCGTCGTCGTCGCCACCACCGGTCGCGCAGCCGGCGAGCAGGCCGGCAGCGGGGGTGGCCAGCAGGCCGGCGGCGGCGCTGCGCCGCAGGATGTCACGCCTGTTCATCACTTCTCCTCGGTTCGGGTACGGGCGGCCGGCCGGGAGTTGGGGGACGGCGGCCGCGGCGTCGAGGCACGGGCGGGCAAGTGTCGCTTGTCTTCACTTAATACAATGTTTCTGAAGAATTTCTACGGCAGTCCGGCGCGGACTTCAAGGCCCGGCGTCCGAACCGTTATCCACGTGCTCGCACCAGCGCTGGCATACCCTCGGGCCATGCGCCGTCCGGCCCAGCTCGCTGCCGCGACGCCGGCCGGCCGGGAGCGCTACGTCGACCTGCTCCGCGCGCTCGCCATCATCGTGGTCGTGCTCGGCCACTGGGCCGTCGCCGCCGTCGGCGAGGACGCCGCCGGCCGGCCCACCGCCCGCTCCGCACTGCCCGACCTGCCCTGGACGCACCCGCTGACCTGGGCGGCCCAGGTGATGCCGGTCTTCTTCGTGGTCGGCGGGTACGCGAACGCCGCCTCGCTGACCGCCCACCGGGCCCGGGGCGGGGATGCCACCGGCTGGCTGCTCGGCCGCAGCGCCCGGCTGTTGCGGCCCACCACGGCGCTGGTGCTGGTGCTGGTCGGCGGGGCGCTGGTCGCCCGGCTCGCCGGCGTGGCCGACCCGCTGATCCGGACCGTCGCCTGGTTCGCCACCATCCCGCTCTGGTTCCTCGCCGCCTACCTGCTGGTGGTGCCGCTGACCCCGGTGATGTGGGCGCTGCACCGGCGGTTCGGGCTCGTCGTACCGCTGGCGCTGGCCGGGTTGGTCGCCGCCGGTGACCTGGGACGGGCGTTCGGCCCGGCCGAGCTGGCCATCCCCAACTACCTCTTCGGTTGGTTGGCCGTCCACCAGCTCGGCCTCGCCTGGTTCGACACACGCTCGGAAGACCGGGAGGTGACCACCGGTAAGCAGGCTGTCCGGCGGGGCCGTCGGCTGCCGGTGTCCCGCCGGGCCGGCTGGACCACCCTGCTCGCGGGACTGGCCGCGACGCTGCTGCTCACCGCCGGTCCGTACCCGGTCAGCATGCTCAACGTCCCCGGGGAGCGGCTGGACAACGCGGCACCGCCGAGCCTGGCGCTGCTGACCCTCACCACCGCCCAACTCGGGCTGATCCTGCTGCTGCGCGACCGCGCCGAACGCTGGCTGCGTCGTCCCCGACCGTGGCAACTGGTGATCGCGGTCAACGCGGTCGTGCTGACCGTCTTCCTCTGGCACCTGACCGCCGCGATCCTGCTGGTCGGCGCCCTGGACGCGGTGCACCTGCTGCCCACCGCGCCGGTCGGCTCGGCCGCCTGGCTGGCCTGGCGGCTGCCCTGGGTGCTGATGCTGGCCGTCGTGCTGACCGGCCTGGTCACCGCCTTCGGGCGGATCGAGGCGCGCAGCGGCCGCCAGCGCGGGCGGAATGCACCGACCCGATCGGAGCGCGGACGACTCCGGCCGACCGTCCGCAGCCTGCTCACCGCCGCCGGCTTCGTCGCCGTGGTGTACGGCTTGGTGGTCAACAGCGCGGCGCCAAAGGAGGCCCCCGAACCGCTCGGCGTGCCGGTCCCGGCCCTGGCGGCGTACCTGGCCGGAGCCGGCGCGCTGCGACTGCTCAGGCGTGGTGGGGAAGCGCCGGTTAGTCGGGCCGGCGGATCCGGGCGCGACGCCGGCGCAGCACCACGGCGATGAGGATCCCGGAGAGCACGCCCGGGCCGCAGTGGACCAGCAGCACACCGAGCAGGCTCGGCCCGCCCCAGTCGTTCCGGTAGGTGGCCGGGTCCGTCATGTCGATCACGAACGGCTCGACGAGGGCGCGGGCCACCAGGTACAGGCCGACGACCAGGCCGATGACCGATGCAGTCCTACGCACGTTGGGCTCCGTTCGACGCGCCGAGGGTGGACCACCCCTGTCGGCGTCGATACTGGCGCGGCCGTCGGCCCACCACATCGGACCGTGGGGTGGTCCGGCACGTCATACCTGGGTGCCACGGGCGGGCGCCGGGCCGGAGCGCGGACGGCACAGCGCGCCGACACGGCCCTGGTGAGGGGGCCGGGCCGACGCGCCGCGGGTCGCTCAGCTCTGGGTGGGGAAGCCCAGGTTGACCCCGCCGTGGCGGGGGTCCAGCCAGCGGCTCGTGACCACCTTGCCGCGGGTGAAGAAGCGCACCCCGTCCTCGCCGTGCGCGTGCAGGTCGCCGAAGAGCGACGACTTCCAGCCGCCGAACGAGTGGTAGGCCATCGGCACCGGGATCGGCACGTTGATCCCGACCATGCCCACCTCCACCTCGTGCTGGTAGCGCCGGGCGGCGCCGCCGTCGTTGGTGAAGATGGCGGTGCCGTTGCCGTACGGGCTGGCGTTGACCAGCTCCAACGCCTCGTCGTACGAGCCGACCCGGAGCACGCTGAGCACCGGGCCGAAGATCTCGTCGGTGTAGATCGACATGTTCGGCGTGACGTGGTCGAAGAGGGTGGGTCCGAGCCAGAACCCGCCCGGCTCGCCGTCCGGCTCGACGTCGCGCCCGTCCACCACCGGCACCGCGCCGTCCGCCGCCCCCGATTCGACGTAGGAGCGCACCCGGGCCGCGTGCTCGGCGGTGACCAGCGGGCCCATGTCGCAGCCGCGCCGGCCGTCCCCGGTACGCAGCCCCGCCATCCGCTCGGCGATCTTCGCCACCAGGGCGTCGGCCACCGGCTCGACCGCGACCAGCGCGGAGATCGCCATGCACCGCTCCCCCGCCGAGCCGAACCCGGCGTTCACCGCCGCATCGGCGGCCAGGTCGAGGTCGGCGTCCGGGAGCACCACCATGTGGTTCTTCGCCCCGCCCAGCGCCTGCACCCGCTTACCGGTGGAGGTGCCGCGCTGGTAGACGTACCGGGCGACCGGGGTGGAGCCGACGAACGACACCGCCCGCACCTCCGGGTGCTCCAGCAGCGCGTCCACCGCCGCCTTGTCGCCGTTGACCACGTTCAGCACACCGTCCGGCAGGCCGGCCTCGGCGAACCACTCGGCCAGCAGCAGCGCCGCGCTCGGGTCCTTCTCGCTCGGCTTGAGCACCACCGCGTTGCCGCAGGCCACCGCGACCGGCACGAACCAGAGCGGCACCATCACCGGGAAGTTGAACGGCGAGATCACCGCGACCACGCCGAGCGGCTGGCGCAGGGTGTACGAGTCCACCTCGGTGGAGACGTTCTCGCTGAACGCGCCGCGCAGCGCGGACGGGATGCCGCAGGCGTACTCGATCACCTCGAGCCCGCGCTGCACCTCGCCGGCGGCGTCGGCGAGCACCTTGCCGTGCTCGGCGGTGATCACCTCGGCCAACCGGTCCCGCCGGGCGTGCACCAGCTGGCGGAACGCGAAAAGCACCGCGCTGCGCCGCGCCAGCGAGGCGTCCCGCCAGGCCCGGGCGGCGCGGGCCGCGGCCTCCACCGCCACCGCGACGTCCGCGGCCGAGGCCAGCGCCACCTCAGCGCTACGCCGGCCGGTGGCCGGGTCGAAGACGTCCGCGCGCCGCTCGGACGTGCCGGCGAACCGCTTGCCCTCGACGAAGTGCCCGATGACCGCGCTCATGCCGGCACTCCGCTGCGCTCCGTGCCACCATGAGGCACCTCCGCACTGCACCGATGATTCGCTCGCTGACGCTCGCTCATGCCGTCACCGCCGCCGCGCGGATCGCGTCGACCAGGATCGCCAGGCCCTCCCGGGCCTCCGCCTCGGTGAGGGTGAGCGGCGGTCCCATCCGCAGCACGTTGCCGTAGAGGCCGCCCTTGCCGACCAGCAGCCCGCCGGCCTTGCACGCCTCGAACGCCCGCACCGTGCGGGCCGGGTCCGGTTCCCGGGTGCCCGGGTGGACGAACTCGACAGCCAGCATCAGCCCCTTGCCGCGTACCTCGGCGACACAGTCGAGATCGGCGACCGCGGCGCGCAGGCCGTCGGCGAGGATCGCGCCGGTGCGGGCCGCGTTGGCCTGCAGGTCGTGGTCGAGCAGGTAGTCGAGCACCGCGTTGCCGGCGGCGGTGGAGACCGGGTTGCCGCCGAAGGTGGAGAAGCTGATCGCGGGCACCGATTCGAGCACCTCGGCCCGGCCGACCACGCCCGCGAGGGCGAAGCCGTTGCCGATGCCCTTGGCGAAGGTGAGCAGGTCCGGCGTGACGCCGTGCGCCTGGTAGCCCCAGAAGTGCTCGCCGGTACGCCCCCAACCGGTCTGCACCTCGTCGGCGATGAAGAGGATGCCGGTCTCGTCGAGCACCTTCTTCCAGGCGGCGAAGAGCCCGTCCGGCGGGTGCACGAAACCGCCGACGCCCTGGATCGGCTCGGCGATCAGGGCGGCCACGTCCCCGGTGGTCTGGGTGGCGAGCACCTCGCGCAGGTCCTCGACCGCGGCGTCGACCTGCTCGTCGGCGTTGAGCCGGGAGAGCAGGCCGCGCAGCCGCTCGGCGGAGTGCAGCCAGGCCACCTGCAGCGGGTTCAGCGGGCTGGCCGACCAGCCCCGGTTGCCGGTCACGCCCATCGCCGCGTACGACCGGCCGTGGTAGCTGTTGCGCACGGCCAGAACCTGGTGCGAGCGGCGGTGGTTGGTGGCGACCAGCAGCGCCGCCTCGTTCGCCTCGGTGCCGGAGTTGGTGAAGAAGACCCGGGCGTCCGGGATGCCGGAGAGCTGGGCGATCTTCTCGGCCAGCTCGACCTGCTGGCGGATCAGATAGAGGGTGGAGCTGTGCACCACCCCGGTACGCAGCTGACGCTCGACGGCCTCGCGAATCTCGGGGATGTCGTAGCCGATCATGTTGGTCAGCACGCCGCCGAAGAAGTCCAGGTACGTCCGGCCCTGGGCGTCGGTGACCCGGCGTCCGGAGCCGGAGACCAGCTCGATCGGCTCGTCGTAGTAGAGCGGCATCCAGGACGGGAGCACGGCCCGGTGCCGGGCCAGCAGATCGTCGGTGGTCATCGAAGCACCCTTCGCATCGCGGTTACCGCACGCTTTCACCGCTGCATCGCAGAGACAACTGTCAGCGTGTAGCGCGAGCATCCGCCCGGCCTGACAGAACGTCAACGGGTCTGGCCGCGTTTTTCGTCGCCTGCTTGCGCTCAGAGCGCGCTTCCGGTGGCGAGATCCGCCTTTGACCGTCGTTTTCCGCGCCACCGCGCCGGTAGGTGCAGGCCCGCCGCCACCAGCGCGAAGCCGGCCCAACCGGCAGCCAGCCCCACCGCCGGTGACAGGCCCTGACCGACGTGGACGCCGCTGAGGAAGCCGACCAGGGCCAGGCTGTTGCGCGCGAAGTGCCGGCAGAACCGCGGCAGCTCCCGGCGGACCTCGACGGCCACCAGCACTCCGGCGTACGGGAAGGTCACCACCAGCCCGCGCAGCAGCTGGCCGAGCAGCCCGGTCAGCGCCGCGCCGCCGAGGATCAGCAGCAGCTTCGCCGGCGCGGGCAGGTTGGGCCGCCGTCCACCCTCCACCGGCGACGACGCTTCCCGGGCCGGTGCGGGCGGCGAGGGTCCGGCTGCACCGGCGGCGGCGCGGGCCGACGGAGCGGGTGCGGCGTCCACCCCGGCGCGACCGGGATCGCTCCGGGGCGGGGTGCGGCCGGCCACGCGGCGGTGCAGCACCAGCATGGCGAGCAGCCAGAGCGCCACCGTGCCGGCCAGCGCCGGCGCGAACGGCACGGCGAGCGGGCGCAGCGCGACCGCCAGCGCCAGGTAGCCGGCGACGCCGGCCAGGTCGGCCAGGATGATCGGCCAGCGCAACCGGTGATGCGTGAGCGCGACCAGGCCGAAGAAGAGGTTGAGCCCGACCACCCCGAGCAGCTGCGCCCCGTCCACCCGGTACCCGGTGGCCAGCAGCGCCGCCGACATCGGCAACGGCAGGCTGGCGACGAACGCGCGCAGCCGCACCGAGCGGATCAGGCTGACCGCCCACACCACCGCCGTCACCAGCAGGACGCCCTGCACGGTCATCGGTCGCTCCCCGGGCCGATGCCCGGTCAGGCCGGGAAGGTGGCGAGGGCGGCGCAGGCCTGGAACGTCTCGCCGGACCGGGCGAGGTCGGTCGGGTTGACCGAGAAGCGGTTCTCGGTGATCTCCCCGTGCGCGCTCATCCCCGCCGTCCAGCAGGCCGAACCGTCCCAGCGGACCAGGTTGACGTGCAGTTCCGGACCGGCCGCGCCGGAGGGCAGCAGCCCGACCCGTACGCCCGCCCGACGCTGGGCCTCCACCAGCTCGGCCAGCTCGTCGGACAGCTCGACGTAGGTGAAGATCCGGGTGATGCGCACCCCCCGGTCCAGCGCCGCCAGGTTCGCCGCCCAGTACTGCCGGCCGACGTCGCCGCGCCACCAGCTCAGCTCGCCGCTGGCGCGGGGCATCACGTTGGTCAGCGCGTCCAGCTGCCGTATGCAGTCCCGGGTCGCGCCGATCAGGTCCTGGCAGTCCGGACCCGGCCGGATGATCCGGCCGTGCCGCAACTGCTCGACGTCGGCGTGGAAGCGCTCGAAGCGGCGCCGCGCCTCGTCGGCCACCCGGGTGCCCGGATGCTGGCTGACCGCTTCGCGGGCGCCGGCGACCACCTCCGGGACGGCCTGCACCAGCCACGACGGGCCCTCCAGCAGCGTCCGCAGGTGGAACCGGCGCTCGGCGCGGGCGAGCGAGTCCACCAGCAGCGAGATGGTGATACCCATCAGACCCGCGAGCAGGGACTCCACCCCGGTGGCGGCGTTGGTCAGGTCCAGCACCACGGAGAGCGAGATCGACAGCCCGATGCCGATCAGCGCGACCGGGTCGGTGTGCGCGACCAGCCGGGCGAACGCGAGCGGGGAGCCAGGCCGGCCGGCGCGCGGTCGGCGGAGCAGTTCGGCCATCGACGACCTCCCGGATGCCGGCTGCCGTCAGGGTACGGTCCACCCGCCACGGCCCGGCTCCTCCGCAGGGTGTCGCCGCGCCGCGTGGCGGCGCCCCACGATCGGCCGGCCCCCGATCCGTCGGCCGGTACGATCCGGACCGTGCCCGAGCGTCCCGTCCCACCGTCGCCCGGTGCCGCCCTCCCCCCGCCGGCCGCGGTCACCTCCGTTCCGGTGCCGCTGCCCGGTGGCGCGTTGCCGGGGAACGGCACGGCGATCGTCGACGGCATCGGCGGCTGGATCGACGCCGCGCCGCTGCGCGGGTTGGTGACCCGCTTCGGCGGCGACTGGCCGGCCGGCGACCTGGCCGCCGTGCTGGCCGGGCTGGACGACTTCTCCGCGCGGCACTGGGACTTCCGGGGCGGCCGGGAACGACCCGAGGCGCGCGAGCCGGCCCTCGACCTAGCCACCGCCGGGCAGGTCCACGCCGCCGCGACCGCGCTCGGCCTGGTCCGCCCGGAGCCGCCGGCCCGGCCCGGGTACGCCCACCTGCTGGTGCTCGGCGGGCTGGCGCACGCCTGCCTGCGCCGGGTGGCGTACGCGGCGGACCTGCTGCGCCGGGGCGTCCGGGTGGCCGGCGAGGTGGCGGTATTGGGCAGCTTCCGGCCGCTCTCCGAGATGGAGCTACGCGCCCTGGCCGGCGCCGGGGTGACCGGCTGCGCGACCGAGGTGGACGCACTCGACGCCGGGGTCCGGCTCGTGTTCGGGGTGGACACGCCGGACGACCACGACGGCATGGACGCCGGCCACCCGCACCACTCCTGGTCGTCGCGAACCTACCGCCCGGCCGGCCTTCCGCCGGTGCGGGTGCTCGCCGCCCCGTCCAGCGAGCCCGAGCGGCGTCGCGCGCACACCGCCGACACCCAGCACTTCTGGGCCGGGCACGCCCGGCTCTCGGCCGGCGACCCGGTGCTGCTGGTCACCGCCCCGATCTACGTGCCGTTCCAGCACTGCGACGCGCTCCGCACGCTCGCCGTGCCGTACGGCTGCGGAATCGACACCGTCGGCGTCGACCCGGCTCTACCCGATCTGGCCCGGCTGCCCGAGCAGACCCTGACCCCGGGGCGCTACCTCCAGGAGATCCGCTCCGCGATCCGCTCCATGCGCGCGCTGCACACCGCCCTGCTGACCCCCGGCCCGGCTGTCGCCGACCCTCCCGACTGACGGCGCGCGAAGTCAGCCGGCGGTGTCGCGTACCGCCTCGGCGAAGACCTCGGAACGGTGCTCGAAGTTGCGGAACCGGCCGTAGCTCGGCGCCGCGGGAGAGAGCAGCACCACCCCGCCGGCCGGGGTCAGCTCGCGGCCCAGCCGGACCGCGTCGACGAGGTCCTCGACCACCTCGGTACGCACCTTGGGCAGCCCGGCGAGCGCCTCGACGATGCGCGGGCCGCTGTCCGGGATGCCGATCACGTTGATCTCGCGTTCGGCCAGGTGCTCACGGAGCGGGCTGTAGTCCAGCCCCCGGTCGCTGCCGCCGACGATCACGGTGAGCGGCCGCCCGTCGTACGCGTCGATGGCGTGCATCGCGGCGTACGGGCTGGTGGCGAGGGTGTCGTCGACGAAGGTCAGCCCGGACTCATCGACGATCTCGGTGAGCCGGTGGGCCAGCCCCTGGAACCCGGCGACCGCGACCGCGAGGGTGTCCTTGCGGGCCACCACGTCGACGTCGAGCGCGTCGAGCACGGCGAGCGCGACGCAGAGGTTGCCCTCGTTGTGCCGGCCGACCAGCGGCAGCACCGTACGCGGGAACAGCGGCTGGTCGCCGAGGTGGAACCAGGGCGCGCCGTCCGGGCCGGCGGCCACGTGGGTGGTGTCGGGCGAGCCGGCGCGCACCGCGGGCCGGTCGCCCAACTCGGCGGCGAGCCGCGGGTCGGCGCCGTTGACCACCACGGTCTGCGGCTGGTGCGCCAGCAGGTTGAGCTTGTCCCGGTAGTACTCCCGCTCGCCGCCGTGCGCGTCCAGGTGCTCGGGGAAGAGCGCCGTGACCACCGCGACCCGGGGCGAGTCAGTCAGGTCGCTGCACTGGTAGCTGGAGAGTTCCAGCACGTACAGCTCGGCCTCGGGCAGGTCCAGCGTGGGCACCCCGATGTTGCCGCCGAAGACGTTGGGCCGGTCGACCGCCGCGAGCAGATGGCTGATCAGGCTGGAGGTGGTGCTCTTGCCCTTGCTGCCGGTCACCCCGACGGTGCGGGCCGCGTGGTCGGCCATCCAGAGCGCGGTGCCCTGGGTGATCGGCACCCCGAGCCGGCGCAGCTCGACCAGCCACGGGTGGGTCTGCGGCACGCCCGGCGAACGGACCACCACGTCGGCGGCGGCCAGCCGCTCGAACCCGGCCTCGCCGGTGACCAGCGGCGCCGCCTCGGCCAGCGGGCCGTCCCAGGGCAGCGACAGGAAGTTGGCGCTGTCGTCGACGGCGACCAGGTCGGCCGGGCCGTGCGCGGCGATCGCGGTCACCGCCGCCCGGCCCTCCCGGCCGGTCCCCCAGACGGCGACGGTATGTCCGCGCAGGTCAGACAGGCGCACTGGTGATCTCCTCCGGGCGGGACGGTCATCGACGGGCCGTTGCGGGGCCGGGTCCGGCACAGCCGGGCACGGCCGGACGAACCAGGGCCTAGTATGGCGTGTGCGCAACGAGCAGCTGCGGCGGATGGACGCCTTCACATTTCCGTCCTACTCGATCGACCTCTCCACTGGTGAGGCCCTGTTCGACTACGCCCTGACCGGTCCTGCCGGGGAGCAGCGGTTCACCGAGGTGATCACCTTCCCGTTGCCGGAGGCGCCGCCGTCGGACGAGACGGTGGCCACCCTGGGTCGGGTTCTCGAAATCCTGCACGTGGTCGCCGGGGTCAGCTACTACAAGGCCGCCGCGCCGGGCCGGCTGGTGCTGCCGGCGCCGCTCGGCCCGGCCGCCACCGAGCTGATCACCGGCATCTACACCAAGGGCCTCGCCGAGTACGCCTACCGCAACCAGCTGCCGCACGTGTTGCAGCTGACCCCGGAGGTGCCGGCCGGCCGGGTGAAGCCGGCCCGGGAGTACGACAACTCCGACCGGCGTCCGCTCTCGGCCGTCGGTGGTGGCAAGGACTCGATCGTCAGCCTGGAGGCGCTGCGACGGTCCGGGTTCGACCCGGTGCCCTTCTCCGTCAACCCCAACCACGTGATCGTCTCGGTGAACGAGGCGTCCGGGCTCACCCCGCTGGCCGCCCGCCGGCGGATCGACCCGGTGCTCTTCGAGCTGAACGCCGCGGGCGCCCGCAACGGGCACATTCCGGTCACCGCGATCAACTCGCTGATCGCTGTAGCCACCTCGGTGCTGCACGGGCTCGGCCCGGTGGTGATGTCCAACGAGCGTTCCGCGTCCGACCCGAACCTGGTCTGGGACGGTCATGAGATCAACCACCAGTGGTCCAAGGGAGTGGAGGCGGAGGGACTGCTGCGGGCCGCGCTGGCCGAGCACGCCGGGCTGACCGAGCCGTACTTCTCGCTGCTGCGCTCGCTGTCGGAGCTGCACATCGCCCGGCTCTTCGCCGAGATCGACCGCTACGACGACGTGGTGACCAGCTGCAACGCCGCCTTCAAGCTGCGCGACGCGAGCGAGCGCTGGTGCCGGAACTGCCCGAAGTGCCGGTTCGTCTTCCTGGCCATGGCGCCCTTCATGTCCCGGGAGCGGATCACCCACATCTTCGGTGGCGACCTGCTCGCCGATCCCGACCAGATCCCCGGCTACCGGGAGCTGCTCGGCGTGGACGGACACAAGCCGTTCGAGTGCGTCGGCGAGGTGGAGGAGTCGGTGGTGGCGTTGGGGCTGCTCGCCGAGCAGGAGCAGTGGCGCGACGCCCCGGTGGTCCTCGCCCTGGTCGACGCGGTCCCAGAGACGGCATGGTCGACGGTGGCCACCTCCGACGTCTTCACCCCCGGCGGCGGCCCCAACCACATCCCCCCGGCCTACGCCAAGGCCCTGACCGCCCTAACCTGACCCACCCCACCCCACCCCCTCCGTCCGCACGACACTGAGGTTGATCAAGAGAATCGCGTCAGAATCCGGCCCACGCCTGACGCAAATCTCTTGATCACCGGGGGCGGTCCGGAGGGCGGTCGGGGGCGGGAAGGGGTCAGGGGGTGCGGATGGCGTCCAGGGCCAGTAGGGCGACGTGCAGGGAGAGGCAGGCGTCGACCGAGTCCAGGTCGACGTCCAGCACGCGGCCGATGCGAGCCAGCCGCTCGTAGAAGGCCGGCCGGGACAGGTGTGCCGCAGCGGCCGCCGCCGACTTGTTCCGGCCCTGTTCGAGGTACGCACGCAGCGTGCCGAGCAGCTGCTCCCGGGGGTGCTGCGCGTCGTACGCCAGCAGCGCGCCCAGTTCCCGCTCGACGAACGTCTGCACCCGCGGCTCGTCGCGCAGCAGGTGCAGCAGCCCGGCCAGCCCGACGTGCGGCAGCCGGAAGATGGGCAGGTCGCGCCGGTCCCGCCGGGCCGCGTCGGCGATCTGCCGCGCCTCGACCAGCGAGCGGCGCGCCTCGCGCAGGCTACCGACCCCCGAGCCCGCCGCGATGATCACGGCCGCCGGCCGGCCGACACCGCTCACCCGTCCGTCCGGCTGGCCCTGCCGAGGTACCAGATCGTGTCGCACCGCCCCGTCGGCGCGCGTCGAAAGGTCCGGGCGGGCGGTCCCGTCGGGTCGGCCCACCCCGTCGTGCCGGAACGCGTCGCGCCGGGTCGCCCCGTCGAGGCGGGTCACCCCGTCGCGCCGCGGTGAGCCGTCGGGGCGGGCCGTCGGAGCGTCCAGGCGGACCCGGCGCAGCGCGGTGGCGAACGCGGTCAGCGCCCGCTCCTCGGCGGCCGCGTCGGGCAGCGCGAGCAGCGCTCCGACCGCGTGATCGTCCACCGCGCTGGTCAGCGCGGTCAGCTTCGCCTCGCGCAGCGCCTGCCCGACCGCCTCGGCGAGATCCCGCAGCCTCGCCGGGCCGGCCGCCGGGCCGGGCTCACCGAGGTCACCGGCCGGCCCGCTCTCCCCCGCCGGGTCGTCGGCCCGCAGCCGCACCATCACCCCGACCAGGTGTCGGCGTTCCAGCACCACGCCGAGCGCCTTGGCACGCAGTGCCACCTCGTCCACCGGTCGGGCGTGGTCGAGCAGCGCGGTGAGCAGGGTGCGGTGGATCTGCCGCTCCAAGCCCTCGGCGTCACGCCGGATCAGTCGGCCCAGCGCCAGGGTGGAGGCCGCCCGCTCGATCAGGATGGTCAGCCGGGTCGGTGGGACGGTGTCGGCAGTCGGGGCCGGCTGCCCGTCCACCGCCGGCTCGGACTGCTCGGCGGACGCGGCGGCGGTGCTGCCTCCGGGCGCGGCGGCGGTGCCATCGGCGGACGTGCCGTCGGGGCGGGCGACGGGCGCGGCGGCCGGCGCGGCGGCGGGACGGGCGACGGGCGCGGCGGCCGGCGCGGCGGCGGGACGGGTGGTGGCCAGGTCGCCCCCGGCCGGCCAGCGCAGCAGCAGCCGTCCCCAGTCCTGCCCGCGCGCGCCGACGGCGGTGACCAACCACCCACTGTCCGGGTCGTACGCGGTCCGCCCGGCGGGCTGGATCCGCCGCGAGTGCTGCTCCCAGCCGTCCAGCAGCAGCTCGGCGCTCTCCCCCGCCGGGTCGTACGCGAGCACCTGCCGGGAGAGGTTCTCCAGCACCACCGGGCAGCCGGAGAGCTCGGCGGCCTGCCGGAGCACCTCGCCGGGCCCTGCCCCCTCGACCGACAGCTCGGTGAACCGCTGGTGGATCTCCTCGGTGGCCCGCAGCTCGGTGAGCTGGGCGTCCACGATCAGCGCGTGTACCGCCTCGGTGATCCGCACGAACGGAGTGGCCCGCCGCAGCTCGACCAGGGGCAGCCCGCGCCGCTCGGCGGCCGCGGCCATCACCCGGGGCACCCCGCTGACGTACCGGCGGCCCAGCTCCACGACCAGGCCGGAGACACCGACGTCGGACAGGTCGCCGATGAAGGCGCGCAGCCCCGCGTCGTCGCCGGGCAGCCCGATGCCGGTGGTGAGCACCAGCTCGCCGCCGCCGAGCAGGGGGGCGATGTCCGGCACCTCGGTCACGTGTACCCAGCGCACCGGCCGGTCCAGCCCGGCATCCCCGGCGACCAGGCGCGGGGCGCCGTGGCGGACCGGGTCCAGGGCGAGGACCTCACGGACGGTAGGGAACACGGGCGACACGCTACCCTGCGTGACCCTGGAACTCGACGGACCCGGCCGTCAGGTCACAGCGGGTCGTCGCGTCCCAGTTCCCAGAACGCCACCGCCGCCGCGGCGGCCACGTTGAGCGAGTCCACCCCGCGCCGCATCGGGATCGCCACCCGCACGTCGCTGGCGCGCTGGGCCTCCCCGGTCAGCCCGGCGCCCTCGGCGCCGAAGAGCAGCGCGGCGCGGGCCCGCTGCGCCGGTTCGAGCCGCTGGATCGGCAGCGCATCCGAGGCCGGGGTCAGCGCCAGCACGGTGAAGCCGGCCGCCCGCACCTGGTCGAGGCCGCCGGGCCAGGGCTCCAGTTTCGCGTACGGGATGGCGAACACCTCGCCCATGCTGACCCGGACGCTGCGCCGGTAGAGCGGGTCGGCGCAGGTCGGCGAGAGCAGCACCGCGTCGATGCCGAGCGCGGCGGCACCCCGGAAGATGGCCCCGAGGTTGGTGTGGTTGTTGACGTCCTCCAGGATCACCACCCGGCGGGCGGCGGCGAGCACCTCGGCGGCGGTGGGCACCGGCCGGCGGCGGAACGACGCCAGCACCCCCCGGTGGACGTGGAACCCGGTGGCCTGCTGCAGCACCTGCGGGGTCGCGGCGTAGACCGGCGCGTCGCCGGTGTCCAGGTCGGCGAGCTGGTCGACCCGCTTGGCGTCAACGAGGTAGGACCGCGCCGGGTAGCCGGCCCGCAGCGCGCGGCGCAGCACCAGCTCTCCCTCGGCGATGAACAGCCCGTGCGGCGGCTCCCAGCGGGTACGCAGCTCGACGTCGGTCAGCGCGCGGTAGTCGGCGATCCGCTCGTCGTCGGGGTCGGTGATCTGGTGGACGGGCACCCGACGATTCTGCCGGATGCGCGTCCGGGCGCTGGACGGCCCCGGCGGGAGCGCGCCGCCACCGACCGGCGTCGATTTCCGGAAGTTGTCCGGCCGGTCCGCCCGCCCCGCTCACTGTTGTCGATCACCTCCGCGCCAGCTCACGCCCGCGTACCGTCGCCGGTCGCCGGCCGGGCACCGGCCCGGGCCGCACGGCGAGGCTTGAACCTTCCGGAAAGCCGGGGCTAACATCGACCCGCGCGGATGAGTTTGGGTGATGAGCCGGAGCACGCGAGGGACAGGGCATCCGGTGCTGCCTGCACGGCCGGGCCCCGGCGCATTGGGCGGCGCCGGGCCGGGGCCGTGGCCAATCATCGCCAAACTCGAAAGGCACTCAGATGATCAACCCTCCGGTCCGGCCGGACCGACCGGCCCGCGCGCGAACGGGACGGCGCCTGGCGCTGGTCCTCGCCGCGACGGGCGCCCTCCTCGCCGGTGCGACGATCGCCCTGACCCCCAGCGCCAGCGCCGGCACCACGCTCGCCGCGTCGGCCGCCGAACAGGGCCGCTACTTCGGCACCGCGGTGGCGGCCAACAAGCTCTCCGACGCCACCTACGTGGGCATCCTCAACCGAGAGTTCGACATGGTCACGCCGGAGAACGAGATGAAGTGGGACGCGACCGAGCCGTCGCAGAACACCTTCACCTTCGGCAACGCAGACCGGATCGTGAACCACGCCCGGGCCAACGGGATGCGGGTACGCGGTCACGCCCTGGCCTGGCACTCACAGCAGCCGGGCTGGGTGCAGAACCTCTCCGGCAGCGCGCTGCGCTCGGCGATGGTCAACCACGTCACGCAGGTGGCCACCTACTACCGGGGCAAGATCCACTCGTGGGACGTGGTGAACGAGGCGTTCGCCGACGGCGGGACCGGGGCCCGGCGGGACTCGAACCTGCAGCGCACCGGCAACGACTGGATCGAGGTGGCGTTCCGGGCCGCGCGGGCCGCCGACCCCGGCGCGAAGCTCTGCTACAACGACTACAACACCGACGGGCAGAACGCGAAGAGCAACGCCGTGTACGCGATGGTGCAGGACTTCAAGGCGCGCGGCGTACCGATCGACTGCGTCGGCTTCCAGTCCCACTTCAACGCCCAGAGCCCGGTGCCCGCCGACTACCAGGCGAACCTGCAGCGCTTCGCCAACCTCGGCGTCGACGTGCAGATCACCGAGCTGGACATCGAGGGCTCCGGCAGCGCGCAGGCCGACAACTACGGCCGGGTGGTGCGGGCCTGCCTCGCGGTCGCCCGCTGCACCGGCATCACCGTCTGGGGGATCCGGGACAGCGACTCGTGGCGGGCCAGCGGCACCCCGCTGCTCTTCGACGCCGGCGGCAACAAGAAGCCGGCGTACACCGCCACGTTGAACGCCCTCAACGGCGGCAGCACCCCGCCGCCGACCACCACCCCGCCGCCCACCACCCCGCCGCCGACGGGTGGCGGCTGCTCCGCGTCGGTCACCCTCAACTCGTGGACCGGCGGCTTCGTGGCGACGGTGCGGGTGACGGCCGGCGCGGCCGGCACCAACGGCTGGACGGTCGCGCTGACGCTGCCCGCCGGGGCGACGGTGGTCAACACCTGGAACGCCACGTCCAGCGCCGCCAGCGGCGCGGTCCAGTTCCGCAACGTCGGTTACAACGGCCGGCTCACCGCCGGGCAGACGACCGAGTTCGGGTTCCAGGCCAACGGCACCGGCACCGGCCTCACCCCCAGCTGCACCGCGAGCTGAACCCGCGGCGCCGGTGCGGAGGTCCAGAGGCCTCCGTGCCGGCGCCCGGCTCGGGTCAGCCGCGTCCGCCGAGCCAGCGCTCCAGCAGCGAGCGGGGGTCGTCGTCGGGGGTCCGCGGCCGTTCCTGGCGCGCCGGCGGCCGCTCCACCGGGCGGCGCGGCTCGCCGGCCAACTCCCGGCTGGGTGCGGTGAAGCTCTTCTCCGGCTGCCCCTTGACCGCGGTCGCGATCACCCGGGCCACCGCGTCGATCACCTTGGCCTGCACGGCGGAGCCCACCGAGTCGGTGGGGTCGTCCGGGTTCGCGGCGATGCCGGCGACCGCGACCTGCGGGGTGAAGCCGACGAACGTCTCGGTGGCGTTCTCCTCCGAGCTACCGGTCTTGCCGGCGACCGGCCGGCCGTCCAGGATCTCGTTCACCGAGGTCGCCGTGCCGCCGTTGCACTGCCCGTACGGCGACTGCTGGCCCACCGGGCAGCGCGCCGCGTCGGTGGCGGCCCGGGCAACGTCGGCGTCGAGCACCCGCTTGCAGGACGGGTCACCCACCGGCACCTGCTCGCCGGTCGAGGTCCGCACCGACACCACCGGCAGCGGCGTGCAGTACGTCCCCTCGGCGGCCACCGTGGCGTACGCGTTGGCGAGGTCGAGCGGGGTGGTGGCGGCCACGCCGAGGGTGAACGAACCCCAGTTGGCGGCGTCGTTGCGGGCGAACGCGGCGTCCGAGTCGGCCCGGAAGGTGATCCCGAGCCGCTGCGCCATCTCGACCACCTTGTCCTGGCCGACCTGCTCGGCCAGCCAGACGAAGTAGGTGTTCACCGAGCGGCCGAAGCCGTCCCACATCATCCGGTAGCCGTCCATCCACTCCGGGTTGGCGTTGGCCGGGCACCAGTGCCCGTCGCAGCTGCCCTCGCCTTCGGCGGGGTACCGGGTGGGAAGCTTGCTGGGCGCGTCGAAGCCGGTGGAGAGGGTCTTGCCCGACTCCAGGGCCGCGAGCATGGTGAAGAGCTTGAAGGTCGACCCGGCCTGGTAGCCGTCGACGCTGTCGCCGCCGGAGATCAGCGGGTTGACCGTGTTGGGGTGGTTGTTCTGCCCGGCCGGGTTCGCGGCCAGGCTGTAGTGCCGGTTGACCGCCATCGCGAGCACCCGGCCGGTGCCCGGCTCGACCGCGGCGATCGGCAGCGCGCGCTTGTTGCCGTACCCGTACACCGCGGTGGCCTGCTGCTGCGCGGTGGCCTGGACCTGCGGGTCCAGCGAGGTGACCACGGTGTAGCCGCCGCGACGCAACGCCTGCTCCCGCTCCTCGGCGGTGGCGCCGAACGCCGGCTGGGTCAGCCACCACTGACGCAGGTAGTCGCAGAAGTAACCCCAGTCGTCGTGGCCCTGGGCCACCGCGGTGCAGCCGTTCGGCTGCGCGGTCGGGTGCAGGGTCAGCTTCTCGGCCTTGGCCTGCGCGGCCTGCGCGGCGGTGATCGCCCCGGTCTCGACCATCGAGTCGAGCACGTACGCCCGGCGGGTCAGCGCCGCGTCCCGGTCACCGTCGATCGGGTTGTACGCCTCCGGGGACTGCACCAGACCGGCGAGCAGGGCCGCCTCGGCGAGGGTCAGCTGGGCCGGGGCCTTGCCGAAGTAGCGCTGGCTGGCCGCCGCCACGCCGTAGGCGCCGGAGCCGAAGTAGGCGATGTTCAGGTACCGGTTGAGGATCTCGTCCTTGCTGAGGCTCTGCTCCAGCGCGGAGGCGTACCGGATCTCCTGGAGCTTGCGCCCCACGTTCTGGTCGGTCGCGGCCTGCCGCTCCTCGGCGGTGCGGCTCGGGTCGGTCTTGAGCACGTTGCGGACGTACTGCATGGTCAGCGTCGAGCCACCCTGCTCGGTGCCGCCGCCCTTGACGTTCGCGACCAGCGCCCGGGCCAACCCGCGCAGGTCCGCGCCGCCGTGCGAGTAGAACCGCCGGTCCTCCGCCGCCACGATCGCCTGCCGCATCACCGGGGCGATCTCCGACAGCGCGACGTCCGTCCGGTTCACGTCGTAGAACGTGGTGATCAGCGTCTTGCCGTCGTTGGCGTAGAGGTAGGAGCGCTGCGGGGTGGCCGGGGTCTTCAGCGCCGCCGGCAGCGCCGCGTACGAGCCGAGCGCCGACTTGGTGACCACCCCGAGCAGCAGGTTGCCGGGGAGGGCGGCCACCGCGAGGGCGAGGCCGGCGAGCAGGCCGGCGAGCAGCACGGTGAACAGCCGCGTCAGCGGCGGGCGGGGTGGGGCCATGGTCCCCAGGATTGCCATGAAAGCCGCCAACCGACCAGCCCCCGCGCCGTTTTGTCAGCAACTTCACCGCGCCCCACCAGCAACTTCCCAACCTGGCGGGCTGGTGGGTCAGGCGGGAGAGAGGGGGCCACCGGGGGTGGCGGGAGGCGGCGGCGCGGCGGTGGCGACGCTGGCCGAGGCCGCGTCGCGGGCGATGTCGCGCGGCACCAGGCGGCCGGAGCGGTAGCCGATGCCGATCCCGGCGATCAGCACGAAGATCGCCCCGAAGGTCTGCAACGAGCCGACCAGCGCGCCGCCGAGCCCGAGCAGTGGCGCGGCGATGATCAACATGACCCCGTCGCCCATGCTGAACATGCCGGAGCGGGCCACCGCCCAGCCGGTGAGGAACCAGCCGATGCTGTAGCAGGTGGCGCCGACCAGCACGAGGGCCCGCGCGGAGGTACCGAAGACCGGGGTCTGCTCCTCGAGCCCGGCGAAGGGCAGCATGAGCACCGTGCCGGCGATGCTCACCAGCAGCCCGGCGGCGGCCGCCCGGCGACTGCGGGTGGCGGCGAGCAGCCCGGTGAGGGCCAGCAGGGCGAGCAGGCCCAGCCAAACCGCGGCCACCCAGCCGACCAGGTAGAGCGGCCGGCCGTCGGCCGGGTACGGGTCGTTGCCCACCCCGCCGTCGCTGGCCATCGCCACCACGCCGTAGAGCACGGCGTACGCGGGGAGCAGCCACACCGCGGCGCGGGCGAACCGGCGCACCGACCAGGCCCAGCTGGCGTTGGTCGCCGGACCGGCGGGCGTCGGCTCGCCGACGAACGGCAGCACCCCGAATCCGCCGCCGGTACTCCGGGAGCCGAGCGGGCCGGTCGGATCGTGCGCGCCGGGGACCGGGGCCGAGGACCAGATCCGATTCGCCGGGTCCTTCATGCGTCACCTCGCTCTTCCGACAAAGCGGTGCGGGACGCGCCGGGGCGCCCCGAAGCCTGGTCACCACCCGTCCTAGGACCGATGGTGGCAGGCACCGGAGCGCCCCATGAGTCTTTCTCGCATTTACCCCACGCCGGCCGACTCAGTCGACGACCGGCCGCCGGACCGGGTCAGCTCAGCCGCGCTCGCGCTGGTCGGCCGGGTCGTTGACCAGACTCGCCGGGGAGACCGGCTCCGGCGCGGGCAGCCCCTGCGGCGTGCCGCCGGTGGCCTGCGCCTCGGCGACGCGTACCTCGTCGTGGATCTGTGCGGCCGCGTCGGCCGCTGCCTGCGCGGCCTCCGCCGCCTCGCGCTCCACCTGGCTGGCGTGGTCGGCCGCCTCCGGCGCCGGCTCGTCGCCGACCATCCGGCTCAGCCCGCCGAGCGCGCCGCCCATGCCCTCGAGGGCCTTGGTCAGCTCGGCCGGCACGATCCAGACCTTGTTGGCGGTGCCGTTGGCGATCTGCGGCAAAGCCTGCAGGTACTGGTAGGCGAGCACCTTCTGGCTCGGGTTGGCCTGGTGGATCGCGTCGAAGACGGTCCGGATCGCCTTCGCCTGGCCCTCCGCCTGGAGGATCCGGGCCTGCCGGTCACCGTCGGCCCGCAGCACGGCGGACTGCTTCTCACCCTCGGCGGTGAGGATCTGCGACTGCTTGTGCCCCTCGGCGTTGAGGATCGCCGCCCGGCGGTCCCGCTCGGCGCGCATCTGCTTCTCCATCGAGTCGCGGATGCTGGCCGGCGGCTCGATGGCCTTGATCTCCACCCGGGTGACCTTGATGCCCCACCGGCCGGTGGTCTCGTCCAGCACCCCGGAGAGGTGTCGGTTGATCTCCTCGCGGCTGGTCAGCGCCCGCTCCAGGTCCAGCGAGCCGATCACGTTACGCAGCGTGGTGACGGTCAGCTGCTCGATGGCCTGGAGGAAGTTCGAGATCTCGTAGGTGGCCCGGACCGAGTCGACGACCTTGAAGTAGAGCACCGTGTCGATCGAGACGACCAGGTTGTCGGAGGTGATCACCGGCTGCGGCGGGAAGCTGACCACCTGCTCCCGCATGTCGACCTTGGTACGCACCGCGTCGATGAACGGCACCAGCAGGTTGAGCCCCGGGTTGAGGGTGCGCTTGTACTTGCCCAGCCGCTCGACCACGTCCTGGCGCTGCTGCGGCACGATCCGTACGGCCTTGGCCAGCGTCACCACGGCGATCAACGCCACGGCGATCACCAGCACCGTTATCGCTGTCATCCCGTTCACCCTCTCGCTTCCGGCAACCCGCCGGCGGAAGAAACATCGTCCTGCCAGACCAGGGCGGTCGCGCCCCGGACCTTTATCACCCGCACCCGTTGACCGGGGTCGAACGACTGCGTCGCGTCGTACGGCCGCGCGGTCCACAGCTCACCGTCGATCTTGACCATGCCGTGCTCGGCGTCCACCCGTTCCAGCACCAGCGCGGTGGAGCCCTCGATCGCCTCCACCCCGAACGGCTGCTCGCCGCTCTCCAGCGCCGAGCGACGGTGCCGCTGGATGATCGGCCGCACCCCCACCACGGTCAGCGCGGAGACCACGGCGAAGACCAGCGCCTGCACGGCCGACGGCGCGCCGAGCGCGGCCGCGCCGGCGGCGGCGAACGCGCCGGTGGCGAACATGATCAGGAACAGCGTCGTCGTGAAGACCTCGGCGACGGCCAGCACCACACCCAACACGATCCACAACACGACGTCCACCCCACGATCGTGACACGCAAATGCACGCGCGGCCGCCCCGCGATGATCGATAAGCTCGGCGGCACCCGCCTGCCCGCCCCCGCCGGGCCGGTACGGCACCGCACCGCACGAGGAGAGGACGCCCGTGTCCCTGCTGCCCGAGACCGCCCGCCAGGTCGACGCCCTGGTCGCGCAGGCGCAGTCCACCGGCCGTACGCCGTCACTCGTGATGGGCGTGGTGCGCGCCGGCGAGCTGATCCACCTCGCCACCGCGGGCGAGCACCCGCGACCCGACGCGGACCTGCAGTACCGGCTCGGCTCGATCAGCAAGACGATGACCGCGACCCTGGTGATGCAGCAGCGCGACGCGGGCCGGCTGGCCCTGGACGACCCGCTGGAGCGGCACCTGCCCGGCACCACCGTCGGCACGCTCACCCTGCGCCAATTGCTCGGGCACGCCAGCGGTCTGCAACGGGAGCCGGAGGGCGAGTGGTGGGAGCGGGCCGAGGGCGTTGACCTGGCCACCCTGCTGGGCGGAGTGACCGCGGACAAGATCGCCTACCCGGCGCACCGGACGTACCACTACTCGAACCTGGCGTACGGGCTGCTCGGCGGCGTGCTGGAACGGATCACCGGGACGCCCTGGGCCGAGCTGCTCCGGGAGCGGATCTTCGAACCGCTCGGCATGCGCCGCACCACGTACGCGGCCACCGAGCCGTTCGCCCGGGGCTACGTGGTGCACCCGTGGCACGGCACGCTGCGCGAGGAGCCGCGGACCGACACCGGCGCGATGGCGCCCGCCGGGCAGCTGTGGGCGAACGTCGAGGACCTGGCCCGGTGGGCGGCCTTCCTGGCCGAGCCGGCGCCGCGGGTGCTCGCCGCCGACACGCTGACCGAGATGTGCGCGCCGGTGGTGATCAGCGACCTCGACTCGTGGAGCGGCGGGCACGGCCTCGGGGTGGAGCTCTACCGGGCAGGCGAGCGGGTGTACGTCGGGCACGGCGGCTCGATGCCCGGCTACGTGGCCGCCCTGGCGGTACACCGCCCCACCCGCACCGCCGTGGTCGGCTTCGCCAACTCGTACGGCTTCGGCATCGGCCGCCTCGGGCAGCGGATCCTCACCACCGTGCTCGACGCCGAGCCGGCGCTTCCGCAGCCCTGGCGTCCGACGGCCACCGCCCCGCCCACCGAGATCGTCGAGCTGACCGGCCGCTGGTGGTGGATGGGGGTTCCGCTCGACGTGACCTGGGACGCGGCCAGCGGTGAGCTGGGCGCCCTGCTGCGCGGCGAGCGGGCGAGCCGGTTCAGCCCGGAGGGTCCGGACCGCTGGCGCGGCCGGTCCGGTCCGGAGAACGGCGAGATCCTCTCGGTGCTGCGCGACGAGGCGGGCCACGTACGGGCGCTCGACATCGCCACCTTCGTCTTCACCCGCACTCCGGACCAGGAGCCCTGACCGCCGGGCGGCGTGCTAGCCCGCGGGCTCGGTGACGAAGTCGATCAGGCGCTCCATCGCGTTGATCAGCGGGGTCTCCACGTCGGCGAAGCTGTCCACCCGGGACAGGATCCGCCGCCACATGTCGGCAGGCTCGGCTACCCCGAGCGCCGCGCAGACCCCCTCCTTCCACGGCCGCCCCGGTGGCACCACCGGCCAGGCCGCGATGCCGAGCGCCGCCGGCTTCACCGCCTGCCACAC
The DNA here is from genome assembly GCF_044753725.1 of Micromonospora sp. NPDC093243. Taxonomy (NCBI): domain Bacteria; kingdom Bacillati; phylum Actinomycetota; class Actinomycetes; order Micromonosporales; family Micromonosporaceae; genus Micromonospora; species Micromonospora sp. NPDC093243. The sequence continues at coordinate 431,114 of NZ_JBIVNT010000005.1, read as the reverse complement.
GTCCACGTAGGGGTGCCCGGTGACCAGCACGTGCGGGGAGGTGACCCCGGCCACGATCCGGCTCTCCTTGCTGCCCGGCACCAGGTGGTCGACGAGCACGCCCAACCGTCGCCCCGGCCCGGGCCCGAAGGTCCGCACCTCCGCGGCCAGCGCGTCGATGCCGTCCAGCGGCTCCACCACCACGCCCTCGATCCGCAGGTCGTCGCCCCAGATCCGTTCGACCAGCGCGGCGTCGTGCACCCCTTCGACCCAGATCCGGCTCGCCTTGGCGACCTGGGCGCGTACCCCCTGCACGGCGATCGAACCGGAGGCGGTCCGGCGGCGCGGCGCCGGCGCGGTGGTCCGGGTCGGGCGGCGCAGTGTCACCGGCTGGCCGTCGAGCAGGAACGCCGCCGGCAGCATCGGGAAGTTGCGCCGCCGGCCGTGCCGGTCCTCCAGCACCACCGCACCCTGCTCGAAACCGACCACCGCGCCGCAGAAGCCGGAGTCCGCGTCCTCGACCACCAGGTCGGGCTCGGCGTCGACCTCCGGCACGGCCTTGCGCCGTCGCCAGTCCCCCGCCAACACGTCGTTCTCGTACCGCCGCCCCATGTAGATCAAGCTAACCGCCGTCGCCTCCCCCGACACCCCGACGCGCCGCCGACCCGCTGTGTCGATCATGCAGGTGTGGTGCCTCACGAACCGTCACGATCCGCCGAGAACGCCCACCACGACCGCATGATCGACGCTGGGCTGGGTAGCGCGACGGGGGCGAAGCGGGCAGTTGGGGGCACGCGGCGCGGCCGGGGCGGCAGCCGAGACACGGCCGGTGGTGACCACGTACCCTTTCGGCATGTCCACCCCCGCAACGGGCGCGGCGACGCTGGCGCCCCGCCGGTCGAGCCGGTTCGTTGCCTGGATACGCGCATGGCGTGCCGGGCTGGTGCCCTACGACGAGGTCGCCGACGCGATCGCCGGCGACGAGGAGCACCTGGTCGCCGACGCCCCCGGCACCTGGACCGACGTCCCGCTCGGCGACGCGCTGCCCACCCTGGCCAAGCTCTCGCCCGACGAGATCCGCCTGGTGCTGCCCGCCCCGGGCGACCCGCGCGGGCTGCCCGGCCCCGGCGACTTCGCCGGCGCGGCGCTGCTCGCCGGTGAAGCGGTGGTGGCCGGCAGCCTGGGCCTGATCCCGCAGGTCCGCATGCACACCTCCGGCTCCGGCGACACCTTCGAGACGGTGCTCTGGCGGGTCTACCCACTGCCCCCGAATGCCCCGGCTGCCTCGCTGACCCTGCCCGGCGCCGCAGAGGCGGAGGCGGAGCTGGCCGCCGCGCTGGCCGAGACGACTGCCGCTCTGACCCGGCTCGACGTCGCCCAGTGGCGGCCCGAGTTGGCCGGGGCGTTGGAGGCGCTGCGCCGCCCGGACGGTGCCACCGACCTTCCGCCCGGCTTCGACCCGCGGGCCCGTCGGCTCTTCGCCCGGGCCGCCGTGCTGGATCGGGTGCTCGCGCTGGCCGGGCACGCCGCACCCGGCGGCGCGATCAACAACTATGAGGCCCAGCAGCGCGACGCGGCGCTGCGCCCACTCACCACGGCGTGCCGACAGGCGCTGGTCGCGGCCTGCAACGCCCCGCTGCGCCCCTGACGGGAGGCACCGCGATGCAGACCGCGCTCGCCTGGGCCCTCGCCGCCGTCGAGGTCCTGTTCCTCGGCTGGACGATCGCCGTGATCAGGCGCCGGACGAGGCCGAACCGGTAGCGACGGGCGCTGGTACGTCGCGCCAACCCTTGAGTTGCCGGCAGGGCGCGTCAGTCCACGGTCGAAAGTCTCCGGGCGCCGGGAAACCCTCAGCGGCCAACGCCTGTCCGCCCACAGGAGGCGGTCCGACGTCACCCGACCGGGTTCCGTGACAAGGTCTCACAAACTCGGACAAACCTCTCGTATTACCGTCGGTAGCGCGCCGGCTGGAAGACAAGAGTCCTCTTGGTCGAAGACCGGTGAAACCCGTTCGAGAGGATGCGGACCATGCACGACCTTTCTCGCCGCGAACTGCTCAAGGCGACGGCAGCCGTTGGCGCCGGAGCGGTCGTTCTCCCGGGCCTCGTGTCCGGAGGCACTCCGGCCATTGCGGACGGACCCGCCTGGTCCTCCACCGAAAAATGCCCACCGGCGCAGTTGACCGGCCGCATCGTCCGGCCGACCGACCCTGGATATGCGCGGGCGAGCCTCGGCTGGGACGAACTCTTCGTTCGCTATCCGCTGGTCATCGTCTTCGCCCAGGAGACACAGGACGTGGTCAACGCCCTGACCTGGGCGCGGCAGAACGATGTGGCGTTGCGGGTACGAAGCGGCCGGCACAGCCTGGAGGGCTGGTCGAATGTGGACAACGGCATCGTCATCGACGTCAGCGAGCTGAAGTCAGCCCAGATCGACCCTGCCACCCGCACCGCGAAGGTCGGCGCCGGGCTCAACCAACTGGAGGCGGTGACCGCGCTCAGCGACCAGGGTTTCGCGGTGACGACCGGAACGGAAGGCAGCGTTGGCCTGTCCGGTGCCACGCTCGGCGGCGGCTTCGGCTTCCTCACCCGCTACCTCGGTATGGCCTGCGACAACCTGATCGGGGCGGAGGTCGTCGTCGCGTCGGGGGCCGACGGGGCGCGGGCGATCGAGGTGGACCTTGGCAATCACTCGGACCTGCTCTGGGCGCTCCGCGGAGCGGGAAACGGCAACTTCGGGATCGTCACCTCACTCACCTACAAGGTGGCTCCACTGAAGAAGGTCGCCTACCTGCAGGCGACCTGGGAGGGCCTCGACAACCTGCACGAGGTCTTCGACACCTGGCAGCGCGTCGCACCGTTCAGCGACTACCGCCTCGGCACCCAGCTTGAGATCCACAAATCCCAGATCCTGCTCTTCGGCGTCCTCGCGGACGGCCGGGAGGCAGAGGTGAGAGAACTGCTGGAACCGCTGCTCTCGATCGGCAGCCCCGCCGTCACCGTGCAGACCGGGGCCTGGGGTGACGTGTATGCCGGATTCCAGATCCCGACCGAGGACGAGCCGGCGAACTGGAAGTTCTTCTCGCAGTTCACCAACGAGCCCTTCCCGAAGCAGGCGATCAGCCTGATCCGCGAATTCATGGATAAGGCCCCCTCGGAGGACAGCAACTTCTTCACCCAGGCCTTCGGCACCGGGGCCCAGACGAGGGAACCGCGCGGCGGCGCGGCGTTCCCGCATCGCGACGCGCTCTTCTACTCCGAGCCCGGCGCCGGCTGGGGCACCCGCGGAGAGCCGGACAGCGGCGACGCCCTCACCCCGATCGCCCAGACCTGGATCGCCGAGTTCAGCCAGGCGCTGCGACCCTATGTGGACGGCGCCTACGTCAACGTGCCGAACATCGGCATGGCGGAATGGGAAACCGCCTACTGGGGCTCCAACTACAACCGGTTGCGCAAGATCAAGGGCAAGTACGATCCGCACAACGTCTTCCAGTACGAGCAGAGCATCCCACCGGCGTCGTGCTGAACCGTCGTCACCCTCGGGACCCGGTCCTGGTCAGGCACGAGCTTCGTGACCTGGCCAGGCCGGAGACCGACCGACGGCCCGGCCGTGGCCGCCGGCGCGCCGGGTCACGACGGTCGAGCCACGTACGCTGTCTTGACGTCGTCGGAGAACCCGCAGGCTTTGTAGAAGGCGTGCGTCGCCGGCCTGCGTGAGCCGGTCATCAGCATCGCCTTGTAACAGCCCGCATCCCAGGCGGCCTGAAGCGTGCCGGCCATGATCTCCCTGCCCAGGCCTGTTCCTCGCCGCGATTCCTCGACGACGACGTTCTCGATCACGGCGTAGGGCGACGCCGACCGGGTGATGTTGGGGATCACGTTGAGGTACGTCGTGGCGACGACGGCCCCATCCCGTTCGAGCACGAAGAGATGCAGCGCTGGAGAGCCCAGGATCTGCTGGAAAGCCGCGGCGTCAGAGCCGTCCCTCAGAACCGGATCGTCGGGTTGCAGTTGCCGGTAGAGGCGGATGATCTGCTCGAAGTCACCAGGCCGAGCCGCACGGAACATGAATGGAGCGTAAGCGCAGACCCTAGGCAGCCTGAGCCAGGGCAACTCGGGCCGCCGTGACGAACGAGTCCCTGTGCCTTGTCCGCTCCTCGATCGCGGTGAGCCGCTCCGGCTGGAAGAGGGCGGACATCGGAACACCCGCCGAATCGGAACGCGCATCGCGGATCAGTCGGAGTTGCAGGCGCCACTCCTCGTTGATGCTTCTCATGACAAGCTCCGCTTCCCGGGCGAGTTCATCCGGCCCCTCGAGGAGGACGAGGTTGTACGCCTCGTCAAGAGTCCGCAGAGCCAGATACGTCTCGTTGGACGTCGACCGGATCGCGTCGTGATCCTGCTGCAGCCAGTTCCCGTCGAGACGTCGATAGGCCTGATCACAGGCGCTGAGAAAGCCCACGTAGGAATCCCGGCGAAGTTGGTCCCTGCGCGCCGTGCGCTGCTCCGCTCGCTCGGCACGTGCGACGGCAAGGCTGTTGGCCATCTGCAGCCGCGAGGCCCACACACCGATCAGCCCGGTGATGGCGGCTGCGGCAAGCGTGGACAGGGATGCGACCAGCGCGACGGCGACGGTGTCTTGCATGCGATCCATCATCGCCAGGAGCGGCAAGCCTCTGTAACCCACCACGTCCTAATTGGACGGCTCGACAACAGGCTGCGGTAGCCGGTCTGCCCGTCCGAGAGCGGGGCAGTGCCGACACCCAACGGATGCCATAGTGGCGCGATGAAGGCAGACCTGCACAGTTACCTGAAGGGTGGCCGCGACGCGCTGCTGTGGAAGCTCGACGGACTCAGCGAATACGATATTCGCCGCCCGCTGACGCGGACCGGCACCAACCTGCTCGGTCTGGTGAAACACTCGGCGGTCTGCGAGATCCTCTACTTCGGCGTCGTGTTCGGCCGGCCGTTCGAGCAGGAGCTGCCGTACGTCGGCGACGGAGCGGAAACCAATGCCGACATGTGGGCGACCGCGGATGAGACCCGCGAGGAGATCGTCGCTCTGTACCGTCGCGCGAGCGCCCACGCCGACGCCACCATCGAAGCCCTCGCCCTGGATGACGTCGGCCGCGTGCCGTGGTGGGGCGATCCGGCGGTCACCTTGCACCACGTCCTGGTCCACGTCATCGCGGAAACACAACGGCACGCCCGGCCACGCTGACATCGTGCGCGAACTCGTCGACGGCGCGGCCGGGCTGCTGCCCAGGAACGACAACCTGCCCCCCGCCGACGAGTCATGGTGGCTGGACTACCGCCAGCGCGTGGAGCAGGCCGCCCTCGACGCCAGCAAACGCAGCGACTAGCTGTTCTGTCGATCATCGCCGTCCGGCCGTCGACGAACGATTGGAGGTCGTCGACCAGCACGATCCGTGGCGGGTTCTCGGTGACCACGCGCTCATCCTTCGCCCGGCGCCTCGGGCCGGGTCAGAGCTCGTCGATCAGGTCGGCGACGGAGTCGACGATCCGCGACGGGCGGTACGGGTAGCGCTCCGCCTCGGTCCGGGTGCTGATCCCGGTGAGCACCAGGATGGTCTCCAGCCCGGCCTCCAGGCCGCAGAGGATGTCGGTGTCCATCCGGTCGCCGATCATCGCGGTGCTCTCCGAGTGCGCGTTGATGGTGTTCAACGCGGATCGCATCATCATCGGGTTGGGCTTGCCGACGAAGTACGGCTCGACGCCGGTCGCCTTGGAGATCATCGCGGCCACCGAACCGGCGGCGGGCAGCGCGCCCTCGACCGAGGGGCCGGTCACGTCGGGGTTGGTGCAGATGAAGCGGGCCCCGTCGTTGATCAGGCGGATCGCCTTGGTGATCGCCTCGAAGCTGTAGGTGCGGGTCTCCCCCAGCACCACGTAGTCGGGAGCGAAGTCGGTCAGCACGTAGCCGACCGCGTGCAGGGCCGTGGTGAGCCCGGCCTCGCCGATGACGTACGCGGTGCCGCCCGGCCGCTGGTCGCCGAGGAACTGCGCGGTGGCCAGCGCGGACGACCAGATCGCCTGCTCCGGCACATCCAGCCCCATCCGGCTGAGCCGGGCCTGGAGGTCGCGCGGTGTGTAGATCGAGTTGTTGGTGAGCACCAGGAACGGCTTGCCGGAGGCGCGCATCCGCTTGATGAACTCGGGCGCGCCGGGAACCGGCTGCCCCTCGTGCACCAGGACGCCGTCCATGTCGGTGAGCCAGCTCTCCACGGGCTTGCGGTCATGCATCGGTCATCCCAAGGGGTCTGAGGGTCGGGTCGGTGTCACGGGCGGCGGGGCGGCACGCAGCAGACCGCCGGGCAGGTGTCCCAGAGCGGCAGCTCGCCGAGGCGTCGGCGCAGCCGTACCCCGTCGGGGTCGGTCCGTTCGGTGACCAGTTCCCGGACCATCGCCACGAAGCGCGGGTCGGTGCCGGGAGTGCCCGCCCGGACGAAGTCCAGGCCGAGCTGCTTGGCTGTCTCCAGCGCCTCGGTGTCCAGGTCCCAGACCACCTCCAGGTGGTCGGAGACGAACCCGATCGGGCTGACCACGACGCTGGTGGTGGTGCCCGCCTGGGCCAGCGCCGCCAGGTGGTCGTTGACGTCGGGCTCCAGCCACGGCACGTGCGGCGGGCCGGAGCGGCTCTGCCAGACCAGGTCGTACGGCAGGTCGGGCGCCGCCGCGGCGGCCACCAGCCGGGCCGTCTCGCGCAGCTGCGCCTCGTACCGGCCGCCGTGCGGGCCGGCGCTGGCGGCCATCGAGGTGGGCACCGAGTGGGCGGTGAAGACCAGCCGGGTGCTGTCCCGCTTCGCCGGATCGAGCTGCTCCAGCGCCGCCCGCACCGCGTCGACGTGCGGCTCGACGAAGCCCGGGTGGTCCCAGAACTGGCGGAGCTTCTCGATCATCGGGGCGTCCGGGCCGACCGCGGCCCGGGCGGCGGCGATGTCCTCCTGGTACTGCCGGCACGAGGAGTAGCCGCCGTAGGCGCTGGTGACGAAGGCGAGCGCGTTGGTCACCCCGTCGTCGCGCATCTGCGTCACGGTGTCGGCGAGCATCGGGTGCCAGTTCCGGTTGCCCCAGTAGACCGGCAGGTCGAGGCCGTGCGCGGCGAAATCGGCCCGGATCGCGGCGAGCAGCTCCCGGCTCTGCTGGTTGATCGGGGAGACCCCACCGAAGTGCTGGTAGTGCTCGGCGACCTCGGCCAGCCGCTCCGGCGGCACGCCGCGTCCCCGGGTGACGTTCTGCAGGAACGGCATCACGTCCTCGGGCCGCTCCGGTCCTCCGAAGCTCACCAGCACCACCGCGTCGTACGCCATGGCCTCATTCTTCCCCGCGGCCGGTGCCGACCCGGCGACGGCCCCCGGATTGTCCGGGAGCCGTCGGCGGGCGCGGCTCAGGCGCCGAGGGCGTGGTAGCCGCCGTCGACGTGCACGATCTCGCCGGTGGTGGCCGGGAACCAGTCGGAGAGCAGGGCCAGGCAGGCCCGGGCGGCGGGCTCCTGGTCGGTGAGGCTCCAGCCCAGCGGGGCGCGCTCGGTCCACGCCTCCTCGAACTGGTCGAAGCCGGGGATCGACTTCGCGGCCATGGTCCGCAGCGGACCGGCGGAGACCAGGTTGCTGCGGATGCCCTGCTTGCCCAGGTGCAGCGCCAGGTAGCGGGAGGCCGACTCCAGCCCGGCCTTGGCCACGCCCATCCAGTCGTAGACCGGCCACGCCTTGGTCGCGTCGAAGGTGAGCCCGACCACCGCGCTGCCGGCGGACATCAGCGGCAGCGCGGCCACCGCGAGGGACTTGTACGAGTACGTCGAGACGTGCAGCGCGGTGGCGACGTCCTCCCACGGGGCGTCGAGGAAGCCGCCGCCGAGGCAGCTCTGCGGCGCGAAGCCGATCGAGTGGACCAGCCCGTCGAGCCCGTCGACGTGCTCGCGGACCTTGTCGGCGAGCCCGGCGAGGTGCTCCGGGTTGGTCACGTCGAGCTCGATCACCGGGGCGGGCTCGGGCAGCCGCTTGGCGATCCGCTCCACCAGGGAGAGCCGGCCGAAACCGGTCAGCACGACCTGCGCGCCGTTCTCCTGGGCGAGCTTCGCCACCGAGAAGGCGATCGAGGCGTCGGTGATGACGCCGGTGACCAGCAGCCGCTTACCGGCCAGGAGTCCGGACATGCAGGAGTTCCTCCGTCTGAGTCGTGGTGATCTGCGTCAGTGGCCCATGCCGAGGCCGCCGTCGACCGGGATGACGGCGCCGGAGATGTAGCCCGCGGTGTCGCCGGCCAGCCAGGTGACCACGCCGGCCACCTCGTCCGGAGTCGCCATCCGGCCCGCCGGGATCGACTTGCGGATCTCCGCCTTGCGCTCGTCCGTCAGCACGGCGGTCATGTCCGTGTCGATGAAGCCCGGCGCGACCACGTTGGCGGTGATGTTGCGGCTGCCCAGCTCCCGGGTGATCGAGCGGGCCACACCGACCAGGCCGGCCTTGCTGGCGGCGTAGTTGACCTGGCCTGCGCCGCCGGACAGGGCGACCACCGAGGAGACGAAGATCATGCGGCCCCACCGGGCCCGGAGCATCTTGGCCGAGGCGCGCTTGGCGCAGCGGAACGCGCCGGTCAGGTTCGTGTCCAGCACCCGGGTGAACTGCTCCTCCGACATCCGCAGCAGCAGCGTGTCGTCGGTGACCCCGGCGTTGGAGACCAGCACCTCGACCGGCCCCAGCTCCGCCTCGATCGCGGTGAACGCCGCGTCCAGCGACTCGGCGTCGGTCACGTCACACCGGACGCCGAAGAAGCCCTCGGGGGCCTCGCCGCTGCGGTGCGTGACCGCAACCCGGTCGCCCTGCTTGGCGAAGGCCTGCGCGATGGCCAGGCCGATCCCCCGGTTACCTCCGGTAACCAGCACTGTACGAGCCACGGTGGTTCCTCCAAAGATCGCTGCGGCTTGGAGACTAGGCGTTACCGCAGGGTAATCACTAACCACCCCGACGTCGTACCGTGGTACGACCCGCGGGATCACCCTGCGGGAGCACGACCCGGCCGACCCGCCGAACTACCCTGCGGAGGGTGGATCGCCGTCACCTGCTTGGCGCCCTGGCCGCCCTGCGCCGCACCTTCGCCGGGCCGGACTACCCGGCGGTCCGGCTACCGCTGCGGCGCTGGCCCCGCGCAGCCGCCCTCGCCCCGACCGTCGGGCTGTTCGCGCTGGTCGTGCTGACCCTGATCACCGCGCAGTTCCTGCTCGACTCGCGGAAGCTGCCCGTCGCCACCGCCTGGCTGATCGCGATCCTCACCGTCGCACCGCTGCCACTCCTGCTGGCCCGGCCGCTGTGGGCCTGGCGGATCATGTTCCTCGGGCAGTTGTTCGGCACGTTCAACCGGCGTCCGACCGACGACTGGCCGTGGAGCCCCACCCAGATCCTGATCATCATCGTGGTGCTGACCGTGGTGGCCGCACGGGTCGACCGGGCCGTCCTGGTCTGGGTCGGGCTGTTCAGCCTCATCCCGGTCTGGATCTTCGTCTCGCCGAACAACCAGGTCGGTGTCTGCCTGCTGTTCCTGGTGCTTCTCCTGCTCGGCGACCTGGTGGGCCGCAACGTCCGCACCCGCCGTGCACTGGCCGAGCAGGCCGAGCTGAGCGAGCTGGAGAAGGCCCGCCGGGCGGTGCTGGAGGAGCGCACCCGGATCGCCCGGGAGCTGCACGACGTGGTCGCCCACCACATGTCGATGCTCGCGGTACGGGCCGAGACCGCGCCGTACCGGCTCGAAGCGGTGCCCGAGCCGGCGCGCGCCGAGTTCGTCGCCATCGCCGACTCCGCCCGCGCGGCGCTGACCGACATGCGGCGGCTGCTCGGCGTGCTGCGCAGCGAGTCGGACGAGGCGCGGACCGCACCGCAGCCCGGCCTCGCGGAGCTGCCCGCGCTGGTCGAGTCCGCCGAACGGGCGGGCATGGCGGTGACCCTGGACACCGACGTACCCACCGAGCCGCCGGCACCCGTGGGCCTGGCCACCTACCGGATCGTCCAGGAAGGGCTGGCCAACGCCGCCCGTCACGCCGCCGGCGCGGTGGTGCGCGTCACGCTGCGCGCCCGCGACGGCGAGCTGGCCGTACGCGTGGTCAACGACGGCGGCGGCACGCCAGGACCGGCCGGGCGGGGCGGCGGGCACGGGCTGACCGGCATGCGGGAGAGGGCCGTCTCCCTCGGCGGTACGTTCACCGCCGGACCCACCGACGACGGCGGCTACGCGGTGGACGCGCTGCTGCCCTGTGACCGGGAGGACGGGGAGCGATGATCCGGGTGCTGATCGTCGACGACCAGGCGATGGTGCGGCAGGGCTTCGGGGCGCTGCTGGCCGCCCAGCCGGACCTGCTCGTGGTCGGTGACGCCGCGGACGGCGCGCAGGCGGTCGCCGCCGCCCGCCGGCTCGACCCGGACGTGGTGCTGATGGACGTGCGGATGCCGGTGCTCGACGGGCTCGCCGCGACCCGCAAGCTGCTCGGCGACCGGCCCGCCGAGCGGCCGCGGGTGCTCATCCTCACCACCTTCGACCTGGACGACTACGTCTACGAGGCGCTGCGCGCCGGGGCCAGCGGATTCCTGCTCAAGGACGCCCCGGCCGCCGACCTGGTGCACGCCGTCCGGGTGGTCGCGGCCGGGGACGCGCTGCTCGCCCCGGCGGTGACCCGCCGGCTGATCGCCGAGTTCGCGGCCCGGCCGGAGCGGCGCCGACCCCGCCCGGTCGAGCTGGCCGCGCTGACCCCGCGGGAGACCGAGGTGCTGCGGCTGATCGCCCGGGGCCGCTCCAATCAGGAGATCGCCGCCGACCTGGTGGTCGCCGAGCAGACCGTGAAGACGCACGTCGGGCGGATCCTGGCCAAGCTGCACCTGCGCGACCGGGCCCAGGCGGTGGTGCTGGCCTACGAGACGGGTCTGGTCGCCGCCGGCGAGTAGCCCCCGGGTAGCGGGGTGAACCCGGCTCTGCGGGGTGACGCCCACACCGCGGTGCCGCCCGCACTCTCCCCCCGGAAGATCCGGAAGGGAGAGACGCGATGAACTGGACACGTGCCACTCGGGCCGGGCTGGCCGCCCTGCTCGGCGTCGGGCTGGTCCTGCCCGGCCCGGCGGAGCCGGTCGCGGCGGGCGCCTTCGTCGAGGCGTACCCGGTCACCGCGGCGGCGATGCGCGCGGCCGGCCCCCCGTACGCCGACTGGGCGGCCCAGGGTCGCCGGTTCCTGCTCTTCGACCCGCGCGGCGACGGACGCGCGGTGGAGGTACGCGGCGATCTGACCACCGCGGACCGGATCGTGGTGCTGGTGCCCGGCGTGGGCAGCACCCTGCGCGACTTCGACCGGGGGCTGGGCGGAGTGGCCCGGCGCGCCCCTGCGGTGCAGGCCGACGAGCTGTACCGGGCGCTGCGGGCGGCCGACCCGCACGCCCGGGTGGCGGTGCTGGCCTGGCTCGGCTACGACCCGCCGGACGGGGTACTCACCGCGGCCGGCTCGGCGGACGCCCGACACGGCGCGGTCGCGCTCGGCGGCCTGCTCGGCGCGCTGGTCGCGCACCGCCCGGCGGCCGCCGTGACGCTGGTCGGGCACAGCTACGGAGCGCTGGTGGTGGGGCTGGCCGCGGCGGACGCCCCGGCGCAGGTCACCGACGTGGTGACCCTCGGTGGCATCGGCACCGGGGTGGACCGGGCGACGGCGCTCGGCGCCGACCGGCGGGTCTGGGCGGCCGAGGCGGCCGACGACTGGGTCCGGCGGGTGCCGGCGGTCCGGCTGCCCGGTCTCGGGCACGGTCGACGGCCCGCCGACCCCGGCTTCGGGGCGCGCATCCTGCCGGTGACCGGCGTCCACGGACACGACGGCTACCTGGTTCCCGGCGGCGCGACGCTGGCCGCGCTGGTCTCGGTCGCGCTCACCGGCGGCGCCGACACCCGGCCCGCCACCGTCGGCGGCGACCACCAGCCGGGCGGCCCCGGCGCGGCCCGGACGGCCGGCGCGGGGGTGGCCCGATGACGCGGGACCGGGCGATCGACGCCCTGCGCGGGTACGCCGTGGGCGGGGTGGTGCTCGGGCACTGGCTGGTGACCGGGCTGGTACTCACCTCCGACGGGTCGCTGCACCAGGCCAGCCCGCTCGCCGCGATGCCCGCCCTGGCACCGGCCACCTGGCTGCTGCAGACGCTCGGGCTCTTCTTCTTCACCGCCGGGTACGCCTCGGCCCGCTCGGTCGCCCGGCATCGGGGCGGCCCGGCCGGCTGGCTCGCCCGGCGGCTGCGCCGGCTGGTGCTGCCCACCGTCGCGCTGCTCGGCGCCGGCGCCGCGGTGCTGCTGGTGGCCACCGTCGTCGGCACCCCCGACGGCACCCTCGCGGTCGCGCTGACCCTGGCGGTGAGCCCGCTCTGGTTCCTGCTGCCGCTCGCCGCCCTGGTGGCGCTGACCGTCCCGCTGCGCGCCGCCGTACGCCGGTGGGGTCCGTGGTGGTGCGCCGCGCCGGCGGTCGCCGCGGTGGCCGGGGCGGACCTCGCCGCCCGGCTGCTGCCGACGGCCGGTGGGCTGCTGCCGGTCAGCCTGTTGGCCGCCTGGGCGGTGCCGTATCTGCTCGGGCTGGCACATGCCGACGGGCGGCTCGCCGGGCGTCGCCCGGCGGCCGGGCTGGCGCTCGCCGGAATGGTCGCCCTCGCCGCCCTGATCGCCGCCGGCTATCCGGCGAGCGCCGTCGGGGTGCCCGGTGCGGCGATGTCCAACCTGAATCCGCCGTCGCTGCTCGCGGTCGCCCTGGCGGGCACCCAGATCGGTCTGGGGCTGCTCGCCCGGCCGGCGCTGCTGCGGCTCACTGCCCGGCCGGGTCCCGGCCGGGCGGTCGAGGCCGTCAACCGGCACGCGGTGCGGATCTACCTCTGGCACCAGCCGGTGCTGGTCGGGGTCAGCGCGCTCGCCGCCCGCGCCGGCGCGGCGCTGCCCGGCCTGCACACCCCGCCGGACGGCGCGGCCTGGGTGGTCGCCCGGCTCGGCTGGTTGCCGGTGCTGGCGCTGCTGTTGGCGGCCCTGGTCGCCGGGCGGTGGCCGCAACCCCGGCGCCTCGACACGCGCAGCGCTCCGACCGGCCGCCCACCCCGTTCCGCGGGCCACCGCGGGCGGTGTCCGGAGCCGGCCGGCACGGAGGGCCTCGGCCACCGGGAGGGGGCGCGGTAGGCCGGTCGGCCGAGTGCGCGGCGGGGCCTCCCGGGGTGTACGATCATCAACGTTCCGGGCCCCGCCGACCGCAGGAGGTGATCGCTGTGCGAGATAGCGATCCTCCTAGTCGTGGCCGGGCCGATCGTCAGCCCCGCTGAGCCACGGCTCCAGCAGGTGAGCTGACCCAGCTCCGCTCCCGCCCGTTCCGCTCCCCGGCCCCGCGCCGGGGATCGTGAGCTGCGCCGCCCACACCCCGGGCGGCCCCGGGAGCCGCCCGGTCACGACTTCGTGTGCGCGTCCTGATCCATTCAACGGACCGCCCCTGCCCATGGGCTGTCCAGTCGCCACCCGGAGCCCCTCATGAGCCGCTACATCGCCCCGCTCGGATTCACCCTCGCCGCCGTCTGGGTGGCCGTCGTCTTCGTCCTCGCCGGTCACTGAACCGCACACCGCGCCGTTCCCCGACACCGACCCGCCGCCCTCGCGGTCGACCGAGTTCAAGCCGGCCGACCACGAGGACGGCCGGCCGTCACAGCATCCGGGACGACCAGAGCAGGCTGAGCGCGCCGGCGCAGAGCGCGAGCAGCAGCGCCACCCCGGCGTACCACTGGGTGACCTCCCGAGGTTCGGTACGGAACCCGATCGAGCTGCCCATGTCCTGGTAGACCTGCTTCAGCTCGCTCACCGACGCCGCCTCGTAGAAGAACCCCTCGGTGGTCTCGGCCAGCTCCGCCAGGGCCAGCCGGTCCACCGGGACGCGTTGAAGCTGCCCGCCGATGTCGACCTGCCCGCCGTCGGTGCCGAACGCGATCGTGGAGACCGGCACATTGGCCGCCTGCGCGGCGGCAGCCGCCTCCTCCACCGAGCGGCCGGAGGTCCGGTAGCCGTCGGAGAGCAGCACGATCCGCGCCGGCGGGATCTCGGCCGCGCCGTCGGCGGGCACCGACCGGATCGCCTCCAGGCAGGTGAAGACGGCCTCTCCGGTCGCGGTCGCCTCGGCCAGCACCAGCCCGTCGATCGCGCTGGTCACCGCACCCCGGTCCTTGGTCGGCGGCACCAGCACGTTCGCCGACTTCGCGAACGAGACCAGCCCCAGGTTGTAGCTCTCCGGCAGCTCGCCGACGAACTGCTTGGCCGCCTCCTGGGCGGCCTCCAGCCGGTTCGGCGCCACGTCGTCGGCCTGCATGGAGAGCGACACGTCGATGGCGAGCATCACGGTGGCCCGTTCCAGTGGCTCCCGGGTGTCCACCGCCGGACGGGCCAGGGCGGTGGCCAGCACCAGCAGGCAGAGCAGGAACGCGGTCGCCGGCACGTGCCGCCGCCAGCCCAGCCCCTTCGGGGCGAGGGTGCGCAGCAGGTCCACATTGGTGAACCGCATCGCGTACGCCCGGCGGTGCAGCTGCCGCCACACGTAGAGCGCGGCGAGGGCGAGCACGGGCAGCACGGCCAGCAGCCACCACGGTTGCAAGAAACGGATCATCGTGTCGTCCCCCGGGTGCGGGCGTGCCGCTGCGCGGCCACGAAGCGCACCATGTCCAGCAGCCAGTCTCGGTCGGTACGCAGGCGCAGATGGGCGGCGCCGGCGGCGCGCAGCGCGGCGGAGATCGCGGCCCGCTGGGCCGTGGCCGCCTCGGCGTAGCGGCGGCGCAGCGCCGGGTCGCCGGTCTGCACCTCATGCAGCTCGCCGGTCTCCGGGTCGACCACCGGCAGCACCCCGACGTCGGGCAGCTCCAGCTCGCGCGGGTCGACCACCTCGATGGCCAGCACGTCGTGACGCACCCGCAGCTTGCGCAGCGGCCGCGCCCACTGCTCGGGCGGGGCGAGGAAGTCGGAGATGACCACCGCCACGCCGCGCCGCCGGGGCGGCCGGTTGAGCATGTCGACCAGGGCGCCCAGGTCGCTGCGGCCGGGCCGGACGTCGGTGCCGGCGATCGCGCGCAGCAGGCCCTGCGCCTCCTTGCGGCCGTTGCGGGCGGCGAGCCGGGTCAGCACTCCCGGCCCGGACGCCGGCGGTACGCCACGGCGGCGGCCGGTCGGCGGGGTGCCGCCGCCGGTGCCGACCACCGCGCCGATCCGGTTGCCGCCGCGGACGGTCAGGTGGGTGATCGCGGCCACGGCGGCCACCACCACCTCCCGCTTGAGCCACTGCCCGGTGCCGAAGTCCAGGCTGGCCGAGAGGTCCACCGCCAGCCACGTCTCCAGCTCCCGGTCGGCGACCGTCCGCCGGACGTGCGGCATGGTGGTACGCGCGGTCACCGGCCAGTCCATCCGGCGCACGTCGTCGCCGGGCCGGTACTCGCGCGACTCCCCCGCCTCGCTGCCCGGGCCGGGCAGCAGGCCGGCGTAGTCGCCCTGGAGCAGGCCGTCGAGCTTGCGGGTGACCAGCAGTTGGAGCCGGGAGAGCACGGCCTCCGACCGGTCACCGGTGGCGGGGCGAGGGGTGGCTGAGGTCACGGGCGCGGCCCGGGCCACCCGGCGCCCGGCGGCGCGACGGTCGGCGTCGGCGTGGCCTGCTGCCGGGGCGCGACCGAGGGCAGCGGGATGGTGGACATCACCCGGTGCACGATGTGGTCGGCCGGCACGTCGTCGGCGAGCGCGTCATAGCTGAGGACCAGGCGGTGGCGCAGGATGTCGGGGGCGATGTCCTGGACGTCCTGCGGCAGCGCGTAGTCCCGGCCGCGCAGCAGCGCCAGCGCCCGGGTGGCCCGGACCAGCCCGAGCGAGGCGCGCGGGCTCGCTCCGTACTGGATCAGCTGCGCGACGTCCGGCATGCCGTGCTCGGCCGGGGCCCGGGTGGCGAGCACCAGCCGGACCGCGTAGTCGACCAGCGCGTTGTGCACGAAGACCTGGTCGGCCTTGCGTTGCAGCGCGATCAGGTCGGGGGTGCTGAACACCGCCGACGGTTCCGGCGCGGCGACGCCCATCCGGTAGACGATTTCCCGTTCCTCGGCGTCGGTCGGGTAGCCGACGACGATCTTCATGAGGAAGCGGTCCCGCTGCGCCTCCGGCAGCGGGTAGACACCCTCCTGCTCGATCGGGTTCTGGGTGGCCATCACCAGGAACGGGTCCGGCACCCGGTGGGTCTCCCCGCCGATGGAGACCTGCCGCTCGCTCATCACCTCCAGCAGCGCCGACTGGACCTTGGCCGGCGCGCGGTTGATCTCGTCCGCGAGCAGGAAGTTGACGAAGACGGGACCGAGCTCCACGTCGAACTTCTCGCTGGACTGCCGGTAGATCCGGGTGCCCATGATGTCGGCCGGCACCAGGTCCGGGGTGAACTGCACCCGGGCGAACGAGCCGCCGACCACCTTGGCGAGGGTCTCCACGGCCAGGGTCTTGGCCACCCCGGGGACCCCCTCCAGCAGGCAGTGACCACGGGCGAGCAGGGCGACGACCATCCGCTCCACCATCCGGTCCTGCCCGACGATCACCCGCTTGATCTCGAAGAGCGCCCGTTCCAGCAGGGTCGCGTCCTCGGCGGGAGTGGTCGCCGGCGCGGGCGGCTGCGGTGCCGCCCCGTTCGGTGTCGGGGCGTCGGGCGTGGTCGGCTGGGCCACCGGTCCTCCACAGCATGATCGGTTGTCGCGGCGTGGTGCGTATCAAGACTCGCATGCCCGGCTGAGTGCCGAGGTGGGGAGAAGCCGATTTTCGCCGCGCCGTCCCAGCCGGTCGAATCGCCATTCTCGGGGTGGACAGGTACCGGTTGACCGCGTGTACGATTCACCCCGTCGCCGGGCGGCTCCCCCCGTGGCCGCCCGGCGCTCAACTTCTCTCCCCGCCGACCTAGACTGGCCGGGATGAGCTTCCCCTCCCCCGCCGACGAGCCGCTGATCTGCTCGGCCAAGGGGTGTCGCGCACCGGCACTCTGGGCGTTGCGGTGGAACAATCCCCGCCTGCACGACGCCGACCGGCGCAAGACCTGGCTCGCCTGCGCCACGCACCGCGAGACGCTCGGCGACTTTCTCGACGCCCGGGGCTTCCTGCGTGCGGTCGCACCGCTGTCCGGATCGCCTACGCTCGAAGCGTGAGCGCGCAGAACGGATCTCTCCGGTGACCGGAGCCGAGTCCACCGGGCGGCCGGCCGCCGCCGGACCGCCGCCAACGCCGACGCCCGGCCCGCCGTCCGTCCCGCCGGGGCCGGTCCCCGGGCCGCTGGAACCCTGGCCGGAGACCGTCCGGTGGCAACCGATCTCCCGGGACCTGATCTGGGTGGAGCTGGTCCGGCTCGCCGTGGTGCTGGCCGTCGTGGTGCTGGTGGCGGTGATCGGCTGGGCGCTCAGCGGCCACTGGCTGTTCGGCGTGGGCCTCGCCGTCGCCCTGCTGCTCGGCGCCGTCCGGGCCTTCTCCATCGTCCGGGCGGTTCGGGCCTGGGGCTACGCGGAGCGCGACGACGACCTGCTGGTCCGGCACGGGCTGCTGGTCCGCCGGCTCTCCATCGTGCCGTACTCCCGGATGCAGTTCGTCGACGTCAGCGCCGGGCCGCTGGAGCGCGCCTTCGACCTGGCCACCGTCCAGCTGCACACCGCGGCGGCGGCCAGCGACGCCCGGGTGCCCGGGCTGCGGCCGGCCGAGGCGTCCCGGCTGCGCGACCGGCTCACCGCCCTGGGCGAAGACCGGGCGGAGGGGCTGTGACCGGCCGGCCCGGCTCGCCGCCGGTGACCGTGGGGCCGCCCCGATGAGCGACGCTCCGGCCGAGCCGGGTCCCCGTCCGTCGGCGCCGGACCCCGGGCCGCCCCGCGAGCCGGGCGCCGCCGCGCCGTACCCGGCGGTCCCGTACCCCGGACCGCCGCCGTACGGCGGTGCGCCGCCGTACCCGGTGGCGGCGTATCCGCCGACCGGGGCGCCGCAGCCGGCGGGACCGTACGCACCGCCCGCGCCCGGTACGCCGGGTGGCCCGGAGGAGCCGCGGCGGCGGTTGCACCCGCTGAGCCCCGCGCTGCACGGGGCGAAGTCACTGGTCGTGGTGATCGCCGGGCTCTCCTGGTCGACGCTGTCCCGGGTGGGCTTCGGCTGGTTCGCCGCGATGGTCGCCGTCCTGGCGGTGGGTGCGACGGTGCTCTCGGTGATCAGCTGGTACAACACCGGTTACCACGTGGTCGGCCGGGAACTGCGGGTCCACGAGGGGCTGCTCTGGCGGCGGACCCGGGCCATCCCGCTGGAACGGTTACAGGCCGTGGAGGTGGTCCGGCCACTGCTCGCGCAGCTCACCGGGCTCGCCGAGCTGCGCCTCGAGGTGGTCGGCGGCGGCAAGACCGAGGCACCGCTGGCGTACCTGAGCGTGGCCGACGCCGCCGCGCTGCGGGAGCGGCTGCTGATCCTGGCCGGCCGGGCCGGGCAGCCGGGCGCCGCCCCGGCCGCCGCAGCCGGGACCGCCGCCCCGACCGGCCCGGCGTCGGCCGCGGCGGGCGCACCGGCGGCACCTGCGACGGTGCCGCCCGGCCGGCCGCTGCACGCGGTACGCAACCAGGACCTGCTGGTCAGCCAGCTGCTCACCCCGCAGGCGTTCCTGCTGCCGTTCGGCGTGGCCTTCGTGGTGGCGCAGTTCCTCTCCGAGGACTCCTGGTCGTTCATCGCGGTGGCGAGCACCCTCACCGCGATGGCCGGTGTGCTGCTGCAACCGGTGCGCCGGGTGCTCGACGACTGGAACTTCCGGCTGGCCCGCGACGAGGGGACGCTGCGGGTGCGCAACGGCCTGCTGGAGACCCGGGCGCAGACCGTCCCGCTGGACCGGGTGCAGACCCTGCGGGCCACCTGGCCGCTGCTCTGGCGGATGAAGGGCTGGCTCCGGCTGCGCCTGGAGGTGGCCGGCTACTCGATCGGCGAGGCCGACGAGCGCAACCGCCCGGACCGGCTGCTGCCGGTCGGTGAGCTGCCCACCGCCGAGATGATCGTCGCCGAGGTGCTGCCCGGGGTACAGCTTGCCGGGCTGCCGTTCAGCCCGCCGCCGCCGCGGGCACGCTGGCTGCACCCGCTCAGCCGCGGCGCGCTCGGCGCGGGGCTGCACGATCGGGTCTTCGCGGTCCGGTCCGGGCTGCTCACCCGCCAGGCCGCCGTCGTGCCGTACGCCCGGATCCAGAGCGTGCGGGTGGTGCAGGGGCCGCTGCAGCGGCGGCTCGGCCTGGCCACGGTGCACGCGGACACCGCGGGCGGCCCGGGCGCGGCGGCCGAGGACCGCGACGTCGCCGAGGCCTGGGCGATCGCCGCCGAGCTGACCAGGCGCAGCCACGCCGCCCGCCGAGCCGGCTGACCCGGCCGGCGCGTTCGCAGGGTCGCCGGCCGGCCCGTCAGCGGGTGGTCGCGGAGACCGTCGACGCGTCGCCGGCCGGAACCGCGTCGCCGGCTGGAGTCGGGTCGGTCGCCGTCGCGGTCACCGGGGTCGGGTCGTCGGGCGGCCCACGGCGGGCCCGGCGGGCGGCCCACCAGCGCTCGGCCAGGCCGACCACCAGGAAGGTCATCCCGACGTACGCCCAGCCGACCAGCACGTCGATCACGTAGTGCTCGCCCGAGTAGACGAGGGTGAAGGTCATCGCCAGCGGATAGGCCAGCAGCAGCGGCCACCAGCGCCGACGGGTCGTGTTGAAGAAGAAGAGCACCACGAACAGCGCCCAGGCGGTGTGCAGCGACGGCATCGCGGCCACCGGATTCGACGCGATCTGGCCGGCGTTGAGCAGGTTGCCGGCGCCGTGCATGCCGAACTCCTTCCAACCCCGGGTGGAGATCCGCGCGACCTCCTCGATCAACCCGTTCTGCGCCGCCCACCAGGGTGGGGCCGCCGGGTAGACGAAGTAGGTGACCAGGCCGGCGGCGCAGAGGAAACCCCACCGGCGCATGTACGCCCCCCAGCGCGCCCGGTTACGCAGCCAGAGCACTGCGGCGGCGGTGAGCGCCACCACGAAGTGCGAGAAGTAGACCCAGCTGACCAGCACGTCCCACCAGTGCACCTCCGGCCGGTAGAGGTGCTGCTGCAACCAGATGGTGGGCACCTGCCCGCCGGTCGCCCAGCCGAACATGAACCGGTCGGCGACGACCAGCTCGTAGGCGTGCGGGGTGGCGCCGTTGTCGGCGAAGCCGCGGGAGAGGTTGTAGACCGCGAAGAGCAGCACCACCGGCACCCAGTCCCGGGCGAATCGCAGGTGACTGCGCCACGGCCGGGACGAGTTCCAGGCGATGGTGCCGGCCCAGATCCAGAGGAACGCGTACGCCGGGTCGGTGGGCAGGCCGATGGCCAGCCATCCGGCGACGAAGGCGACTCCCCAGATCGCCATGGCGACCAGACGGCGACGCCCGCCGTCGGGCGACGCGGGCGGGTCGGTCCGGGCGGGGGGCTGGGGGTCAGTCACGACGGCCATCGCGGTCAAGGTTAGCGGCGGCCCGGGCATAGACCGACGCCGACCACCAGCGCGGCGAGGCAGCGCCTAGGCTGTGGGCCATGCAGGAGCAGCCGGACGCGCTCGCCCCAGGGCTGACCGCCGTGGTGGAGTTGACCGTCACCGACGCCGACAC
Organism: Micromonospora sp. NPDC093243; assembly: GCF_044753725.1. NCBI lineage: Bacteria > Bacillati > Actinomycetota > Actinomycetes > Micromonosporales > Micromonosporaceae > Micromonospora > Micromonospora sp. NPDC093243. The sequence continues at coordinate 410,457 of NZ_JBIVNT010000005.1, read as the reverse complement.
CGCACAGGCGCTCGGGTCGGGCGACGTGCCGGTGCTGGGCACGCCCCGCGTCCTGGCACTCGCCGAGGCCGCGACGGTCGCGGCGACCGCCGCCCGGCTGGCGGCCGGCACCACCACGGTCGGGCTGCGGGTCGAGCTGGAGCACCGGGCCGCCACCCCGATCGGGCGCACGGTCCGGGCGCAGGCCCGGCTGGCCGAGGTCGACGGGCGGCGGCTGGCCTTCGAGGTGACCGTCACCGACGGCGATGGCGTCGTTGCCGACGGTCGGGTGGAGCGGGTGGTGGTCGACCGCCGCCGGTTCGTGGAGCGCGCCGCGCGGAACGCATGACCGGCCGGTTCGTCGAGGTCGCCGACCGGGTGCACGTGCTGCGTGAGCCGCTGCTCGCGGTGAACGTCACGCTGGTGGTCGGCGACGGCGCCGCGCTACTGGTGGACACCCTCTCCACCGCCGGGCAGGCCGCCGAGCTGGCCGCCGCCGCCCGCGCGGTCACCGCCGTGCCGTGGACGGTGGTGAACACGCACCACCACTTCGATCACTGCTTCGGCAACGCCACCCTCGCCGCCGACCCGCCCCGTCCGGTCTACGCGCACGAGCGGGTCGCGGCCCGGCTGCGCGAACACCCCGAGCGGCTGCGCCGGGAGGCGTACGCCGAGGTGCGCGCCGGGTGGCCGGCGCTCGCCCCCGCGCTGGCCGCCACCGAGCTGCTCGCGCCCACCCACCCGGTACGCGACGAGACAGTGCTCGACGTCGGCGGGCGGCGGGTGCTGCTGCGTCATCCCGGCCCCGGGCACACCGACGGTGACCTGGTGGTGCACGTGCCGGACGCGGACGTGCTGGTCGCCGGTGACCTGGTCGAGCAGGGGGCACCGCCGGCCTTCGAGGACTCCTACCCGCTGCGGTGGCCGGACGCCGTCGCCGACCTGCTCCGGTTGACCACCCCCGGCACGGTGGTGATCCCCGGGCACGGCACCCCGGTGGACGCGGAGTTCGTCGGGGCCCAGCACCGGCAGCTGGTCGAGCTGGCCGGGCTGATCTGGTCCGGGCACCGCGCCGGCGCCCCGGCGGAACAGGTTGCCGCCGGTGCCCCGTTCGGTCCCCAGGCTGCCCTGGTCGCCGCTCACCGCGGCTTCGCCGAACTCGACGGCACCCTCTGAGGCCGACCGGTCAGGTGGGTCCGCCCAGCAGCACGGCGAGCCGGTCCAGGTGCGGAACGGCGGCGTTCAGCGCGTCCCGGGCGGCCGGGTCGAGCTCGGCCAGCGCCTCGGTGAGCAGCTCGGTGCGGTGCCGTTCGTAGTCGGCCATCCGGTTCCGGGCCGCCGGAGTGAGCCGCAGTCGCACCACCCGGCCGTCCGCCGCGTCGCGCTCGCGCTCCAACAGCCCGGCGGTGGCGAGGTCGCCCACCAGCGTGCTGACGGTGTTCGGCGCCGTGCGCAGCCGCCCGGCCGCCTCCTTGACGCTCACTCCCGGATGGGCGCGGATCACCAGCAGCAGTTCCACCTGCGCCAGCGGCAGCGCGGTGCGGTTGGCCCGCTGGTTCGCCGACCGGCGCAGCAACCGGTAGAGCTCGCCGACGGCAGCACCGAGCCGCGCCGCGTCCTGGCCGTTCGACATGACCTCACCCACTTCGGCGGGAAATACCTCTGAACACAGAGCTAAGGTACCCGAGACGATCATCGTGGGGAGATCTCTCGTGGCACAGACGACCCAACCGACCACGCCGTCGGCACCGGCCGGGCGACCGGCCACCGGCCCGGCGCGGACCGGCCCGGGCCTGCTGGCGCTGCTCGGCCTGCTGACCGCGTTCGGACCACTGTCGCTGGACATGTACCTGCCGGCGTTCCCTGAGATGACCCGGGACCTGGGGGCCGACCAGGCGCGGATCCAGCTCTCGCTCACCACCTGCCTGATCGGGATGGCCCTCGGCCAACTGGTCACCGGCCCGCTGAGCGACCGGTGGGGACGCCGCCGGCCGGTGCTGGCCGGCGTCGCCGCGTACGCCCTGCTGTCGCTGGTCTGCGCCATCGCGCCGAACGCCCCGGCGCTGGCCGCGGCGCGTTTCGCCCAGGGCTTCGCCGGCGGGATGGGTGTGGTGGTCGCCCGGGCCGTGGTCCGCGACCTGCACTCCGGGCGGGCCGCCGCGAAGTACTTCTCGCAGCTCACCCTCGTCTTCGGGGTGGCCCCGGTGGCCGCGCCCGGCGTCGGCAGCCTGGTGCTGCGGTTCGGCTCCTGGCGGGCGGTCTTCGTGGTCCTCGCGGCGATCGGCCTGCTGCTGGCCGCCGCGGTGGCCTGGCGGCTGCCCGAGACCCTTCCGGCCGAGCGGCGCAGCAGCGGCGGTCTGGCCGCCACCGCCCGGACGATGCGATCGCTGGCCGGCGACCGGGTCTACCTCGGCTACGCCCTGACCCAGGGCCTGGCCTTCGCCGGTCTCTTCGCCTACATCTCCGGATCGTCCTTCGTCTTCCAGGACGTGTTCGGCGTCTCCGGCGCCATCTTCAGCCTGATCTTCGGGCTCAACGCGCTGGCCCTGGTCGCCGCCGGGCAGGCCAACGCGCGGCTGCTCGACCGGTCGAGCCCACGCGTTCTGCTGATCCGCGCCCTGACTGTCGGCACGGTGGCCGCCGCCGGGCTGCTGGTCGGCGCGGTGGCCGGCAGTCCGTGGGTGGTGGCGGCGTGCCTCTTCCTCTTCGTCGGCTCGCTCGGCATGGTGACACCGAACAGCACCGCGCTGGGACTGGACCGGCATCCTCGCCACGCCGGCACGGCGGCGGCCCTGATGGGTACGGTCCAGTCGGTGATCGGCGCGCTCGCCGCCCCGCTCGCCGGGCTGGGCGGCGAGGGCAGCGCGGTGCCGATGGCCGCGGTGGTGGCGGGGGCGGTCGTTCTCTCGCTCACCGCCGTCCGCACCCTCGCGGCGAGCGGGCCGAAGCTCAGCGGGTGAAGCGCTGCAGGACGTCGGCCCGGGTGGGCATGGCGGTGGCTCCACCGGGAGATTCGCAGACCAGGCCGGCCACGCGCAGCGCGAACGCCACCCGGTCGACCCAGCCGGCCGGCTCGGTGGGCTCGCCGTCGACCAGCAGGTCGGCGATGAGCGCGGCCATCACCGAGTCGCCGGCGCCGGTGGTGTCCACCGGGTTGACCCGGGGCGCCGGCACCAGGACCGGGTCGGCCCCGGCGGCGGCGAGCACCGCGCCGTCACCGCCGAGCGTGACCACCACCGTCGCGGCGCCGAGTTCACGCAGGTACGCGGCGACGCCCTCGACCGGCTCGCCGGGATAGAGCAGGTCGGCGTCGGCGCCACTCAGCTTGACCAGGTGCGCCCCGGCGGCGAACTCGGCCACCACGTCGCGCAGCCCGGCGAGCGCGGCCGGCCCGTCCAGCAGCCGGGGCCGGACGTTCGGGTCGAAGACCCGCAGGCCGGTCGCGAGCGACCAGGCCCGCCGCGCGGCGGCGAGCACGGGCGGTTGAAGCAGCACGATCGAACCGCAGTAGAGCACGTCGGCGCCGTCCACCAGCGCGACGTTCAGGTCCTCGGCGGTGAGCAGGCCGTACGAGGGCGGCTCACCGTAGAAGCGGAAGTCGGGTTCCGCCCCGGCGAAGGTGGCCACCGCGAGCACGGTAGGCGCCGGCACGGTGACCGCGCCGTCCAGCCCCACGCCGGCGGCGGTCAGGAAGCCGCGGATCCGCCCGGCCAGCGCGTCGTCGCCGAACGACCCGACGAACTGCGCCGCGCCGCCGAGCCGGGCCACCCCGACCGCGACGTTGAGCGGTGCGCCGCCGATCGCCTGGCGGTAGACCGCCGCGCCGCCGCACTCGGTGTCGAGCAGGTCGACCAGTGCCTCGCCGAGCACCACGGTGTATCCCATCCCGGTCCTCCCTTCGTCGCCTGCCGCCGCGCCGCCCGGTCGCGATGGTCACGAACCCGTCGTCGCGCCTGTAGAGATCCTGTCGCACGTGGCCGGCACGGCGCGCGGCAGAACGCGCATCCGCTCGTCCGGGCCGCGCGCCTCGTCGGTCGCTACCCGCCCGGCTGGTCCGGCCCGGACGCGACGGGGTGGTGGATGGGCCCGGCCAGCTCGGCCAGCGGCCGGGCGGTGCCGCCCCAGCGACCCGCTACGATCTGCGCCGCCACGCTCACCGCGGTCTCCTCCGGGGTGCGCCCGCCCAGATCCAGCCCGATCGGTGAGGCGAGCCGGGCCAGCTGCGCCGGGCTGGTCCCCGCCTCGCGCAGGCGTTTGCGCCGCTCGTCGTGGGTGCGCCGCGATCCCATCGCCCCGACGTACGCCAGCGGGTGTCGTAGCGCCAGCGCGAGCACCGGCACGTCGAACTTCGGGTCGTGGGTGAGCACGCAGACCACCGTCCGCCCGTCGACCCGGCCGGCGTCCAGCTCGGCCTGCAGGTAGCGGTGCGGCCAGTCGACCACCACCTCGTCCGCGTCCGGGAAGCGCCGGGCGGTGGCGAAGACTCCTCGGGCGTCGCAGACGGTCACCCGGTAGCCGAGGAAGGCCCCCATCCGGGCCACCGCCGCGGCGAAGTCGATGGCCCCGAAGACGATCATCCGTGGTGCGGTGGCGTACGCGGCGACGAAGAGGCTGACGCCGCTGCCGCGACGCTCTCCGTGGTAGCCGTACCGGAGCACCCCGCTCTGGCCGGCGGCGAGCAGGCCCAGCGCGTCGTCGGCGGCCGCGGCGTCCAGCCGTTCGCTGCCGAGCGACCCAATCACCCGGCCGTCGGCCAGCACCAGCCGCCGCCCGAGCCGTCCGGCCGGGTCGGCCGGTGTCGCCGCGCCGGGCGGGTCGCCGGCGTCCGCCTCGACGCAGGTGACCACGGCCGTCGGGCGGCCGGCACGGCGGGTCGCGGCGACCGCGTCGAGCTGTGGGAAGCCGGCGGCCTCGACCCGCTCCACGAAGACGTCCAGCACTCCACCGCAGGTCAGGCCGACCGCGTACGCGTCATCGTCGGTGACGCCGTAGCGGGTCAGCTCGGGGACGCCGGTGTCGAGCACCGTCCGCGCCCGCTCGTAGAGGTCGGCCTCGACGCAGCCGCCGGAGACGCTGCCGGTGACCGTGCCGTCGGCGGCGACCAGCATCGCGGCGCCGGGTGGCTGCGGCGCGGACCGCCAGGTCGCCACCACCGTGGCCAGCGCGACCGGCTCGCCGGCCCGCCAGTGGCGGTGCAGCTCGTCGAAGACGTCCCGCACGCGTCCCGCCCTCCGTTCCGGCGCGTCGTCCGGCCGGGCGTTCCCGGCCGAGGCAAGTCCGACCATATGCCGTAAGGCACGACGATTCGGAATATATGGTCGGGCCGAACACGAGGGGGTGCGAGGTGGCGAAGTCGTTCCAGGCAACGCGGACCGCGCCGGCCCCGGACAGCGCGGTGGTCCGGGGGCCGGGCGAGGTGGAGGTCCGGCTACGGGTCAACGGGGCGGCCCGCAGGATGCTCGTCGAGCCCCGGGTCAGCCTGCTGGACGCCCTGCGGGACCGACTCGATCTGACCGGCACCAAGAAGGGGTGCAACCAGGGGGCCTGCGGCGCCTGCACGGTCTGGGTGGACCGACGGCGGGTGCTGGCCTGCCTGACGCTCGCAATCAGCTGCGAGAACCGCGAGGTGACCACGATCGAGGGACTGTCCGACGGAGACACCCTGCACCCGATGCAGCAGGCGTTCCTGGACGCGGACGCCTTCCAGTGCGGCTACTGCACCCCGGGACAGATCATGTCGGCGGTGGCGCTGCTGGACGAGGGGCACGCCGGCGACGACGCGGAGATCCGGGAGTGGATGAGCGGCAACATCTGCCGCTGCGCCGCGTACCCGCACATCCGCACCGCGATCCGCCGGGTCCGCGACGAGGAGGGCAGCCGTGCGGCCGATTAGCTACTCGCGGGTCTCCGACGTCGGCACCGCGATCGGCACGGTCGCCGCCGACCCGGAGAGCGCCTTCCTGGCCGGCGGCACGACCCAGGTCGACCTGCTGCGCATCTACGTCGAGCAGCCCCGCCGCCTGGTCGACATCAACGACCTGCCGTTGAACCAGATCGAGGAACTGCCGGACGGCGGGCTGCGGCTCGGCGGACTGGCCCGGATGAGCGACGTGGCCGAGCAGCCGGCGGTGGCCCGGCGCTACCCGGTGGTGGCCGAGGCGCTGGTGCTCGGCGCCTCCCCGCAACTGCGGCACATGGGCACCCTCGGCGGCAACCTCCTGCAACGGGTGCGCTGCAGCTACTTCCGGGACACCGAGGCGCCCTGCAACAAGCGCGCCCCCGGCACGGGGTGCAGCGCTCTGGACGGGGTCAACCGGGGGCACGCTGTGCTCGGCACCAGCGACTGCTGCATCGCCACCCATCCGTCCGACCTGGCGGTGGCGCTGGTGGCGCTGGACGCGGTGGTGCGCACCGAGGGGCCGGGCGGGTCACGCGGCATCCCGATCGACGACTTCTACCTGCTTCCGGGCCAGACCCCAGAACGGGAGCACCCGCTGAGCCACGGCGAGCTGATCACCGGCATCGACCTGCCGGCCCTCCCCGTCGCGGCCACCTCCCGGTACATAAAGATCCGTGACCGCGAGTCGTACGAGTTCGCGCTCGCCTCCGTCGCGGTGGCCATGTCGGTGGCCGGTGGTCGCATCGCGGAGATCCGGCTGGCCCTCGGCGGGGTGGCCACCAAGCCCTGGCGCGCCCGTGCGGCCGAGCATGTGCTCGACGGCGCCCCGGCGACCGTCGAATCGTTCACCCGCGCCGCCGAGGCCGAGCTGGCCGGGGCGGTGCCGCACGGCATGAACGCGTTCAAGATCGAACTCGCCCGGCGGACCATGGTCCGCGCCCTGGCGACCATGGCGCAACGGGAGGGAACGGCATGAGCCCGGCGATCGGCGCGACCCTGAACCGGGTGGACGGCCGCTTCAAGGTACGCGGCGAGTCGCGCTACTCCGCCGAGGTCCCGGTGCCCAACATGACCCACGCGGTGCTGGTCAACGCGAAGATCGCCAGCGGTCGGATCACCACGATCGACACCAGCGAGGCGGAGCGGGCCGAGGGGGTGCTGGCCGTGCTCACCCACCGCACCCTGGACCGGGTCGCCACCGTGCCCCGGCTGCTGCCGTCGCTGGCCGGGTTGGCCGCACCCGGGCAGACCTTCTTCCCGATGCAGGACGAGACGATCCACTACGCCGGCCAGCCGATCGCCGTCGTGGTCGCCGACACCATCGAGCGCGCCGACCACGCCGGCACCCTGATCCGCGTCGAGTACGAGACCAGCACCCCGACCACCCTGCTCGACCAGGGCCGTGACCGCGCGTACGTGCCGGAGCGGATCTTCGGTGGGCTGCTGCCGGGGCAGGCGTCGCGCGGCGACGTGGGCAAGGCGCTGGCCGACGCGGAGATCCGCGTGGAGACGAGCTACCGGTTCGCGCCCAACCACCACAACCCGATCGAGCCCTCGGCCAGCACCGCGGTCTGGGAGGACGCCGACCGGCTGACCGTCTACGACTCGACCCAGGGCCCGAACTCGGTCCAGTTCACCCTCGCCGAACTGCTCGGCCTGCCGCCGATCTCGATCCGCGTGGTCAGCCACGCGGTCGGTGGCAGCTTCGGCTCCAAGGCGATGGTCTGGCACCACCCGGCGCTGGCCGCGCTGGCCGCCCGGCAGGTGGGCCGCCCGGTGCGGCTGGCGCTGACCCGGGAGCAGATGTTCACCTCGTGCGGGCACCGGGAGGAACAGGAGCAGCGGATCACCATCGGCGCCCGCGCCGACGGGCGGATCACCGCCCTGCGCCACCACAAGTTCGCCCTCACCTCGCCCTTCGACGACTGGGCGGAGCCGTCGCTGCAGAGCCCGGCGGTGGCGTACACCAGCCCGAACTATGAGGGGATCTACCACCTGGTCCGCGGCAACACCATCACCCCGACCTTCATGCGCGCGCCCGGCGAGGCGACCGGGATGTTCGCGCTGGAGTGCGCGATGGACGAGCTGGCCGAGCGGGTCGGCATCGACCCGCTGGAACTGCGGATGCGCAACTACTCCGACACCGACCCGGAGAGCGGCCAGCCGTGGTCCAGCAGCGGGCTCAAGGAGTGCTACCAGCGCGCGGCCGACCTGTTCGGCTGGCGGGACCGCGACCCCCGGATCGGCTCCCGCCGGGAGGGGCAGTGGCTGATCGGCACGGGCATGGCCAGCGCGCTCTATCCGGTGACCCAGCCGGTCAACCCGCAGCGCGCCCGCGCCCGGCTCTACAACGACGGCACCGCCGTCGTCGAGGCCGGCGTCTCGGAGTTCGGCACCGGCGTGTTCACCGCGATGACCCAGGTCGCCGCCGACGCGCTCGGGCTCCCGGTGCAGCGGGTGCGGTTCGTCGGGGGCAGCAGCGACCTGCCCAACATCACCGCCGCGGTCGGCTCCGCCGGCACCAGCGCCGTCGGGTCGGCCGTACACGTGGCGGCGTGCCAACTGCGTGACGAGCTGATCCGCCGCGCGGTGGGTGACGACCACTCGCCGCTGCGCGGCGCCGACCCGGCCCGGGTGGAGGTCCGCGACGGCAAGATGGTGCTCTGCGACCGCCCGGACGTCGGCGAGACGTACGCCGACCTGATGCACCGGACCATGACCCCGGACGTGGAGGTGCTCGGCACCTGGAACCCGCCGCCGCAGGACGCCGGTTACGGCGTGCACACCTTCGGCGCCCAGATGGCCGAGGTGGCGGTGGACGCCGACCTCGGTGTGGTCCGGGTGCGCCGGATGGTCGGCGTCTTCGCCCCCGGCCGGGTGCTCAACCGCAAGATGGCGCACAGCCAGCTGATGGGCGGGATGCTCTGGGGGCTGGGTCAGGCGCTGCTGGAGGCCACCCGGATGGACCCGCGGATGGGGCGCTGGGCCAACGCCAGCCTCGCCGACTACCTGGTGCCGGTCAACGCGGACGCCCCGGACGTGGTGGTGGACACCATCGAGATGCACGACGAGGTGGTGAACCCGATCGGGATCAAGGGCGTCGGCGAGATCGGCGTGGTCGGCGCGGCCGCCGCGATCGCCAACGCCGTGCACCACGCCACCGGCCGCCGCCAGTACGAGCTGCCGATCACCCTGGAGAAGCTGCTCTGAGGGTGGACTGACACATCGAGGAAGAGCTATTGCGTCACCGCCACGCCGCGTGGTGGGATGGCGCATGCCGGGCGGTGCGGTGGGCTGCCGCTGCCGCCGGCTGCCGGGTTCCACAGCACGCGAGGGCGCCGGTCCGCGAGGCGGACCGTGGGTGGCGCTCGCCCGTCCGGGCGGGGCGCCGCAACCGTCGCATCCGCTCGTCGCAGCGGGGCGGTCGGGCCACCCCGCATCGCGGGAGGCGGTCCGCAGGGCGCGCCCCGCGAGTCAGGAGAACCCGTGAACCGTTCCCGTACGGCCGCGTTGCTCACCGCGGCCGCGACCCTCGTGGTGGGGGCCGTCGCTCTGGTCAGTGGGCCGCAGCCGGCCGCCGCGCACGGCGCCGCGATGACCCCGGGCAGCCGGACCTTCCTGTGCTGGAAGGACGGCCTCAGCCCGACCGGTGAGATCCGGCCGAACAACCCCGCCTGCTCCGCCGCCGTGGCGCAGAGCGGCGCCAACTCGCTCTACAACTGGTTCAGTGTGCTGCGCTCGGACGCCGGCGGCCGGACCGTCGGCTTCATCCCGGACGGGCAGCTGTGCAGCGGCGGCAACCCCGGCTACACCGGCTACAACCTGGCCCGCACGGACTGGCCGCTGACCCACCTGACGGCGGGGGCGCGGATGGAGTTCCGGTACAGCAACTGGGCCCACCACCCCGGCACGTTCTACTTCTACGTCACCAAGGACAGCTGGAGCCCGACCCGCGCGCTGGCCTGGAGCGACCTGGAGGAGCAGCCGTTCCTGACGGTGACCAACCCACCGCAGCGGGGCGCGGTCGGCACCAACGACGGGCACTACTACTTCAGTGGCAACCTGCCGACCGGCAAGAGCGGCCGGCACATCATCTACTCGCGCTGGGTGCGCTCGGACAGCCAGGAGAACTTCTTCGGCTGCTCGGACGTCACCTTCGACGGCGGAAACGGTGAGGTGACCGGGGTCGGAGCGGGTGGCACCCTGCCGCCCGACCCGACCACTCCCCCGCCGGACCCGACCACCCCGCCGCCGGACCCGACCACCCCGCCGCCGCACGGCGGGGACTGCATGGCGGTCTACCGGGTGGTCAGCGCCTGGCAGGGCGGCTTCCAGGGTGAGGTCACGATCATGAACCACGGCAGCACGCCGTTCGCAGGCTGGAGGGCGAGCTGGACCTGGCCGGGCGGTCAGTCGATCAACCAGATCTGGAGCGCCACCCAGAGCACGTCCGGCACGTCCGTGACAGCCAGCAACGTCTCCTGGAACGGCACCGTCCCACCGGAGGGCACCACCACCTTCGGCTTCCTGGCCACCACCACCGGCGCCAACCCCCTACCGACCATCACCTGCACCCGCACCTGACCGTCACAGGCCTGCGCCTGACCGCGAGTCCAAAATGATCAAGAGGTTTGCGTCATCCGGAGGCGTTCCGGTGACGCAAACCTCTTGATCAACAGGGGTCGGGGCGGGCGGTCAGCGGACCATGGAGCCGACCACGGGCTTGGTGAGCAGAGCGGACTGGTTGCGCTGGATGCCCGGGTCGAGGGTCTTGGCCACGAAGATGGCGTGCCAGATGCAGAAGATCAGCACGGTCCACACCTTGCGGGAGTGGTCGGCCTCCTCCCGCTTGTGCTCGTCGAGCAGCCGCAGCGCGTACGACAGGTCGAGCAGGTCACCGGCGCCGGAGGTGGCGATGACGTGCCGCGCCCACTCGTACATCTCGCCGCGCAGCCACACCCGGGTCGGGGTGGGGAAGCCCAGCTTCTTGCGGTTGACGATCGCCGGCGGGACCACGCCCTGCAACGCCTGACGCATTGCGTACTTGGTGGCGTCGGAGCGGGGCGGCAGCTTCAGGTCCACCGGGATCTTCGCCGCCACGTCGAAGACCTCGCGGTCCAGGAAGGGCACCCGCACCTCGAGCGAGTGGGCCATCGAGATCCGGTCGGCCTTGACCAGGATGTCGCCCCGCAGCCAGGTGTAGAGGTCGACGTACTGCATCTTGGTGACGTCGTCCAGCTCCGTCGCCTCGGCGTAGATCGGCGCGGTGACGTCGGTGTAGCGCACCGAGGGGTCGTAACGGCGCAGCAGGTGCTGCTTCTCCTCCTCGGTGAACATCCGGGCGTTGCCGTAGTAGCGCTCCTCGATCGGCGTGGTGCCGCGCTCCAGGAAGCTCTTGCCCTTCACGCCCTGCGGGATCGCCTTGGAGACCGCGCGCAACCCCTTCTGCACGCCGCCGGGCAGGCCGTTGACGCCGCTGAGCGAGAGCGGCTCACGGTAGATGGTGTAGCCGCCGAAGAACTCGTCCGCGCCCTCGCCGGAGAGCACCACGGTGACGTGCTCGGCCGCCTTCTTCGCCACGAAGTAGAGCGGCACCAGCGCCGGGTCGGCCACCGGGTCGTCCAGGTGCCAGACGATCTTCGGCAGCGCCTCCATCATGTCCTGCGGCCCGATCTTGGTCGGGATGGTGGTCACGTCGAGGTGACGGGCCGAGTCCTGGGCGACGTCGATCTCGGAGTAGCCGGGCACGTCGTAGCCGACGGTGAAGGTGAGGATGTTCGGGTTGAAGTCGCGGGCCAGCGCCACCACCGCGGTCGAGTCGATGCCGCTGGAGAGGAACGAGCCGACCGGCACGTCCGAGCGCATGTGCATCCGGACGCTCTCCCGCAGCGTCTCCCGGATCTCGTGGAAGAGCTTCTGCTCGTCGTCGACCGGGGCGGGTCGGAACACCGGCCGGTACCAGCGGCGCACCTCGATCCGGCCGCCCGGGGTCCAGGTGAGGTACTCCCCGGAGCCGATCCGGTTGATCCCCTTGTGCAGGGTTCCGGGCTCCGGGACGTACTGCAGGGTGAGGTAGTGGCTGAGGCTGGCCGCGTCGATGCCGGCGTCGCCCTGGTAGTTGGCGTGCGCGAAGGGCAGCAGCGCCTTCTTCTCGGAGGCGAGGTAGAGCCCGTCGGCGGTCTCCAGGTAGTGCAGCGGCTTGATGCCGAAGTAGTCGCGGGCACCGAACGCCCGCCGCTCCTGACGGTCCCAGATGACGAAGGCGAACATGCCCCGCAGCCGGGTGAGCACCTGCTCGCCCCAGTAGTGGTAGCCGGCGACGATCACCTCGCCGTCGCCGGCGGTGGCGAACCGCGCGCCGAAGGTCCGGACCAGCTCGTCGCGCAGCTCGATGTAGTTGTAGATCTCGCCGTTGAAGGTCAGCAGGTAGCGGCCGTCGGCGTAGGGCAGCGGCTCGTGGCTGGACGCCACGTCGATGATCGCCAGCCGCTTGTGGGCGAACACCCCGTCGGCGTAGCGGCCGGAGGCGTCGCCGACCACCTCGACGCCGGTCTCGTCCGGGCCGCGGTGGTGCAGGCACTCCAGCGCGCCGGCGATGTGGTCGCGGTGCGCGCCGGCGTCACCGCGCGCGCTGAAGAAGGCCAGGAGTCCGCACATGGTGGTCATCTTTCCACGGGGGCCGAACGCCCGTCGCGGCCGTCCGGCGATCCGGCGGGGGCCGCCCGCCGGGTCCACCGACCTCCGCCCGGGAGGTACGGTCGGGACCAGCAATGACGCGGAGGGAGCGAGCATGACCGAGGAACGCACCGAAGGCACGCCGGCCGACGGCACCGAATCGCACGACCCGGACTTCCCGGAGGCGTTCCTGTCCTTCATGCGGCAGGGCTGGCGGGACTCCGAACTGCCGGTCTCCCCCCGCCCGGAGGTGCCCAACTACGCCAAGCGCCGGGCCGCGCTCTCGGCGGCCTTCCCCGGCGAGACGCTGGTGATCCCCACCGGCAAGGAGAAGGTACGGGCCAACGACACCGACCACCCGTTCCGGCCGGGCAGCGACTTCGCCTACCTGACCGGTGACCACGACCCGGACAGCGTGCTCGTGCTGCGCCCGACCGGCTCGGGTCACGACGCCACGCTGTACATGCGGCCCCGCTCGTCGAAGCTGACCGACGAGTTCTTCCGCAGCCGGCACGGCGAGCTCTGGGTCGGCCGGCGGCACACGCTGGCCGAGAAGTCGACCGAGCTGGGCCTGCCGACCGGGGACCTCGCCGACCTGGACGCGGCGCTGGCCGACCTGGCGCCGGGGCGTACCCGGGTGCTGCGCGGTTTCGACCCCGGGGTGGACGCGGCCGTGCGCGCCTACGACGGCGCGCGCGCCGAGGGTCAGCCGGCCCGCGACCGCGAGCTGGCGATCGCCATCTCGGAGCTGAAGCTGGTCAAGGACGAGTGGGAGATCGCCCAGCTCCAGGACGCCATCGACGCCACCGTGCGGGGCTTCGAGGACGTGGCCCGGGCACTGCCGGCGGACCGGAGCGTCTCCGAGCGGCTGCTGGAGGGGATCTTCGCGCTGCGTGCCCGGCACGACGGCAACGACGTCGGCTACAACTCGATCGTCGGCGCCGGTGAGCACGCCACGATCCTGCACTGGGTGCACAACCACGGCGCGACCCGCCCGGGTGAGCTGCTGCTGATGGACATGGGCGTCGAGAACCGCAACCTCTACACCGCCGACGTGACCCGGGTGCTGCCGGTCAACGGTCGGTTCACCGCGCTCCAGCGCCAGGTCTACGACGTCGTGTACGCCTCCCAGCAGGCCGGCATCGACGCCATCAAGCCCGGGGTGAAGTTCCGCGACGTGCACCTCACCTGCATGCGGGTGCTCGCCGAGGGCCTGGCCGACCTGGGCCTGCTGCCGGTGAGCGTGGACGAGGCGATGGACGAGAAGTCGACCGTCTACCGGCGCTGGACGCTGCACGGCTTCGGGCACATGCTCGGCATCGACGTGCACGACTGCGCCAACGCGCGCAAGGAGGTCTACCGCGACGGCACCCTGGGCGAGGGCTACGTGCTCACCGTCGAGCCCGGGCTCTACTTCCAGCCGGAGGACGAGCTGGTCCCCGAGGAGCTGCGCGGCATCGGCGTCCGGATCGAGGACGACGTGCTGGTCACCGCGACCGGCGCGGTGAACCTCTCGGCCGGGCTGCCGCGGGCGGCCGACGAGGTGGAGACCTGGCTGGCCGAGCAGCGTGAGGCGGGCCCCCGCCTGCCGGGCTGACCAACCCCCATCTGCGCCGAGCCCCGTCACCGGCCTGCGACGTTTGCGACGTCGCGGCTGCCGGAGGCGGGGCTCGGCCGCGTTTGCGCTGCTCACCCGCTTTCTACCCGGCGCGTCGGGTTGCCCCGTTCACTGCCCGATGTGAGGTGAATGCGGGGTTTTCTCGGATACATCCTCGTCGCGAGGATCCTTCTCATACGGTGGATATCAGAGGCTGCAACCTATTTGTAGCTGGTCGCGCCGTCTTCGGCTGGCGCGGCCCCGTCTGGTAGCAGGAAAGGGCGGAAGGCTCTGATGTCCAATGACGTAACGAATCCCGACGGTGGAGCCACTGCGGCCCCACCGAGATCAGGGCGGCGGAAACTCTGGGTGGCCGCCGGGGTCGCCGGGCTGACCGGCGTGGTCGCCCTGGCGGCCCTGGGTGGCCTGGCCGCCCGCGATGACAAGTCCGCCGGCCCGGACCGGCTCTCGGACGCGCAGGCGTCCACCCCGAAGCAGAACGTCAGCGACGCCGGCAAGGCGGACGAGGGCGGCGAGGACGGCAAGGACGAGGGCAAGGGCGAGGACGAGTGGTCCGGCGGCGACTGGAGCGGCCAGGACGACGCCCGGGGCGAGAAGGGCAAGGACTCGGGCCACAAGGACCGGGCCAAGCAGGTGCCCTGCGACACCGACAAGCTGATCCAGGCGATCACCTTCGCCAACCAGAACCACGGCGCGACGCTGGAACTGGCCAAGGGCTGCACCTACAACCTGACCCGGTACGACGAGTTCGGCAACGGCCTGCCGGTGATCACCCAGGAGATCACCCTGAAGGGCCATGACACCAAGATCGTCCGGGACGCGACCGCAAGCTACTTCCGGATCCTCAACGTCGGGACGGGCGGGCACCTGACCCTGAAGGGCCTGACCATCAAGGGCGGCCAGACCCTCAGCCGGGGCGCGCCGGTGCAGCCGGCCACCGTCTGGTCCCGTTACTCGAACTCGGTCCAGGCGACGGCCGCGGCCAAGGCGGGCACGTTCGCCACGGTCGAGGCCGACACCCTGAAGGCGACGGCCGCCAAGGCGCCCGCCGTGGCCAAGCCGGCGACCGAGGCGCCCGCCACCGCCAAGCCGGCGACCGAGGCGCCCGCCATCGCCAAGCCGGGTGCGGCGGCGACCCCGGCCGCTCCGGTCACGGCCGACGTCGGCACCCTGGTCGAGGAGCCGGAGTTCAACGACGGCGCCGGAATCCTGGTGCAGCCGGGCGGCCGGGCCGACATCGAGTACACCGAGATCGTGCAGAACCAGGCCGGCGGCAAGGGCGGCGGGCTGGCCAACTTCGGCAACACCCGGCTGAGCAAGAGCACCGTCACGAAGAACACCGCCTTCCTCTACGGCGGCGGCATCTTCAACGCCGGGGTGCTCCAGGTGGACGAGTCGAAGATCAAGGACAACGAGTCCGGGATCGGTGGCGGTGGTATCGCCAACGGCGCGCCGGGCATCCTCTTCGACGACGTCGACGGGGGCTCGCTCTGGCTCTACAAGAGCGAGGTCACCGGCAACAGGACCATCGGTTTCGGTGGCGGCATCCTCGACGTCGAGGGTGAGACCAAGCTGGAGCACTCGAAGGTCACCGGCAACACCGCGGTGCTCGCCGGCGGCGGTCTCGCGGTGGCGGACAGCCAGCTCACGCTCAAGCACACCACGGTCGCCAAGAACAGCACGGTGGGCGTCGGTGGCGGCCTGGCGGTCGCGTTCGACAGCGTGGCCACGATCGAGGACAGCAGCATCAAGGAGAACGTCGCCGGCTTCTTCGGTGGCGGGCTGTTCAACGAGGACAGCACCACCACGCTGCGCAACAGCGAGGTGGTCGGCAACCGGGCTGTCGGGCCGCTCGGCATCGGCGGCGGCATCTTCAACATCTTCGACGGCACGGTCACGTTGACCAAGACCAAGGTGGCGGACAACTTCGCCACCCTGCCGCCCGGCGGGATCTTCAACTCGCCGAGCAGCGAGGTCGAGCTGGACGACAAGTCAGCGGTCAAGGGCAACCGACCGACCAACTGCTTCAACGTTCCCCGCTGCTTCGCCTGAGTAGGTGAGTGGCTGATCCACATAATGGAAGGCCCCTCCGCGCCGTTTCGGACGGCCCGGAGGGGCTCTTCCGTTTGCACCGGATCTGGGCCCCGCCTGCCCGCCCGGGTCGCTCCGCCGGGTCCGCGCCTCGCCGGGTTGCCCGTCCCCGCTCGACCCGGAACGTGTACCGAATGCGGGGTTCTCTCGGATTTGACCGCGAGACGAAGAACATTCTCATACGTTGGGTTTCGGGAGCTACAACCGATTTGTAGCAGGGGACGGCCGTCTGAGGCGGCGCGACCCTGTCTGGTACGAGGAGAGGGCAGAGAGCTCCGATGTCCAACTACCTAACCAACAATGAAGCCGCGGAGCCGGCTGCGGGGGCGAAGCGCCGCCGCAAGCTGTGGCTCGTCAGCGGCGTGGCCGGGTTGACCGGCGTGGTCAGCCTTGCCGCGGTCGGTGTCGCCACCGGCGCGGGCGCGGTCGGCGCCGACGGCCTGCGGTGGGCCACCGCCCAGGTCAGCCGGGACGGCGACCAGGGCGCGGACCGTGGCGACCAGGGCCGCGACCGGCACGACTACGACAAGGACCGCGACAAGGACCGCGACAAGGACAAGGACAAGAAGGACCACGACGACCGGGCGAAGGAGGTGCCCTGCGACACCGACAAGCTGATCCAGGCGATCGTCTTCGCCAACGACAACCACGGCGCGACGCTGAAGCTTGCGGACAAGTGCACCTACAACCTGACCCGGACCGACGAGTACGGCAACGGCCTGCCGGTGATCACGGAGGACATCACCCTCAAGGGTGACGACACCAAGATCGTCCGGGACGCCACCGCCGACTACTTCCGGATCCTCAACGTCGGCCCCGGCGGACACCTGACGCTCAAGGGCCTGACCATCAAGGGCGGCCAGACCCTCAACCGGTTGATGGCGCCGGAGCCGGCCGCGGTCTGGTCGGCGTACTCGACCTCGGTCGAGACGACGGCGGCGGCGACCAAGGCCGGCAAGGCCGTGGCCGTCGCACCGCGGACCGAGCTGAAGGCCGTGCCGAAGGCGACGCCGAAGGGCGGCGTCTCGACGCTGGTCGAGGAGCCGGGCTTCAACGACGGCGCCGGCATCCTGGTGCAGCCGGGCGGCACCGCCGACCTCGAGCACACCGAGGTCGTGCAGAACCAGTCCGGCGGCAACGGCGGCGGCGTGGCCAACTTCGGCACCACCAGGATCAGCAAGAGCACGGTGACCGAGAACACCGCCTTCTTCTTCGGCGGCGGCATCTTCAACGCCGGTGTGCTCAAGGTGTACGAGTCCAAGGTGAAGGACAACGAGGCCGGCATCGGCGGCGGTGGTATCGCCAACGGCGCCGCGGAGATCTTCACCGACGACGTCGACGGCGGCACGGTCTGGGTCGAGAAGACCGAGATCACCGGCAACAAGACGATCGGCTTCGGCGGCGGCATCCTCGACATCGAGGGCAACACCACCGTCAAGCACTCGACGATCAGCCACAACACCGCGCTGGTCGCCGGTGGCGGCATCGCCGCGGCCGAGAGCTCGCTGAACCTCTACGGCGTCAAGGTCGAGAGCAACAGCACCGTCGGCGTCGGCGGCGGCCTCGCGATCGCCTTCGACAGCCGGGCCACCATCGAGGACAGCTCGATCAAGGACAACGTCGCCGCCTTCTTCGGCGCCGGCCTGTTCAACGAGCGCAGCATCACCGTCCTGCGCAAGAGCGAGGTCGTCGGCAACCGCGCGGTCGGCCCGATCGGCATCGGCGGCGGCATCTTCAACGTCGCGGGCCAGGTCAACCTGGACAAGACGAAGGTGGCGCACAACTTCTCCACCCTGCCGCCGGGCGGCATCTTCACCACCAACTCCGGCGTGATCATCGACGACAAGTCGGCGGTCACCGCCAACCGGCCGACCAACTGCCTCGGCAGCCCGGCCACGCCGCCCAACTGCTTCGGCTGAGCGCCCTCGGGTGACGTACGGCCGCCACCGGCGGCACGACGGGTCGAGACAGGGACCGGCCCCCTTCCGCACCAGCGGGAGGGGGCCGGTCCGCGTTTCCGCTCAGCGCCGCACGAAGACCGCCACGCTCCGGGCCGGCACGGTGAACGTGCCGGTCGTCGCGTCGAACGAGGCGCTGCGCAGCACCGGGTCGGCCGACGCGCGCAGCACCGGGTGCAGCGACACGTCGGCACCGCGCAGCCCGGGCAGCCGCTGGGTCGCCGCGTCCGGGCTCGCGTTGAACACCACGGTGACCGATGACCAGTTCCGGTCCAGCCCGCGACCGTCCAGCGTCATGGTGAGCACGCCGGGCGTCTCGGCCGGGCCGGAGAGCGGGAACGCCACCCGCCGCTGCACCTGCTCGGCGGTGGCGAGCCCGAAGACCGGCGAGGAGGCGCGGACCTTGAGCAGCTCGGCGTAGCGGGCGTCGGTGGTGTCGATCGCCGCGCAGTCCGGCACCAGCGCCGGATCGGCCAGCAGCGGCTGCGCGTACGACCACTTGTCCTGGTTGTCCGCCGCCGGTGGCAGGCCGGCGCCGAACCCGTTGCCCTGGGCGCAGTCCCAGCGGATCTGGTTGAACCAGTCCCCCGAGTTGTACGAGTTGCGGTCCAGCGACTTCGACCGCAGCCGCTCGCTGCCGGCGGTGACGAACCCGGTGCCCTGGCCCAGCACGACGGTGCCCAACGCGAGCACCTGCATCCGGGACCGGTCGGCCGCCGGGGTGTCCTGCGGCAGCTTGTACGCCAGCGCGTCGTACAGGATCTCGTTGTCGTGCGCGTCGACGTAGGTGACCGCCTCTCCCGGCGCGGCGGTGTAGCCGGCGGGCGAGCCGTTGTAGTCGACCTGCGCCCCGGTGACCTGCGCGCCGGTGGAATCGGTGAACCGGTAGCCGCGCAGGTTCCCGGTCAACCCCACCTTGATCAGGTCGTGCTGGTGCAGCAGCCGGGCGCGTTGTTCCGCGGCGGTGCCGTTGACCGGGTCACCGTTCGGGTCGGTGAAGAGCCCGGACGCGAAGCCCTGGACCCGGGGGTTGGCATCGAACGGGCCGCCGCCGCGGACCGCGTCGCGGAGCCGATCGTTGAAGGTGCCCACCCCGGTGCCGGCCATGTTCGCCTGGGTGGCCTGCACGAACCGGGCGCCGTCGGCGACCTCGCCGAAGTTCCAGCCCTCTCCGTAGAGCAGGATCGACCGGCCGTCCACCCCGTCACGCGCCACGGTCAGCTCGTCGAGCGCCTTGCGCACGGCCAGGAGGTTCGCCTTCGGGTGGTGGCCCATCAGGTCGAACCGGAAGCCGTCCACCTTGTACGCCCGGGCCCAGGTGACCAGCGAGTCCACCACCAGCTTGCCCATCATGGCGTGTTCCGGGGCCGTGTTGGCGCAGCAGGTGGAGTTGGCCACCGCGCCGTCCTCCAGCAGCCGGTGGTAGTAGCCGGGCACGATCTGGTCGAGCACCGACTTCGGGTCGGTGCCGGCGGCGGAGGTGTGGTTGTAGACCACGTCCATCACCACCCGCAGGCCGGCGCCGTTGATCCCGGCGACCATCTGGCGGAACTCGGTGGTGCGCTTCGCCCCGGCCGGGTCGACGGCGTAACCGCCCTCCGGCACGGTGTAGTGCAGCGGGTCGTACCCCCAGTTGTAACCGTCGGTCTCGGCCACCGCCGCCACGCACTTCTGCTGCTCCTGCGAGTCGGGCGGCAGCGCGGCCAGGTCACAGGCGGGCTGGCGCTGGTCGGCCCGCCGCTCGGGGATGGTGGCGAAGTCGAACGCCGGCAGCAGGTGCAGGTGGGTCACCCCGGCCGCACCGAGCGCCTTCAGGTGCGTCATGCCGGCGGTCGCCGGGTCGGTGAAGGCGAGGAAGGTGCCGCGCCGCTCGGCCGGCACGGTGGTGTCGGCGATCGAGAAGTCCCGCACCGACAGCTCCGAGATCTGCGTCCGGCCCGGCGGCACGGCCGCCGGCTTGCGCAGCCTCGACCAGCCGGCCGGGGCGAGCGCCGGGTCGGTGAGGTCGACGAGCTGGCTGTGCGTGGAGTCGGGCGCGAGCGCCACCGAGTACGGGTCGGTCACCGAGGCGGTCACCAGTTTCTGGCTCGCCGGCTGCCAGGCCCGCACCTGGTACCGGTAGTACCGGCCGGTCCAGGCCCGGCTGCCGCGCACCGACCAGACGCCGGTGCGGTCGTCCCGGCTCATCGCCACGGTCTTTCCCTCGGCGGTGGGCGAGTCGAAGAGCTGGAGCGACACGTCCCGGGCGGTCGGCGCCCAGACGGACAGGGTGGGCACCCCACCGGCGAAGGTCGGCCCGAGGCGCGCCCGGGTGGCCCCGGCGTAGACGTCGTCGAGCACGCCGGGGATCTGCACGCCGGTGGCGGTGAGCAGGCTGCCGTCGGCGTCGCGCTCGGTCACCAGCAACTGCCCGCGCAGCGCCGCCGGCACCTTGGCCAGGTCGCCCCGCCCGAGGGTGAAGGCGCGGTACGCCCACAGGTGCGGGAAGGCCGTGCGCTGGTCCTCGGTCAGCCCGTTGCGCTGCGCGGCCAGCGGCAGGGTGGTGTACGTCCCGGCCAGCTCGCCGTCGACCACGCTCACCCCGCCGGCCGGCGCGGCCACCAGGGCGTACGTGCGTCCGTCGGTGGGTCCGCCGCGCCAGGCGACGGTGGAGCGGTCGATCCAGTGCGCCTGCTGTTTGCCGATGTCCAGATCCGCCCCGGCGCCGGTGGCGGTCGACGGCAGCAACCGGCCCGGGGTGGCCGCGAGCAACCAAACCTCCCGCCCGGCGCTGGCGAAGTCGAGCCGCTGGTCGTCCGGGAGATCCTTCTCGTCGCCCTTGTGGATGATGTAGTTCAGCCCGGTCGCGCCGGTCGCCAGCGGCACCCGGAAGACCGCGCCGAAGGCGTCGATGCTGGTCGGCTCCAGCGGGTCGGACCACTCGGTGGGGTTGGCGGCGCCGTCCCAGAGGTGCAGTCCCCAGCCGTCGTAGTTGCCGTCCGCCCGGCGGTAGTGGATCAGGGCGGTGCCCTCCTCCACCGCCGGGTCGGGCTCACCGGTGGCGGCCTGCCGGGTCGGGTAGGTCGCCGGGTCGCCCTGCTTGACCCAGACCTCGCCGGTCCGCGTCACGTCGATGCTCCGGTCGTTGCCGACGTCCTTGTTGCCGTCGGCGTCGACCACCAGGAAGCCCAACGACTTCGCGCCGGGCTTGAGCTTCACCCAGGCGAACCGGCCGTAGGAGTCCTCGCCGGCGAACGGCTGGCCCTTGGGCCACTCGGTGGCGTAGGCCGGGTCGATGTCGCCCCAGGCGTAGAGGCCCCAGTCGTCGTACCCGCCGGCGGGGCGCTGGTAGTGCACCACCGCCCAGTCCCGCGACGCGCCCTGTGCCGGCGTGCCAACGGTGGCGGTGGAGCGGGCGGTGGCGGTCCGGCCACGCGCGTCGCGGACCACCGCCTTGTACTCGATTCGGGTTCCGCCGGCCAGCCCGGTCAGGTCGTGGTGCACGGTGTACGGCGCGTGGTGCGCGCTGCCCAGCAGGGTCCACTCGCGGCCGGCGACCCGGGCGGCGACGGTGACGGTGGCCAGCGGGTCGCCGACGACCTGGGCGGTGACCGCGGCCCTGGTGGCGACCGGGGCGTCCGGCGCCGGGGCGGTGATGGTGATCGTGGGGGCGCCGGCGGGCGCCGCGATCGGTGTGCCGGCCCGGTGCACCACCGCGGCGAGGGGCGGCACCGTCAGGGTCAGCTTGCCGTCGGCCCCGGCGGTCGCGCTGCCGGAGCCTCCGTAGATGCCGGTGAAGGTGGCGCCGGGCGACCAGGTTTCCACCGTGACAGTCTGCGGGGTGTCGGCGTTGTTCACCGCGGCCACGTACTCGGTGCGCTCGCCGGACGCGATCCGGGAGAAGGCGAAGACGCCGGGGCCGTCGGCCGCGTAGCGGGTGACCTGGACGCCGTCGCGCAGCGCCGGGTGGGCCTGGCGCAGCGCGCCCAGCTCCGCGATGGTGCGGTAGAGCGGGTGCGCCGGGTCGAACTGGTCGCTGGCGTGGGTGCGGTCGGTGCCGAGCAGGTCGTCGTCGAGGTAGTCGGGCACCCGCGAGGCGAACATGTCCTGCCGGGCGTCCTTGTCCCCGCCCGGGCCGGTGAAGCCCTGCTCGTCACCGGAGTAGACCACCGGCTGGCCGCGGGTCAGGAACATCAACTGGTGGGCGAGCTGGTCGCGGCGCAGGTGGCTGGTCGGGTCGCTGCCGCCGCCGGCGATGAACGAGCCGATCCGGCCCATGTCGTGGTTGCCGAGGAAGGTGGTGAGCCGGTTCGCGTCGGTGTCCCGGGCGGCGTAGAGGTCGTCCCGGGCGTAGACGTCGGCGAGCGCCCGGGCCGAGCCGGCCCCGACGGTGTAGCCGCGGGCGGCCTCCTGGAAGGCGAAGTCGAGGGTGGCCGGCAGGCCGCCGCGCCGGACGTAGTCGGAGGTGATCTCCGGGTCGGCGCTGTAGACCTCGCCGAACATGAAGAAGTCCTTCTTGCCGGCGCGCTCGGCGGCCCGCTCGATGCCCTGGCTGAACTGCGGCCAGAAGTCGAGGTTGGCGTGCTTGACGGTGTCCAGCCGGAAGCCGTCCACGCCGGTCTCGGTCACCCAGTCGGCGTAGACCTTGGTCAGGCCACGGACCACCTCGGGGCGCTCGGTCCACAGGTCGTCGAGGCCGAAGAAGTCGCCGTACTCGCTGTTCTCGCCGGCGAAGGTGGAGTCACCGCGGTTGTGGTACATGGTCGGGTCGTTCAGCCACGCCGGGACCTTGACCTTGGCGTCCGCCGGGGTGGCGAACGTCGGGGTGTACGGGAAGGACGTCGCGTCGACCGCCGGGAACTTCCGGGTGCCGTCGGCGTAGTTGCGGTCCTCGAAGGCCCGTCCCTGCGCGTCCCGGTACGGCGAGGTGGCCTTGTCCACGTAGGAGTACTCGTCCTCGGCGTACTTGATCACGTCGGCGGTGTGGTTGACGATGACGTCCAGGTAGATCTTGATGCCGCGCTGGTGGGCGAGCCGGACCAGCCGCTTCAGGTCGGCGTTGGTGCCGAAGTGCGGGTCGACCTGGGTGAAGTCGGTGATCCAGTAACCGTGGTAGCCGGCGGAGACGTCGTCGCCGCTGCCCTGCACCGGACGGTTCTTGAACACCGGGGCGAGCCAGATGGCGGTGGTGCCCAGCCCCTGGATGTAGTCGAGCCGGTCCATCACGCCCTTGAGGTCGCCGCCGTGGTAGAAGCCCTTGTCCTTCGGGTCGAGGCCAGTGGACAACCGGTCACCGGTCAGCCCGCCGCGGTCGTTGCGCGGGTCGCCGTTGGCGAACCGGTCCGGCAGGACGAAGTAGAACTGCTCCGCCCGGGCGGTGTCGTCGCCCGCCTTGAGCAGGGTCTCGGCGGAGGGCTCGGAGCGCCACTGCGCCGCGCCGACGGCCGACACCCGCTGAGCGCCGGTCGAGCCGCCGGTCGCGTCGGCGCCGAGCTGGTGGACGGCGACCGGGGTACCGACGAGGGTGAGCGTGAGCAGGGAGACGAGGGCGAGCAGGGCCTTGCGCGGTATCGGCGGGGGTTTCATCGACGGCCTTCCTCTGGTCGCTGATTGGCCCGCACGCTAGCCCTTGCCGAAACATTCTGCAATACCTTGCAAACACCGTCGTAACACGACAGTGAGCTTGCGTAAGAGACCGACCGTCGGGTCCGCCGGGCCCCGGCTTCAGAGACCGGCGCAGCCCGCGTCGTTGACCGTGCACAGCACCGGGCGGGTGCTCGCCCGCTCCACATGGAACTGCAACCGCACCGAGGCCCCGGCCGCCACGTCGACCCCGCCGGTGTACGTGTAACCGCCGTCGTCCGTCGCGCGCAGCGTCCCCTGCGGCGCGCCCGCCACCCAGGCGGTGACCACCCGCCCGCCGGAGAAGGTCAGCCGCACCGTCCAGGCCCGAGCGGTCCCGGATGCGTTGGTGATCAGCACCGTGCCGATGAAGCCACCGTCGAACGCCTGGTCGACCTGGTAGCGGCCGGTCACCACGGGCGGGCTCGGCGGGGGCACGGACCCCCGTGGAGTCGCGGCGGCCGGCGGGGAGCCGGTCGGTGACCTCGACCCGGCTCGGCTCGTCGCGGCCGGTCCCGAGGGACGCGGCGAACGACTCGGCACCGTCACCGACCGCGTGACACTCGGGCTCGGGCTCGGGCTCGGGCCGGCGGTCGACGGCGCGGGCAGCGGCAGGGCCGGGTTCGGCCCCGGCGGCAGCTGCGCCGCCGGACTGCGGCCACGGTAGGCGCTCAGCGCGACGAGCAGCAGCACCACCATGACGACCACACCGGCGAAGACCACGATCCAGGGCGAGGACGCGATGGCCCTGCCGTGGGACGGTCGCGGGGCGCGACTGGTGCCGGACATGTCCCTCCCTCCGGGGGCCGCCCGCTCAGGCCAGCGAGCGCGGGCGGGTGGCCGACCGCTCAGGCGAGAGTGCAGGCGCTACCGTTCACCGTGCAACCGGTGAGTCCGTCGTCGCTGTCCCGGCGACTGAACTGCACCTCCAGCTCGATGCTCCCGCCGTCCTGGAGCGGATCGGTGCCGCGCAGCTCGTACCGGTTGTCGCCCCGGTAGATCAGCATCGGCCAACTGCCGCCGGAGACCCGAACGCCCCAGACCCGGCCGGTGAACGTGAACGACACCGTCCACTCCTCGGCGCGGCCGCTCTGGTTCTCGACCAGCAACTCCGCCTCGACGTCGTCGCGGTCGGCGTCCCGTACCCGGTAGGTGGCCGTCAGCGCCCCGGTGCCGACCAGCGGCTGCCCGGTCGCCGGACTGGACGGCGGAGGGGACGCGGGCGTCGTGGCGGGCGCGGAGCGGGTCGCCGAGCGGGACGGCCGGGCGCTGGCGGTGACCCGGCTCCGCGACGGGCTCGGCGACCCGGTGGCGGACGGGCTCGGCTCGGCCGGCGGGATCGGCAGCGCCAGCGGTGGCACGGAGGCGGCCACCGGCTTCGGCTCTCGGCCGCGGAAGGAGAGCGAGGCGACCAGCATGATCGTCGCCAGGGTCGCGACGCCGAGCAGGACCACGATCCACGGCACCGATGCCAACACCCTGGGCCCGTTCCCCGGTTCCGTTGCGCCGGCAGGCCGCACAGGCATCTGGTCCCCCCTCGTCTGCGCCGGTCCGCCAGCGTAGTCAGCCCGGGCCACGGCCGGAACAGCGGGCGGCGGGAACGGACCGACCGGCCGGTGCGGTACGGAAAACGGCCGCCCGGACGGCGACGCTCCGGTCAGCCGGTGCGCACCACGGCGCAGATGATGGGTCCGGCGTCGGTGGTGCGCAACAGGTAGCGGTAGTGCTCGCCGGGCACCCGCTCGCCTCGGCTGTCCAGGAACTCCCACTCCACCGCCACCATCGTGAGCAGTGCGGAAACCGGCGTCACGTCCTCGATGAGCGCGTGCGCGGCGATCAGCTCCCGCTCCTGGTAGTCGGGTGCGGCGCCGACGAACGAGAGCGCCACCGCGGCCAGCGAGGTGAACGAGAAGCTGTACGTGTCGGCGACCACCAGCCCGGGCAGGGCATAGCAGCCGGCGAGGGCGGGCAGGTCGCCACCGGTCAGCGCGACGCCGTACCGGTCGAAGAAGTCGGCCAGCGTGTCCAGGTCGGTGGAGGCTCTCACGGCGCAAGCAATTGCCGGTCGCCGAGCTGGCCAAACCTCAGCGCGGCGGAACGCGTACCTCGATCTCGGCCCCGAGCCGGGCCCCGGCGGCCAGGTCGAGGTCGTCGCCGCTCCAGAACCGGCCCGGGTCGTACCAGTTCGGACGGCGGCCGGCGGGCAGCAGGCCCATCGCCTCGTAGGTCACCGCCACCACCTCGGCGCAGTACGCCGTCTCCAGTGCGCGGTCGGGCACCGCCACCGCGGGCCGGGGCGCGGACCGGGTGGCCCGGGGCAGCTGCGGCACCCGGCCGCGCAGCCACCGCCAGGCGAGCTGGGCGGTCGACGGAAACGGCGTACCGTCCAGCCGCGCGATGGTGCGCAGCACCGCCTTCTCCATCTCCCCGTCGGCCGGCGGGTCGAGCTGGCGCACCCAGGCCCGCTGCCCGTAGCGGTTCGCCCACACACAGACCGCGTCCCGCAGGTCGTGCAGTTGGACACCGCGCTGGTGACTGCCGGACCACAGGTCGCGCAGGGACTTTCCCAGCTCGGCATGCCACATCAGCGGCGGCATGTCGTCCAGCACCACGGCCATGCCGACGTGGTTCACCGGGCTGTTGGTGGTCAGCTGGATGGCGCGGTCGGGCACGCTGCGCCCGCGGAACACCCACACGTCCCCGGTGCGGGTCAGCTCGACCGCCTCGTCCAGGCTGATGCTCATAAGCGTCTACCCTAAGCCGATGCGGCTTCGGATGCGGTGGTGGAAGGTACTCGGGCTCGCCGGCCTCGCCGGCGTGGCGGCGTCCGGTGTGGTCATTGCCCGGGCCGAACGGCGTCGTCGGGCGTACACCCCGGAGGAGATCCGGGCGCGGCTGCGCGACCGGCACGCGGAGGCGGCGGCGAACGGCGACGACGCCGGCTGAGGCCCCGCACTCGCCGGCGCTCAGTCCTCGTCGTGGTGGTTGCGGTCCCACCGCCCGCCGACCGGCGGGGTGTCGAGTCGGATCGGCCCCGCCGCGTTGCCGACGAAGTCGTTCTCCTCGATCCGACAGGACACGCAGCTGCCCTGCGCGGTGATCCAGAGACCGTAGGTCTGGGTCTGCTCGTCGCGGTGGTCCCAGATCCGGTTGCCGCGCACGGTGGCCGAGTCGACCGCGGCGTTGATCGTGATGCCGGCCCGGATCTGCGGCGGCTCCGGCAGCCGGTACTCCATCCCGGGGCCGGGGGTGTCCTCGTTCCAGGCGGTGCAGGCGTCCGGGCGGATCTCGGCCAGGGCCAGCTCGTTGTCGGTGTTGCTGGCCACCACCGCCGTCCGGGAGCCGACCCGCAGCACCTTGCCCCGGTGCCCGTCGACCGACCAGTGCGCCGACCGGTCCGTCATGGCCCGGTGGCCGTACCGGACCGACTCGCCCCCTCCGGACGCTGCCGGGGCGCACCGCCGGCCGTTGTTGCGGATGCGGTTGTTGACCACGATGGCGTCGGACATCGGCCGGTCGATCCGGATGCCGTCGAGTCCGTTGTCCCAGATCTCGTTGCTGTCGATGACGACGTCCGACGCGGCGCCCTGGTAGCCGTGGCCCAGGTCGTGCTCGTGGTACCCGTGGGCGCCGTTGCCGCTGATCCGGTTGCCCCGAACGGTGTACGGGCCCGGCGTGTTACCCATGCTGACTCCGTCGTGGACGTTGCGGTCGATGACGCAGTCGGTCAGCATCCCGCCCCGGCCGGCGATCCCGGCGGTGCCGTTGGCGGAGACGTCGAAGCCGGCCTCCAGGTTGCCGGTGAGGGTGCAGCCCGACACGATCAGGCCGTCGGCGCCCCAGTCCGAGATGCCGAAGCGGTTGGCCTGGCTGTGGCAGCCGATGATGCGGTAGCCGCGGGGCTGTGGCCAGTAGTCCTTCTGCAGTTCGAGGAAGATCCCGTTGGTGCCGTTCGCGACCGTGGTGCAGTTGGCGATGGTGAGCCGCTCGATCTCCCCCCAGCCGCCGATGCCGATGCCGATCCCGGCGCCGCCGATCTCCTCGCCGTTGTCCAGTCGGCCGCAGCCGACGACCACGCACCCCTCGATCAGGCTGTCCTGCAGGAAGTCGCAGCCGAGCCCGGTCGCCCCGGTGTGGTGGATGTAGAGGTTGCGGAACACGCCCCGCACGACGTACTGAAGGCCGAGGCCCTTGGCGAGGTAGCTGTACTCGGCCATCGCCACGCCCGAGCCGTCGATCTCGAAGTTGGCGAAGGTGCACTCGGCGATGTGCCGGTCCCGGTCCGCGCCGTGCTGGACGGTGGTCCAGTACGCCAGCGGCGTCGGGTCGGCCCGGTTGCCCGCGTTGCTCAGCAGGAACCGGGTGGCGTGGGGGCCCGCCCCGATCAGCGACACACCGCTGCGCCAGATGGTGCCGGCGTCCCGGATCGAGTAGATGCCCGGCGGGCAGTAGATGATCCGGGCGCGGCCGTCGGCGGCGTACCCGTCGCCGAGCCGGTCCACCAGGGCGGAGAGCGCCGGCTGGTCGTTGGTGACCCCGTCGCCCTGCAACCCGAAGTCGCGCGCGTCGCAGTACAGCGGCGCTCCGGCGACGGGCGTGGGCCGCTGCGCGACGCTCGGCAGGCCGTACTGCGACACGCGGCACTCCTCTCGCGCCTCGGATGGACCGCCGCGCGCATTCCCGCTCCCCCTGCCCGGAAACGCTCGGGTCCAGAGCACCGGAGGCGTCCGCCCGGCCGGCGCGCGTGCGGGTCAGTCGTGTTGCGCGCGGGACCGGTCGACCGCCGCGCGCAGCGCCTCCGGGGTACGACCGACCAACGCGCCGCCGTCGTCGAGGAGCAGGATGGGTCGCTGGATCAGCTCCGGGTGGGCGACCATCGCCTCGATCCAGCGCGACTCGCTCGCCTCGTTCCGGGGCCAGTCGACCATCCCCAGCTCGACCGCGGCCGGTTCCTGCGTCCGGCACTGCTCCCACGGCCGCGCCCCGAGCCGGCGCAACACCTCGGTCAGCTCCGCGACGGTGGGCGGCTGCTCCAGGTAGGCCCGTAGCCGGTACGGCACCCGCGCCTCGTCCAGGGTCGCCCGCGCACCCGCGCACTTGGAACAGGCCGGGTTGTTCCAGATCTCCATACCCGCATGGTGGCAGGGCGTCCAACCAGCCCCCGGTACGGGGCACCGCCGCCCTCCGTGGGGCGTGGAACACCCCGCACCCCGTCCCGGCACGGGTGTGGAGAGACGGCGCGGTCGGGCCCGATTGGGTTTGGTGTCCGGTTGACCGGATACCCGGCCGGGTGCGGTGTCCGGGTTCGGGGTGCGTGTCCCGTGGGCGGGGCCACCCCGGTGGCGGAATCATGGCCGGGCCCGGGTCGTTGAACATGACGTGCCGCGCGGCCTCGCCGCCGGCCCCGGGTTCAACCCCCGCCCGCCGGGAATGACCGCCGGCTCGGATCGGTTGAATCCCCGGTACCGCGCACCAGCGGGCCCCTGGCCGCCGGAATGGTTGGCCGGCCCGCACGGTTACATCCCCCCGGGACACCCCCCCGAGCAGGTCACCACGATCGCCGGGACCCCCGAAAACCCCCTTTCTTGCTTACGGGCACACCGCACCCCCTTATGCGCGTGGCCCGTGCACCTGACACCCCCGAGCAGAGGAGCACGCCATCATGCGTACCGATCTGATCCGCAAGACCGCACTGACCGCTGCTGGGCTCGCCTTCACCGGCGGCGCCATCGCCGGGCCGGTGACCACCGCCTTCGCCGCCCCGAGCACCGACAAGCCGAACACCACCGCCTCCCAGTCCGACCGCAAGCACGGTGAGCGGGAGCTGGGTGTGCGCTACGAGGCGCAGCCGAACTTCTACTACTGCGGCCCCGCCGCGACCCGTAACGCCCTGAGCGTGCAGGGCAAGAACATCAACGTTGACGACATGGCCAAGGAGATGGGCACCACCGAGGCCGGCACCAACTCCATCAACGACATCACCCCGGTGCTGAACAAGGAAACCGGTAAGGCCGACGCCTACCACAGCGTCGAAATCCGTAACCCCAACGCCGATGACAAGCAGACCGACACGCTGCGCGCCGACATCGTGCGCACCGTCGACGACGGCCGCGCCGTGGTCGCCAACATCGCCGGCACCAGCACCGACACCGACGGCACCACCCACTCCTTCGAGGGCGGGCACTACATCAGCGTCGTCGGCTACCGCGACGGCGGCCAGACGGTGAAGATCGCCGACTCCGCCGACCCGAACATGGCCTCCTACTGGATCAGCACCGAGCACCTCGCGGACTGGATCGCCACCCGCGGCTACTCCACCAGCTGACCCACAACCGAAGGGTCGACCCCAAGGGGTCGGCCCTTTCGGCATCTCCAGGGCCGAAGGCCGGCCCCGCAACGGGCCGGCCTTCTCGTCATCGGGACACAGGAACGCCGACCCGCCGGGGTCGGCCTTCGTCCTCTCAGCGGGTCCCGGTGGGGACAATCTCCTCGCGCTCCGGCGCCGCGTGCGCCCGCCGGGCCCGCCGCCGCAGCCACCAGGTGCTGCCGAGACCGGCGAGCACCGCCACGGCGAGGCCGACCCAGGAGAAGTCCTTGAGCCAGTGCTCGGCCACCCGGCCGAGGTGGAAGAGCAGGTACGTGGTGGCGAAGGCCCAGACCAACCCGCCGGTCGCGTTGGCGACCAGGAACCGGCGGTACGGCACGTGCAGGGCGCCGGCCAGCGGCCCGGCGAGGACGCGCAGCAGCGCGACGAACCGGCCGAAGAAGACCGCCCAGACCCCGTGCCGGGCGAAGGTGAGCTCGGCCCGGGCGAGCTGGTCCGGCCCGAGATGCCGGGGGAAGCGCCGGCCCAGCCGGGCGAGCAGTGGTCGACCGCCCCGGCGGCCGACGGTGTAGCCCAGCGAGTCGCCGACGATGGCGCCGAGCGCGGCGGCAGCGGCCACCCACTCCGGCTGGACGGCACCGGCCGCGGCCAGCAGTGCCGCGCTGACCAGGGTGATCTCGCCGGGCAGCGGCACGCCCATGCTCTCCACCCCGATCACCCCGGCCACCATCAGGTAGACCGCGACCGGTGGCAGCGTCACGAGCCAGTGTTGTACGTCGAGCACCCGCACCCCTCCCCGGTCCGGCCTCGAACCCTACCCGCGGCCGGCCGGCCCGGCGGGCGCCGACGGCCGCCCCCGGGACGTCAGTCGACCGGGGCGACGAACTCCAGGCGGTTGCCGTGCACGTCCTCGGTGTGGAACCTGCGCATCCCGGGCAGCTCCCCGTCTCCCCAGGTCACCGGCGCGCCGGCGGCGGCGAGGCGGGCGGCGAGCGCGTCCAGGTCGGGTCGGAGCAGCGCGGGGTGGGCCTTGCGGGCGGGCCGGAAGTCGTCCTCGACGCCGAGGTGCAGCTCGGCGCCGTACCCGGTGAACCAGCACCCGCCGCGGGCCGCGAGCGCCGGCGGTTTGGGCTTCTCGGTCATGCCGAGCAGGTCGACGTAGAACGCCCGGGACGCGTCCTCGGTGCCGCGCGGGCAGGCGAGCTGGACGTGATGGATCATGAAGGCGCCTCCTCGTACCGGACGATGGCACGAGGTTGCGCGAATAGCAAGACGGACGTACGGTTTTGTTGAGTACGGGACGCGGGTAAGTGTCGCCTAACCTCGGCGGCACCCGGACCGGTGCGACAGACTGCTCAGGACTACTCACGGTCGCTGGTGTGAAGGAGTACGACGTGGCGAGCCTCGACACCTTCGGTGCGAAGAGCCAGCTACGCGTCGGAGACGCGAGCTACGAGATTTTCAGGATCGACACGGTGGACGGTCACGACCGGCTGCCGTACAGCTTGAAGATCCTGCTGGAGAACCTGCTGCGGACCGAGGACGGCGCGAACATCACCGCCGACCACATCCGGCAGCTCGGCGCGTGGGAACCCACCGCCGACCCGAGCGTGGAGATCCAGTTCACCCCGGCGCGGGTGCTCATGCAGGACTTCACCGGCGTGCCGTGCGTGGTCGACCTGGCCACCATGCGCGAGGCCGTCCGCGACCTCGGCGGCGACGCCACCAAGGTCAACCCCCTCGCACCGGCCGAGCTGGTCATCGACCACTCGGTCATCGCCGACCTGTTCGGCCGCGAGGACGCCTTCCAGCGCAACGTCGAGCTGGAGTACGAGCGCAACAAGGAGCGCTACCAGTTCCTGCGCTGGGGCCAGACGGCGTTCAACGAGTTCAAGGTCGTCCCGCCGGGCACCGGCATCGTGCACCAGGTCAACATCGAGTACCTGGCCCGCACGATCATGGAGCGCAACGGCCAGGCGTACCCGGACACCGTGGTCGGCACCGACTCGCACACCACCATGGTCAACGGCCTCGGTGTGCTCGGCTGGGGCGTCGGCGGCATCGAGGCCGAGGCCGCCATGCTGGGCCAGCCGGTGAGCATGCTCATCCCGCGGGTCGTCGGCTTCAAGCTCTCCGGCGAGATGCCGGCCGGCACCACCGCCACCGACCTGGTGCTCACCATCACCGAGATGCTGCGCAAGCACGGCGTGGTCGGCAAGTTCGTCGAGTTCTACGGCCCCGGCGTGAGCGCCGTGCCGCTGGCCAACCGGGCCACCATCGGCAACATGTCGCCGGAGTACGGCTCCACCGTGGCGATCTTCCCGATCGACTCCGAGACCGTCCGCTACCTGGAGCTGACGGGCCGCGACCCGCAGCAGGTCGCGCTCGTCGAGGAGTACGCCAAGGCGCAGGGCCTCTGGCACGACCCGGCCGCCGAGCCGGACTACTCCGAGCGGCTGGAGCTCGACCTGAGCACCATCGAGCCGTCCCTGGCCGGCCCGAAGCGCCCGCAGGACCGGGTGCCGCTGGGCAGCGCCAAGACGCTGTTCCGCTCGGCGCTCAAGGACTACGTGGCCGCCGACGAGACCGGTGGCGACCGGGGCCGCGCCGCTGGCGTACCCCAGCAGGAGAAGCCGTACGGGGTCGTGGGCCACGCCGACGAGGCCAGCGCCGAGTCCTTCCCGGCCAGCGACTCGCCCGCCAACGGCGTCGACGACCCGGCCGACGCCCCGCGCGACCTGGAGACCGCGGCGGTCGGCGCGGGCGGACGGGCCACCAACCCGATCCGGGTCACCGGCGCGGACGGCACCGAGTTCGAGCTGGACCACGGCGCCGTCGTGATCGCCGCGATCACCTCCTGCACCAACACGTCCAACCCGCAGGTCATGATCGGCGCGGCCCTGCTGGCCCGCAACGCCGTGGAGCGGGGCCTGACCCGCAAGCCGTGGGTGAAGACCACCCTGGCCCCCGGGTCCAAGGTCGTCATGGACTACTACGAGCGCGCCGGCCTCACGCCCTACCTGGAGAAGCTCGGCTTCCACCTCGTCGGCTACGGCTGCACCACCTGCATCGGCAACTCCGGCCCGCTGCCGGAGGAGGTCTCCGCCGCGGTGAACGAGGCCGACCTCGCGGTCGTCTCGGTGCTCTCCGGCAACCGGAACTTCGAGGGCCGGATCAACCCGGACGTCAAGATGAACTACCTGGCGTCCCCGCCGCTGGTGGTCGCGTACGCGCTCGCCGGCACGATGGACATCGACCTGGCCAACGAGCCGATCGGCGAGGACAGCACCGGCCAGCCGGTCTTCCTGCGTGACCTCTGGCCGAGCACCGCCGAGATCCAGGACGTCATCGCCTCGGCGATCGGCGCCACCGGGTTCAGCTCCGCGTACGCCGACGTCTTCGCCGGCGACGAGCGCTGGCAGTCGCTGCCGACCCCGACCGGTGACACCTTCGCCTGGGCCGGCGACTCCACCTACGTGCGCAAGCCCCCGTACTTCGAGGGCATGGAGCGCACCCCGCAGGCCGTCGCCGACATCGCCGGCGCGCGGGTGCTGGCCAAGCTGGGCGACTCGGTGACCACCGACCACATCTCCCCGGCCGGCTCGATCAAGGCGGACTCCCCCGCCGGCAAGTACCTGGCCGAGCACGGCGTGGCGCGGCACGAGTTCAACTCGTACGGCTCCCGCCGGGGCAACCACGAGGTGATGATCCGGGGCACGTTCGCCAACATCCGGCTGCGCAACCAGCTGGTCCCCGGCGTCGAGGGCGGCTTCACGGTCAACCACCTGACCGGCGAGCAGACCTCGATCTACGACGCCTCGGTGGCCTACCAGGAGTCGGGCGTTCCGCTGGTGGTGCTGGCCGGCAAGGAGTACGGCTCCGGCTCGTCGCGGGACTGGGCGGCCAAGGGCACCATGCTGCTCGGCGTCAAGGCGGTCATCGCCGAGTCGTACGAGCGGATCCACCGCTCCAACCTGATCGGCATGGGCGTGCTGCCGTTGCAGTACCCGACCGACACCACCGCGGAGTCGCTCGGGCTGACCGGCACGGAGACCTTCACCATCACCGGGGTGACCGCGCTGAACGACGGCGAGACCCCGCGTACGGTCAAGGTCAGCACCGACACCGGCGTCGAGTT
This sequence comes from Micromonospora sp. NPDC093243, assembly GCF_044753725.1. Lineage (NCBI taxonomy): Bacteria > Bacillati > Actinomycetota > Actinomycetes > Micromonosporales > Micromonosporaceae > Micromonospora > Micromonospora sp. NPDC093243. The sequence continues at coordinate 376,173 of NZ_JBIVNT010000005.1, read as the reverse complement.
CGACGCGGTGGTCCGGATCGACACCCCGGGCGAGGCGGACTACTACCGGCACGGCGGCATCCTGCAGTACGTGCTGCGCCGGATGATCGCCAACTGACGTACCACCGAGAGGGCCCCTCCCGGTTCGCCGGGAGGGGCCTTCTTCGTGTACCCGTGCCGCGCCGTCGGTGGCGCGGCGGTGCGCTCACTCGGCCCGGCGGCGGGCGTCCCGGGTCTTCATCGCGTGCTCCATCAGGGTGATGAGCACCTCCTTGCTCGACTCCCGGTGCCGGGCGTCGCAGAGCAGCACCGGCACCCCCGGATCCAGGTTCAGCGCCGCCTGCACCTCGTCGAGTCGGAACTGGCGAGCCCCCTCGAAACAGTTCACCGCCACCACGAAGGGCGTGCCACGCCCCTCGAAGTAGTCGATGGAAGGGAAGCAGTCGGCCAGCCGCCGGGTGTCGGCGAGCACCACCGCGCCGATCGCGCCGAGCGCCAGCTCGTCCCAGACGAACCAGAAGCGGTCCTGCCCGGGCGTGCCGAAGAGGTAGAGCACGAGGTCGTCGCTGATCGTGATCCGACCGAAGTCCATCGCGACCGTCGTGGTGGACTTGCTCTCCACCCCGGACAGGTCGTCGATGCCGACGCCGGACTCGGTCAGCACCTCCTCGGTGCGCAACGGGCGCGTCTCACTGACCGCGCCGACCATGGTGGTCTTGCCCACGCCGAATCCGCCCGCGACCAGGATCTTGATCGCGGTGGGCAGTGGGGTCGCTCCCGGCGGCCGCTCAGAGTGCCCGTAGTCCATTGATTACCGCCTCGAAAACACTGTTGTCGGGAAGGCCGGCCGCGGTGTGCGGCTCACGGACCTGTACCAGGCTGCGAGCCGCCAGATCACCCAGCAGGACCCGGATGGTGCCCACCGGGAGATCCAGGTGGGCGGCGATCTCGGCGACGGACTGGATGCGCTGGCAGAGCCCGACGATCGCGACGTGCTCCGGCCCCAGGCCGATCTCCGCGCCGACGTCGGCGCGGGTCGCCGTGACCAGTGAGATCAGATCGAACGTGCCGGTGATCGGGCGGGCGCGGCCACGCGTGACCGCGTACGGACGCACCACCGGCCCGGCATGGTCGTCCACCCACTGATGCTCCGCGGACTCCCCCTGCACCGTCATCGCCGCTACTTCTCGCCGGTCGGCTGCTCGGCGGTCCGGGTCGGCGACGCGACGTACTTGCCGACCCGGGTGACCAGCATCGCCATCTCGTAGGCGATCAGCCCGACGTCGGCGTCCTCGCTGGCCAGCACCGCGAGGCAGGCGTTGCGCCCGGCCGCTGTGACGAAGAGGAACGAGGACTGCATCTCGATGATGGTCTGCTGTACCTGGCCACCACCGAACCGCTTGCCCGCTCCCCGGGCCAGACTCTGGATCCCGGCCGCCATGGCCGCCAGGTGCTCGCCGTCGTCCCGGCTCAGCCCCTGTGAGGAGGCCATCAACAGGCCGTCCGTCGAGAGCGCGACCGCATGCTCGGCCTGCTTCACCCGGCCGACCAGATCATCCAGCAACCACGTCAGGTCGGCACTCGATGCCGTCTTCTGGGCCACTCGTCGTCCTCTTCTCCCCCGGCGGATGTCGCCGTATTCGTCTGGGGCTGACCGTTCCGTCGCGAGCGGGATTCCTCCGCGTCGCCGGCACGGGTCAGGTCGCCTGCTGCTCGTCTGAGTCCGAACCGGACGCGGGTTCCGACGCCTCGCCAGCCCCGCCCAGCAGGCGGGCGGCGTCCGTCCGGCCCCGCCGGGTCCCGGTCTGGTACGAGCTCATCATCCGGCGCACCTGCTCCGGCGGCCGAATGGCGTCCTCGTCCTCCTCAGCGGCGTTCGCGGCGGGATCGTCACGCAGTTCCGGCACGATGTTCGCCTGACGGACCCGGACCGGCAGGCCAGAGTCGGTGCGGTCCTGCTCGGCCCGCTCCGGGAGCGGACCACCCTCGGCGCCGGCGTCCGTACCCGGCGCGGGAGCGTCCTGCACGCCCGGGCGGGGCAGCGCCATCGGCAGCCCGGTCGGGAACGTCGGCCCGTCCAACGCCGGCTGCTGGTCGGGCCCGCGCCGGGCCCGGGTCGGCAGACCCTGCTCGGCGGCCGGCGCGGTCCGGGCCCGGGTGGGCAGCCCGCCCGCGTCAGCGCCGCCGGCCTGCGCGACCGGCGACTCCGGTCCGCGTGCGACCGGCGACTCGGCCAGCGCCACCGGCGCCGCCGGGAATGCTGGGGGCTGCTCGACGCTGGCCGGCGCGGCGGACAGGGCCGGGGTGCCCCCGGTCGACGCGGCGGCACTCGGAGCGGCCGGGGCATCGCCCGCCGGGGCGGCCGGCGTACCGGCCGGGAACTCGGTGGAGGTCTCCGACTCGTCGCCGGCGTCGGTGACCAGCTCGATCGGGATCAGCACGACGGCCGTGGTGCCCCCGTACGCGGACTCCTTCAGCTGCACCCGGATGCCGTGCCGCTCGGTCAGCCGGCTCACCACGTAGAGGCCCAGCCGGGAGGCGTTGGCCAGGTTCAGCTCGGACTGGTCGACGATCCGGTGGTTCGCGGCGGTCAGGTCCTCCGGGCTCATCCCGAGGCCCCGGTCCTCGATCTCGATGGCGAACCCGTTGGCCACCATCTGACCGCGCACCTCGACGGTGGTGTTCGGCGGCGAGAACGACAGGCCGTTCTCGATCAGCTCGGCGAGCAGGTGGATCGCGTCACCGACGGCCCGGCCGGCGAGCGACACCCGCCCGAGCGGCAGCACGTTGACCCGGGTGTAGTCCTCGACCTCGGCGACCGCGCCCCGGACCACGTCGACCATCGGGACGTTGCGGCGCCAGGCCCGGCCGGGAGTGGAGCCGGAGAGCACGATCAGGTTCTCCGCGTTACGCCGCATCCGGGTGGCGAGGTGGTCGACCCGGAACAGGTCCTCCAGCTCCTCGGCGTCCTGCTCCCGCCGCTCCATGGCGTCCAGCAGGGTGAGCTGACGGTGCACCAGCGCCTGGGTGCGCCGGGCCAGGCTGAGGAAGACCTCGCGGACGTTGCGGCGCAGGTCGGCCTGCTCGACGGCGGTGCGGATCGCGGTCTCCTGGACCACGTTGAACGCCTTACCCACCTGGCCGATCTCGTCGGTACCGAACTCGAGCGGTGGCGCCTCCTTGGCCACGTCGACCTCTTCACCCTGCCCGAGCCGCTCCACCACCCGGGGCAGCCGCTCGTTGGCCAGCCGGAAGGCGGCCTCTCGCAGCCGTTCGAGCTGCTGGACCAGGGACCGGGCGGTGGTGATCGACACGATGATGGAGGCGATGACCGCGATCAGGCCGAGACCGGCGGCGAGCACCAGCCGGACGATGACGCCGATGGCCACCGGAGCGGCCCGTTCGACCACGTCGTCACCACCGGCGAGCACCACGTCGGCGATCTGGGTGAGCGCCGGCGCGCCGACCTCGTCCCACGAGTCGGCGCTGATCGGCGGGCGGGTGCCGTTGGCCTGCATGACCCGGTTCTCCAGGTCGGTCAGCTGGCGGAACGTCGCACCGTTCGACATCTCGGTGTAGCGCTGCTGGTCTGCGGTCGGCAGCCGGACCAGCGCCTGCTCGGCGGTGAACTGTCGGGCGCCGACGATCCGGGTGAACTGCGACTGTTCCGCGGGCGTGATGCGGCCGGCCGCGAGCACGCCGGCGAGCAGCGCGTCCTCCTGGGACAGCAGCTCGCGGGCCCGGTTCAGGCCGATCAGCGCGGCGGTGTCCTCGGCGACCTGCTCGTCGTCGAGGTTGCCCAGCGCGTCGTAGACCCGGTAGATCGATTCGATCAGCCCGGTGAACGCCGCGCCGGCCTCGGCCCGGTCGATGGTCTTGTCGTCGACCGCCTGCCGCGTCACCGAGAGCCGGTCGAGGCCGCCGATCAGGTCGGTGATCCGCCGGTCGAGGGTGCCGCTGCCCAGCGCGTCGACCTGCCAGCTGTCGACGGACTCCTTGAAGTCCGCGGCCAGCTCGTCGGTGCGGGGACGGATCTCGGCGAGCGCGGCCCGCTGCTCGTCGTCGGGGCGGCCAAGCAGGGTCAGCGACGTCCGGCGTTCCAGCTGCAACTGCAGGAGCAGCGGCTCGGTGGGGTTGAACACCTTGGTGTCCAACGCCTGCACACCGAGCAGGTTCATACCGTCCCGGATGGTGACCCAGGCGGTGAAGCCCCAGAGCGCCACCAGGGACGCGAGCAGCGCAACGACCTTCGTACGCAGATTCGAGCTGCGGGAACCCATTACACCGTCCCTGGCATGGCCTGAGTGATTCGTCAGTCAGTACCGCGTGCAGCCGCACGCATCGACCCCGGCGCACGCTAGCAGCGTCCGCTGTCTCACTCAAGCGCTCCTGATCATGGGCCCGTCGGACAGCGGTGCGGTCGCGTCCGGCCCCACGGCCACGGCCAGGTCCGATCTGGCCAGTGCCAGCTGCCACACGGCGACGACGGCCGCCCGCACGATCAGCACCGGGGCGTAGAGGTCCTTGTCGTGCCACAGTGGTGGGTGCGCGCGCCGAGGATCCGCGGCGGCCAGCTGCGCCAGCCCGCGGATCACCGCGTCCCGCACCCCCGGTCGCACCGGCCGGTCGGTGCCGAGCAGCACGTGCAACGCGTAGGCGCTCTCCTCCACCGTGCCGGCCCAGCGTCCCCACGACCCGTCCGGTCGCTGGGTGGCGACGACCCAGTCGACGGCCCGGTCCACCGCCTCGCCGGCGACCGTGGCGGGCGCGTGACCGTCCAGCGCCAGCACGGCGCAACAGGTGGCGTAGTACGGCGAGGCGTGCCACCGGTCGGTCCAGCTGCCGTCGGGCTGCTGCTGCTCGCGCAGCCACTCCGCCAGCGCGGCCACCCGGTCGCGGTAACGCTCGACCCCCGGTGCGGTGTGCTCGGCGTGCCAGCCCAGCGCCTCCAGCACGTGCGCGTTGGTGGTGACCGAGCGCCCGTCCTCCCCCTGCCAGGTGCAGAAGTGACTGCCCAGGTCGTAGCGGAGCAGGCTGGCCGGATCGACGGGGCGGCCGAGCAGGGCGAGCGCGTACAGGGCGGCCGAGGTGGTGTCCGCGTCGGCCGGCAGTCCGGGCCCGGTCGCGGCGCCCTCCGGGCCGAGCGCGTCGGCCAGCTCGGCGATCAGGCGGGGCGTCGGCCGTACCGGCACCCCGGCACGGGCCAGGCTGCTCAACGTCCAGGCGCGCTCGAAGACCGTGACCGGAGTGCAGCAGGGCACCGGGCCGTCGTGCTGGCGGACCGCGTCCTCGAGATAGGACAGCACCTCGGGATCGGCGCTCGCCGGATCGTCGAGCCACGCCGCGGTCGCCGCGGGAGAGGCGCCGACCGCGCCGGCCACCGGCACCACGTCCGGCCGGCCCCGGGCCGCCGGCCCGAGCACCTCGAAGGCGTGCAGCAGCTTCTGCGGTACCGGCCGGCCGGTCGCCAGCAGGGCGCCCAGCGCGGCGAAGCGTCGCCGGTCCACGGCGCTCGGCAGCGCCGCGCCGGACCCGTCGCCGCCCGGCCGGGCGCCGAGGCGGTCGAGGTGGGCGTTGATCCGGTCGGTCAGCGCCGGCACGATCAGATCGGCGGCCGGCGTGTCCGGAAGCTCCAGCGGGCCGTCGGCGAGCCAGCTCCGCAGCGCCGTCAGCCCCCGCCCGGCGGCCGCCAGCAACTCGCCCCGCGCCGGCCCGTCCGCCGCGTGCGCCGTCCGCTGTGCCGCCTCGGGGGGCGTCGCCGGCGACGACCCGCTTGTCGTCGCGGCCGGTGGATCGGTCGGGTCACCGCCGGCGGGCAGCGCGCTGGCGAGCAGCGCCTCCACCGCGCTCAGGGTCGGCACGAGCGCATAGCCGCCCGCCGCGCCCCAGCCGCCGTCGGGTCGTTGGCTGCCGAGCAGGTAGCGCAGCCGCCGGTCGTGCCCGGCGAGCCAGGGCGCGTCGCTGACCACCCGTCCGGTCTCGTACACCGAGGGGGTGACGCGGCCGGCTGGTTCGAGCGCCATGGCGGCCAACAGCTCGCGGGTCGCCCCGGCCACCTCCGGCCGTCCCCAGCCGCGCGGGGTCGGTGAACCGGTCACAGCGCTCCCCAGAAATCGGTCGACCGGTAGAAGCCGCTGCTGAAGCCGATCTGCCGGGCCAGGTAGTCGGCCTGCACCGGGCAGGTCTCGCGTAGCGGGGTGAGCAGCTCCCGGGCCTGCGCCACCAGCGTGCCGATCCGCTGCGGCACCTCGTCCCGGTCGGCCACCAGCAGCAGCGCGTTCAGGTCCCCCCAGCGCAGGTCCCGCTCGTAGGTGCCCAGGTCGTTCACCAGCCGCAGGATCCGCTGGACCACCCCGCTCGCCTCGATGAGCCGGTCGAGGTGGGCAAGCGTCACCGGGTCGCCGGCGTGGATCCAGTGCACGACGTTGACCACCGTGCAGGCCAGGTTGTCCGCGTTGTCGAGGTACGCCTCGAGGTCGGGCAGGGCCCCCGGCGCGCCGTCGGCGCCGCTGGTCTGCTTCCAGTCCCACTCCCGCGCCATGGCATCGAGCACCCGGCCCAGCTCCGCGCGCCACACCGCCCGGTACCGCTCGAACGCGGGCGTGGCGGCCAGGTCGTCGCGCAGCTCCGCCAGGAAGCGGCCGAGCGGGTCGTCCGGCGCGGGCGTCGCTCCGTCCGCCACCGCGAGACAGCGCTCGGTGAGGAGGTCGATCTCCTCCCGGGACTTGGCCACGTAGTCGACCTGCCAGTCGACGGCGAAGCCCCACAGCACCGCCCGGTTGGTGATGCGCAGCGCGGCCTCGTCGCACCACGGGGCACCGAAGGCGATGGCCATCGCCACGTTGCCGAAGAGCGCCGGGTCGAACGGCCGCGGCGGAAAGAGATCCGGATACCCGGCGGCGCACTGCTGGAGGTCCCGCTGGCCCTTGGCGGCGAGGGCGCTGATCCGACCCTGTTCCGCGGCGGCCAGCAGCTGTTCCTCGATCGGGTCCGGGGTGGGGTGCTGCACCGGCGTCATGCGGCGACGCTCCGCGCCGGCCGCAGGGTCAGCTCCACCCGCTCCCGTGGCCGGAGGGCGGCCGCGACCTTGATGCCGGGCACGGTCGGCTGCTGGAGGCGGAACCGGTACCGGCTGAGCACGGTGGCCACGATCAGCGTCGCCTCCAGGTAGAACAGGTGCATGCCGAGGCACTGGTGCGGTCCGCCGCCGAAGGGGAAGTGGGCGTAGCGGTGCCGTTTACGCGTCAGTTCCGGGGCGAACCGGTCCGGGTCGAACTCTTCGGGCCGGTCCCAGAACATCGACATCCGGTGCGTGATCAGCGGGCTGACCACGAGCGTGGCGCCGGCCTCGATCTTCACCCCGCCGATGACGTCCGCCTCGATCGCCTGGCGCGGGAAGAGCCAGCCGATCGGGTACAGCCGGAGCAGCTCGTCGAGGACCTGCCGGGTGTAGCGCAGCTCCTTGAGGTGCTCGCGGCGCACCGGCGCGTCGCCGACCACCTCGTCCAGCTCCGCGTAGAGCCGCTCGGCGACGTGCGGGGCGCGTTCGAGGTGCGGCCAGAGCCAGGTCAGCACGCTGATCGTGGTCTCGGTGGTGGTCGCCACCATGGCCACGGTGTCGTTGCGGACCTGCTGCTCGTCCAGCCGGCCGCCGTCCTCGGTGCGACCACGCCAGAGGGTGGAGATGATGTCGTCGCCGTCGGTCTCCGCGGTCTCCCGTGCCCGGCGGACGATCGGCAGCAGCAGCTCGTCGATGAGCTGCACGGCGTTGCGGAACGCCCGGTCACCGGGCATCGGCATGGCCAGCGGCGCCCAGGGCATGGCGATGCGCGGCATCACCGACCACGCGATCGCGTCCTGCGCCTCCATGATCCGCATCGCGTCCGGGACCGAGATCTTGTCCGCGAAGAAGACCCGCATGATCGCCGAGCAGACGATCCGGGCCTGCTCGGTGCCCATGTCGACCGGCTGGCCGGCGCGGGCCGGGGTCTCCAACTCGTCGACCGCGTCGTCGATCGCCTCGGCCAGCCGGTCGATCATCCCGTCGATCCGGCGGGCGGTGAAGAGCGGCTGCAGGATCTGCCGGCTGTTCGACCAGTGCTCGCCGTCGCTGAGGATGCCCTCGCCGAACAGTCGCTTCAACGGCCGCCACTGCAACCCGTCGCCGGCCCGTACGTAGTTCGCGGACCGTTCGCGCAGGACGCGCTGCAGATGCTCGGGGTGGGTGACCAGGTACGGTCGGAACGATCCGAGGTTCAGTCGTACCACCTCGCCGCCGGAGCGCTCACCGAACTCGACCAGGGCACGGGACGGTTCACGGAGGAGGCCGGGCACCACGTGGCGCAGGGGTATCGCGCCTGCTCGTCTGGTGCGGACCGGCGTCGGGTCTGACGCTGCCACCTGCGGTGGTCCCCTTTCGGGCAACGGAACGTGTCGGGTTGGGTGTCCGGAGTGACCGTTCCGCCGAGCATGCCATTGCCGCGTCAAATTTCTCTAGCTGCCCAACGAGAAATTCTCACACCGCAAATCTCGCAACCTCCACAAGGGATGCGGATGGCTCCGGCGGGCCGTGGAAATCCCGCAGGTGGAGCCACCGACCACCGGCCGCGGCCATCGACCGGCCTCGGCACGGACATCGACCCGCGTCGAGTCCCGTCAACGGGACTCGGGGCCGGTAGCCGTCACAACCCGTGCGGCCGACGGCGGCGAGCCGAACAGGGCCGCACGAGTGCCGGCGCGGCCGGCCGGGGGGGAATCCGGGCGCGCCCGAGTGCCCTGTGCCAGGCTCTTGTCATGGACGACAAGACAATCCTGAACCGGATCTCCGAGCTGGTCGATGAGGAGCACCGGTTGCGCTCGGCCGCGCAGGCCCACGAGCAGGGCACCGACGACGAGGCCCGGGACCGGCTGCGCGCGCTGGAGGAGTCCCTCGACCAGTGCTGGGACCTGCTGCGCCGCCGGCGGGCCGCCCGCTCCACCCACGGCGACCCGGACGCCCAGGGCATCCGCCCCAAGCCGGAGGTCGAGCGCTACCTGCAGTGACCCGAGCGGGGGCCGGGCGGCCAGGACGACCGCCCGGCCCCCGCTCAACGGATGCCCGCCTCGCGCAGCAACTGCTCGGTCAGCACCGCCGGGTCGACCAGCGTCGCCGGCAGCCCCCGCGCGGCGAACCAGGTGCTGACCACCCGGACGTCCCGGGCCAGGAACTCGCCCCCCTGCGGATTGGCCACCACGTCGACCACCTGGGGCAGGTCGATCATCATCAGCCGGTCCCGGTGCACCAGCAGGTTGTACGGCGACAGGTCGCCGTGCGCCAGTCCGGCCCGGGCCAGCACCACCAGCGCGTCGACCAACTGCTCCCAGAGGTCGCGCAGACCGGCCGGGTCCGGCCGGACCTGGGCCAGCCGCGGCGCGGCCAGCCCCTCCTCGGGGTCGCCGAGGAACTCCAGCATCAGCTCGGTGCCGCGCAGCTGCACCGGATAGGGCACCGAGATGGTGCCGCGCTCGGCGCCGATCTCCCAGAGTCGGGCCAGCGCGGCGAACTCGGCCGCCGCCCACTGCCCCGCGATCATCTGCCGGCCGAAGGCGGTCCGGCCGGCCATCGCCCGGTTCTCCCGGGACCGACGGACCCGCCGTCCCTCCAGATAACCGGCGTCCCGGTGGAACAGCCGGTGGTTGGCGTCCCGGTAGCGCTTCACCGCCAGCAGGCAGGAGCGGTCGCTGTCGGGCACCGCCCGCCGGAGCAGGTGGACGTCCGCCTCCTTGCCGGTCTTGAGCACGCCGAGGTCGGTGTCCTTGGCCGCGAGCTCGGTGACCAGCCAGGCGGGGTGCGGCTGCGGCCCGTGCACCGCGTCGTCCCAAGACGACCAGCTCTCACCGGTCTCCGGGTCGGGCTCGTCGTCCGGGTCCGTGCTGACCGGCTCGGGCTGCCGGCCGCGCCTCAGGAACTGCGGTTCGTCATCGTCGAAGCGGCTTTTGCCGCGGGTCCGGCGCTCGGGCGCCGGAAAGTCGTGTTCGCGCACTGCGGAGTTGATCCCTTGATCGAGGCTGATGGAGGCAGGTGGAAACGACCTGCGAAGACGGCCATGACCGACCTCCTCTCCTCGACCGGGTGAACGCCCGGTTGCACCATGCGCGGACCATGTTCACCGTGCACGCCTCGGCGGGTCAACCGAATTACCGGCGGGCCGGCCCCGGCGGGCCCGCTCAGCCGGCGAGGACCGTGGCGACCGCGGCGATCAGCCCGTCGGCGGTACGCGTCGGCGCGAACCGGCTGTCCGGCCAGGTCCGCCCACGGTGCAGCCAGACACTCGGCAACCCGACCGCCGCCGCGCCTCCGATGTCCGCCTCCGGGCTGTCGCCGACCACCCAGGCGCCGCGCAGCGGCATCCGGACCCGATGGGCGGCGAGCGCGAAGATCCGGGGGTTGGGCTTGCTGACGCCGGCCTCCTCGGAGATGACCCAGTCGGCCACGTACCGGTCCAGCCCGGTCCCCCGGATCTTGGCTTCCTCCTGCCGGACCACGCCGTTGCAGACCACCACCGGGATCCAGCCCGCGTCGTCGGCGATCCGCAGCGCACAGGCGATCAACGGGTCGAGCCGGGTGTTCGCCACCACCCCGTCGTGCAGCGCCTCCACCAGGTCGATCGAGGGGATGCGCAGGGCGTACCGGTCCCGGATGGCGTCGGCCACGTCCCACCGGTCGGTGAGCCCGTCGGCGTCGACGGAGAGCAGCCAGTCGATGTCCGCCGGGGGCGCGCCGATGTCTTCCAGAAAGCGCTGGCCCCAGGCACGGAACGGCCCGGCCCGATCGAGCAGGGTGTTGTCCAGATCCAGCAGGAGCAGTGGCACTCGGGCACCCTACGGGACTCCAGGGCCGCCCGACAGGGCTGGAATGTTAACTCCTCAGGCCAACACCGTGCGCCGGGTCGGACCCTGGTCCGGCAGCCGGTCGGCGAGCATCGAATGCGCCGCCCGGGTGGCCGCCAACTGCGCCGGGTCCAGCGTCGCGACCAGCACCTGCTCACCGGTGTCCGCGCCCCGGGCCAGCGGGCGACCCTCCGGGTCGTAGACGGCCGCACCGCCGTTGAACCGCCACGGATCCGCCCCGCCGACCGAGTTGGCGAAGACCACGTACATGGTGTTGTCCAGGGCCCGGGCCGGGTAGTAGAGGTCCCGGCGATGCGCCGAGCCGGCCAGGTAGCCGCTCGGGCAGAGGTAGCCGTGCGCGCCGTCGGCGGCGGCGGCCCGGCCGTGCTCGGGAAAGCAGCCGTCGTAGCAGATGCCGAGCCCGAGCCGCCAGTCGTCCAGCAGCAGGGTGGCGCCCCGGGTGCCGGGGCTGAACAGTTCCCGCTCACCGCCCCAGAGCTGCTGCTTGTCGTAGCCCACCCGAACCTCGCCGCCGCGCCCGACGACCAACGACGAGATGGTTCGCTGTCCGTCGGGGTGGCGTACCGCCGCGCCCACCACGACGGTGACGCCACCGGCCACCGCCGCCTCACGCAGCGGCGTCAGGCGGGCGTCGTCGACCGTGCGGTCCTCGTCGGTCACCACGTCGGTGCCGGCCGGGTCGGCCGCCAGCGTGGGCGGATGGTACGCGGGGAGGAACAGCTCCGGCAGGACGGCGATCCGGGCGCCCTGCTCGGCGCAGCGCGCGACCAGGCGGGCCGCGGTCGCCGCGTTGCCGGCGACGTCGCCGGGGACCGGCTCGGCCTGGACGGCGGCGACGGTCAGCCGGTCGGCCGGAATGGTGGCGGTGGTGGCGGGGGGTGGCGTCACCGGCCGATGGTAGACCGGCGCGGCCGGTCGCACGGCCCGCCGGCCGGCACCGTCGAAAATCCCAAGCCGTACGTACGGTTTGCATGACCCGGGGTCACCTGGAACGATCGTGGCGTGCCCAGAGTAAGCCAGGACCAGCTCGATGCGCGGCGTCAGGAGATCCTCGCCGCCTCGCGGGCGTGTTTCGCCCGGCACGGCTACGAGGGCGCCACGGTGCGCCGGCTGGAGGAGGCGACCGGGCTGTCCCGGGGGGCCATCTTCCACCACTTCCGGGACAAGGACTCGCTCTTCCTCGCCGTCGCCGAGGACGACGCCGCGACCATGGTCGAGACGGTCGCCCGCAACGGCCTGGTCCAGGTGATGCGCGACCTGCTGGCCCGGGCGGTCTCCCCGGACACCACCGGGTGGCTGGGCAGCCAGTTGGAGGTCTCCCGCCGGCTGCGTACCGACCCGGCGTTCGCCAAGCGGTGGGCCGAGCGCTCCGCCGCGATCGCGGAGGCGACCCGCGACCGGCTGGCCCGCCAGCGGGAGGCCGGTGTGCTCCGCGAGGACGTCCCGATCGACGTGCTCGCCCAGTTCCTCGAACTCGCCTACGACGGCCTGGTGCTGCACCTGGCGATGGGCCGGCCCGCCGGTGACCTCGGCCCGGTGCTCGACCTGGTCGAGGAGGCGGTCCGCCGCCGCTGACCGCCGCGCGGGGCCGCCGACGAAGTCGCCGGAGCCGCCGCCCCCACCCGATGGCGCACCTGCTCCACAATGGGGCCGCCGAACCCTCCGGCGACAGGAGCAACCGATGAACGTTCTCGGCGCCTCGGGCGACACCTGGGGCATCCCCGGCCCGATCTTCCTGCGCATCTGGCTCGCGGTCGCCGCCGCGGCGGTGGTCGTCGTGCTGCACCGCGTCCGGCTCCTCGCCGGACCCCGGGAGGTCGGCGGCGAGCCGCTCGGCCCGGATCAGGCCGCCTACCTCAACGGCGGCGCGCCGCTGGCCATCAACGCCGCCCTCGGCGGGCTGCGCGGCAGCGGCGCGATCGGCGTCGGAGGAAGTCGTCGGCTGAAGGCCACCGGCCCGCTGCCCGCCGGGGCGACCCCGCTGGGCCAGGCGATCCACCACGCCGCCGTACGGCGGGCCCGGGTCCGCGACCTGCGCCAGGACCACTGGGTGGTCACCGTCCTCAACCAGCTCCGCGAGGGTCTCGAGCAGCGCGGACTGCTCCTGTCGGCCGAGCAGCAGTCCGCCGCCCGGCGCGGCGCGCTGGCCATGATCGTCCTGATTCTCATCGGCGTGGTCCGCGCCGTCGTCGGCTTGGCCAACGGGCGGGCGACCGCCTACCTGATCCTCAGCCTGGTGGCGCTCTTCCTGGCCTTCCTCTACCTCGGCCGGGTGCCGAACCAGACCCGGGCCGGCCGGCGGGTGGTACGCGAACTGCGCCGCCAGCACGCCCACCTCACCCCCTCCGCCAGCCCGTCCTACTCGACGTACGGCGCGACCAGCGCGGCGATGGGGGTGGCGCTCTTCGGCACCGCGTCGCTCTGGGCGCTCGACCCGGGCTTCGCCGAGCAGGCGGAGATCCAGCGGCAGGCGATCTCGGACAGCGGCGGCTGGTCGTCCGGCTCCAGCGGCGGCTCGGACGGCGGGGGCAGCTCCTGCGGCGGAGGCAGTTCGTGCGGGGGTGGCGGCGGCTGCGGCGGCGGAGGCGGGTGCGGCGGATGACCGGCCCGACCGGGGTCGGCATCGGCTGGCGGCCCGAGATCGCCGGGTTCGTCGCCGACCTGCCCGGTCTGCGCTTCGTCGAGGTGGTGGCGGAGTCGCTGGCCCCGGCGCGGGCCCTGCCGGCGGGCCTGGCCCAGCTGCGCGAGCGCGGCGTGACCGTCGTACCGCACGGGGTGCGGCTGTCCCTCGGCGGCGCCGAGCCGGTCGACCCGGCCCGGGTCGCCCACCTGGCCGCGGTGGCCGAGCTGGTGGACGCGCCGCTGGTCAGCGAGCACATCGCCTTCGTCCGGGCCGGCGGGATGGAGGCCGGGCACCTGCTGCCGCTGCCGCGCAGCCGGGCGGCGGTCGACGCGGTCTGCGCCAATGTCGCCCGGGCTCAGGCCGAGCTGCCGGTGCCGATCGCACTGGAGCCGATCGCCGCGCTCTTCGACTGGCCCGACGACGAGCTGGACGAGGCACAGTTCCTGACCGAGATCCTGGACCGCACCGGCGCGCTGCTGCTGCTCGACGTCGCCAACGTGTACGCCAACGCCCGCAACCGGGGTACCGACCCGCGCGACCTGCTGGACCGGCTGCCGCTGGAGCGAATCGGGTACGTGCACGTCGCCGGGGGTGCCGAGCACGCCGGCTTCTACCACGACACGCACACCGACCCGATGCCGCCGGCGGTGCTGGACCTGGTGGGTGAGCTCTGCGCCCGCCGGCGCCCGCCGGCGCTGCTGCTGGAGCGCGACGGCGACTACCCGCCGGCGCCGGCGCTGCGCGCCGAGCTCGACGCCCTCGCCGCCGCCGCGGACTTCCCGGTGGTCACATGACCGACGCCGCGGCCGGACGGGCCGGGTCGGGCGAGTTGGCGGCCCGGCAGGCCGAGCTGGTCGCCGCCCTGGTGGCCGGCGGTCCGGTACCGCCCGGGTTCGCGCCGGCGCCGCTGGCCGCCGCTCGGGCCGCGCTGCTGCGCAAGCGCGCGGGGGACGTCGCCCGGCACTGGCCGCTGCTCGCGGCCGGTCTCGGCGCCGACTGGCCGGCGACCTTCCAGACGTGGGCGGGCGACCGGCCAACCGGCGGTTCGCTGCGCGACGGGTGGGACCTGGCCCGGGCGCTGCGCGACCGAGGTGACCTGCCACCGCTGGGCGCCGACGAGCTGGCCGCCCGGGAGGCGGGTGCCCGCTACGACGGACAACGGCCGCCACGCCCGCGCCGGCTGCCGGGCCTCGGCCGCGCCGGCGGCGCCGTCGCGGTCCAGCTCCTCGGCCGGGTACGCCTGCTCCGCCCGGCCCGCCGCCCGGCCACCGGGCCCGGTGGCCGTCGCTGATCGGGTACGGCAGGATCAACGGCATGGATCTGGGACTCACCGACCGGGTGTACGTGCTCACCGGCGCCTCCCGCGGCCTCGGCTACGCGACCGCCGAGTGCCTGGTGGCCGACGGGGCGCGGGTGGTGCTCTCGGCCCGGGACGCCGATGCGGTCGCCGCCGCCGCGCAGCGCCTCGGCGGGCCGGAGCGGGCCATCGGCGTGACCGCCGACCTGGCCCACCCGGCGACACCGGAACGTCTCGTCGCCACCGCCCAGGAGCACTTCGGACGCCTCGACGGCGCGCTGGTCTCGGT
Organism: Micromonospora sp. NPDC093243; assembly: GCF_044753725.1. NCBI lineage: Bacteria > Bacillati > Actinomycetota > Actinomycetes > Micromonosporales > Micromonosporaceae > Micromonospora > Micromonospora sp. NPDC093243. Next base: position 361,095 of record NZ_JBIVNT010000005.1, on the reverse strand, counting down.
CGGCGGGCCGCCGCCGGGCAGCGCCGCGACGATCACCGACGAGCAGTGGCGGCTCTCCTTCGAGACCGTCTTCCTGGGCACCGTCCGGACGGTGCGCACCGTCGCCGCCGCCCTGCCCGACGGGGGCGCGATCGGGATGGTCCTCTCCACCTCGGCCCGGGGGCCGGTGCCGGGGCTGGGCATCTCCAACGGGCTGCGGCCCGGCCTGGTCGGGGTGGCCAAGGACATCGCCGACGAGTACGGCCCGCGCGGCGTACGGATCGTCGGTCTGCTGCCGGGCCGGATCCTCACCGACCGCAACCGGGAACTCTTCGCCGCCACCGGCGACCCGGAGCGGGCCCGCGCGGAAGCCGAGGCCGGGATCCCGCTGCGCCGCATCGGTGACCCGGCCGAGTTCGGCCGGGTGGCCGCGTTCGTCCTCTCCCCCGCCGCCAGCTACCTCACCGGGCTCACCGTCCCGGTCGACGGCGGCGCGCTGCGCGGCCTGTGAACCCGGAGCCACCCGGCGGGCGCCGGCCCGGCCGGGCCCGTCCCGGTTCCCCGACGGGGCCCGGCGACCGCCGCCCCGGCTCTGCGCCGACGCCCGACCGCCGCCCCCCGCTCGCGCCCGACGACGGCGGAGCCGGTCTTCCGCCGGCGCTGGGCGAGCGCCGGCCCGGAACGGCCGGGCGCTCGGTGCGGCCGACCCGGGAGGAGTTGGCCGCCGCGGCGGACCGCACCCTCCCCGACCTGATCGCGCCCGGGTTGGACGTGCTCTTCGTCGGGATCAACCCGGGCCTCTGGTCGGCCGCCACCGGCTGGCACTTCGCGCGGCCGGGCAACCGGTTCTGGCCGGCGCTGCACCGGGGCGGCTTCACCCCCCGGCTGATGCACCCCAGCGAGCAGGACGAACTGCCCGGCTATGGGCTCGGCATCACCAACATGGTGGACCGGGCCAGCGCCCGTGCCGACGAGCTGAGCACCGCCGAACTGATCGCCGGGGCGGAGTCGCTGCGGGCGAAGGTGGCCCGGTACCAGCCCCGTTGGGTCGCCGTGGTGGGGGTGACCGCGTACCGGATCGGGTTCGCCCGACCCCGGGCAACCTTCGGCGCGCAGCCGGAGCCGCTGGCCGGCGCCCGGCTCTGGGTGCTGCCCAACCCGAGCGGGTTGAACGCGCACTTCACCCCGGCGAGTCTGGGTGCCGCCTTCGCCGAGCTGCGCCAGGCGTCGATCGTGCGCTGAGCCCGCGCCGCCGACGAACGGCGCCGGGTGGCGGCTGGGGAGGGCGGGTCAGTTCGCCGCGGCGGGCGGCAGCGCCTCGTCGGGCACGTAGCTGCCCAGCGGTAGCACCACCGGCTCGGGCCCGGTCGCGTCCACGTAGGGCGCCGGCGAGTCGGCGACCGCGAACTGGGTCCGGTAGAGCTCCGCGTAGAGCCCGCCGACGGCCACCAGCTCGTCGTGCCGGCCCCGCTCGACGATGCGCCCGCCGTCGAGGACCAGGATCTGGTCGGCGTCGCGGACGGTCGAGAGCCGGTGCGCGATCACCAGCGCGGTACGCCCGGCCAGCGCCACCGAGAGCGCCCGCTGCACCGCGGCCTCGCTCTCCGAGTCGAGGTGGGCGGTCGCCTCGTCGAGGATGACGATCGATGGTGCCTTCAGCAGCAGCCGGGCGATGGCGATCCGCTGCTTCTCGCCGCCGGAGAAGCGGTAGCCCCGCTCGCCGACGGTGGTGTCGAGCCCGTCGGGCAGGGACCGAACCAGGTCGGCCACCTGGGCGCCGGCCAGCGCGGCCCAGATCTCGTCGTCGGTGGCGTCCGGCTTGGCGTAGCGCAGGTTCTCGCGGATCGTCTCGTGGAACAGGTGCGAATCCTGGGTGACCACGCCGATCTCGTCGCGCAGCGAGGCGAGGGTGGCGTCGCGGACGTCGACGCCGCCCACCAGTACCTGGCCGTCGGTGACGTCGTAGACCCGCGAGATCAGCATGGAGAGCGTCGACTTCCCGGCGCCGGAGGGGCCGACGAGGGCGACCATCTGCCCCGGCTCCACGCCGAACGTGACGCCGCGCAGCACCGGCTCGTTGATCGTCCGGTCGAGCGTGGCGACCTCCTCGAGCGAGGCGAGGGAGACCTCGGCGGCGCTCGGGTAGCGGAACCGCACGTCACGGAACTCGACCCGGCCGCTGCCCCGGGGCACCGGCACCGCGTCGGGCTTCTCCTGGATCCCCGGCCGCAGGTCGAGCACCTCGAAGACCCGGTCGAAGGAGACCAGCGCGCTCATCACGTCGACCCGGACGTTGGAGAGCGCGGTGAGCGGGCCGTAGAGCCGGGTCAGCAGCAGCGCCAGGGTCACCACGGTGCCGGCGCTGACGTTGCCGGCGACGGCCAGCCAGCCGCCGAGGCCGTAGGTGAGCGCCTGGGCCAGCGAGGCGACCAGCAGCATGGCCACGAAGAAGGTCCGCGAGTACATGGCGGACTGGATGCCGATGTCGCGTACCCGCTCGGCCCGGCCGGCGAACCGGCGGGCCTCGATCTCCGGCTGACCGAAGAGCTTGACCAGCAGCGCGCCCGCCACACCGAACCGCTCGGTCATCGTGGCGTTCATCTTCGCGTCGAGGTTGTACGCCTCGCGGGTGATGTCGGCGAGCCGCCGGCCGACCCGGCGGGCCGGAATGATGAAGATCGGCAGGAGCACCAGCGAGAGGGCGGTGATCTGCCAGGAGAGGGTGAACATCACGGCGGCGGTGAGCACCAGCTGGATGACGTTGCTGACCACGCCGGAGAGGGTCGACGTGAACGCCCGCTGGGCGCCGAGCACGTCGTTGTTGAGCCGGCTCACCAGTGCGCCGGTCTGGGTCCGGGTGAAGAACTGCAACGGCATCCGCTGCACGTGGTCGTAGACCCGGGTGCGCAGGTCGAGGATGATGCCCTCACCGATCCGCGCGGAGTACCACCGCTGGGCGAGGGAGAGCAGCGCGTCGGCGACCGCCAGGCCCGCGATGACCAGCGCCAGCCGGACGACCAGCGAGCCCGCCTCGGCGCCGCCCCGGTTGATCGCGTTGATGACGTCACCGGCCAGCACCGGGGTTGCCACCCCGATGATCGCGGCGAGCACCACGGTGACCAGGAAGACGATGATGTCGCGCCGGTAGGGCTGGGCGAAGGCGACAATCCGCCGCGCGACGCCGCGCTTGAGCCGGTGGGTGGAGACCTCGTCCTGGTTGCGCATCGACCGGAGCATGCTCCAACCGGCCATGCCACCGCCGGACATCGGGTTGGACACCGCTCACCTCCGGGTCGTCGGGCTGACCGCACCGTCAGGCCAATTCTCCCGACGACTGTGACAACCTCGGTAGTAACCCGGATCTTCCCGTGCGGTCCTTACCTATTCTCCTCGCCCGCTCAGGTCGCGCAGCCGGCGGGTCTGCGCCTCACGCTCGGCCCGCTGCTGCTCGGCGGCGGACCGGCCGACGGCACCGGCCAGCAGCGCCTTGATCTCGACCACCGCGTCCCGGTTGTTGACCAGCAGCCCGGCGGTCAGGTCGCGCACCGCCCCGTCCAGTTCGGCCGGCGGCACGACCAGCGTGGCGAGCCCGATCCGGTCCGCCTCGGCGGCGTCCATCCGGCGGCCGGTGGCGCAGATCTCCAGCGCCCGGGCGTAGCCCACCAGGTCAACCAGCCGCTTGGTGCCGGCGAGGTCCGGCACCAGGCCGAGCGTCACCTCGGCCATGGAGAGCTTGGCGTCCTCGGCGAGCACCCGCAGGTCACAGGCGAGAGCCAGCTGGAAGCCGGCGCCGATCGCGTGCCCCTGAACGGCCGCGACGGAGATGACGTCGGGGCGGTGCAGCCAGGTGAACCCGGCCTGGAACTCGGCGATCCGGTCGGCGCACTCCTGCTCGGGCAGGGTGGCCAACTCGGCGAAGGAGCCCGGCCCGGTGGCGCCGGCGACCGACAGGTCGAGGCCGGCGGAGAACGCGCGCCCCTCCCCGCGGACGACCACCACGCGCACGTCGCCGGGAAGGTCCCGGGAGAAGTCGCTCATCGCGCGCCACATCGCCGGGGTCTGGGCGTTGAGCACGTCGGGCCGGCACAACGTGACCGTCGCGACCGGCCCGTCGCATTCCAGCCGAACCCCGGTCGCCTCGGCGGTCACCGGGCGGCCCGGGGGCCGGCGCTGATGGACGACGTAGCGGAGCGGGTCACGCCTTCTTACGGCGCCGGGCGCCGCCGCGCTGGCGCAGCTGCACTCCGGATTCGGTGAGAACCCGGTGGATGAAACCGTAGGAACGGCCGGTCGAGGCCGCGAGCGCGCGGATGCTCTCCCCCGACGTGTACCGCTTGACCAGGTCCTTGGCGAGCGTCTGACGCTCGGCTCCGACGATCCGGCGACCCTTCTCAGTGCTGGTGGCTGTGCCGGTGGCTGCCATGCTGTGTCCTCACGTCCCAGACTGTGCGGTTCGGATACGGTCCCACCTATTAGACCGCCTCGAACGATCATGCGCCAGATATCAACTCTTCGCCAACCGACACGCTATGCAATGTCAGCTACCCGATAGGGTGACGCCGGCGAGCCGTTCCGCCCGGGCGACCGGCGATTCGCCGATCGGGCGTCCGAGCGCGCTGGGCAGCCGGCCCGTAACCTGCCGGGCGTGATGGATCTTTTCGGCACCGCGGCCGGCGCCGCCGTGGTGTTCGCCGCCACCGACATCGACGACATCGTCATCCTGACCCTGTTCTTCGTGGCGGCCCGCACCACCGGCCGGCCCCGGCGCCGGCAGATCGTCGCCGGGCAGTACCTGGGGATCGGCGTGCTGGCGCTGGCCAGCGCGGTCGTCGCCGCCGGGCTGCTGGTGGTCCCCGACCCGTGGACCGGGCTGCTCGGCCTGCTGCCGATCGCGCTCGGCGTCCGGGCCCTGCTCGACCGCGACGACGAGCAGGCGCCCACGGTGGTGGCCGGCACGCTCGGCGTGGCCGGGGTGACCATCGCGAACGGCGCCGACAACGTCGCGGTCTACGTGCCGGTGTTCCGCGCCCTCGGCCCGGCCGACAGCGCGGTCTTCCTGCTGGTCTTCGTGGTGCTCATCGCGCTGTGGTGCGCCGCGGGCGCCTGGCTCGGGGGCCATCCGCGGGTGGTCCGGCTGGTCGAGCGGGCCGGGCACTGGCTCGTCCCGGCCATCTTCGTGGCCATCGGGCTGGTCATCCTGGTCGGCTCCGGCGTCGTGGGGCACCTGCTCGACCTGGCCCGCTGACCGGCCGCCCCGACCGCGCCGCCGATCAAGCCGACCGAACCGACCGGGCCGACCCGGCCGACCGGAGCCGTTCTGCGCGGCGGCGGTCGGGTCAGGCCAGCTCGACCAGTTCGAGCAGGTCGTCGCTCCACGCGTCCTCGTCGCCGTCGGGGAGCAGGATCGCCCGGTCGGGCTTGAGCGCCAGCACCGCGCCCGGATCGTGGGTGACCAGCACGATCGCGCCGGGGTAGCGGGCGATCGCGTCGAGCACCTGCTCCCGGCTGACCGGGTCGAGGTTGTTGGTCGGCTCGTCGAGCAGCAGCACGTTGGCGCCGGAGCAGACCAGGGTGGCCAGCGCCAGCCGGGTCTTCTCGCCGCCGGAGAGCACCCCGGCGGGCTTGTCCACGTCGTCGCCGGAGAACAGGAACGCACCGAGGATCTTGCGAAGGTCGGTGTCGGACTGTTCGACGGCGGCGCTGCGCATGTGCTCCAGAATCGTCCGGTCCACGTCCAGCGTCTCGTGCTCCTGGGCGTAGTAGCCCAGCCGCAGGCCGTGCCCGGCGTGCACCTCGCCGGTGTCGGGCTCAAGCAGCCCGCCGAGCATCCGCAGCAGGGTGGTCTTGCCGGCGCCGTTGAGGCCGAGGATGGCCACCCGGGAGCCCCGGTCCACCGCCACGTTGACGTCGGTGAAGATCTCCAACGACCCGTACGACTTGGACAGCCCGGTCGCGGTGAGCGGGGTCTTTCCGCACGGCGCGGGGTTGGGGAAGCGCACCTTGGCCACCTTGTCGGCGACCCGCACCTCCTCCAGACCGGAGATCAGCTTCTCGGCCCGGCGGGCCATGTTCTGCGCGGCGACGGTCTTGGTGGCCTTCGCCCGCATCTTGTCGGCCTGCGCCATCAGCGCTCCGGCCTTCTTCTCCGCGTTGGCCCGCTCCCGGCGGCGGCGACGCTCGTCGGTCTCCCGCGCCTCCAGGTAGGCCTTCCAGCCCAGGTTGTAGACGTCGACCACGGAGCGGGTGGCGTCGAGGAACCAGACCTTGTTGACCACCGACTCCAGCAGCGCGCCGTCGTGGGAGATCACGATCAGGCCGCCCTTGTGGTTGGCGAGGAAGCCACGCAGCCAGGTGATCGAGTCGGCGTCGAGGTGGTTGGTCGGCTCGTCGAGCAGCAGGATGCCGCCGCCGTTCTCACCGGCGTCGCGGAACAGGATCCGGGCCAGCTCGATGCGTCGGCGCTGACCGCCGGAGAGGGTGCCGATGGTCTGCGCGAGCGCCCGGTCGGGCAGGCCGAGGTTCGCGCAGATCCGGGCCGCCTCCGCCTCGGCCGCGTACCCGCCCAGGGAGGCGAACTGGTCCTCCAGCGCGCCGTAGCGGCGGACCAGCTTCTCGTCGGTGTCCTCGGCGAGCTTGGCCTCGAGCTCCTTCATCTGGGCCATCAGCACGTCCAGGCCGCGGGCGGAGAGCACCCGGTCCCGGCCGGTCACCTCCAGGTCGCCGGTGCGCGGGTCCTGCGGCAGGTAGCCGATCGCGCTGCGCTGGTCGATCTGCCCGGCGTACGGCTGTCCCTCGCCGGCGAGCACTTTCAGCGTGGTGGTCTTGCCGGCGCCGTTGCGCCCGACCAGGCCGATCCGGTCACCGGGCTGCACCCGCAGCGTGGTGTCGGAGAGCAGGATGCGGGCGCCGGCGCGCAACTCCAGGCCGGTGGCAGTGATCATGTCGTGGGACTCGCTCTCGGGGTCTGGAAGGCTGACTCAGGGCACGCGAAAACGCCGGCGGGCGGTGGGCCCGTCGGCGCGGGGCGGTTCAGCCTTCGCAGCGCGGCACGAGACAAGTGTACCGGCAGCGCTCGGAGCACCCGTCGGATTACCACTCAAGATCATCGGGTACCGGAACTGCCGTCCGGACCCGGTCCGGTACCGCAACCACCCAACACGGACTAATCGGTGATCGGGGACAACATGGAGCTGAACGAGAACGCGAGGATCGACACCAGCCAGGTGGACGACCGACGTGGGTCCGGCGGCGGCGGACTGGGCGGGATACCCATCCCGATCGGCGGCGGCCGGGGTGGCATCGTCGGCATCATCATCGCCGTGCTGGTCGCCCTGGTCGGCGGCGGCTTCGGCATCAACGCCGCCACCAACGGCGGCGGGGACTCGGCGGGCGACAACACCTCCCTGCAGCAGAAGTGCGCGACCGACGACGCTCTTCAGCAGCTCGACTGCCGCAACACCCTCTACGTGAACTCGATCCAGGCGTACTGGCGGACCGCGCTGCCGGAGAAGTTCGGCGAGCAGTACCAGCCCTCGAAGACCGTCTTCTTCAGCCAGGGCGTCAGCACCGGGTGCGGCCAGGCCGACTCCGGCGTCGGCCCGTTCTACTGCCCCGCCGACGACCTCGTCTACATCGACCTCACCTTCTACCGCGTGCTCGCCGACCAGCTCGGCGCGGAGGGCGAGTTCGCCCAGCCGTACGTGCTGGCCCACGAGTACGGCCACCACGTGCAGGACCTGCTCGGCACCGAGGCGCAGATGCGCCGCCAGCAGCAGCGCGACCCGGACAACGCCAACGCGCTGTCGGTGAAGCTGGAGCTCCAGGCCGACTGCTACGCGGGCGCCTGGGCCAAGAACGCCACCGGTACCGCCGACGAGAGCGGGCAGAAGATCTTCACCAGCATCACCGAGCAGGACATCCAGCAGGCGATCGACACCGCCGAGAAGATCGGCGACGATGCCATCTCCGAGCGCGCGAACCGGCCGGTGAACCCGGAGGAGTTCACCCACGGCTCGTCGGCGCAGCGCAAGGAGTGGTTCACCCGGGGCTACCAGAGCGGCGACCCGAAGTCCTGCGACACCTTCGGTGGCACCCGCTGACACCGTGCCCGAGCGCGGCGGGATCCCGGCCACCGGGGTCCCGCCGCCTGGCCCCGGGCACCCCGGTGACCCGGGCCGGGCGGCCGTTCAGTCGAGCCGTGAGACCTGGTAGTGACTGATGAGCCAGGCGTCACCGACCCGGCGCACGATCACGCTGAGGTAGACGGGCAGCACCGGCCGGTCGGTGAAGGCGAAGTCGACCCGCAGATAGCCGAGGACGAGGTCGTCAGCGAGGCGCCGGGTCTCCCGGATGTCGTACGTGGCGGTCAGGCCGATCGGCTGGCCGGCGTAGTACTCGGCTACGCCGGCGGGGCCGACAGCGTACGGGTGCAGGCCCTGGAAGATCGCGTCGTCGGTGAAGTACGAGGCGACCCGATCGGGCTCGTGCGCGTCGACCGCCGACCTCCACCGGTCGAGGACCGTACGCAGGATCTGGGACTCGGCGTCGGACATGACGATCTCCAGGCTCTTGAGCGGCGTGGCGGGGTCACCTGGCCGGCTGACCCGGGTCGTTCGGGTGTGGCGACAACGGCGTGACGGTCTCGCGCCGCCAGGCGCGCAGCGGCATCGACGCGAGGACGATCTCCAGTTGGTCGGCGTCGTCGGCACGGAAGAGTCCCCAGGTACGCCACTCGCCCGGTGCCAGCGGCGGCCGCCACAGGCGCAACAGATTGCCCTGCGACGTCAGCTCGGCCGAGCGCGCCGCCTCGCGCCTGCGCATGTCGGCGACCTCCTCCTCCGACGTGCCGGCCGGCACCGTGGTGACCATGTCGACCAGGAACTCCACCGCTCAGCCTCCACTCACCGGACACCGACAACCCCCCACATTCTGCACCAGATCCTCCGAATGGACACCGCGGTCGACTCCCCCCGGGCCTGCTGGCGCGGCCGCCCGCCGTCGAGGTCAGCCAGCGGGCTCGGGTGCCGGGTCGCGGAGCCGGATCTGTACCGCGCGGGCCGCGCTGACCGCGGCGACCAGCACCGCGTGCCGGGGCTCCGGCACATCGAGCAGCCGCTCGGCGCGCAGCGGCACGAGCGGGGCCAGCCGGCGGTCGGCCAGTACGGTGTCCACCGCCCGCCGATCACCGCCGCAGACCACCGCCGTCAGCGTCGCCGCCTGCGGCAACAGCAGCCGTACGGCCAGTTCCGCCGCGTCACCCAGGGCCGCCTTGGCCTGGTTGTCGCGCCGCCGGGCGAACCGCTGCTGCGACCAGCCCCCCGCGGCGGTACGCCCCTGCACGTAGCGGGTGTCCACCTTGGAGACGACCAGGTCGGTGCCCTCGGCCACGCCGACCGCCACGGCGCCCTTGCGGGCCAGCAGCAGGCCGAGCCGGCGCGGCGCGACGGCGGCAGCCACGAACCCGGGCACGTCGGTGCTCGCCGGGGCGCCGGGCGGGGCGTGCAACTCGGCGGTCGCGCCGTCGGGGGCGGCGAGCACCAGGCCGTACCCCTGGACGGTGGTGGTGGGCGGGCCGTGCCGGTCGGCGAAGCCGTCGACCCAACGGGCGACGCGGGCCGGGTCGACCTCGACCCACCGGCCGCCCCCGGCAGCGGGTCGACTGGTCATCGCCCGACCGTACGGCACGGCCGGCCCCGACGGCTCGCCGGGCGGAGCGGCCTCGACGGCGGCCCGGCGGGTCGGCGGCGAAGCGGGCGGGCGCCTCGATCCCGGCGGTGAACCGGGCCGGGCGGACCGGGCAGGCCGGGTGGGCCGTTCAGCCCGGCAGCAGCGTGGCCACCGCCAGGGCGGCGATGAGCGCGCTGGAGACCAGGCCGGTGATCAACCGGCCACGCGGTCCGGCCAGCGCCCGGCCGACGACCGTGCCGCCGCCGGCGACGAGCAGTTGCCAGCTCGCCGACGCCAGGAACGCCCCCGCCACGAAGAGCGACGCGCTGACCGCGTCCGGCTCGGCGGATTCCCGGCGCCCGAGCACCAGCGCGGCGAAGTAGAGCACCGTCATCGGGTTCAACAGGGTCAGCCCGAGCACCGCCGCGTAGGCCCGGCCGGGTGTGCTCAGGCCCCGCCCCTTCGGCGCGGCGGGCTCCCGTTCCGGATGGCGGGCGGACCAGGCCCGCCACAGGCCGTGAGCGGCCAGGCCGAGCAGCACCAGCGCGGCCACCACCCGCAACGGGCCGGCGACCGGCGCGATGACCCCGGCGAGACCGGCGCCGCCGAGCGCGGCGACCGCCGCATAGAGCCCGTCGGCCGTCGCCACCGCGAGCGCCGCGGCCGCACCGACCCGGAACGACGTACGGGCGCTGAGCCCGAGGATGAGGATCGCGATCGCGCCGACCGGGATGGCGACGCCGTAGCCGGCCACCAGGCCGGCGAGGAACGCGCCGCTCACGACGGTGGACGGCGGACCGAGACGGCGGCCCGGGCGGGGCGCTGTCGACGCACGGCGGTGGCCGCGCGGACAGGGACCTGCTTCGGGTACGCCTCGATCATCCCGTCATCCTGAGCCGTAGCCTCCGCGCCCGCCACCAGATTTCCCGCGATCAGACGCACGTGCGCGTGGGCGACGTGGGCAGGCGCGTCCGAGGATCGGGCGCACGGGGTGGCGGGAGCGGAAACGAATCGAGCGCGACGCCCCGGGCGGGGCGCCGCGCTCGATTGTCGAACGTCGGTCAGACGTTGAAGCCGAGGGAGCGGAGCTGGTCCCGGCCCTCGTCGGTGATCTTGTCGGGACCCCACGGCGGCAGCCAGACCCAGTTGATCCGGATGTCGTTGACCAGGCCGCCGCCCGGGCCGGTGGTCAGCGCCTGCCGCGCCTGGTCCTCGATCACGTCGGTCAGCGGGCAGGCCGCCGAGGTGAGCGTCATGTCCAGGGTGGCGACGTTCTCGTCGTCGACGTGCACGCCGTAGACCAGGCCCAGGTCGACCACGTTGATGCCGAGCTCCGGGTCGACGACGTCCTTCATCGCCTCCTCGATGTCGGCGATCATGGCCTTGCTGACGCCGGTCGCCGGCGTGGCGGCGTCACCGGCACCCGGCGTCGCGTCGCTCGTCACGGCGTCGGTCTGCGGCGCCGCAGTGGCGTCGCCGGTCGCCGGCGTCGCCGCGGTGGCGGTTTCCTCGCTGCTCATGCCTTCACCTCCGGGCTCGCGCCCACCCCGGCGCGTGCCGCGGCGTCCTTGAACGCCATCCACGGCAACAGCGCGCACTTGACCCGGGCGGGGTAGCGGGCCACGCCCGCGAACGCCACCCCGTCACCGAGCACGTCCTCGTCCGGCGTGACCTGCCCACGCCCGGACATCAACTCGACGAACGCCCCGTGCACCTCGAATGCTTCCCCGGCGCCCCGACCGCGCAGCAGCTCGTGCAGCACGCTCGCCGACGCCTGGCTGATCGAGCAGCCCATCCCGTCGTACGAGATGTCGGTGAGCACCGCACCGTCGGTGGCGATCCGCACGGTCACCTCGTCCCCGCAGGTCGGGTTGACGTGGTGCGCCTCGGCGGTGCGGGCGCCCGGGTCGTCGGCGTCGCGCAGCCCCCGCCCGTGCGGATGCTTGTAGTGGTCCAGGATGATCTCCTGGTAGAGCTGGTCGAGCTGCATCAGTTGAACACCTTCCGTACCTGCTCCAGACCGCCCACCAGAGCGTCGATCTCCTCGGTGGTGGTGTAGAGGTAGAACGACGCCCGGGTGGTGGCCGGCACCCCGAAGCGGGTGCAGACCGGGCGGGCGCAGTGGTGGCCCACCCGCACCTGCACGCCGAGTGAGTCGAGCACCTGACCCACGTCGTGCGGGTGCACGTCGCCGAGCGCGAACGAGATGGTCCCACCCCGGCCCACCGGCACCGTCGGACCGAAGATCCGCAGGCCGGGCACGGTGCCGAGAGCCTCCAGCGCGTACGCCGTCAACTCCTTCTCGTGCCACTGGATGGCCCGCATGCCGATGCCCGAGAGGTAGTCGACCGCGGCCCCGAGGGCCACCGCCTCGGCGATCGGCGGGGTGCCCGCCTCGAACCGGGCCGGCGGCGCGGCGAACGTCGAGCCCGCCATCGTCACCGTCTCGATCATCGAGCCACCGCCGAACACCGGCGGCATGGCCGCCAGCAGCTCGGAGCGGCCCCAGAGCACGCCGATGCCGGTCGGGGCGCACATCTTGTGCCCGGTGAAGACGATGAAGTCCGCGTCGTAGTCGACCACGTCCATCGGCAGGTGCGGCACCGACTGCGAGCAGTCCAGCAGCAGCAGCGCCCCCACCTCACGGACCCGCTGGGTGATCCGCGCGGTGGCGTTGACCGTGCCGAGGATGTTCGACATGTGCACCAGCGAAACGATCTTCGTCCGCTCGGTGACCAGGTCGTCCAGGCCGGACTCGTCCAGCCGGCCCTGGTCGGTGACCGGGAACCAGCGCAGCGTGGCGCCGGTGCGCTCGCAGAGCAGCTGCCACGGGACGATGTTCGAGTGGTGCTCCATCTCGGAGATCACCACCTCGTCCCCCGGGCCGAGACGGAACCGCGGGTCGGCGTCCGAGCGCAGCGAGGCGTTGGAGAACGCGTACGCCACGATGTTGATCGCCTCGGTGGAGTTCTTGGTGAACACCACCTCGTCCGGGCTCGGCGCGTTGATGAACGCGGCGACCTTGGCCCGCGCGCCCTCGTACGCCTCGGTCGCCTCGGTGCCCAGGGTGTGCACCGAGCGGGACACGTTGGCGTTGTGCCGGGCGTAGTGCTCGGCGAGCACGTCGAGCACCTGCCGCGGCTTGTGCGAGGTGTTGGCGCTGTCGAGATAGACCAGCCGGTGCCCGTTGATCTCCCGGTCCAGGATCGGGAAGTCGGCGCGCACCTTCGCCACGTCGTATCGCGGCACGTCGTCGTACTGCGGCATCCCGGGCGGGATCGCGATGGTGGTCATCTCAACTGGTCCTGTCTGTCAGGCCCGCGCCGAACCGGCCCCGGCGACGTAACGCTCGTAGCCCTCGTCCTCGAGCTTGTCGGCCAGCTCCGAGCCGCCCTGCTCGACGATCCGGCCAGCCACGAACACGTGCACGAAGTCCGGCTTGATGTAGCGCAGGATCCGGGTGTAGTGGGTGATCAGCAGCAGGCCGGTGTCGCCGGTGTCGCGGACCCGGTTGACCCCCTCGCTGACCACGCGCAGCGCGTCGACGTCGAGGCCGGAGTCGGTCTCGTCGAGGATCGCCATCTTCGGCTTGAGCAGCTCCAGCTGCACGATCTCGTGCCGCTTCTTCTCGCCGCCGGAGAAGCCCTCGTTGACGTTGCGCTGGGCGAACGCCGGGTCCATCTGCAGCCGCTCCATGGCGCCGCGCAGCTCGCCGCCCCAGGTGCGCAGCTTCGGCGCCTCACCGTCGATGGCGGTCTTGGCGGTACGCAGGAAGTTGGCCACCGACACGCCGGGCACCTCGACCGGGTACTGCATGGCCAGGAAGAGGCCGGCGCGCGCCCGCTCGTCCACGGACATGGCCAGCACGTCCTCGCCGTCGAGGGTCACCGAGCCGCCGGTGATCTCGTACTTGGGGTGGCCGGCGATCGAGTAGGCCAGGGTCGACTTGCCGGAGCCGTTCGGACCCATGATGGCGTGCGTCTCACCGGAGCGCACGGTCAGGTCGACACCGGCCAGGATCGGCTTGAGCTCACCCTCGGGCAGCTTGACCGACACCTTCAGGTCGCGGATCTCCAGGGTGCTCATTTAACGGGTCACTCCATTGCTCGGCGTCAGGCTGACGTAGATGTCGCCGTCGCGGACTTCGACGGGATAGACGGGTACGGGTTCGGTGGCGGGCAGCCCGGTCGGCTCGCCGGTACGCAGGTCGAAGCGCGAGCCGTGCAGCCAGCACTCCAGCGTGCAGCCGTCGACCTCGCCCTCGGAGAGGGCGACCGCGGCGTGCGAGCACTCGTCGTACACGGCGTAGAAGTTGCCGTCCTCGCCGTGCACCAGGGCGACCTGCGTCCCGTCGATGTCCGCGCTGATCGCGGTGCCCTTCGGGACGTCCTCGGTGGAGCAGATCCGGATCATCAGGCGCCCGCCTTGGCGAGCCGATCCTCGATCGCCGCACCGAGCCGCTCGCGCAGCTCCTCGACCGGGATCTTGTTGATCAGCTCGGCGAAGAAGCCGCGAACCACCAGCCGGCGGGCCTCGCTCTCCGGGATGCCCCGGGCCATCAGGTAGAACAGCTGCTCGTCGTCGAAGCGACCGGTGGCGCTGGCGTGCCCGGCGCCGGCGATCTCGCCGGTCTCGATCTCCAGGTTGGGCACGGAGTCGGCCCGGGCGCCGTCGGTGAGCAGCAGGTTCCGGTTGATCTCGTACGTGTCGGTGCCGGTCGCCTCGGCCCGGATCAGCACGTCACCCACCCAGACGGTGTGCGCGCTCTCGCCCTGCAGGGCGCCGCGGTAGCCGACGTAGCTGCGGCAGTCCGGCACCGAGTGGTCGACCAGCTGCCGGTGCTCCAGGTGCTGGCCGGAGTCGGCGAAGTAGACGCCGTACAGCTCGGCCTCGCCACCGCGGTCGGTGTACTCCACCGAGGTGTACTGCCGGACCAGGTCACCGCCGAGCGAGACCTGGATGTGCACCACCTTGGCGTCCCGGCCCAGCTTGACCTTCAGGTGCTGCGCCTGCACCGCGTCGTCGGCCCAGTCGGCGACGGTGACCAGGGTCAGCTTCGCCCCGTCGGCGACCGCGACCTCGACGTTGTCGGCCAGGGTCGCGGAGCCGACGTGCTCCAGCACCAGGGTCACCTCGGCGAACCGGCCCACCTCGACGAAGGTGTGCCCGAAGGCCAGCCCGTCGACGCCGCCGCCGACCGCGCGCAGGTTCACCGGCGCCGGGACCACCGCGTCGCGGGCGACCTGTACCAGCAGCACCTCCGCGGCCCCGCCGTACGCCAGGGCGCTGACCCGGTCGACCGGGGTGAGCACGCTGCCCACCCGCGGGTCGTCCTTGGCGATCCGGCCGACGGTGACGCCCTCGGGCAGGTCGCCGTGCTCGTGCCGGACGGTGCCGGTCGCGGTCTGAGCCCCGCCGACCAGCCCGCGCAGCCGCTTGAGCGGGGTGAAGCGCCAATCCTCCTCCATGCCGGTGAGGGCCGGGAAGTCGGCGACGTCGTACGAGCGGAGCGCCTGCGACTTGGTGCTGGGCGGCGCGGAAGCCTGGGTAGTCATCTCTTCCTTGGTCTGTTCTGCGATTGATCGGAGGGTCGGTCGCGCTGGTCGCGACGCGGCGTGACGGGTCTGGGCCGCGCGGCGGTCAGCCGACCGCGCCCTCCATCTGAAGCTCGATCAGGCGGTTGAGCTCCAGCGCGTACTCCATCGGGAGCTCCTTGGCGATCGGCTCGATGAAGCCGCGAACGATCATCGCCATCGCCTCGTCCTCGCTCATGCCCCGGCTCATCAGGTAGAAGAGCTGGTCCTCGCTGACCTTGGAGACGGTCGCCTCGTGCCCCATCGCCACGTCGTCCTCGCGGATGTCGACGTACGGGTAGGTGTCCGAGCGGGAGATGGTGTCGACCAGCAGCGCGTCGCACTTGACGGTGCTCCGGCTGTGGTGCGAGCCCTCCATCACCTGGACCAGGCCGCGGTAGGAGGTGCGGCCGCCGCCCCGGGCGATCGACTTGGAGATGATCGTGCTGCTGGTGTGCGGCGCGGCGTGCACCATCTTGGCGCCGGCGTCCTGGTGCTGCCCCTCGCCGGCCATGGCCACCGAGAGCACCTCGCCCTTGGCGTGCTCACCGAGCATGTAGACCGCCGGGTACTTCATGGTGACCTTGGAGCCGATGTTGCCGTCGACCCACTCCATGGTCGCGCCCTCCTGGCAGACGGCGCGCTTGGTCACCAGGTTGTAGACGTTGTTCGACCAGTTCTGGATGGTCGTGTAGCGGCACCGGGCGTTCTTCTTGACGATGATCTCGACGACCGCGCTGTGCAGCGAGTCGGAGGAGTAGAGCGGGGCGGTGCAGCCCTCGACGTAGTGCACGTAGGCGCCCTCGTCGACGATGATCAGGGTCCGCTCGAACTGGCCCATGTTCTCCGTGTTGATCCGGAAGTAGGCCTGCAGCGGGATCTCCACGTGCACGCCCTTCGGCACGTAGATGAACGAGCCACCGGACCACACGGAGGTGTTCAGCGCGGCGAACTTGTTGTCGCCGACCGGGATCACCGTGCCGAAGTACTCCTTGAAGATGTCCTCGTGCTCGCGCAGCGCGGTGTCGGTGTCCAGGAAGATGACGCCCTGCTCCTCAAGGTCCTCACGGATCTTGTGGTAGACGACCTCGGACTCGTACTGCGCCGCGACACCGGCGACCAGCCGCTGCTTCTCCGCCTCGGGGATGCCCAGCCGGTCGTAGGTGTTCTTGATGTCCTCGGGCAGGTCCTCCCAGCTGGCGGCCTGCTTCTCCGTGGACCGGACGAAGTACTTGATGTTGTCGAAGTCGATCCCGGTGAGGTCGGCGCCCCAGGCCGGCATCGGCTTGCGGTCGAACAGTCGCAGGCCCTTCAGGCGCAGGTCGAGCATCCAGGCCGGCTCGTTCTTCTTCGCCGAGATGTCCCGCACCACCGCCTCGTTGAGGCCACGCTGGGCGGCGGCCCCGGCGACGTCCGGGTCGGCCCAGCCGTACTCGTAGCGGCCCAGAGCGGCGAGCTGCTCCTCCTGGGTCAGGGGCTGGACGATCTGCTCGGTCATTTATCTGTCCTCACAGTGGAGACGGTCTTTCCGGACTGGGCACGCCCGGACTGGGTCGGGATGTGCGTGGTGCACACCCCGTCGCCGTGCGCGATGGTGGCCAGGCGCTGCACGTGGGTGCCGACCAGACGGGAGATCACCGCGGTCTCAGCCTCGCACAACTGGGGAAACTCGGCGGCCACGTGCGCCACCGGGCAGTGGTGCTGGCAGAGCTGACCGCCGGAGGCGATCGTGGACGCGTTGGCAGCGTAACCTTCGGCGGTCAACGCCCCGGCGAGCGCCTCCGCCCGTGCGAGCGGGTCGTCGCCGGCGTCCTCCATGGCGGCCCGACAGCGCGCCTCGAGGGCGGAGACCTGCTCGGCGGCGAACACCTCCACCGCCTCCGAACCGCCGCTGCGGGCGATCCAGCGCAGCGCGGCGGTGGCCATGTTGTCGTAGTGGTGGGTGCCGCAGCGGCCACGACCCGCGTCGGTCAGCACGAAGACCTTGGCCGGGCGACCCCGGCCCCGGTGACCGTGCACCGTCTGCTCCCGGGCGACCACGTCACCGTCAGCGAGCATCGCGTCGAGGTGCCGGCGGATCGCGGCCGGGCTGAGCCCGAGCGCCGACCCGAGCTGAGCGGCGGTCGTCGCCCCCTGCTCCAGCAGCAGCTGGGTGACCCGGCCACGGGTGGAGAGGTCGGCGGCCACGCCTGCGGGCGCGGGCTGACCGGCGACCGGAGCGGTCGCCGACCGGTGCCCCGAGACCCCCGCCGCCTTTTTCACAACGCCAACGTTACGTAATTCACCCAGGGGCCGCAAACCCGGGTCCCGGTGATCCCCGACACCGAGCGGGCGGAGTCACCCGATCGTGGATCAACTACGGTGCGTAGGATTCGCTCCGTGAAGCGATCCGTCCGGTTCCCGGTCTCCACCACCCTGCTGCGCCGGCTCGCGCTGGCCTCGATCATCGCGAACGTCGGCATCGTGGTCACCGGCGGGGCGGTCCGGTTGACCGCGTCCGGTCTCGGCTGCCCCACCTGGCCCCGGTGCACCGACGCGTCGTACGTGGCCACCACCGAGATGGGCGCGCACGGGGCGATCGAGTTCGGCAACCGGATGCTCACCTTCGCGGTGGGCATCATCGCGTTCGCCACCGTGCTCGCCGTGCTGGCGCACCGACCCCGCCGGCGCGGGCTGCTACCGCTGGCGGTCGCGGTCTTCCTCGGCATCCCGGCCCAGGCGGTGGTCGGCGGGATCACCGTGCTGACCAACCTCAACCCGTGGGTGGTCGGCCTGCACTTCCTCGCCTCGATGGCGGTGATCGCCGCCGCGTACGCCCTGTGGCGGCGGATCGTCGACCCGGACGGGCCGACGACGCCCACCGTCCCCGGCCCGCTGCGCACCCTCGCGCGGATCACCACGCTGGTCGGGGCGACCGTGCTGGTGGTCGGCACCTGGGTCACCGGCAGCGGTCCGCACGCCGGCGACCAGGGTGCGGCGCGCAACGGGCTGGACCCGGAGACGATCTCCCAGGTGCACGCCGACGGCGTCTTCCTGCTGATCGGGCTCTCGGTGGCGCTGGTCTTCGCGTTCCGCGCGGTGGGCGCCGACCGGGCGTACCGGGCCGCGCTGGTGCTGCTCGCCGTGGAGCTGGGTCAGGGCCTGATCGGCTTCGTGCAGTACTTCACCCACCTGCCGGCGGTGCTGGTCGGCGCGCACATGCTCGGCTCCTGCCTGGTGCTGCTGGCCACCCTGCACGTCCAGTGGTCGACCCGCGAGCGCCGGCCGGTCGCGCCGAGCACCACGCCCACCCCGGCCCCCGAGCCGGTCACCGCCGCCGCCTGACCCCTCCCGGCCGTCACGGCGGCCGGCCCATGGCACGCGGGCGACGAATGGCGGCCACCGTTCGCACGCTTTGCTCTGCTGCACCCGGGGAAACACCCACCGTCCGAATACCGGATGGTGGGTGTTTCCGTCGTTGAAGCAGAGCAAAGGCGGAAGTAAACGAGGCGACGCCGAGCGCCATAGCTACCTGCGCCTCCAGAGGGAGGTTCAGGCCCGGCGGGCCAAATGGGTGACGATCGCCTCGGCGAGCCGGTCGGGAGCGCCCTCGGCGTGGGCCAGGAAGAGCGACGGCTCGGTGAGCTCCAGCTCCACCAGGACCGGCGACCCGTCCGGACCCGGGATGAGGTCCACCCGGGCGTAGAGCAGCCGCTCCGCGCCGCCCGGCACCGCCGCCAGGGTCTTCTCCGCGACGCCCAGCTCGTCCGGCCTGGCCGCCCGGGAGGTGATCTCCTCGGGCTTGTAGAGCCCGTCGACACCCAGGTCGGGCCCGGTGAGCATCGGGCCCTTGCGGATGGCGTGGCTGAACGCCAGCCCGTCCGGGCCGGCCAGGAAGAGCAGCGCCGTCTCGCCCGCGGTGTCCACCGCGCTCAGGTAGGGCTGGACCATGGTGACCCGACCGGCCTCCGACAGCCGCCGGACGTGCGCCGCCGCCAACTCCCGGTGTGCCGGGTCGGCCAGGTCGTAGCGGCCGGTGTCCTGACTGCCCGCGCTCACCGCAGGCTTGATCACGTACTCGCCGGTCTCGGCGGGGGGCTGCCAGGACTCGCCCGGCGCCACCCACCCGGTGGGCACCGTCGGGATCCCGGCGGCGGACAACTCGGCCAGGTAGCGCTTGTCGGTGTTCCAGCGGACCACGTCGGCCGGGTTGACCAGCGCCGGCACGGTGGCCGCCCAGGCGACGAACTCGTCGCGGCGCAGCGCGTAGTCCCAGGGTGATCGGAGCACCGCGAGGTGGTAGCCGGACCAGTCGACGGCGGGGTCGTCCCAGACCGCCGCCTCGGCGACGATCCCCCGGGCGGCCAGCGGGGCCAGCAGCAACCGGTCGTCCGGGTCGAGGTCGGCCAGCTCGGTACAGGTGATGAGAGCGACCCGGGGTTCCCCCCGGGTCGACTGGTGGTGGTTGGTCAATTTATCAACGGGCCATCGCGCGACGGGCCATCGACCGCCAGAGGTCGTTGCTCGGCCGCATCTGGTCCATGAGTTCCCGCTCCCAGGCGTTCTCCACGGTGACTCCCGCCTTGGCGCAGGCGTCCCGCGCGACAACGGTGTCGTCCGCGAACTGGTCGCCCCACGCCCCGTCCTCACCCACGAGGACGATGCGAGCGCCGCGCTTGCCGACGTACTCGATGACCGCCTTCGCACCGCCGTGACCGGCGGCGAACGACTTGATTCCCGCGACCAGCCCGGTGGGGGCCGGTTCGGTGTGCTCAGCCGTCAGCGTCGTATCGGAACCATCTGCCATGACGCGAAGCCTAAGCAGACTTCCACCCAGGCGGGCGACAACCATGAAGGTTTTGTGATGCCAATTACCTGATGGTTTAAGGAAGACCAAAGGTAGTTCGCCCGTTTTTATCCGGACTTACAGCGGTAAAACTCATCGACGAATACGCGCGAGCCGGCACAGGTTGAGCCCATCCGACTCATGCCGATAGTTGCTTGGATGTGACGTCAAACTCGGACAACTCATCCATGATGATGATTTGTCATCAGGTAGCCCGATCCCCGGGTCGCCCATCGCGCCGGGCGAGGGTGACCTCAAAGCAGCGCGTCGAGCGCGACCGCGGCGAAGAGAATGGTCAGGTACGTGGTCGACCAGTGGAAGAGGCGCATCGGCTTGACCGCCTCGCCGCGCGCCGCCCGGCCACAGAGCCGGTGCGCCTCGACCAGGAAGATGGCCCCCACCACCAGCGTCGGCACGCCGTAGATGGCGCTCATGCCGAGCGGCCAGACCGCCAGGGAGGTCAGCACGGTCAGCCAGGCGAAGACCAGGATCTCGGTGTTGACCCGGCGGACCGACGCGACCACCGGCAGCATCGGGATCCCCGCCCGGGCGTAGTCGTCCTTGTACTTCATCGCCAGCGGGTAGAAGTGCGGCATCTGCCAGAAGAAGACCACCGCGAAGAGCCCCCACGCGGCCGGCGCGAGCGAGCCGGTGACCGCGGCCCAGCCGATCAGCACCGGCGCGGCCCCGCAGGCGCCGCCCCAGAAGGTGTTCGCCGGCGTCGTCCGCTTGAGCCAGAGCGTGTAGACCAGGTCGTAGTACGCGATCGCGGCCAGGGTGAGCCCGGCGGCCAGCAGGTTGGTGAAGACCGCCATCAGGGCGACCGAGACCACCGCCAGCACCAGCCCGAAGATCAGGGCGTTGCGCGGTGACACGGTGTGCGCGGGCAGCGGGCGCCGCTTGGTGCGCCGCATCAACTGGTCGATGTCCCGGTCGATGTAGCAGTTGAGCACGCTGGCCGCGCCCGCCGCGAGCGAGCCGCCGATCAGCACCACGGCGACCAGCCAGAGCGACGGCAGCCCACCGGCGGCGAGCATCATCGCCGGCACGGTGGTGACCAGCAGCAGCTCGACGATCCGAGGCTTGGTCAGCGCCACGTACGCCCCGACGATCGCCCGCACGTCCCGCCGCGGCGTGACCGAACCCTCCGCCGCCCGCACGGGCGGCTGCCCGGCGGGGTCGCTGACGGGGCGCTCGGTGATCATGCTCACGGATTGCCACCTTCCGGCTTCGGCACGGGAGATCGGGATCGGCCGGACCCAGGTCGGGCCCCACACCGCCCCACACACTACGCGCTGTCGTTTTGGCTGCCCGGCCGACCCGGCAACGGTGCGGGCCGTCACACCGGGGGCACTTCCGTGCATCCCGCCACCGGAGTACAGAAGAGCATGCAGTGATCCCCGGGCGGACGTTTAGCACCGCTCGATAGGGTCATCAGTGAGGGTTCCGCCCATCTCCCGAGGAGCACACCGATCGTGGCTGCCAATCAACCCGAGTCCGCACTCAACTGGTCCGATCTCGACCGTCGGGCCGTCGACACCGCCCGCGTGCTCGCCATGGACGCCGTGGAGAAATCCGGCAACGGCCACCCGGGCACCGCGATGAGCCTGGCGCCCGCGGCGTACCTGCTCTTCAACCGGGTGATGCGGCACAACCCGGCCGACCCGAACTGGCCGGGCCGGGACCGGTTCGTGCTCTCCGCCGGGCACTCCAGCCTGACCCTCTACATCCAGCTGTTCCTCTCCGGCTACCCGCTGAGCCTGGAGGACCTGAAGTCGCTGCGGCAGTGGGGCTCGCTCACGCCGGGTCACCCGGAGCACGGGCACACCCCGGGCGTCGAGACCACCACCGGGCCGCTCGGCCAGGGCCTCGGCAACGCGGTCGGGATGGCGATGGCCGCCCGCCGCGAGCGCGGCCTGTTCGACCCGGAGACCGAGCCGGGCAGCTCGGTCTTCGACCACAACATCTGGTGCATCGCCTCCGACGGCGACATCGAGGAGGGCATCAGCCACGAGGCCTCCGCGCTCGCCGGCCACCAGCAGCTGGGCAACCTCACGCTGATCTACGACGACAACGAGATCTCGATCGAGGACGACACCCGGATCGCCAAGAGCGAGGACGTGGCGGCCCGCTACGAGGCGTACGGCTGGCACGTGCAGACCGTGGACTGGCGCAGCGGCGACGCCGACCAGGGCGA
This sequence comes from Micromonospora sp. NPDC093243, assembly GCF_044753725.1. Taxonomy (NCBI): domain Bacteria; kingdom Bacillati; phylum Actinomycetota; class Actinomycetes; order Micromonosporales; family Micromonosporaceae; genus Micromonospora; species Micromonospora sp. NPDC093243. The sequence continues at coordinate 338,855 of NZ_JBIVNT010000005.1, read as the reverse complement.
CTACCACGAGGACGTGGAGGCGCTCTACCGGGCGCTGCAGGCGGCCAAGGCCGAGACCGGCCGTCCCTCCTTCATCGCGCTGCGCACCATCATCGGCTGGCCCGCGCCGAACAAGCAGAACACCGGCAAGATCCACGGTTCGGCGCTCGGCGCCGACGAGGTGGCCGCCACCAAGCAGATCCTCGGCTTCGACCCGGCGCAGAGCTTCGAGGTCGACGAGGAGGTGCTGGGGCACGCCCGCCAGGTGCTCAAGCGTGGCGAGCAGGCGGCGCAGGAGTGGACCCAGGCGTTCGAAGGCTGGACGAAGGCCAACCCGGAGCGCACCGCGCTCTACGAGCGGATGGCCGGGCGGGTCCTCCCCGACGGCTGGACCGAGGCGCTGCCGGAGTTCCCGGCGGACGCCAAGGGCATCGCCACCCGGGCCGCCTCCGGCAAGGTGCTGGAGGCGCTGGCGCCGGTGCTCCCCGAGCTCTGGGGCGGCTCGGCCGACCTGGCGGAGAGCAACAACACCACGATGAAGGGCGAGCCGTCGTTCATCCCGGCCACCCACGCCACCAAGGACTTCCCCGGCCACGAGTACGGCCGCACGCTGCACTTCGGCATCCGCGAGCACGCGATGGGCGCGATCCTCAACGGCATCGCCCTGCACGGCGGCACCCGCCCGTACGGCGGCACCTTCCTGGTGTTCAGCGACTACATGCGCCCCTCGGTGCGGCTCGCCGCGCTGATGAAGCTGCCGGTGACGTACGTCTGGACGCACGACTCGATCGGCCTCGGTGAGGACGGCCCGACCCACCAGCCGGTGGAGCACCTGACCGCGCTGCGGGCCATTCCCGGCCTGGACGTGGTCCGCCCGGCCGACGCCAACGAGACCGCCTGGGCGTGGCGGAAGGCGCTGGAGCACACCGACCGGCCGACCGCGCTGGCGCTCAGCCGGCAGGCGCTGCCGACCCTCGACCGCAGCACCCTGGGCAGCGTCGAGGGCGTCGCCAAGGGCGGTTACGTACTGGCCGAGGCGTCCACCGGCAAGCCGCAGGTGATCATCGTCGGCACCGGCTCCGAGGTGCAGCTCTGCCTGACCGCCCGGGATCGGCTGGAGGCCGACGGCACTCCCACCCGGGTCGTCTCCATGCCCTGCCAGGAGTGGTTCTTCGAGCAGGACGAGGCGTACCGGGAGTCGGTGCTGCCACGCGGGGTAAAGGCACGGGTGAGCGTCGAGGCGGGCATCGCCATGTCGTGGCGCGCCATCGTCGGCGACTGCGGCGAGAGCGTCAGTCTGGAGCACTACGGGGCGAGTGCACCGCATTCGGTGCTCTTCGAGCAGTTCGGGTTCACCCCCGACCGGATCGTGGCCGCCGCGCACGCGGCGCTGACCCGGGTGGGCGACATCACCGGTTTCACGACCGGCAACTGAGGGGAGCGTGGACGGCATGACGGACAGGCTGGCTGAGCTCAGCGCCGCTGGGGTGGCGATCTGGCTCGACGATCTTTCCCGGGCACGACTGAGCTCCGGCGGGCTGGACAAGCTGCGCCGGGAGAACCACATGGCCGGGGTGACCACGAACCCGACAATCTTCGCGAAGGCCCTGGGCGAGGCCGACGAGTACAACTGGCAGCTGCGCGAGCTCGCCCTCCGGGGGGTGGAGGTCGAAGAGGCGGTCCGCATGCTCACCACGTACGACGTGCGGTGGGCCTGCGACGTGATGCGCCCCTCCTTCGACAAGAGCGCGGGGGTCGACGGCCGGGTCTCCATCGAGGTCGACCCGCGGCTGGCGCACGAGACCGAGAAGACCGTCGCCGAGGCGAAGGCGCTCTGGTGGCTGATCGACCGGCCGAACCTCTTCATCAAGATCCCGGCCACCGAGGCCGGCATCCCGGCGATCACCGCGACCCTGGCCGAGGGGATCAGCGTCAACGTCACGCTGATCTTCGGGCTGGACCGCTACTCCGAGGTGATGGAGGCGTTCCTCGCCGGCCTGGAGCAGGCGAAGGCGAACGGCCACGACCTGAGCAAGATCGGCTCGGTGGCGTCGTTCTTCGTCTCCCGGGTCGACTCCGAGGTCGACAAGCGACTCGAGAAGCTCGGCTCGGACGAGGCCAAGGCGCTGCGCGGCAAGGCCGCCATCGCCAACGCCCAGCTGGCGTACGAGCGCTACGGCAAGGTCTTCTCCTCGGACCGGTGGCAGGCGCTCGCCGACGCCGGAGCGCACCCGCAGCGGCCGCTCTGGGCCTCCACCTCGACCAAGAACCCGGACTACCGCGACGTCGTCTACGTCGAGCAGCTGATCGCCCCCGGCACGGTCAACACCATGCCTGAGTCGGTCATCCACGCCTTCGCCGACCACGGCGAGACCCGCCCCGACACCATCACCGGCGCCTACGACGCGGCCCGCAAGGTCTTCACCGACCTCGAGGCCGTCGGCGTGGACATGACCGACGTGATCGGTGTGCTGGAGCGCGAGGGCGTGGAGAAGTTCGAGGCCAGCTGGCTGGAGCTGCTCGACGGCGTGCGTAAGTCGCTGGAGTCGGCCGCGCAGGGCGCGGGCACCCCGGGTCGCGCGGCGCAGGGCAACGCGAAGGCCGCCGCGCAGGCGGGGGGCAACGCGTGAGTGACCTGCTCTCCACGCCGGCCGAGTCGGCCGCGGGCCTGACCGTGCACGGGGCGGACGCGGTCGACCGGTCCGCCCCGGCGTCGACCCGCGACGCGGTGGTCTCTGCCGGCGTACCGGGCAAGCTGGCCGCGAAGGACCCGAGCCTCTGGGGCCCGGACGCCGAAGCCGAGGCGAAGATCCGCCTCGGCTGGGTGGACACCCATCAGCGCAGCCGCGAGCTGCTCCCCCAGCTCGCCGAGCTGAAGGCGGAGCTGGCCGACCTGGACCACGTGGTGCTCGCCGGGATGGGTGGCTCCTCGCTGGCCCCCGAGGTGATCACCCGGACCCTCGGCCGGCCGTTGACCGTGCTGGACACCACCGACCCCGGCCAGGTCCAGGCGGCGCTCGGCGACCGGCTGGAGCGCACGGTCGTGGTGGTGGCGAGCAAGTCCGGCTCGACGGTGGAGACCGACAGCCACCGCCGGGCCTACTGGCAGGCCTTCCTGGACGCCGGGATGACCGAGGAGGAGGCCGGGCGGCACTTCGTCATCGTCACCGACCCGGGTTCACCGCTGGAGCAGACCGCCGCCGAGATGGGCGCGTTCACCGTGCTCGCCGACCCGAACGTCGGCGGCCGGTACTCGGCGCTGACCGCGTTCGGGCTGGTCCCGTCGGCGCTGGCCGGCGTCGAGGTGGTCGAGCTGCTCGACCAGGCCGACGCGCTCGCCGCATCGCTCGGCGGCGACCGGGACAACCCGTCCCTGGCGCTGGGCGCCGCGCTCGGCGCTGCCGCCACCCTGGCCCGGGACAAGGTCGCCCTGGTCTCCGACGGCTCCGGCATCGACGGTTTCGGCGACTGGGCCGAGCAGCTGATCGCCGAGTCGACCGGCAAGGCCGGGGTGGGCATCCTGCCGGTGGTGGTGGAGTCGCCGCAGAGCCCCGGCGCCAAGGGCTCGGACGTGCTGACGGTGAGCTACGGCGGGGCGATGGCCCCGGGCCAGGTGCCCGGTGGCGGGATCGACCCGGACGTGGCGGTCAACGGCCCGCTCGGCGCGCAGTTCCTGGCCTGGGAGTACGCCACCGCGGTGGCCGGCGTGGTGCTCGGCATCGACCCGTTCAACCAGCCGAACGTCACCGAGTCCAAGGAGAACACCAACAAGATCCTGGCCTCGGGCCTGCCGGCGGAGACGCCGTCGTTCACCGAGGGCGCGATCGAGGTGTACGCGCCGGCGGGCGCACCGGGCGACCTGGCCGGCGTGCTGCGCTGGCTGCTCGACGGGCTGGGCGACGACGGGTACCTCGCGGTGATGGCGTACCTGGACCGGTTCGCCGACGCCGACGCGGGCCGGCTGCGGCCGCTGCTGGCCGCCGCGGCCAACCGCCCGGTCACCTTCGGCTGGGGTCCGCGGTTCCTGCACTCCACCGGCCAGTATCACAAGGGCGGCCCGCAGGTCGGCAGCTATCTTCAGGTGACCGGAGCGGTCACCGATGATCTGCCGGTGCCCGGCAAGCCGTACTCCTTCGGGGAGCTGCAGGCGGCGCAGGCCGCCGGCGACCGGCAGGCGCTCGCCGGACGCGACCGTCCGGTGCTGCGGCTGCACCTGACCGACCGGGCCGCGGGCGTGGCCCAGCTGCTCGATGCGGCCGGTGAGCTGCCGGCGTGAGGATGGACGACGTGGAACAAGCGGAGCGGAGAGGCAGCGTGAACCCGCTGCGGGACCCGCAGGACCGCCGGCTGCCGCGGATTCCCGAGCCGTGCGCGCTGGTGATCTTCGGGGTCACCGGCGACCTGGCCCGGAAGAAGCTGCTGCCGGCGGTCTACGACCTGGCCAACCGGGGGCTGCTGCCACCGGGTTTCGTGGTGCTCGGCTTCGCCCGGCGGGACTGGGGCGACGGCGACTTCGAGACGCTCGCCTGCGAGGCCGCCCGTAAACACGCCCGTACGCCGTGGCGGGAGGAGGTCTGGGCGCGGCTGGCCGGCAACATCAAGTTCGTCGGCGGGTCGTTCGACGACGACGCGGCCTTCGACCACCTGGCCGACACCCTCGACGAGCTGCGCGACACGCACGGCATCGCCGGCAACGCCGCCTTCTACTTCTCCATCCCCCCGGCGGCCTTCCCGGTGGTGCTCAAGCAGCTCGCCCGCACCGGCATGGCGGACAACGCCAAGTCCGGCGGCTGGCGCCGAGTGGTGGTGGAGAAGCCGTTCGGCAACGACCTGCCCTCGGCGAAGGCGCTCAACGACCTGGTCGACGACGTCTTCACCCGCCAGGACGTCTTCCGGATCGACCACTACCTGGGCAAGGAGACGGTCCAGAACATCCTGGCCCTGCGGTTCGCCAACAACCTGTTCGAGCCACTCTGGAACTCCAAGTACGTCGACTCGGTGCAGATCACCATGGCCGAGGACGTCGGCATCGGCACCCGCGCGGGCTTCTACGACACCGTCGGCACCGCCCGCGACGTGCTCCAGAACCACCTCCTCCAGTTGCTCGCGCTGGTCGCGATGGAGGAGCCGACCAGCTTCGACGCCGACGAGATCCGGACCGAGAAGCTGAAGGTGCTCAAGGCGATCACCCTGCCGCAGGACGTCGCGCAGGGCACCGTCCGGGGCCAGTACCTGCCCGGCTGGGTGGGGGGCGAACGCGCGGTCGGCTACCTCGACGAGGAGGGCGTACCGCCGAACTCCACCACCGAGACGTACGTGGCCGTCCGGCTCGGCATCCAGAACCGGCGCTGGGCCGAGGTGCCGTTCTACATCCGGGCCGGCAAGCGGCTGCCGCGGCGGGTCACCGAGGTGGCCATCATGTTCAAGAAGGCGCCGCACCTGCCGTTCGACGCGGCCGACATGGAGTCGCTCGGCAACAACCAGCTGGTCATCCGGGTTCAGCCGGATGAGGGCGTGGTGCTCAAGTTCGGCTCGAAGGTGCCCGGCACCACCATGGAGGTCCGCGACATCGCGATGGACTTCCAGTACGGCGAGGCTTTCACCGAGTCCAGCCCGGAGGCGTACGAGCGGCTGGTGCTGGACGTGCTGATCGGCGACCGGACGCTCTTCCCCGACGCGGCCGAGGTCGAGCAGAGCTGGCAGGTGGTCGACCCGCTGGAGCATGCCTGGGTCGGCACGACGCCGGAGCCGTACCGGGCCGGCGAGTGGGGCCCCCGGGCCGCCGACGAGATGCTGGCCCGCGAGGGCCGCGCCTGGCGGCGGGCGTGACCAGGCGTAGCGAGTCAACCAGGAGGCTCCCGTGATCGGCCTGTGGGACACCACCGGCAACGAGGTGGTCAAGGCGTTGGCCGCCGAGCGGCGCAGCGCGGGCGGGGTGGCCAGCGGCATGGCGTTGACCCTGATCGTGGTCGTGGACGAGAAGCGGGTACGCGAGGCGGAGGCGGCGGCGACCATCGCCGCCGCCGCCCACCCGTGCCGGCTGGTGGTGGTGGTCCGCTCGGACATCGACCGGGAACGCAACCGGCTGGACGCCGAGATCGTGGTGGGCGGCCGGCTCGGGCCGTGCGAGGCGGTGGTCACCCGGATGTACGGGCGGCTCGCGCTGCACGCCGAGTCGGTGGTGATGCCGCTGCTGGTGCCGGACGTGCCGGTGGTCACCTGGTGGCACGGCGAACCGCCCGCGGAGATCGCCACCGACTTCCTCGGCGTGGTGGCCGACCGCCGGATCACCGACGCGGCGCAGGCCGCCGACCCGATCGAGGCGCTGCGGCAGCGGGCTCGGGACTACGCCCCCGGCGACACCGACCTGGCCTGGACCCGGATCACCCCGTGGCGCACCCTGGTGGCCGGCGCGTTCGACACCACCGAGGCCCGGGTCACCGAGGCCACCGTGGTGGCGCCGCGCACCGACCCGACGGCCGCGCTGATGTCCGGCTGGCTGAGCAGCCGGCTCGGCATCACCCCGCGGTGGGAGCAGACCGACGAGTTCCCCCGGATGCGGGAGGTGCAGCTGCGCTGCGCCAACGGCGACCAGCTCACGCTGACCCGGGACGACAGCATGGCCATCTTCCGCCGTACCGGTCAGGAGGACCGTGCCCTGCCGCTGGTCCGCCGGCCGCTCGGCGACGAGCTGGCCGAGGAGCTGCGCCGGCTGGACGCCGACCAGGTGTACGCGGAGGCGCTGGGCGCCACCGCCGGGCTGACCGGCCTGGACCAGCGCCCGGCGACCCGGGTGCACGTCTGGAAGGATCCGGCCACCGCGCGGCGGGCCGAGGCGGGGGTCAGCGCGCACGCCGGCACCAGCGGCGAGCACTGAGGGTGGCGGCGCGCTCCCCCGCGCACCGAAGAACAGCAACCGGCCCGCCAAGCGGTCCGCGACGAGCGAAAAAGGCACGAGATGAGTGAGGCGAGTGTCGCCGTCCACGCCGACCCCCACCTGCTGGCGCAGGCGGTGGCGGCCCGGTTGGTCGTGAAGCTGCTCGACGCGCAGGCCGATCGGGGTCAGGCGTCGGTGGTGCTGACCGGCGGGCGGATCGCCGCCGCCGTCTACCTGGCGGTGGCGGCGCTGCCGGCCCAGGACGCGATCGACTGGTCCCGGGTGGATGTCTGGTGGGGCGACGAGCGGTTCCTGCCCGCCGGCGACCCGGAGCGCAACGAGACCCAGGCTCGGGCGGCGCTGCTGGACGCGCTGCCGCTGGACCCGGCCCGGGTACACCCGATGCCGGCCGCCGACGCCGGGTTCGACCCGGAGGAGGCGGCGGCCCGGTACGCCGCCGAGCTGGCCGCGGCGGCCCGGCCGGGCACCGCGGCGCTGCCCCACTTCGACGTGCTGATGCTGGGCGTCGGGGAGGACGGGCACGTCGCCTCGGTCTTCCCGGAGCACCCGGTGCACTACGAGAGCCGGCCGGTCAGCGCGGTGCGGGGCAGCCCGAAGCCGCCGCCGGTGCGCACCACGCTCACCCTGCCGACGATCAACACCGCCGAGGAGGTCTGGCTGGTGGCCAGCGGCGCGGACAAGGCCCGGGCGGTGGGCATGGCCCTGGCCGGGGCGGGCTCGGTGCAGCTGCCCGCGGCCGGCGTACGGGGGGTCAGCCGGACCCTCTGGCTGCTCGACCGGGCCGCCGCGGCCGACGTGCCGGCCCGGCTGCGCAGCCTGCGCTGAGCCCCGGCCCGGCCGCCCGCGGCGCAAGAACCGGCGCGGGCCGGTCGGGCCCGCTCAGCGCCCGCGGCGGCGGCGCAGCTTGGCCAGGGCCTCGGCGAGGAGGGCGGCGCCCTCCTCGTCGGTGCGCCGCTCCTTCACGTACGCCAGGTGGCTCTTGTAGGGCTCGGCCCGGGCTCGCCCGGGCGGGTTCTGCGCGTCCTGACCGGCCGGGAGGCCGCAGCGCGGGCAGTCCCAGAGTGGGGGCGCGGTGGCCTCCGCGGCGATCAGGATCTCCACCTGGTGGTCGTTGCGGCACCAGTAGGTGACCGCCTGCCGGGGGGCCGGTTCGTAACGCTCGGGCGGGCGCTCGGGGGCGGATCCGATCCGGGAGCCCCGGATCACGTTGCCGTTCGGCACGGCTGCTCGCTCCTGTCGTCGGAGGGGACCGCCGCGGGGGTGGACGGCGGGCGACGCGGTGCAGCGAAAAGACCTGCGCGCGGCCCGTCGGGTGACGGACCGCGCGCAGATTGTACGACTTGAACCGGCTGCTCAGGCACCGCCGCCGTCGACCTGGAGGCGGAGCCAGAGGCCGAGCCCGACGATGCAGGCGAACCAGACGACGCCCACCAGGACGGTGTAGCGGTCCAGGTTCTTCTCCGCGACGGACGAACCGGCGAGGCTGGAGCTGACCCCACCGCCGAACATGCTCGACAACCCGCCGCCCTTACCTCGGTGCAGCAGGATCAGCATGGTGAGCAGAACGCTCGTGATGACCAGCAACACGATCAACGTGTATGCGAACCAGATCGGCATGGCTGGGGTCAGTCCTCTCGTAGCGATCCTCGCCCGGACAGGTCGGGCACGGTGGCACCGGCCGGTGGACGGGCGGAGTCAAGGATAGCGAGCGATCAGCGGGCGATGTGCTCGGGGAACCGGCAGATCTGCGCGAATTCCTCGGCGTCCAGGCTGGCGCCCCCCACCAGGCCCCCGTCCACGTCCGGCTGGGCCATGATCGAGGCGACGTTCGACGCCTTGACCGAGCCGCCGTAGAGCACCCGGACCTGGTCGGCGGTCTCCTGGTCGAAGCGCTCCGCCAACCGCTGGCGGACCGCCCGGCAGACCTCCTGGGCGTCCTCCGGCGTCGCGGTCTTGCCGGTACCGATCGCCCAGACCGGCTCGTACGCGATCACCACCTGCCGCACCTGCTCGGCGCTGAGCCCGGCGAGGCCACCGTCGAGCTGCTCGGAGCAGTGCGCCACATGGGTGCCCTGCTCCCGCACGTCCAGCCCCTCGCCCACGCAGAGGATCGGGGTCAGCCCGTGCGTCAGCGCCGCCTTCACCTTGGCGTTGACCAGCGCGTCGTCCTCGTGGTGGTAGGCCCGCCGCTCGGAGTGGCCGACCACGACGTACGTGCAGCCGAGCTTGGCCAGCAGCGGACCGGAGATGTCACCGGTGTAGGCACCCGAGGCGTGCGGGGAGAGGTCCTGCCCGCCGTAGCCGATCAGCAGCTTGTCGCCGTCCACCGCGGTCTGCACGGTGCGCAGGTCGGTGAAGGGCGGCAGGACCACCGTCTCCACGTCGGTCAGCTGCTTCTCGGTGAGGCTGGCCGCCAGCTTCTGCACCAGCAGGTTGGCCTCGAGGTGGTTGAGGTTCATCTTCCAGTTGCCGGCCATCAGGGGCCGGCGGGGGGTGTTCGCCATCACTTCTCCAGAGCCGCGATACCGGGGAGGGTCTTGCCCTCGAGGTACTCCAGCGAGGCGCCGCCGCCGGTGGAGATGTGCCCGAACGAGGATTCGTCCAGCCCGAGCGCGCGGACGGCGGCGGCGGAGTCCCCGCCACCGACGACGGTGAACGCGTCGGTCTTCGCGATCGCCTCGGCCACACCCCGGGTGCCGTTGGCGAAGGCCGGCATCTCGAAGACGCCCATCGGGCCGTTCCAGAAGATCGTCCGCGCGCCCTTGAGCGCCGCGGCGAAGCCGGCCACCGTCTCCGGACCGATGTCCAGCCCGAGCCGGTGGCTCGGGATGCCGTCGGCGCGCACCGTGTCGTGGGTGGCGTCCGGCGCGAAGGCGTCGGCGGCCACCACGTCGACCGGGAGCATGATCTTGCCCTCGGAGCGGGCGAGGAGGTTGCCGCAGGTCTCGACCATCTCCTCCTCCAGCAGCGACGTGCCCACCTCGTGGCCCTGGGCCTTGAGGAAGGTGAAGCACATGCCGCCGCCGATGAGCAGCCGGTCGACCTTCGGCAGCAGGGCCTCGATCACCGCCAGCTTGTCGGAGACCTTCGAGCCGCCGAGCACCACCACGTACGGCCGCACCGGGTCGCCGGTGAGCGTGGAGAGGACCTCCACCTCCCGCAGCACCAGCCGGCCCGCGACGTGCGGGAGCCGGGCCGGCACGTCGTAGACGCTGGCGTGCTTGCGGTGCACCGCGCCGAACGCGTCGTCGACGTACGCCTCGCCGAACGCGGCCAGCTGGTCGGCGAACGCGCCCCGCTCGGCCTCGTCCTTGCTGGTCTCACCGGCGTTGAAGCGCAGGTTCTCCAGCAGCGCGACCTCGCCGTCGGCGAGCGCGTCCACGGTGGAGCGGGCCGAGTCGCCGACGGTGTCGGTGGCGAAACGCACCGAGCCGCCGAGCAGCTCGCCCAGCCGGTCGGCGACCGGCCGCAGGCTGAACTGCGGGTCCGGCGCGCCCTTCGGGCGGCCCAGGTGCGAGCAGACGACCACCTTGGCACCGGCGCCGGTGAGGGCGGTCAGCGTGGGCAGGACCGCGCGGATCCGCCCGTCGTCGGTGATCGCGCCGGACTGCTTGTCGAGCGGGACGTTCAGGTCGGCGCGCACCAGCACGCGCCGACCCGACACCCCCTCGTCGAGCAGGTCGTCGAGGGTACGGATGCTCACAGCGAGCTACCCACCAGCTTGACCAGGTCGACCAGGCGGTTCGAGTAGCCCCACTCGTTGTCGTACCAGCCGACGACCTTGACCTGGTTGCCGACCACCTTGGTCAGCGGGGCGTCGAAGATGCACGACGCCGGGTCGGTCACGATGTCGGTGGAGACGATCGGGTCCTCGTTGTAGACCAGGATGCCCTTGAGCGGGCCGTCCGCGGCGGCCTTCATCGCGGCGTTGACCTCGTCGACCGTCGTCTCACGGTTGAGGTTGACGGTCAGGTCGGTGGCCGAACCGGTCGGGATCGGCACCCGCAGCGCGTAGCCGTCCAGCTTGCCCTTGAGCTCCGGCAGCACCAGGCCGATCGCCTTCGCGGCGCCGGTGGAGGTCGGCACGATGTTCAGCGCGGCGGCCCGGGCCCGGCGGAGGTCCTTGTGCGGGGCGTCCTGGAGGTTCTGGTCCTGGGTGTAGGCGTGGATGGTGGTCATCAGACCGTGCTCGATGCCGAACGTGTCCTGCAGGACCTTCGCCATCGGGGCGAGGCAGTTGGTGGTGCAGGAGGCGTTCGAGATGATGGTGTGCTTGGCCGGGTCGTACTGGTCCTGGTTCACGCCCATGACGACCGTGACGTCCTCGTTCTTCGCCGGCGCGGAGATGATGACCTTCTTGGCCCCGCCGTCGATGTGCGCCTTGGCCTTGCTGCCATCGGTGAAGAAGCCGGTCGACTCGATGACGACGTCCGCGCCGACCTCGCCCCACGGCAGCGCCGCCGGGTCCTTCTCGGCGTACGCCTTGATGGTCTTGCCGCCCACGGTGATCTCGTCGGCGGTGGCCTTGACCTCGTGCGGGAGGCGGCCCAGGATGCTGTCGTACTTGACAAGGTGGGCGAGCGTCCCGTTGTCGGTCAGGTCGTTGACCGCGACGACCTCGATGTCAGCGCCGGACGCCAGCACTGCCCGGAAGAAGTTACGGCCGATCCGGCCGAAGCCGTTGATGCCAACCCGGATGGTCACAGGTCCCATCTCCTCGCGTTCTGGTCCGCCGGCCGCAGACCGTGGCGCCGGCAGAGTGATGTGCGCCGGCCGTTTGGAGCCGGCCGTTGACAGTTCATCAAGGCCACCCCGCCGCGGTCTTTCCAAGGACCTGACCGCCCGAGGCGGTGAGCACGGCGAGGCGTGCCTGTGCCGGCCCCCTTGCCGTACGCTGCGACCCTATCCGAGCGCGGGGCAGGGCGCTGCGCGGGGTGGCGACCTGCTCGCCCGGCCGGGGCGAAGGCTCCCCCACCATCCGATGCGGGGACGAGGTCGTGCCTTCCGGCTCGCTCGTCTCCGCTGACCGCCACCGTCCTATCAGACCACGAGCATGTCGGGCGTGACGGCCGCTTCGGTATCCGGGATGCCCAGGTCCCGGGCCCGCTTGTCGGCCAGTGCGAGCAACCGGCGGATCCGCCCGGCGATCGCGTCCTTGGTCAGCGGCGGGTCGGCGAGAGCGCCCAGCTCCTCCAGCGAGGCCTGGCGGTGCTCCAGGCGCAGCCGCCCGGCGTCGGTGAGGTGGTTGGGCGCCTCGTCGGCGAGGATCTCCAGCGCCCGGGTGACCCGGGCGGCGGCGGCCACCGCGGCCCGCGCCGAACGGCGCAGGTTGGCGTCGTCGAAGTTGGCCAGCCGGTTGGCGGTCGCCCGCACCTCGCGGCGGACCCGGCGCTCCTCCCAGGCCAGCACGCTGGAGTGGGCGCCGATCCGGGTGAGCAGCGCGGCGATCGCGTCGCCGTCCTTGACCACCACCCGGTCCACCCCACGCACCTCGCGGTTCTTGGCGGTGATGCCGATCCGGCGGGCGGCGCCGACCAGGGCCAGCGCGGACTCCGGGCCGGGGCAGGTGATCTCCAACGCGCTGGAGCGGCCCGGCTCGGTCAGCGAGCCGTGCGCCATGAACGCGCCCCGCCAGGCGGAGACCGCGCAGCAGACGTTGGCGGCCACCACGTGCGGCGGCAGCCCGCGCACCGGCCGACCCCGCACGTCGAGCAGGCCGGTCTGCCGGGCCAGCGCCTCGCCGTCCTTGACCACCCGGACGATGAAGTGGCTGCCCTTGCGCAGCCCGCCGGAGGCGAGCACGTGGATCTCGCTGGAGTAGCCGTAGACCTCGGCGATCTCCCGCCGGAGCCGGCGGGCCACCGCTCCGGTGTCGAGCTCCGCCTCCACGACCACCCGGCCGGAGACGATGTGCAGCCCGCCGGCGAAGCGCAGCAACGCCGCCATCTCCGCCCGCCGGCAGCAGGGTTTGGGCACGTCGACCCGACTCAGCTCGTCCTTGACCGCAGCCGTCATCGCCATTGTGCGTCCCCTCACGGACCGGTTCCGGCGTGTCGCCGGAGATTACGTACGTGTCTAACGATCGGCGCCCAGGACAGGCACCAGTGCGGCGCCCAGGGCAGCCGGATCATGGCGAGGAGTGCCGTCGAGGACGGCGACGGGGGCGAGGACCAGCCGGGCACCCAGCGATTCTGCCGCACGTTCCACCGGATCGGGGTCACCCACCGCCTTGGCGTCTGCCAGGACGTGATCCACCTTCAGTTCGGGCAGGTACCAGCGCAGCGCGGCCAGGTGGTCGGCGACGGAGAGCCCGAGCGTCTCCTTCTCCGCGGCCAGGTTGAGGGTGACCAGCCGGCGGGCCGGGCTGGACACGATCGCGTCGGCCAGCTCCGGCACCAGCAGGTGCGGCAGCACGCTGGTGTACCAGCTGCCGGGACCGAAGATCAGCCAGTCGGCCTCGCCGATCGCGTCGACCGCCTGGGGGCAGGCCGCCGGCGCGGTCGGGGTCAGCCGCAGCGACTCCACCCGGCCGGTGGTCACCGCCACCTGGTGCTGGCCGCTGACCGTGCGTACCTCGTCGGGCCGGTCCGGGTCGGCGCCGCGTACCCGTGCCTCGATCCCCACCGGCTGGCAGGACATCGGCAGCACCCGGCCCACCGCGCCGAGCATCGCGCCGGCGTGCTCCAGCGCGGCCACCGGGTCGCCGAGCAGCTCCATCAGCCCGCAGAGCACCAGGTTGCCCACCGCGTGCCCGGCCAGCCCGTCACCGGCGCCGTTGCCGCCGGTGAGACCGGCCACGCCGTCGGTGCCGATCGCGCCGGCGGTGCGCGCCGGCGGCGCGTCGGCGAAGCGGTGCTGGAACAGGCCGGCGCTGCGGCGGGTGGCCGGGTGGTCGCCGGCCAGCGCGACCAGCGCCTGCCGCAGGTCGCCCGGGGGCAGGCCGCCCCGCTCGGCGCGCAGCCGGCCGCTGGAGCCGCCGTCGTCGCCGACGGTGACCACCGCGGTGATGTCCAGGTCGAGTCCAGGGGCGCACCGACGCAGCGCCCGCAGCGAGGCGGAGAGGCCGTGGCCGCCGCCGAACGCCACCACCCTCGTCGTCATTCCCGCCCCAGGTCGCGGTGCTGGGCGTTGGCGGCGAGCCCGGAGTGGCGCAGCCGGGCGGCCAACTCCTCGGCGATCGCCACACTGCGGTGCTTGCCACCGGTGCAGCCGACCGCGACGGTCAGGTAGCGCTTGCCCTCCCGCTCGAACCCGCCCGTGGTGGCGTTGACCAGGTCGGCGTACGAGGCGACGAAGGCGTCCGCGCCCTCCTGGCCGAGCACGTAGGCGCTGACCGCCTCCTCCCGGCCGGTGTGCTCGCGCAGCTCCGGCACCCAGTACGGGTTGGGCAGGAATCGGGCGTCCAGCACGAAGTCGGCGTCCGGCGGCAGCCCGTACTTGAAGCCGAAGGAGAGCACGGTGACCCGCAGCCGCCGCGCGTCCTCGCCGCCGAACAGCTCCTCGATGCGCCGGCGCAGCTGGTTGACGTTGAGGTGGCTGGTGTCGATGATCACGTCGGCCTGGTCGCGGGCCTCCTCCAGCAGGCCGCGCTCGACCGCGATGCCGTCGGCGAGCCGGCCTTCGCCCTGCAACGGGTGGGAGCGGCGGACGCTCTCGAACCGGCGGATCAGCACCTCGTCGTCGGCGTCCACGAAGACCACCCGGGGCGAGAAACCGCGCTCCTTGAGCTCGCGGATCGCCCCGGCCAGGTCGGTGGAGAAGGCGCGCGAGCGCACGTCCAGCACCATCGCGGTGCGCCGGGCCGCGCCGCCGGCCTTGACCGCCAGCTCGGCCATGTCGAGCATCAGCGCCTGCGGGAGGTTGTCCACCACGTAGTAGCCGACGTTCTCCAGGGCTCGGGCCACCGTGCTGCGCCCGCCGCCGGAGAGGCCGGTGACCACCACGAGGGTGGTGTCCGACTCCGCCGACGCCGGCTGCCCCGAGATGGGCTCCGCCGAGGTCTCGTGCCGCCCCTCGGTCGTGCGCGCCTCGCTCACCGACTACCCCCAAAACCACGACGCCGCGGCCGCCCCTGGCCCACGAACGGTCAAACCGCGACTCTATCCCGTCAATTCCGCACCGCCCCTCAACCGCCCCACCCCCGGCGTCCGCCGGACGGGCGGTGTCGCGGCGCGGGGAGGCGGGCAGCGTCGGGGGCGGCTCGTACACTTCGCGGATGGCCTCCCCCACCGACCTGCGCACCTCCGACGCGCTACAGGTGCTGAGCCGGGTGTTCGGCTACGACGCCTTCCGCGGCTTCCAGCAGCAGGTGATCGACCACGTGGTGTCCGGCGGCGACGCGCTGGTGCTGATGCCGACCGGGGGCGGCAAGTCGCTCTGCTACCAGATCCCGGCGCTGGTCCGCCCCGGGGTGGCGGTCGTGGTCTCCCCGCTGATCGCGCTGATGCAGGACCAGGTCGACGCCCTGACCGCGGTCGGCGTGCGGGCCGGTTTCCTCAACTCGACCCAGGATCTCGACGCCCGTCGCCGGGTCGAGGCGGCCTTCCTCGCCGGCGAGCTCGACCTGCTCTACCTGGCGCCGGAGGCGCTCGCCGGCCGGTCCACCGTCCAGCTGCTCGACCGGGGAAAGATCGCCCTCTTCGCCATCGACGAGGCGCACTGCGTGTCCCAGTGGGGGCACGACTTCCGCCCCGACTACCTCGCCCTGTCGATGCTGCACGAACGGTGGCCGGAGGTGCCCCGGATCGCGCTGACCGCCACCGCGACCAGCACCACCCGCACCGAGATCGCCACCCGGCTCGACCTGACCGGCGCCCGGCACTTCGTGGCCAGCTTCGACCGGCCCAACATCCAGTACCGGATCGTGCCCAAACGCGAGCCGCGCCGGCAGCTGCTCAGCCTGCTGCGCGACGAGCACCCGGGCGACGCCGGCATCGTCTACTGCCTCTCCCGCGCCTCGGTGGACAAGACCGCCGAGTTCCTCAATGCCAACGGCATCGCCGCGCTGCCCTACCACGCCGGCCTTGACGCGGCCACCCGCGCCCGCCACCAGCAACGCTTCCTGCGTGAGGACGGGCTGGTCATGGTCGCCACCATCGCCTTCGGGATGGGGATCGACAAGCCGGACGTCCGCTTCGTCGCCCACCTCGACCTACCGAAGTCGGTCGAGGGCTACTACCAGGAGACCGGCCGCGCCGGGCGGGACGGCCTGCCGTCCACCGCCTGGCTGGCGTACGGCCTGCAGGACGTGGTGCAGCAGCGGAAGATGATCGAGACCTCCGAGGGCGACCTGGCCCACCGTCGAGGGCTGGCCCGGCACCTGGACGCGATGCTGGCGCTCTGTGAGACGGTCCGGTGCCGCCGCGCCCAACTGCTGGAATACTTCGGCGAACCCCCGACCGGCGCCTGCGGCAACTGCGACACCTGCCTGAACCCGCCGGAGTCGTGGGACGGCACGGTCGCCGCGCAGAAGCTGCTCTCCACGGTTTTCCGGCTCGACCGGGAGCGCAACCAGCGCTTCGGGGCCGGGCAGTGCATCGACATCCTGCTCGGCCGCAGCACCGAGAAGGTGACCCAGTTCGGCCACGACTCGCTCACCGTCTTCGGCATCGGCGGTGACCTGAGCGAGGCCGAGTGGCGCGGCGTGGTGCGGCAACTGCTCGCCGAAGGCCTGCTCGCCGTCGAGGGTGACTACGGCACGCTGGCGCTCACCGACGCCAGCGCCGAGGTGCTGGGCCGCCGGCGCACCGTAATGATGCGGCGGGAGCCGGAGCGCCCGGCAGCCGCCCGCGCCGGCCGGTCCCGCGCCGGTGCCGCCGCGACCGTCGAGCTGCCGCCGGCCGCCGCCCCGGTCTTCGAGCGGCTGCGCGCCTGGCGCGCGGCGTCGGCCAAGGAGCAGGGCGTCCCGGCGTACGTGATCTTCCACGACGCCACGCTGCGCCAGATCGCCACCGACGCGCCCACCACGCTGGCCGAGCTGTCCAGGGTCAACGGCGTCGGCGAGAACAAGCTGGCCAAGTACGGCGAGCAGATCCTCGCCGTACTGGCCGAGGGCGACACCGACGGCTAGCCTCGCCGGCCGCCCGATGCTCAGTCGGTGGACGGGGTCCTCGTGCCGGCGTCCAGGGCGGCCAGGATGGCTTCGGCGGTCCGCCGGCCGACGCCCGGGACCTCGGTGATCTCGTCGACGCTGGCCGCGGAGAGCCGCTTGAGCGAGCCGAAGTGCCGCAGCAGCGCCTTGCGCCGCACCTCTCCCAGCCCGGGCACGTTGTCCAGCGCCGAGGCGGTCATCCGCTTGGAACGTCGCTGCCGGTGGAAGGTGATGGCGAAGCGGTGCGCCTCGTCGCGCACCCGTTGCAGCAGGTAGAGCCCCTCGGAGGTGCGGGGCAGGATGACCGGGAACTCGTCGTCGGGCAGCCAGACCTCCTCCAGCCGCTTGGCCAGACCGCAGAGCGCCACGTCGTCGATGCCGAGCTCGGCGAGCGCCTGGGCCGCCGCCGCGACCTGCGGGGGGCCGCCGTCGACCACCACCAACTGGGGCGGGTAGGCGAACTTTCGCGGCCGGCCGGTGGTCGGGTCGACCAGGGCGCCGATCCGCGGCTCGTCGACGCCGGCCGGGCCGGCCGGGGTTTCGAGGTCGTCGGCCGAGTCCACGCCCACCTCGCCGGTCTCGGCCCGGGAGTCGAGGTAGCGGGCGAAACGGCGGCGCAGCACCTCGGACATCGCGGAGAGATCGTCGGTGGCGCCGCGGATGATGAACCGGCGGTATTCGCTCTTGCGCGGCAGCCCGTCCTCGAAGACGACCATGCTGGCCACCACGTCGGTGCCCTGGATCTGGGAGATGTCGAAGCACTCGATGCGCAGCGGCGAGGTACGCATCTCGAGCGCCTCGCTGATCTCGTCGAGCGCCTTGCTCCGGGTGGTCAGGTCGCCGGCGCGGCGCAGCTTGTGCCGGGTCAGCGCGTCCTTGGCGTTGCGCTCCACCGTCTCCATCAGGACCCGCTTGTCGCCGCGCTGGGGCACCCGCAGCGTCACCCGGCTGCCCCGGTGGTCGGAGAGCCAGTCGGCCAGCGCGTCGGCGTCGGCCGGCAGCTCGGGCACGAGCAGCTCGCGGGGCACGTCGGCCTCGCCGTGCTCACCGCCGTAGACCTGCGTGCAGAAGTGGTGCACCAGGTCGCCGGTGGTCAGCTCCTCGGTCTTCTCCACCACCCAGCCGCGCTGGCCCCGGACCCGGCCGTCGCGGACGTGGAAGACCTGGACGGCCGCCTCGAGCGGATCGTCGGCGAACGCGACGACGTCGGCGTCGGTGCCGTCGCCGAGGACCACGGCCTGCTTCTCCAGCGCCCGGCGCAGCGCCGCCACGTCGTCGCGCAGCCGGGCGGCCCGCTCGAACTCCAACTGCTCGCTCGCCTCGGTCATCTCGCGTTCGAGCCCGCGCACCATGCTGTCGGTGCGGCCGGCCATGAACTCGCAGAACCCGTCGACGATCTCCCGGTGCTGCTCCGCGGAGACGCTGCCCACACAGGGCGCCGAGCACTTGCCGATGTAGCCGAGCAGGCAGGGGCGGCCGACCTGGCCGGCGCGCTTGAACACCCCGGCGGAGCAGGTGCGGGCCGGGAAGACCCGCAGCAACAGGTCGAGCGTCTCGCGGATCGCCCAGGCGTGCGAGTAGGGCCCGAAGTAGCGCACCCCCTTGCGCTTGGCGCCGCGCATCACCTGCAGCCGCGGGAACTCCTCGTCGAGGGTGACGGCCAGGTAGGGGTAGGACTTGTCGTCGCGGTAGCGGACGTTGAACCTGGGGTCGTACTGCTTGATCCAGGTGAACTCCTGCTGGAGCGCCTCGACCTCGGTGCCCACGGTGATCCAGTCGACCGACTCGGCCGTGGTCACCATCTGCCGGGTGCGCTCGTGCAGATTCCAGATGTCGCCGAAGTAGGAGTTGAGCCGGCTGCGCAGGTTCTTCGCCTTGCCGACGTAGATCACCCGGCCGGTGCCGTCGCGGAAGCGGTAGACCCCGGGCGACTCCGGAATGGTGCCGGGTGCGGGACGGTAGGTCGAGGGGTCAGCCACGATCACAAGCGTAGTCCGGGCCACCGACAGCCCCGGCCCGCGGCGCTACCGAGCGGGCTGGCGCGGCGCGGTGATACGGCACCCCCACCGCGCCGTCCGGGCCGGCGCCGCATCCCGCACCGCGCCCTTTGCTCTGCTTCGGCGGAGGCGACGCGAACCGGCCCTCCGGTGTTGCCGGGATTGAAGCAGAGCAAAGGACGCGCGCAGGTGTCCCCCCGGGTGGGGGTGAGTCAGGCGTCGAGCCGCGCGGACGGTCAGGCGAACGAGATCTGGTCGCCGACGACCTTGACGTTCTTCGCGGGCAGCGGCCTGGTGGCCGGGCCGGCCTTGACCGAGCCGTCCTCGATCGAGAACTTGCTGCCGTGGCAGGTGCAGTTGATGGTGCCGCCGTCGACGTTCGACACCGGGCAGCGCTGGTGGGTGCAGATCGGGTCGAAGCCCTTGAACTGGCCGGGGCTTGGCTGGGTGATCACGACGCCCTCGGCGGGGAAGACCCTGCCGCCGCCGAGCGGGATGTCGGTCGTGGTCGCCAGCGACTGCGAGTTCTGCCGGTCGCCGCCGCCGGCGTCACCGGTGCTGGGCACCGCCGGCCCGCCGCTGGTGGGCGGCGCGGTGCCGTCACCCGCGTCGTCCCCGCCGCAGGCCGCCAGGACGACGGCCGCCCCGACCGCGCCGGCGCCGGCGAGCAGTGCCCGCCGTGTCTGCGTACCCGGACCGGTCAGCACCTGATCGTCACTCATGCCTCGCCCTTCTCTCGGCTGCCGCGGCCGGACCTGACCGTGGCCACACTTCTGCACACGGCTCACTGTGCCGGACGGTTCAGCCGTACCACGATGCGGCACCCGACGGAGGCGGACCGGCCGGCCCGCCGTCCGTCAGGGGTGCGGTCAGCGCGCCCCGGCGGGCACCTTCCGCGAGGTACGGGTGGTCTTCGCCCCGTTGGCCTTGGCTGCCCGGGAGGTGGCCGCCGCAGCGCCCTTCGCCTCGCCGTCGAGCTTGAGCACCTGGCGCAGGAACTGCCCAGTGTGGCTCTCGGCCACCTCGGCGACCTCTTCCGGGGTGCCGGTGGCGAGCACGGTGCCGCCCCGGTGACCGCCCTCGGGGCCCATGTCGATCAGCCAGTCGGCCGTCTTGATCACGTCGAGGTTGTGCTCGATGGTGATCACGGTGTTGCCCTTGTCGACCAGGCCCTCCAGCACCATGAGCAGCTTGCGGATGTCCTCGAAGTGCAGCCCGGTCGTCGGCTCGTCGAGCACGTAGACCGTCCGGCCGGTGGAGCGCTTCTGCAGCTCGGAGGCGAGCTTGACCCGCTGCGCCTCGCCGCCGGAGAGGGTCGGCGCCGGCTGGCCGAGCCGGACGTAGCCCAGCCCGACGTCGACCAGCGTCTTCAGGTGCCGGTGGATGGCCGGGATGGCGGAGAAGAACTCGGCCGCCTCCACGATCGGCATCTCCAGCAGGTCGGAGACGGTCTTGCCCTTGTAGTGGACCTCAAGCGTCTCCCGGTTGTAGCGGGCGCCCTTGCAGACCTCGCACGGGACGTAGACGTCGGGCAGGAAGTTCATCTCGATCTTGATGGTGCCGTCGCCGGAGCACGCCTCGCAGCGCCCACCCTTGACGTTGAACGAGAAGCGGCCCGGCCCGTAGCCGCGCACCTTCGCCTCGGTGGTCTCGGCGAAGAGCTTGCGGATGTGGTCCCAGACGCCGGTGTAGGTGGCCGGGTTGGACCGAGGGGTACGACCGATCGGCGACTGGTCCACCCCGACGACCTTGTCGACGTGCTCCAGCCCGGTGACCCGGGTGTGCCGGCCGGGCACCAGCCGGGCGCCGTTGATCTGGTTGGCCAGGACCGCGTGCAGGATGTCGTTGACCAGCGTCGACTTGCCCGAGCCGCTGACCCCGGTGACCGCGATGAGCTGGCCGAGCGGGAAGGAGACCGTCAGGTTGCGCAGGTTGTGCTCGCGCGCACCGTGCACCACCAGCTCGCGGCCCGGCGTCTGCGGCCGGCGCAGCTGCGGGGTCGGGATCGACCGGCGACCGGAGAGGTAGGCCCCGGTCATCGAGTCCGGGTTCTCCAGCAGCGCCGGCACCGACCCGCTGTGCACGATCTTGCCGCCGTGCTCGCCGGCGCCCGGGCCGATGTCGACGATCCAGTCGGCGGTGCGGATGGTGTCCTCGTCGTGCTCGACCACGATCAGCGTGTTACCCAGCCCGCGCAGCCGGATCAGGGTCTCGATCAGCCGGTGGTTGTCGCGCTGGTGCAGCCCGATCGACGGCTCGTCCAGCACGTAGAGCACACCGACCAGACCGGAGCCGATCTGGGTGGCCAGCCGGATGCGCTGCGCCTCGCCGCCGGAGAGGGTGCCGGCCGGCCGGTCGAGGGAGAGGTAGTCCAGCCCGACGTCGAGCAGGAACCGCAGCCGGGCGTTGATCTCCTTCAGCACCCGCTCGGCGATCATCTTCTGCCGGTCGGTGAGCTCGATGCCGGCGAGCAGGTCGGCGGCCTCGCCCACCGACAGGTTGCAGACCTCGGCGATGCTCTTGCCGGCCAGGGTGACCGCGAGCACCTCCGGCTTGAGCCGGGCGCCACCGCAGGCCGCGCACGGCACGTCGCGCATGTAGCCCTCGTACTTCTCGCGCGACCACTCCGACTCGGTGTCGGTGTGCCGGCGCTCGATCCACTGCACCACGCCCTCGAAGCCGGTGTAGTAGGAGCGTTCGCGGCCGTACTTGTTGCGGTAGCGCACATGCACCTGGTCGCCGGAGCCGTGCAGGATCGTCTTCTGCGCCCGCGACGGCAGCGCCCGCCACGGCGTGTCCAGGTCGAAGTGCTCGGCGTCACCGAGCGCCTCGAGCAGCCGGAGGAAGTATTCCAGGGTGTGCCCGCCGGACCAGGGCTGGATCGCGCCCTCGCGCAGGGTGCGCTCCGGGTCGGGGACGACCAGCTCCGGGTCGACCTCCTTCTTGGTGCCCAGCCCGGTGCACTCCGGGCAGGCGCCGTAGGGCGCGTTGAAGGAGAAGACCCGGGGCTCGAGGTCCTCGATGGCGAGCGGGTGGTCGTTGGGGCAGGCCAGGTGCTCGGAGTAGCGCCGCTCCCGGTCGGGGTCGTCCTCGGCCAGGTCGACGAAGTCGAGCAGCACCAGCCCGCCGGAGAGGCCGAGCGCCGCCTCGACCGAGTCGGTCAGCCGCTGCTTGGCGCTCGGCTTGACGGTGAGCCGGTCGATCACCACCTCGATGGTGTGCTTCTCCTGCTTCTTCAGCTTCGGCGGCTCGGTCAGCTGGTGCACGACGCCGTCGATGCGGGCCCGGGCGTAGCCCTTGGCCTGCAGCTCGGCGAAGAGGTCGACATATTCGCCCTTGCGGCCCCGGACCACCGGGGCGAGCACCATGAACCGGGTGCCCTCGGCCATCGCCAGCACCCGGTCGACGATCTGCTGCGGGCTCTGTCGGGAGATCCGCTCGCCGCAGACCGGACAGTGCGGCTCGCCGACCCGGGCGAAGAGCAGGCGGAGGTAGTCGTAGACCTCGGTGATCGTGCCGACCGTGGAGCGCGGGTTGCGCGAGGTCGACTTCTGGTCGATCGAGACGGCGGGGCTGAGCCCCTCGATGAAGTCGACATCGGGCTTGTCCATCTGGCCGAGGAACTGCCGGGCGTACGAGGAGAGCGACTCGACGTAGCGGCGCTGCCCCTCGGCGAAGATGGTGTCGAAGGCCAGGCTCGACTTGCCCGACCCGGAGAGCCCGGTAAAGACGATCAGAGCGTCCCGGGGCAGGTCGAGACTGACGTCACGCAGGTTGTGCTCGCGCGCGCCACGGATGATCAGTCGGTCGGCCACGGTGCGTGTACTCCCAGGTGCAGAAGATGAGGCGGATCTGTCCGCTAGAGGACGATTCTGAGCGATTGTGAGGGCGCAGGAATGACGCCTCGGCAACTCTAGCCCCGAGGTACGACAAGTTCCCGCGCCCGCACATTCCCCCAGCTCAGCCCGGTCGGGCGGGTCAGAACCCGCCCGCCGACGGTGGGCTCGCCGGACGGGTCGGGCGGCGGCGGCCGCCTCGCCAGCCACCGCGCCGTTCGGCGGCCACCCGGGTCTCCCGGCGCCGGGTCTCGAAGGCCAGCTCCCGCTGCAACCGGCGCCAGCTCTCCCAGCGCCGGGCGGTCAGCTCACCGTTCTCCAGCGCCTCGCGCACCGCGCACGCCGGCTCGCCGTCGTGCCCGCAGTCGCCGTAGCGGCAGCCGGTGGCCAGCTCGGCGATGTCGACGAAGGCCCGGTCCAGGCCCCGCGAGCCGTCCAGCAGGCCGACCGCCCGCACACCGGGTGTGTCGAGCACCGCGCCCGCACCGGGTACCGGCACCAACGACCGCCAGGTGGTGGTGTGCCGGCCCTTGCCGTCCACCCGCCGGATCGCCTGCGTCGGCATCACGACCGCCCCGGCCAACGCGTTGACCAGGCTCGACTTGCCCGCCCCGGAAGGGCCGAGCAGAGCCAGCGTGCGGCCGGACGCGACCTGCGCCCGCAGCGGGTCGAGGCCGGCGCCACGTTCGGCGCTGACCGGCAGCACCGGCACCCCGGGGGCGATCGCGGCGAGCTGGCGGGCGATCGCGTCCGGATCGGCGGCGAGGTCGACCTTGGTGAGCACGACCAGCGGCTGGGCGCCGGACTCGTGGGCCAGGGAGAGCAGCCGCTCGATCCGGCCGATGTCCGGCTCCGGATGTACCGGCTCGACCACCGCGGCGGCGGTCAGGTTCGCGGCGAGCACCTGGCCGCTGGCGTCCTTGCCGGCGGTCCGGCGCACCAGCGCGGTACGCCGGGGCAGCACCGCCTCGACGGTGGCCCGCCGGTCGGGCCAGGTGCCGACGAGCACCCAGTCGCCCGCGCAGGGCAGTGTGCTCAGATCGTTGGCGGCGGTGGCCAGCACCGCCCCGCCGAGGCTGGCCCGGATCGGGCCGTCCGCGCAGAGCACGGTGCAGACCCCCCGGTCGACCCGGGCCACCCGGCCCGGTCGGTGATCGGCGCGTCGGCGTACGTGGGCCGCCCACTCGGCATCCCAGCCGAGGGCGGTCAGATCGATGGTCATGGCATCCTCATCGGTGTCGGAGGTTACTGCGGTGGAGCACGCGTGCTACGACCGGCATGAGCCCCACCTCCTCCCCCGTCCCGGTGCCGCGTTACCGCACCGACGGTAGGGGGCGGGACGGCGCGCCGAAAGCGATTTCCGCGACGACGGCGGGACGCTGGACCGCTAGGGTCGGAACGTGACCACGGACCCGCTGCTGCTGATCGGCGAGGTGCACGACGCGACGTCCCGGCTGCTGCGTACCGCCGCCGCCCTGGACGAGGCGGAGCTGGCCGCCGCGTCGCTGCTGCCGGGGTGGACCCGCGGCCACGTGCTCGCGCACGTGGCCCGCAACGCCGACGGGTTCGTCAACCTGCTCACTGCCGCCCGCACCGGCGAGCCCCGGCCGATGTACGCCTCGGCCGCCGCCCGCGCCGCGGACATCGAGGCCGGTGCCGCCCGGCCGCCCGCCGCGCACCTCGACGACCTCCGCCGCTCCGCCGACCGGTTCGCCGAGGCGGTCGCCGCCATGCCCGCGGCAGCCTGGGCCGCGACCATCGAGACGCCACGTGGCCCGCGGGTCGCCGCGCTGCTGGTCTGGGGTCGGCTGCGCGAGTTGGAGGTGCACCATCTGGACCTGGCCGCCGGGCACCGGCCCGCGGCGTGGCCGGAGGCGTTCGCCCACCGGCTGCTGCACGAGGTGTCCAGCGACCTGGCCGACCGGCCCGGGGTGCCGCCGATGGTGCTGCGCTTCGACAGCAGCCGGCACGAACTGGTGATCGGTGGGCGCAGCGAAGCGCCGGTCGTCGCCGGCCCCGCCCCCGACCTCGCCGCCTGGCTGATCGGCCGGGGCGACGGCGGCTCGCTCAGCGTCACCCCCGACGGCACCCTGCCGAACCCACCCGAATGGATGTAGACGACCAGATGACCTACAGCGGAGACGTCACCCCCGGCGGTGCGCCGGCGGTACGCGAGCTCGACCAGCTCACCATCAGCAAGCTGTCGGTGGGCCCGATGGACAACAACGCCTACCTGTTGACCTGCCGCGCCACCGGCGACCAACTGCTCGTCGACGCGGCGAACGAGGCGCCCCGGCTGCTGGAGCTGGTCGGCGACGCCCGGCTGAGCACCGTGGTCACCACCCACCAGCACATGGACCACTGGGTGGCGCTGGAGGAGGTGGTCGCCAAGACCGGGGCCCAGGCCCTGGTGCACGTCGACGACGCGGCCGGCCTGCCGATCGAGGCGGAGACGCTCGTCGACGGCGACACCGTGCGGGTCGGCGACTGCGCGCTGGAGGTCATCCATCTGCGCGGGCACACCCCTGGCTCGATCGCCCTGCTCTACCGCGACCCGGCCGGTACGCCGCACCTGTTCACCGGCGACAGCCTCTTTCCCGGTGGGGTGGGCAACACCAACAAGGACCCGCTGCGGTTCAACGCGCTGCTCGACGACGTCGAGCAGAAGCTCTTCGACCGGCTGCCGGACGAGACCTGGTTCTATCCCGGTCACGGCAAGGACAGCACGCTCGGCGCGGAGCGGCCGGCGCTGCCGCAGTGGCGGGCCCGCGGGTGGTGACCCGACCTCAGGCGACCGGGTCGACGGCGGTCAGCGCGCGCAGCCGGCGGCGGGTGCCGAGCAGCACCCCGCCGGCGAGCAGCAGGCCGATCGCCATGGTGACCAGCATCGGGCTGGCCTCACCGGGAAGCAGCCCGGCCAACGACCGGGAGGCCGTGCCGAGGATCAGGTAGAGCCCGGCCCAGCTGGCAGCACCGAGCGCCGCGCAGCCGAGGAAGCGTCGGTAGGACATCCGCAGCCCGCCTGCGGCCAGCGGCAGCAGCGCGTTGAACACCGGCAGGAAGGGTGCGACCAGCACCATCCGGCCGCCACCCTGGCGCAGGATGCCCTCGGCGGCCGCCCACCGGGACTCGCCGATCCAGTCGCCGACGCGGCTGTGCCTGAGCCGGTCGCCGTACCGGCGGCCGACCAGGAAGCTCAGGGACCATCCGGCCAGGCAACCGGTCACCACGGCGGCGAAGGTGGCCAGCCCCGTCGCGGGCCGGCCCACCCCCACCGCGGCGAGGATGGCCACGTCGCCGGGGACCAGCACCCCGAGCAGCGGCACGGCGTCGAAGAGCATCACCACCCCGAGCACCCCCATCAACAGGGTGGTGGGAAGCTCTCCGACCTGGGCCAGCCAATCCGCCATGTCCGTACGGTATGGCCACCGCGCCAGCGCGCACATCCGGCCGGATCCCCCACCCCTCCCCTGATACCGGCTCGGGGTGGCCCCTGAGAAGACTGGTCAGGCCGGGCGCAGCACCTGCACCCGGCGCAGCGCCGAGTCGACCGACGGCTCGGTGGTGGGCACCGGGTAGCTGTCCACCGCGACCAGCCAACCCGGCGGCAGGAATCCGCGCCCCGGGTCACCGACGAGCACCTCCGTGCCGCCGGCCGCGGCCCGGGCGAGGAAGGGCAGTACCCGGTCGGCCATCTCCCGGTCGTAGAGCACGTCGCCGGCGACCAGCAGGTCGGTGTCGTCCCCGGTCGAGTCGAGCAGGTCGCCGCCGACGGCGGTGACGGTGACCCGGTTGACCCGGGCGTTCACCGTGACGGCGGCCACCGCGTACGGGTCGATGTCGTTGGCGATCACCTGCTCGGCTCCGGCGAGCGCGGCCGCGATCGCGACCAGGCCGGAACCGGCGGCGAGGTCCAGCACCCGGCGCCCGGCGACCAGCTCGGGGTGGTCGAGCAGATGGCGGGCCAGCGCCTGGCCACCGGCCCAGACGGACGCCCAGTACGGCGCCGGCAGGGCGTGCCCGGCGAGCGCCTCCATCCGGGCCCACCACACGATCGCGTCCTCGGCCAGGTGCAGCCGCACCTCGGGTACGTAGGGAGCGGAGACCAACCGCAGCCGGTCCAGTCCGCCGCCGGGAGCGCCGATCTCGCGCTCCAGCTCGGCCAGCGCGGCGTCCGTGGCATCCCTCATCGGCGCAAGCATGCCTCAGCGGGAGCCCCCCGGTGCGGCTTTCTTCGTGCCGCGCCGAGAGTTCACCCGGTCGCCTGCGGCACTTCGCCCAGCAGATGGCGGTCTGGCCGGTTACTGTCGGGGAGGCAAAGGGCGATCATCGGCCGCGGGTCGGTGGTCTCCCGCTTTGAACAGGGAGAGACGCATGGCAACCGGCACGGTTAAGTGGTTCAACTCGGAAAAGGGCTTCGGCTTCATCGAGCAGGACGGCGGCGGCCCGGACGTGTTCGTCCACTACTCGGCCATCCAGTCCAGTGGCTACCGCGAGCTGAACGAGGGGCAGAAGGTCGAGTTCGAGGTGACCCAGGGGCAGAAGGGCCCGCAGGCGGACAACGTCCGTCCGATCTAGACCCGCGCCGGTGGCGGCGGCCGATGACCGGCCGCCGCCGCACTGCGCCTCACCCCTCGCCGGGCACTGCCGGCGTGGGGTCTTCGTTCCGGACCGCCGGCGGGTATCTGCGCGGCGTCGGCCTCACTGTGCCGGCGCGGTGGGCAGGTCCCGCCGGCGGCGCAGCGGCCCGACCAGCAGGATCAGCGGCGTCAGCGCGAGCCACCCGGTCATCGCCAGCACCGCGGTCCGGTCGCCGTACGCGGTGCCCAGGGCGCCGGCCAGCAGCGCGGCCAGCGGGATGGTGCCGTAGTTGAGCAGCTGCATGCTCACCGTGATCCGGCCGAGCAGGTGGTGCGGCGGATAGGTCTGGCGGAAGCTGCCCTTCAGCACGTTGCCCACCGCCACACCGAGGCTGACCAGCACCCCGCCGAGCGCCGGCCACAGCAGGCCGGCCCCCGGCGCGGCCAGTGGGATCAGCAGCGCCGGTGGCCCGGTGAAGGCCGCCGCCAGCAGCATCGCCCGCGCGGTGCCGAGCCGCCGCCCGGCGGCGGTGGCGAGCAGCGCGCCCACCACGCCGCCGAGGCTCATCGCGGCGACCAGCACGCCGACCGTCCCGGGGGCCAGCCGGACGTCGCGGATCAGGTAGACCACCAGCACCGCCTGGTAGCCGACCAGCCCGATGTTGCTCGCGGCGCCGAAGAGCGTCAGCACCCGCAGGTAGGGGTCGTGGGCGACGAAGCGCACCCCGTCGGCGATCTCCCGGCGCAGGGACCGCGCCCGGTCGGCGCGCGCCGACCGGGGCTCCACCGTGCGGATCCGAGCCAGGCAGACCGCGGAGACCAGGAAGGTCAGCGCGTCGAGCAGCAGCGCGGCCACCGCCCCGACGGCCTGGGCGATCCCGCCGGCCACGCCCGGGCCGATCACGTAGCTGGCGGTCTGGGTGGCTTGCAGCTTCGCGTTGCCCTCCGGCACCTCGGCCGGGCGCAGCAGGACCGGCAGGTAGACCTGGTCGGCGGTCTCGAAGAAGACCCGGGCCAGCCCCGCGCAGAGCGCCACGGCCAGCAACTGCCCGATGCTGAGCACGCCGAGCGCGGCGGCGAGCGGCACGCTGAGGAAGAGCAGCGCCGCCGCCAGATCGCACGTGATCATGACGGGTCGGCGGGGCAGCCGGTCCACCCAGGCGCCGACCAGCAGGCCGAACAGCAGCCAGGGCAGCCAGGCCGCGGCGGTGAGCAGCGCCACCTGGAAGGTGCTCGCGTCGAGCACGGCCACCGCCACCAGTGGCAGCGCCACCGCGGTGACGTTGCTGCCGATGCTGCTGACCGTCTGGCCGGCCCAGAGCAGCCGGAAGTCGCGGTGCCACAGCAGACCACCGCGACGCGGGGGCGCCGGGGCCGGGCCGGCCGGGGCGAGCGCGGTCACGGCTGCGCCGGGATGCCGTAGGCGAACAGGAAGACCGGCTGCCGTTCCCGCCCGTCGTCGGGGACCTTGCGGTCGGCCCAGCGGGCCAGCAGGTCGATCACCTCGCGTCCCAGCTCGTCGAGTTCCTCGGGGGTGAGGTGCAGCCAGCGGTCGGTGGAGAACGGCGCGTCGGCCCAGGCGGCGTGCGTCGCGTCGTCGGTGGCGTGCCAGGCCCGGGCGAGGGCGACGTGCCGGTCCAGGTTGAGCGAGGTGGCCGCGTCGGCCACCGCGCGCGCGGCCGGGTCGCTGTCGAAGTCCGCGTTGGACCACCGCAGCCCCCGGCTGACCAGCCGCCACCACCGCTCGCGACGGTCGCGGGCCAGTTCCGGGGCCTCGGTGACCAGCTCGGCGGCGGCGAGCGCCTTGAGGTGGTGGCTGACGTTCGCGGGTGCCTGACCGGTGCGCTCGGCGAGCATCCCGACGGTGGCCGGACCGTGCACCTTGAGCACGTCCATCAGGCGGCGGCGGAGCGGGTGGGACATCGCCGCCAGCACCCGCGAGTCGGTGACCTGGCGTACGTCGCGGTTCTCCATGCCGCCAGCCTGCCATTCACAACGCCAGTTGCGCAACAGTTATTGCGCAACTGATGTTGCAGACTGGGTGGGCGGGCCACCCCCGGGCCGGGGCGGCCCGCCCACGACTCAGGCGGCCAGCCGACGGGCCAACTCCTCGGCGACCTGCTTCGCCATGGTCGGCGGGATCGCCGCGGCGATCTTCTCCGGGGTCAGCGAGGCCAGTACGCCCTGGACGATCGCCGGCTCGTCGGTGAAGTCCCGGCCCGCGAGGGTGGCCAGGGCCTGCTGGACACCGCTGAGCTGGCTGCCGAGGCTGGTCAGTGTCGGATGACTGACCGGCTTCGCGCCGACCGCGTCGTCCTTGCCGACCGCCAGACGCAGGTACGTCTGGCCGATCGGCTCGCGGCCGTCGAGGCGGGAGAGCATGGTTTCGATGCGCTTGAGTCGTCCGTCCTGTTCCGGGGTCATGTCGTCCTCCAGGAGACCGATGGTGGTGAGGTAGCGGCGGAACAGCGGGGTCTGGTCCCGGCCCGCCTTGATGGAGTCGCGGAAGAAGCTGAAGTGCGTGTGCCACAGGTGCGAGTTGTCGCCGCTGGTGCGGCGGGCGAGGCGGTCCCACCGGCGGACCGTCCGACCGTCCGGGGAGTAGATGATCTCCCGGATGTCGCGGGTGTCCGCGGCGTTCGCGACGCACTGCGCCACGCACCAGGTCGAGAAGCTGCGGAGGTCGTGGGTCCGGCCGGCGGAGCGGACCTGGAACTGCCCCACGTCGAGCGCGGCGGCGTCCAGGGTCAGTCCGTTGCGGTCCCGCGAGGACTCGACGACCGAGTAGTCATTGGTCACCACTCGGTCCGAGCCGCAGTGGTAGCCGCCGCGATGCGCGGGGTCGCCGACGATGCCGACCTCGGCGGGCTCCAGATCGGAGTCGCGGACGGTGTTCTTGTCGATGTTGAGGTGGGTGAGCAGCAGGCTACGCACGGCTGACAGGTTCGCCGGGGCCCGGGTCATGGGGTCCCCCTTTCCAAAGGGATGGGGGCCGGGCCACGGCGTTACACCGCGTCACGAGACGGGGGCTGACGGGCGAGCCCGGCCTACTGAGTGCACGGCGCCGGGCGTTGGCTCAACCATAGCCCGCTCTTTGGGCAAACGCCCAGGTCAGCGGGTTTCACATTCACATTCGGCGCCGCGTCCGGCCACTCTGGACGACCGGCAGCAGCAGTCTCGACGGGTGCTGCGGATCGTGCAGGATCTCCCGACGCCCTGCACGCAGCGTGATGGCGGTGCCGAGCGGCTCGCCGGTGCCGGGGTTGCGCGCGTAGCGGGGGTGGGCGCCACCGGAGACCTGCACCCGCAGCCGGTGGCCGGGAGCGAAGCGGTGGGCGGTCGGCCAGAGCGTCACCGGCACCCGCACCACCCCGTCGGCGTCGACCGGGAACCGGCCGGGTGCCACCCGGACCAGCCCGTCGCAGACGTTCCACGACCGCCCCCGGCGGTCCACGTCGCACAGTCGCACGAAGACGTCCAGGTACGACAGTTCGCTGCGGACGTGGATCTCGGCCGAGACCGGCCCGAGCACCTCGACCGGCTCCGCCAGCGGGGCGCTGGACCAGATGAGCACGTCCGGGCGGGCCTCGATCCGTCGGTTGTCCACCGGCCCGGCCCGCTGGGCGACCAGCAGCGGCCCACCGAGCGAGGGGGTCGGGTCCGCCGGGTCGTACCAGAGGGCGTCCGGCGGGGACGGCACCGGCGGACGGGTGGAGAGCGCGCCGCCGGGCTGCAGGTGCCAGGCGGTGGACACCGCCGGCGGCGGCCAGTCCGGCAGGTCGCGCCAGCCACCGCCCGCGCCGCCGACGTGCAGCCGCACCGCCGCCGCGTCGGACGTGGGCCGCCCGGCCAGGTGCCGGTCCAGCCAGGCCAGCCCCTCGCGCAGCGCGGCCACGAAGAGCCCGGGGCTGCCGTGGGTCCACGGCCCGATCACCAGGCGCGGCCGGCGGCCGGCGGCGCGCAGCGCCGCGTAGTCGGCGAGCTGCGCGGGCAGGAAGATGTCGTGCCAACCGCTGACCATGACCACCGGCGCCCGCACCCGGGCCACGGCCTCGTCGAAGATCCGGGTACGCCAGTAGTCGGCCCGCGGTGTGTGGTGGGTCAGCCACTCCTGGAAGAAGGGCACGGTCGCCCCGGTGGCGATCCGGTCGGCCTCGGCGAGCGGCAGGTGGGACAGCGCCGCGACGAGCCGGGGCTGACCGCGCTTGAGCTCCCACTGCCGAGCCAGCCACGGCACGGTCTGCGCCTGAAGCAACTCGGCCCAGGTCAGCACGGTGTCCAGGGCGAAGGACTCCCCCGCGTACGTCGAGTCCCGGGTGGCCGAGGCGGTCGCCACCGCGACCATCGCGCGCAGCTCGTCGCCGGCGTCGGCGGCCAGCGCCCACTGCACGAAGCCCTGGTAGCTGGCCCCGAAGCTGCCGAACCCACCCGAGTACCACGGCTGGCGGCGCAGCCAGTCCAGGGTGTCCAGCCCGTCGTCGCGCTCGTGCACCAGCGGGGCGAACGAGCCGCCCGAGCCGTACGTGCCCCGGCAGGACTGGATCACCACGTGAAAGCCCCGCTCGGCGAGGAGCCGCCCGAGCAGCCGCGCCGGTCCGCCTCGGCCGTACGGGGTGCGGATCAGCACGGTCGGCGAGTCGGGCAGGGCGGGGGCGTAGTGATCGGTGCGCAGCGGCACGCCGTCGCGGACCCGCACCGCGATGTTCCGGCGCACCGTCACCCGCCGGGTTCGCGGGCCGGGCAGCCGGAGCACGGCGGCGGCCAGCCGGGTGGCCAGCGGGTCGAGCACGGTCGTCAGCCCGTCGGGCGCGCGGGTGCCTCGGGACGGGCGGCGCGCATCTCGTCGCGGTGCTCGCGCATCGACTCGACCATGGCGCCCAGGAACCGGTGCACCACCTGCAGCTCGTCGTCGCTGAACGCCGCCATCACCGCGTCGGTACGCCGCCCGAGCGGGCGGAAGAACTCCGTGGCCAGCGCGGCGCCCGGGTCGGCGTAGCGCAGGAACACCTTGCGCCGGTCGGCGGTGTCCCGGTCCCGGCGGATGTGGCCGGCTCGTTCCAGCCGGTCGATCAGCGCGGTCACCGAACCGGAGGACAGGTTCAGCTGGGTGCCGAGCCGGCCGGGGGTGATCGGCTGGCCGACCAGTTCGGCGTCCATCACGGCGATCAACGCCTGCAGGTCGGTGGGGTTGAGCCCGTGCAGATTGGCGAAGGCGTGCCCGATGTGCTGCGCGTCGACCGAGTAGCGGCGCAGGTCGCCGGTGATCTCGGCGACCAACCGCTCGCGGGGTGTGTCGCGTCGCCGGTACATGCCGTGCGCCGTCATGCGGCCACCTCCCGTCGCCTCGGCTTGCAGCATAGATCAGTCCCGGATAATCTCGGCTATCAAGATATTTGACAGGCGGGAGAGTTTGATGGCGATTCTGCGCGCGATCGGCCAGCGGGTGGCCGCCGCAGTCAGCGGCCGGCGAAGTGCGTGGCTCGTGCTGCTGGTCGCGGTGGCCCTCTCCGGCGCCCTGGTCGCCCTCGCCGGGCCGGCCCGCACCAGCGACGACCCGACCGGCGCCCTGCCGGCGAGCGCCGAGTCCGTCCAGGTGGCGGCCCTGCAACGGCAGCTGCCCGGTGGCCAGCTCAACCCCGCCCTGGTGGTCTACTCCCGCGACGGCTCAGCGCTCGGGCCGCAGGACGAGGCGGCCATCGCCGCCGACGCCGCCGCCTTCGGCGCGATCGCCAGCGGACCGGTCTCCCCGCCGGTCTTCGCCCCGGACCGCCGGGCGGCACTGCTCGCCGTGCCGCTGCCCGCCGCCGCCGGCAACGAGGCGACCGCCACCGCCGTCGACCAGCTCCGCGCGACCGCCGGCGACGACCGGCCGGCGGGGCTGACCGCGCAGGTCACCGGCGGGGCCGGGTTC
Organism: Micromonospora sp. NPDC093243; assembly: GCF_044753725.1. Taxonomy (NCBI): domain Bacteria; kingdom Bacillati; phylum Actinomycetota; class Actinomycetes; order Micromonosporales; family Micromonosporaceae; genus Micromonospora; species Micromonospora sp. NPDC093243. The sequence continues at coordinate 305,564 of NZ_JBIVNT010000005.1, read as the reverse complement.
CGCGCCGACGTCGCCTCCGCCTTCGACGGCGCGAACCTCACCCTGCTGCTGGTGACCGTCGCGGTGGTGGCGGTGCTGCTGATCGTCACCTACCGCAGCCCCTGGCTCTGGCTGGTGCCGCTGGCGGTGGTCGGCACCTCGGACGTGGTCGCCAACGCGTTGATCGCCGTGGTCAGCCGGGCCCTCGACCTGCCCATCGACCCGTCCACCACCGGCATTGTCGACGTGCTCGTCTTCGGCGCCGGCACCAACTACGCGCTGCTGCTGATCGCCCGCTACCGCGAGGAGCTGCGCCGCCGCCCGGACCGGCGGGACGCGCTGCGCCAGGCCCTCACCTCGGCCGGCCCGGCCATCGCGGCGAGCGCCACCACCGTGGTGCTCAGCCTGCTCACCCTCACCACCGCCGTGCTGCGCAACGACCGGGCGATCGGCGTCGCCGGCGCGGTCGGCATCACCACCGCGGCGCTCTTCGGACTGCTCGTGCTCCCCGCCGCGCTCGCCGTCTGCGGGCGCGGCCTGTTCTGGCCGTTCGTCCCGCGCCCGGGCCAGCCCGACCCGACCCGCACCGGCGGGTGGGCCCGGATGGGCGCCCTGGTCGCCCGCCGGCCCCGCGCGGTGCTCGCCGGCGCGCTGATCGTGCTGGTGGTGCTGGCCGCCGGGCTCTCCGGCGCCCGGCTCGGGCTGAGCAAGACCGAGCAGTTCCGCGTGCAGGCCGAGTCCATCGACGGGCTGAGCACCCTCAGCCGGTACTTCCCGGCCGGCGCCGCCGACCCGACCGTGGTGGTCGCCCGGGCCGGCGCCGAGGCGGCGCTGCTCACCGCGATCACCGACACGCCGGGGGTGGCGGACGCCCGGCCCACCGGGAGCACCGCCGACCTGGTCGCCGTGGACGTGGTGCTCACCGCCGAGCCGGACAGCCCGGCCAGCTACGACACCATCCGGGAGTTGCGTGAGCGGGTGGACCGGGTGCCCGACGCCGAGGCCCGCGTCGGCGGCACGGTGGCGGCCAACCTGGACACCCGGGACGCGGCCGTACGCGACCTGCGGGTGGTGGTGCCGCTGATCCTCGGGGTAGTGCTGCTGGTACTTCTTCTGCTGCTGCGCTCGGTGGTGGCTCCGCTGGTGCTGGTCGCCACCGTGGTCGGCACGTTCTTCGCCGCGCTGGGCGCCAGCACGTTCCTGTTCACCCGGGTGCTCGACTACGCGGCACTGGACACCAGCGTGCCGCTGCTGTCCTTCCTCTTCCTGGTGGCGCTCGGGGTGGACTACAACATCTTCCTCGCCACCCGGGCCCGGGAGGAGGCCGCCACCGAGGGCACCCGCCGAGGCGTGCTCACCGCGCTCGCCGTCACCGGCGGGGTGATCACCAGCGCCGGCATCCTGCTGGCCGCGGTCTTCGCCGTGCTCGGGGTGCTGCCGCTGGTGACGCTCACCGAGATCGGCGTCATCGTCGGCCTCGGCGTCCTGCTGGACACCCTGCTGGTCCGCACGTTGCTGGTGCCGTCGATCGTGCTGCTGCTCGGCCGGCGGTTCTGGTGGCCGGGCCGGCTGTCCCGGGCCGACCCGCCCGGCGACGATCCGAGCCGCGAGCCGGCCACGTCGGCGGCGGCGCGAGACTGAACCGGCGCGGCAAGGCGCCGGGGGCGGTGCACCGCCCCCGGCGTCGTCAGCGGCGGCCGGCCGTCAGTAGCCCAGGCAGACGCATTCGGTCATCAGCGCCCGCACGTTGCGCACGTACTGCGGGTTGGGGACGGCCAGCGGCTCGCCCTCCCGCGCGACGGCCGCGTGGCCGTAGTTGTAGGCCGAGATGACCGCGTTGAGCAGGCACGAGTCGAGCTCCGCCGTGCACAGGCCGGCGTCCAGCCGGTAGTCGGCGTCGAAGTACATGTCGCCGATGTACTTGGTGAGCCAGGCCAGGTAGTTGGCGCCGAGGTAGGCGTTGTCGCGGTAGTCGTCGATGTTGTAGCTCTGCTCGAACCGCTGGTTCATCCACGTCGCGGTCGCCGGCATGACCTGCATCAGCCCGATGCCCCCGTCGCAGGCGACGATGTTGGACTGCCAGCCGCTCTCCTGCCAGGCCGTCGCCTTCACCAGGTTGAGCGGGATCTTGATGTCGGGCGCGGAGGTCGGCCAGTAGGTCTTCGCCGCCGCGTCGCCCAGCGCCTGCTTGACCTGCGCCCGGCTCGCCTGCGTACCCCGGTAGGTGGGTTTGCAGCCGGTTGCCGGCGGCTTGGGCGGCGGTGGCGGGACCTTGGTCTCGGTGGGCGGCTTCGCCACCGGGCGTGGCCCGGCGGTGCGGCTCGGCTTCGGGCTCGGCCGCGCCGACGGCGATGCGCTGCGGCTGGGCGCCCGGCCCATCCCCTCCTGCGCGGCGGGGGGTGGCGAGGGCTCGTCGAGCGCCTCCGCGCCGGCCTCGCCTGGCACGTCGGTGGGGACGGCGACCGGCGCGGCCACCTCCTGCGGCTGGGCCCCCTGCCCCGCGCACCCGGCACCGGCGATCAGCAGCAGCCCGGCGAGCGCCGCGGCGCACAACCGCCCGGTCCGTCGGCGCATCCCCGTCCCCTCCCGTCGACGTCGCCGCACCCTAACAGGGCTCGACCGGGCGCCGGTGTCCCTCGGAGTCCGCCGGCGACGGCTCCGCGGTCGGCTCCCGCCCGCCGACCGCCCGGCCCCGGGTGGCCCAGGCGACCATGAAGACGGCCGTCCAGAGCACCCCGAGCAGCACCGCGGCGACCGTCCCGCTGGCGGTGCTGAGCCCCAGGTAGAGGCGGGCGCCGGCGAGGTAGACGACGCCGGCCGCGGCGGCCGTCCAGGCGGCCACCGCGACCGGCCAGCGGGCGCCCCGGGACAGCAGCCAGGCCAGCGTGCAGAGGCTGGCCGTCACCACCGCGTTCTGGGTCGGGAACACGGCGTCGTCCGGCCCGGTGCCGGCCGAGCCGGCGAGGTGGGCGACGACCGCCAGCACCAGCAGCGGGACGAAGGCACCCGCGGTGCCGAGCAGGCTGAGCAGGTCGTCGCGCCAGGGCCGGCTGCGCCAGGCGACCACGGCGGCCACCACCGCCACCACGGCGATCAGCACCACGCCGCGCAGCGCGGAGACGGTGCCCAGCACGACGTCGACCGCGCCCGGGGTACGCCGCCCGGCGAACCAGTCGGCGATGGCCCCGTCCACCGCGGCCAGGCCGCTGTGCCGCACCACCACCTCCAGCAGCCCGGCGACGGCGAACCCGGCGGCGAAGAGCAGCAGCAGCCCGGCAGCCAGGTTAAGCAGCATCGTCCAGCCGTGCCCGATGTGCATGGCGAGCAGGAAGAAGAGCACCCCGTGCCGGCGGGTCAGCCAGCGCACCGGGGGCAGCGCGGCGGCCCGGGACAGCAGCGCCCGCACCGGGTCCGGGTTGCGGCCCAACCAGCGGCCGGCGAGCACCACCGCGACCAGGGCGGCCAGCAGCACCAGCACCGCGCCGGTGGCCCGGCCCAGCAGCCGGGAGACGGTCTGGTAGGACTCGCCGGCCAGGTATCCGACCAGCACCGAAGCGGTCACCCAGCTGGTCACCCCGGCGAGGTTCCACGGCGCGAACCGCCGGTAGGGCATCCCGGCCGCCCCGGCCAGCCGGGGTACCAGCGTGCGGGCGAAGGCCACCCACCGGGCCGCGAAGACCCCCCGGCCACCGAGCCGGTTGAGCAACCCGTCGGCGCGCCGCCACCGCTCGGGCCCGACCCGCGCGCCCAGCCCGCTGGCCCGCAGTCGGGGCCCGTAGCGGCGGCCGGCCCGGAACGCGAGTGTGTCGCCGGTCACCGCGGCGGCGAGCATCACCAACAGCACCGGGGCGAGCCGTAACGTCCCCGCGTACGCTAGGAAGCCGACCAGCAGCAGGGTCGCCTCGCCCGGCACCAGCAGGCCGAAGATCACGGCGGTTTCCCCCGCGACGATCAGCGCGGCGACCAGGTAGATCAGCAGGGGCGGTAGACCCTGCAACCAGGTCAGCAGGTCGTGCACTCGGCCCCCATGAACACGAGGGTCAGCATGCCAGCCGCAGTAGTGGCTGGGACAGGAGTTTCACCACAGATCCGGGCCAACCGGGGGATGACCCCGAGTCGGTACCGGCAATCGCAGACAGGGGAGTATGGAGGGTATGCAGCTTCGCACCGACCTCCGCAACGTCGCCATCATCGCCCACGTCGACCACGGCAAGACGACCTTGGTCGACGCCATGTTGCGGCAGGCCGGCGCCTACGGCGCCCGCGGCGAGGTAACCGAGCGGGTCATGGACTCGATGGACCTCGAACGGGAAAAGGGCATCACCATCCTCGCCAAGAACACTGGCGTGCGATACCTGCCGGCGGATGGCTCCGACCCGGTCACCATCAACATCATCGACACCCCCGGCCACGCCGACTTCGGTGGTGAGGTCGAGCGCGGCCTGACCATGGTCGACGGCGTCGTGCTGCTGGTCGACGCCAGCGAGGGCCCGCTGCCGCAGACCCGCTTCGTGCTGCGCAAGGCGCTCAAGGCGCGCATGCCGATCATCCTCGTGATCAACAAGGTGGACCGCCCGGACGCCCGGATCAAGGAGGTCGTGGACGACACCTACGAGCTCTTCCTCGACCTGGACGCCGACGAGGAGCAGATCGACTTCCCGATCGTCTACGCCTGCGCCCGCGACGGCATCGCCTCGCTGACCCAGCCGGCCGACGGCTCGGTGCCGGACGACAGCACCTCGCTGGAGCCGCTCTTCCGCACCCTGCTGGACACCATCCCGGCCCCCGCCTACGAGGAGGACGCGCCGCTGCAGGCGCACGTCACCAACCTCGACGCCTCGCCGTTCCTGGGCCGGCTGGCGTTGTGCCGGGTCCGTCAGGGCACCATCAGCAAGGGCCAGACCGTCACCTGGTGCCGCACCGACGGCAGCAGCCAGCGGGTACGCATCTCCGAGCTGCTGATGACCGAGGGCCTGGAGCGCAAGCCGGCCGAGTCGGCCGGCCCGGGCGACATCATCGCGGTCGCCGGCATCCCGGAGATCATGATCGGCGAGACCCTCGCGGACGCGGAGAACCCGATCGCGCTGCCGCTGATCACGGTCGACGAGCCGGCCATCTCGATGACCATCGGCACCAACACCTCGCCGCTGGTCGGCCGGGTCAAGGGCGCCAAGGTCACCGCGCGGATGGTGAAGGACCGGCTCGACAAGGAGCTGGTCGGCAACGTCTCGCTGCGGGTGCTGCCGACCGAGCGGCCGGACGCCTGGGAGGTGCAGGGCCGCGGCGAGCTGGCGCTGGCCATCCTGGTCGAGCAGATGCGCCGCGAGTCCTACGAGCTGACCGTCGGCAAGCCGCAGGTGGTCACCCGGGAGATCGACGGCAAGACCTGCGAGCCGGTGGAGCGGCTGACCATCGACGCCCCGGAGGAGTACCTGGGCGCGATCACGCAGCTGCTGGCCACCCGCAAGGGCCGGATGGAGCAGCTGGTCAACCACGGCACCGGCTGGATCCGGATGGAGTGGCTGGTGCCGGCGCGCGGCCTGATCGGCTTCCGCACCGAGTTCCTCACCGACACCCGGGGCACCGGCATCCTGCACCACGTCTTCGAGTCGTACGAGCCGTGGTTCGGCGAGCTGCGGACCCGGCAGAACGGTTCGCTGGTGGCCGACCGGGCCGGTGCGGTCACCTCGTTCGCGATGATCAACCTGCAGGAGCGCGGCCAGCTCTTCGTCGAGCCGACCACCGAGGTGTACGAGGGCATGATCGTCGGGGAGAACTCCCGCTCCGACGACATGGACGTCAACATCACCAAGGAGAAGAAGCTCACCAACATGCGGGCCTCGACCTCCGACGAGACCGAGAAGCTGATCCCGCCGCGCAAGCTCTCGCTGGAGCAGGCGCTGGAGTTCTGCCGCGAGGACGAGTGCGTGGAGGTCACCCCGAGCGCCGTGCGCATCCGCAAGGTGGTGCTCGACCAGGCGCTGCGCGGTCGGGCAGCCGCCCGCCGCAAGCACGCCGGCTGACCACCGCAGCCGAACCCGTCCGGAGCCCGGACCGCCCCCGGCGGTCCGGGCTCCGGACGTAGGTCCCGGCGCGCCGGACCGCTGCCCTGCGCCGGCAGATGATCAGCTACGGTCACCCGCATGACCTGGGCTGATCTCGACACCCACCTGGACCAGGTGCCCGGCACCGTGTCCGCGTACGTCGGCCGCCTCGACGCCGGGCCGGTCTGGACCCGCCAACCGGACGCCACCCACTACGCGGCCAGCACCATGAAGGTGGCGGTGCTCGCCGCGCTGCACCGGGCCGCCGAGGCCGGCAGACTGGACCCGGACGCCCCGGTGCCGGTGGTCAACGCGTTCGACTCGGCGCTGCCGGGGGCGCCGCGCTTCTCCTGCGCCCAGGACTACGACAACGACGACGAGGTCTGGGCCCGGGTAGGCGACAGCGCGCCGCTGCGCTGGCTGGCCCACCGGATGATCGTCCGCTCCAGCAACCTCGCCACCAACCTGGTCATCGGCCACGTCGGCCTACCGGCGGTGGCCGAGGTCTGGGCGCTCACCGGGGCCCGGCACAGCGTCACCGGCCGGGGCATCGAGGACTTCGCCGCCCGCGACGCGGGCGTCACCAACCTGGTCACCGCCGCCGACCTGGCCGCCCTGCTCGGCGCGCTGGCCGCGGGCGCCGGCGGCACCGGCCCGCTCGCCTCGCCGGCCGGCTGCGCCGCCATGCTGGACGTGCTCTTCGCCCAGGAGCATCGCGAGGATCTGGCCGCCGGGCTGCCGCCGGGCACCCGGATCGCGCACAAGAACGGCTGGGTACGCGGGGTCCGGCACGGCGCCGGAGTGGTCTTCCCCGACGACGCGCCCCCGTACGCGGTGGTCGTCTGCACCACCACCGACCTCGCCGACGGCGGGGCGAGCGGCGACGGGACCGGCGACGACGCCTGCCAACTGATCGCCGACGTCTCGGCCCGGGTCTGGGCCGCCCGACACGAGCTGTGACGCGGTGCCCGGCGACCGGGCGGAGTGGATGGTTCAGGCCTGGTCGGCGAGCGCCGCGCGGAACCAGTCGACGGTGGTCGTCACCGCGTCGGCCAGCGGCGTCGGACGCAGCTCGAACCGCGCCTCGAAAGCCGTCGAGTCCATCACCTGCGCCTCCTCGTACTGGTAGAACAGCTCCGCGTACTCGCTCATGAACGCCGCGTCGAACGGCCCCCACGGCTGCGGCGCGTCGAGCACCTGCACGGTGAACGGACGCCCGACCGCCCGCTCGACGAGCTGGTGCACCTCCCGGGTGCTGCGGGCCGGGGCGGTGGGCAGGTGCCACACCTGACCGGCCGCCGCCGCGTCGGCGCCGAGGCGGGCCAGGCCGGCGGCCACGTCGGGCAGGTAGCTGTAGCTGTGCGGCAGGTCGATGTCGCCCAGGGCGAGCACCGGGCCGCCGGCGAGCGCGGCGGGGAAGACCGTGCCACCGAGGCTCGAGTTGAACACCCGCGGGCCGAAGAAGTCCGCCGAGCGGCCCAGCACGACCGGCAGCCGCCCGTCCCGGTGCGCGGCGAGGTAAGCCTCGTCCAATTCGGCGCGCATCCGTCCCTTGCGGCTGACTGCCCGCCACGGCGTCTGCTCGGTCATCACCGCGCCGCCGGTCGGCCCGTACGGGTAGAGCGTGTCCAGCACGACGAGCCGCGCCCCGGCCGCCGCGGCGCCGGCCAGCACCGCCGTCTGCATCCGCGGCATCACCTCGATCTGCCGCTCGTAGGCCACGTTGGCGCAGTGGTAGGCCACCGCCGCGCCGGCGAGCGCCGCCGTGGCCTGGGCGGGGTCGGTCAGGTCGGCGGCGACCCCCTCGGCGCCGGGCGCGGCCGGCTCGCCGCCCCGGCTCACCGTGCGGACCCGGTGGCCGAGGCCGAGCAGGTGCTCGGCGAGCGTGGTGCCGGCCGGTCCGGTCCCGAGGACGACGTGCAGCTCCTGGTTCATGACCCACTCCTTGGTTAGACGGCCTCGCGTTGGTTACAAACTATAACCACGGTTAGGCTGTGCCTTCGAGTGCCGCCCGTTCCGCGGCAGCGAGCAGGGAGGTGAGCCGTGCCGAACGGTGCCGGCGGACCGCGCGAGCGCTACCGCGCCCAGGTGCGCGCCGAGATCAAGCACGCCGCGCTGGAACAGATCGCCACCGGCGGCGCCGGGGCGGTGGCGCTCACCGGCATCGCCAAGCGCCTCGGCGTTTCCGGCCCGGCGCTCTACAAGTACTTCGGCAGCCGCGACGAACTGCTCACCGAGCTGATCCTCGACGCGTACGGCGACGTGGCGACCGTGGTGGCCGCCGCCGCCGAAGCGGCCGGCGACGCCCCGGCCCGGGCCCGACTGCACGCCCTCGCCGCCGCCTACCGGGACTGGGCCCTCGCCCACCCGCAGAGCTACCTGCTGCTCACCGGCCCACCCAGCCCCACCTACCAGGCACCGCCGGAGACCGTCGACCGGGCCCGCGCGGTGCTCGGCCCGTTCCTCACCGTCCTCGCCGAGGGACGACCCGGCCCCGGCGCCGCAGCCCTGCGGGCGCAGCTCGCCCGGTGGGCGGAGACCACCCCCGCCGTCGCCACCTGGGTGGGCGCGTTCGCCCCGGCCGCGGACCCCGGCGACGCGCTGACCGGCGCGGTGACCGCCTGGGCCCGCCTGCACGGCGTGGTCGGGCTGGCCACCGTCGGCCTCCTCAACGGGATGGGCTTCGACCCCGGCACGCTGCTCGCCGCCGAGATCGACGCACTCGCCGACAGCTACGGACTGCCCTGACCCGCGGCGCACCGGAACCCGCCCCGCGCGGGCCGACCACCGAGCCACGGCACGGCTAGGCTGCGCGTACCCCCGCAACCCGGAGCCGCCGATGCCCCGCAGCCGCCTCCTCCTGGCCGCCTTCGTCGCGGTGACCGCCGCCAACCTGACCGCCAACGCCACCGGTGGCGGCCTCGCCGAGCTGGTCACCAAACCCCTGCTGATGCCGCTGCTCGCCGGCTACCTCTGGCGTGCCGCCGCCGAACGCGGGCACCGCCCGACCCGGCTCGTCCTCGCCGCCCTCGCCTGCTCCACCGGGGGCGACGTGGCCCTGCTCGGCACCGGCACCGGCTGGTTCGTCACCGGGATGGCGCTCTTCCTCGGCGCGCACCTCTGCTACGTCGCGGCCTTCACCCGCCACGGCGCCGCCGCCGCGCTGCGCCGCCCGCCGCTGCTCGCCGTCCCGATCGGGTACGCCGTGCTGACCGTCGCCGCACTGGTCTGGATGTGGCCGGGACTGACCGACGCCGGGCTCGCCGGGCCGGTGGCCGGTTACGCGATCGCGCTGGCCACCATGGCCAGCACCGCCGCCGCCCACGGCTGGCGGGTCGGCCTCGGCGGGGCGCTCTTCCTCGGCTCGGACCTGCTCATCGCCACCGGGGTGGCCGGCGTCCTCGACCCGCCCGGCGCGCCCGTGCTGGTGATGGCGAGCTACGCGGCCGGGCAGGCGCTGATCGTCGCCGGCTGGGCGCGCCACGCCGGTGCCGCGCCGCCGGCGCCGGTCACTCCAGCAGCTGCGCCCGCAGCGCCTCGATGACCTCGTCGTCCAACCCGAGCCCGTCGCGCAGGTACGCCTCGAACGAGCCGTGCACCCGGCGCACCTCGCTGTAGGCCGCGTCCAGGTACTCGGGGCGCACCTCCAGCACCGGCAGCACCGCCTCGACGTCCAGCTCCGGCTGCCGCCGGCGCATCGACTCGACGATCACCGCGCGCAGGCTCTCGGTCAGCGCGTTGTTGCGCAGGTACTCGGCCCGGATCGTCGCCTCGTCCACCCCGAGCGCGGTCAACAGGATCACGGTGAGCCAACCGGTGCGGTCCTTGCCCGCCGAGCAGTGGTACACCAGCGGCAGGTTCTCCGGCCGGGCCGCCAGCCGTACCGCCTCGGCGAAGCCCTCCCGGGCCGACGCCCCGGTGACGAACCACCGGTAGATCGCCGCCATCGCCCCCGGGGTGCCCTGCCGCGCCAGCTCCGCGTACGCCCCCAGGTCGTGGCCGAGCAGCACCGCCGAGACGTAGGTGAAGACCGGATGCTCCGGGTCGTGCACCGGCAGGTGGACCGGGCGGGGCTCACCGACCAGCCGGTCCGCCGGGGCGACCTCGATCTCCGAGTCGGCGCGCAGGTCGACCACACAGGCCGGGGCGAGCTTGCCGAACACCGGCAGATCCTCGTCGGTCAGCCGACCGAGCGCGGGCGTGCGGATCAGCCGCCCCGGCCGCACCCGCCGGCCGTCCGCCCCGACCAACCCGCCCAGGTCACGCGCGTTCGGCGCGCCCACCAGCTCCCAGTCCCGCTCGCTCCGCTCGCTCATGCCGCCGCCGCCCTTCGGTCGGCGATGCCATGAGGATCAACCGCACTGCGCCCGATGGTTCGCTCGCTGCGCTCGCTCATGTGCCCGCCCCTTCGCCCGTCCGTCTGCGTATAGGGTGCCGCACATGACGATCGCCGCGGTGCGCACCCACCGGCTCTCCGCCCCCCTGCACACGCCGTTCGTCACCGCGCTGCGCCGCACCACCACGGTCGACACCCTGGTCGTCGAGGTGATCGACAGCGACGGCCGGTCCGGATTCGGCGAGGCGCCACAGGTGTGGCAGGTAACCGGGGCGTCGATCGGCGGCTCCGAGGCCTGCGTCCGGGAGCTGCTCGGGCCGATGCTCACCGGCCGCGACCCGGACGAGCTGGTGGCCCGCTGCGCCGAGGTGCAGCGGGCGGTGGTCGGCAACGAGGCGGCGAAGGCCGCCGTCGACGTCGCGCTGCACGACCTCGCCGCCCGACGACTCGGGGTGCCGCTGGTACGGCTGCTCGGCGGCACCGCGCTCGCCGTGCCCACCGACGTGACGCTCGCCGCCGGCGACCCGGCCGATCTCGCCGCCGCCGCCCGCAAACGCCGCGCAGAGGGCTTCGGCGTGCTGAAACTCAAGGTCGGCACCGACGCCGCCGGCGACCTGGACCGGGTCCGGGCGGTACGCGCCGCGGTCGGCCCGGACGTGCGGATCCGGCTCGACGCCAACCAGGGCTGGACCGCCCGGGAAGCGGTCCGGGTGATCCGCGGGATCGAGGACGCCCGGCTCGACGTGGAACTCGTCGAGCAGCCGGTCGCCCGGTGGGACCTGGACGGTCTGGCCTGGGTCAGCGACCGGGTGGATGTGCCGATCCTCGCCGACGAGGCGGTGTTCGGCGTGCGCGACCTGGTCGAGGTGATCCGCCGCCGGGCGGCCGACATGGTCAACGTCAAGCTGGCCAAGTGCGGTGGGCTGCAACCCGCGCGCACCCTGCTCGACCTGGCCGCCGCACACGGCATGGGCACTGTGGTCGGCTCGATGATGGAGAGCGGGATCGGGATCGGGGCGGCCGCCAGCCTGGTCGCCGCCTACGGCACCACCGCCGTGTCGGACCTGGATGCCGCCTGGTGGCTGGCCTGGTCACCGGTGCGCGGCGGGGTCCGGTACGAGGCCGCCAAGGTGCTGTTGCCGGACGCCCCGGGGCTCGGCGTGACCTCGATAGATGAAGTAAAGGTGCAGACGCGCGGTTGATGATCGTTGGTTTCTTTCATAGGCTCGCGGGAGCAGGGCACACCAGCTGGGGGTTGACGTGGAGCTGCAGCCGGGCCGCGAGGCCGTCGTCCGGGTCGCGGTCGCGACGCTCTGGACCTCCCCCGAGGCGGTGCGACCGATCGACCGTCCCGCCCTCGCCGCGCGCACGGACATCCCGGCCTGGATCTCCGGCATGGACACCGACCAGCAGGTCGGCGACTGCGTCCTGAGCCAGCTGCTGCTCGGTGAGCGGGTCCTCGTCACCGAGTTGCGCCCGGACGGCTGGGCGCACGTGGTCGCCGTCGAGCAGCCGGCCGCCAAGCTCGACCCTCGTGGCTACCCCGGCTGGCTCCCCGCCGACCAGCTCGTCCCGGCCCCGGCCGCTCCCCCGGCGTCCGACACCGCGCCGCTGGTGGTCGACGCCGTGGTGACCGGGCTGCGCGACACCCCCGACGGGTCGGTGGTCCTGCCCGGGGTCATCCTCGGCACCCGGCTGCCCGCCGCCGGGCCGGCCCGCGACGGCTGGCGGCCGGTGCACGTGCCGGGCCACGCCGACCCGCTCTGGCTGCCCGAGGAGCACCTGGCGGAGCTGCCGGCGACCCCGCCGTCAGCCGAGCAGGTGCTGGCCGTGGCCCAACGGCTGCTGCACGTCGTCTACGTCTGGGGCGGGGTCTCCGCGCACGGGATCGACTGCTCGGGGCTCGTGCACCTCGCCTGGCGGCGGTTCGGGGTACAACTGCCGCGCGACGCCGACGATCAGGCTGCGGCGACCACGCCGGTGCCGCTGGGCGCGGAGCGCCCCGGCGACCTCTACTTCTTCGCCCGCCCCGGCCGGAAGATCCACCACATCGGCATCGTCACCGCCGAACCCCGCGACGGCGACCACCGGCGGATGCTGCACGCCTGCTACCGGCAACGCCGGGTGCTGGAGGAGCCGCTGCCCGCCGACCGGACCGCCACCCTGGTCGGCGCCCACCGCGTCTGAGCGCCGCCGCATCGCCTGTCTGTCGGTCCGTCGGCTAGTAGTGGTCGTCGATCGGCTGACGCGCCTCGTCGAACAGCGCCGGCCCCTCGTACCGCACCGGAGGCAGCGGCGGGGTGAACGGCTTGACCTGCTCGAACTGTTCGCTCGACAGCGCGTACACCACCCGGCCGAGGCCGGACCGGTCGATCGCTGTCGCACACATCGGGCAGGGCTGGCAGCTGGTGAACATCGTGGTGCCGGCCGCCACGTCGGGTGTGAGTTCCCGGGCAGCCCAGCGGGCCAGCTTCAACTCCGGGTGAGCGGTGATGTCCGAGTCGGAGACCACGGTGTTGTGGTCCTCGACCAGGACTGTGCCGTCCGGGCCGACGAGCAACGAGCCGAACGGCCGCTCGCCGGACGCGCCGGCCTGGCCGGCGATCTCCACGGCACGGCGGAGAAACCTCTCGTCGTCGGGGCTCATCGATCCTCCTGGGATTTGTGGTGTGCGGCCACGGCCGCCAGCGTCCGCCAGGCGCGTTCGGGCCGGCGGATCTCGGTCAGGTCGCCGTTGAACGGATCCAGCAACACCGTCTCGGCGCCGAGTGAGCGGATCTGCTCGATGTCGCCGATGATCTGGTCGATGGTCCCGACACCGGCGAGCCGCCCCGGGTCGGTGATCGGCTCACGGGTCTCCCGCAGTGCGATGCGCGGCGTCAACGCGGGCACCGGGCGAGCGAGTTCGTCGGCGACGGTCTTCAGCCGCCCCGCTGCCTCGGCCAGCCAGCCGGGCATGGGCCGCAGCGGGTGCCAGGCGTCGCCGAGGCGTACGGCGCGGCGCATGCCCGTGTCGCTGTTGCCGCCGACCCAGACCGGGATCGCATCCGTGCCGTAGTCGTCGGTGTTCCGCCACGCGTCGCGCACGGCGCGCAGGTAGTCGTCGGTCAGCCCGCCGCGTCGCTGGAACGGCACACCGAGCGCCTCGAACTCCTGGCGGGCCCAGCCGACGCCGACACCGAGGACGAACCGGCCGCCGCTGAGCCGGTTGAGGTTCGCCGCCATCCGGGCGGTGAGCAGCGGGTGCCGGTACGGGAGGACGAGCACGGTGGTGCCCAGCCTGACCCGCTGGGTCACCCCGGCCAGCCAGGACAGCGTGGTGAACGGCTCATAGAACGGCGCCGGATACTGCTCGGCCACGTCGGGGGTCACCGTGATGTGGTCGGAGACCATCAGCAGGTCGAAGCCGAGACCCTCGATCGTCTGCGCCCACTGCCGCAGCATCTCGGGATCGGTGCCCGGGGCGAAGTTGGGCACGTTCACGCCAATTTGCACGGTCCGAGCCTAGTCAGCCTGGCTCGGGGTTGTGAACGCCAAGTTTCCGCACTCGTGACCGACCCACCCGCGACGCGAGCCGTACGCGGCGAGGGGCGCCCCCGGATCCGGAGGCGCCCCTCGATGCTGTCAGGCCGCGAACGGCCCGGTCGTCAGCCGCGCGCCTCGGCCAGCTCCCGACGGCGGTCCCGAGCGGACTTGACCAGGCTGGCCACCGTGGCCACCAGCAGGGTGCCGAGGATGACAAGCAGGGAGAGCCAGATCGGGATGTGCGGGGCCCAGCCGACGTGCTCGCCGCCGTTGATGAACGGCAGGTTGTTGTCGGCGAGCGCCTCCAGCACCAGCTTCACCCCGATGAAGCCGAGCACCACGGCCAGGCCGTAGCTGAGGTAGATCAACCGGTCGAGCAGGCCGCCGAGCAGGAAGTAGAGCTGCCGCAGCCCCATCAGGGCGAAGACGTTGGCGGTGAAGACCAGGTACGGCTCCTGGGTGATGCCGAAGATCGCCGGGATCGAGTCCAGCGCGAAGATCAGGTCGGTGGTGCCGATCGCGATCATCACGATCAGCAGCGGGGTGAACAGCCGGCGACCGCCCTCGTGGGTGGTCAGCCGCCCCCCGTCGTACGCCTTCGAGATCGGCAGCGCCTTGCGGCTCCACCGGATCAGCACGTTCTCGGAGAACTCGTCCTCGTCGGGCTCCCCCTGGCGGGCCAGGTTGATCGCGGTGTAGATGAGGAACGCGCCGAAGATGTAGAACACCCAGGAGAACTGGGAGATCAGCGCGGCGCCGGCGGCGATGAACCCGCCGCGCATCAGCAGCGCCAGCACGATGCCGACGAGCAGCACCTTCTGCTGGTACTGCCGGGGCACCGCGAACCGGGCCATGATGATCACGAAGACGAAGAGGTTGTCGACCGAGAGGCTGTACTCGGTCAGCCAGCCGGTGTAGAACTGGCCGGCCGCGCTGGGGCCGGCGGTCAGCCAGATCCCCGCGCCGAAGAGCAGGGCCAGGCCGACGTAGAAGCCGACCCAGAGGCTCGACTCACGCACGCTCGGCTCGTGTGGGCGCCGACCGATGATGAGCAGGTCGACGAGCAGGACCGCAGTCAGTGCGACGAGCGTTCCCGCCCACACCAATCCGGACACGTCCAACGTTCATTCCTCCGGCAGACACGCGGCGACCGGCACACCGTACGCCCTGGAAGGAGGTGGTGTGCCGGTGACGCTCACTCTGGTGACTGTCGGAGGTCTCTTCCGTCACCGGCTGGCGGTGACCGACGGGGCCGGGTCGCGCCACTGAGGGGTGGTCGACCGTGCTGACGACTCCGTCGCGAGGGAATACTCCCCTCCTCGATCACCATTGTGGCGTACCGCCCGCGGTGATCGCACGTCGGGCACCGGTGGTACCGGACACGTCCCCGCTCGGAATAGCACGGCGGCGTGTCGGGTGGCACACCCGAAAGGGCGTCCTAGGAGGCTGGGTTTCCAATGGGCGGGGCCAGCGGGTCGGCCAGCGGCCAACCGGCGGCGAGCAGCGCGTCGCAGGCCGCGACCGCCCGGGCCAGCCGTTCCTCGTGCGGGCCGGTCAGCTCCACCACCGGCACCCCACAGTCGGCCAGCTCGGCCCGGAACCGGTCGGTCATCCAGGCTCGCAGGTGCGCCCCGTCGCGCAGGCCGTCATCGGTGAACGGCACGCCCCGGTCGTCGGTGAGCAGGTACAGCGCGGGTCGCCGGGCGGCGGCGCGTACCGCCGGGGACGCGGCGCCGAGGTAGCGCTCCTCCCAGACGGCGGTGGCCCGTGCGTCGGTGTCGCAGATCAGCAACGGGCCGCACGCCCGGGCCGCGGCGTCCTCGGCCGCCTGTTGCTCCCGGACCACCTCCCGGAAGTCGCCGGAGTCCCAGACCACGTCGAAGACGGTCGCCGCCGGCTGCCGCTCACGCAGGCGGGCGAGCTTGCGGGCGGTCAGCTCCCGGCCGTACTCCGGCACCCATTCGGTGCGGTAGTGGGCGGCCAGCGCGGCGGCCATGGTGGTGGTGCCGGTCGACTCGGCGCCGACCACCACCACCCGCTTCACGAACCAGGCCCGCACCGGCGGGGCCAGCCACCGCCAGTGGCCCGCCGGGTCCGCGCGCACGGCGGTCCCGGAGACCGGCACGGTCCGCCGATCCGGATCCACCGCCACCGGTACGGCGTCGAAGCGCCGGGCCAGCTCCACGCCGTACGCCTCGGAGGAGAAGACGGCGTCCACCGACGTCTGACCGACGGCCTCGCGGAACACCGCGCAGTGGGCGTCCCAGATCGCCGGGTCGGCGTAGTCCACCGGGTGGTCGTCGTACCGGCCGACGAAGCGGACCCACGGCGTCTCCGCGTGCGCCTCGCGCAGCCAGTCGAGCCGGAGCGCCAGCGGGATGGACTCCCGGCGGGACGGGGCCACCACCACGGTGACCGCCGCGCAGCGGGCGGCCGCGGCAGCGATCAGGGCGTGGTGCCCGGCGTGCGGCGGATAGAACTTGCCGACCACCATCCCGTGCCGGAACTTCGGCGAAACCGGGCCGGTCCCCAGGTCAGCGGCCTGATCCCCCCGCACCGACTCCTGGCTGGTCACGCGGTCACCGGGGCCGGGCCGGGCGGCACGGGAGTCGGCTGCTCGGCCCGGCGCAGGTCGGCGCGCCAGGTGCGCAGCCCGAGCACGCAGAGGGCGAGGAAGACCAGGTACAGGGCAGCGGTCAGGTACAGCCCCTTGTACGCGTAGAGCGGGATGTAGATCAGGTCGGCGGCGATCCACAGCCACCAGCTCTCCACCCGCTTGCGGGTCTGCCCGTACGTGGCCAGCAGGGAGAGCGCCGTGGTCAGCGCGTCCGGCAGCGGCACCGTGGAGTCGGTGGCCCGGTCCAGCAGCGCCCAGAGGCCTGCGGTGAGCAGCACCCCGGCGACGGCCAGCGCCAGCCATTCGCGCCGCCGGGTCCGACTCACGGTGAGCCGGCTGCGTTGCTCCCCGCCGAAGAGCCAGTGCCACCAGCCGTAGAGGCCCAGTCCGACGTAGACGATCTGCAGCCCGGCGTCGGCGTAGAGGCCGGCGGTCCAGAACAACAGCATGAGCAGCAGAACGTTGGCGATGCCGACCGGCCAGTTCGCGATCCGCTGCCGGGCCACCAACCAGACGTTGACCACGCCGGTGGCGAAGCCGAGCAGCTCCGCCCAGGTGGTGCCGGTGCCGGCGACGGTGAACGCCGTGCCGGTGAGCCAGTCGATCATTCACGCTCCTTTCCGCGCGCCCACCCTAGGGCCGGCGCGGGCCCGAGAACAGACCCCGCGACACCGGTGGGGTCAGCCGCCGTGGGAGGCTTCCGGCATGGTGCTTGAGGTCGCGCTGATCGACGTACTGCCCGGCAACGAGGACGCGTTCGCCGCCGCGTACGCCCAGGGGCATCCGGTGCTCGCCGGCACGCCCGGCTGCCGTTCGGTCCGGATGACCCGAGGGGTCGAGTCCCCGTCGCGGTTCGTGCTGCTGGTCGAGTGGGACTCGGTCGAGGCGCACAACGAGAACTTCCGCGGCACCGAGCGGTTCACCCGGTGGCGGGAGCTGATCGGCCCGCACTTCGCCAGCCCGCCCGTGGTCGAGCACTTCCTCGACGTGCCGGCCTGACCGCAGCTGTCGTACCCGTCGCCTATCGTGCGGACGCACGCGCGGACCACCGGTCCCGACGGGCTCGGGGGCGCCGGGCCCGGTGACCGCGCGAGCCGGGCGGCGAGCCCGCTCAGTCGCCGATGCCGCGGGCCAGCGCGGTCACCGTCTCCTCCGTCGAGAGCGCGGCGTCCAGCAGCGCCTCGGTGAGCCGGTCGTACCGGTCGACGTCCGCGACGGTGGCCAGCCGCACGTCGGTGGTGAGCGCCTCCAGCATCACCGTGCGGGGGTCCGCCGGGTCGGGAAAGGCATAGCAGGAGTACGGCGTGAGCGGATGCAGGCCGCCGCGCGCCACCGCCCCGCGGGGCAGCAACCGCACGGTCACGTTCGACAGCCCGGTCAACGCCAGCAGGTGCCGCACCTGCTCCCGCCAGACCTCGACCGGCGTCTCCCCCGGGTCGCAGACGGCCTCGGCCAGCACCGCGGTGTACCGGGGCGGGTCGGCCCGACGCAGCACCTCCTGCCGGACCGCGCGGGCGCGCACCTCCGCGTCCACATCGACCTCCGGGTCGAGCGTGGCGCCGGCAGCGACCCGCAGCCGGGCGTACGCGGGCGTCTGCAGCAGCCCCGGCACGACGGCCGGCTGATACTCGACGATGCGCGCCGCGCCCGCCTCCAGCTCGGCGTAGGTCCGCTGCCGCTCCCCCATCTCGCCCAGCGCCTTCCACCAGCCCCGGCTGGTGGCGGCGTCCCGGGCGATGACGATGAGCGCGTCCCGGGTCGACGTCGGTACCTGGTAGACGTCCAGCAGGTCGAGCACGTCGGCCAGGTCGGGACGGCTCTGGCCCAGCTCGATGCGGGACAGCTTGGACGTGGAGGCCCACCCCAGCCGGTCGCAGACCTGTTCCAGGGTCAACGCTTCGCGCCGGCGCAGCTGGCGCAGCTCGGCGCCGAGTCGCACACGGCGAATGACAGGACTCGTTGGCAACGGCATTCCCGGCCTCCCCACCGAGGGAGATTACGCAGGACCGTCACCCACTGCAATACCTCGCTCGCGCAACGCAATCAGACCCGCTCGGTCCCGCCGCCGCCCCGGCCCGCTCCGGTGCCTGATCCGGCCTGGTCATCGACCCGCCGAGGGGCGATCAGGGCACGACGCCGGGGGCCGATCAGCGGATCCCCGCAACGGGTCGGCCGCTCGCGACCGGCTCCCGAAGCACGGCGCGCCGGTCACCGCCTCGCCGGAGTGGAAGAGGTCGGCACGCCCGCGCCGGGAGCGCCGGGGCGGCCGGTGGGTCGACGACGAGCTTGATGCCGCTGAGGTATCAAAATGCCGCTGCGTCATCAAGCTCGTCGGGACGCCATCGGTCACTTCACCCCGGTGGCGTCCATGCCGCGCAGCTCCTTCTTCAGGTCGACGACCTCATCGCGGATCCGCGCGGCCAGCTCGAACTGCAGCTCCCGCGCGGCGGCGAGCATCTGGTCGTTGAGCTCCTGGATGAGCTGGGCGAGGTCGGCCCGGGCCATCCCCTCGCGGGAGGTGCCGCCGGTGGCGGCCCGGCCGCGGCTGCGGGTCTCCTTGACCGGCGCCTTGCCTCGGGACAGCTGCCGCACCGCGCCGCCGACCCGGGTGTTCTGCTCGGTGTCCTCCGCCTCGCGGTAGATGTCGTCCAGGATGTCGTGGATCTTCTTGCGCAGCGGCTCGGGGCTGATGCCGTGGGCCTCGTTGTGCGCGGTCTGCTTCTCGCGCCGACGGTTGGTCTCGTCGATCGCGTCCGCCATCGACGGCGTGATCTTGTCGGCGTACATGTGCACCTGGCCGGAGACGTTTCGGGCGGCCCGGCCGATGGTCTGGATCAGCGACCGGCCGCTGCGCAGGAACCCCTCCTTGTCGGCGTCGAGGATCGCCACCAGGGACACCTCGGGCAGGTCGAGGCCCTCCCGGAGCAGGTTGATGCCGACCAGCACGTCGTAGTCGCCCTTGCGCAGCTCGCGCAGCAGCTCCACCCGGCGCAGGGTGTCGACCTCGGAGTGCAGGTAGCGCACCCGGATGCCGTTCTCCAGGAGGTAGTCGGACAGGTCCTCGGCCATCTTCTTGGTCAGCGTGGTGACCAGGACCCGCTCGTCGCGCTCGGTGCGCAGCTTGATCTCGTGCATCAGGTCGTCGATCTGGCCCTTGGTCGGCTTGACGATGACCTCGGGGTCGATCAGACCGGTCGGGCGGATCACCTGCTCGACGAACTCGCCCTGGGCCTGCTCCAGCTCCCACGGACCCGGGGTCGCGGAGAGGTAGACCATCTGGCCGACCCGCTCCAGGAACTCGTCGAAGCGCAGTGGCCGGTTGTCGGCGGCACTGGGCAGCCGGAAGCCGTGGTCGATGAGCATCCGCTTACGCGACGCGTCGCCCTCGTACATGCCGCCGATCTGCGGGATCGTCACGTGCGACTCGTCGACCACGGTCAGGAAGTCGTCGGGGAAGTAGTCGAGCAGGCAGTGCGGTGGGCTGCCGGGCAGCCGCCCGTCCATGTGCATCGAGTAGTTCTCGATGCCGGAGCAGAACCCGACCTGGCGCATCATCTCGATGTCGTAGGTGGTGCGCATCCGCAGCCGCTGCGCCTCGAGCAGCTTGCCCTGCCGCTCCAGCTCGGCCAGCCGCTCGGCCAGCTCGACCTCGATGTCGCGGATCGCCCGCTCCATCCGCTCCGGGCCGGCGGCGTAGTGCGTGGCGGGGAAGATGACCAGCTGGTCGACCTCGCGGACCACGTCACCGGTGAGCGGGTTGAGGTAGTAGAGCTTCTCCACCTCGTCGCCGAAGAGCTCCACCCGGACGGCGAGCTCCTCGTAGGCCGGGATGATCTCCAGCGTGTCACCACGGACCCGGAAGGTGCCCCGGTTGAAGGCCATGTCGTTGCGGGTGTACTGGATGTCGACCAGCCGGCGCAGCAGCTGGTCGCGGTCGAGCTCCTGCCCGACGGCGACCCGGACCGCGCGGTCGAGGTATTCCTCCGGTGTGCCCAGGCCGTAGATCGCCGAGACGGTGGCCACCACGATCACGTCGCGGCGGGTGAGCAGCGACATGGTCGCCGAGTGCCGCAGCCGCTCCACCTCCTCGTTGATCGAGGAGTCCTTCTCGATGTAGGTGTCGGTCTGCGGGATGTAGGCCTCGGGCTGGTAGTAGTCGTAGTAGGAGACGAAGTATTCGACGGCGTTGTGCGGCAGCAGCTCGCTGAACTCCTTGGCCAGCTGCGCGCAGAGCGTCTTGTTGGGTGCCAGCACCAGGGTCGGCCGCTGCAACCGCTCGATCAGCCACGCCGTGGTGGCGCTCTTGCCGGTGCCGGTCGCGCCCAGCAGCACGGTGTTGCGGTCGCCGCGCCGGACCCGGCGCTCCAGGTCGTCGATGGCCGCCGGCTGGTCACCGGCGGGCTGAAATTCACTGACGACCTGGAAGCGGCCGTCCAGCCGGGGAATGTCGAGCGCCATGACCTCAACGGTACGCCGGAGGTCCGACACGATCCGCCGTCTCGGCGAGGCACCTGATCAGCTTCGATATTCCATTGTGTGGCACATGCCACCCGGCTACGCTCTTCACGTAGGCCGCTCGCGGCGGCCGACCGGGCCGGTGGCCGGGCCGTCATCACGGCAGGCCACCCCCGGCACAGGGGTCGCAGCACCCGGCGTGCCCGGCGTGCGCACCCGTGGTGGTCGCGCTCGAGGCGCTGACCGGCCGCCGCGAGCGCCCCTATTCGTCACCCCACCCGTGTCCCGCCCGTTCAACAACGCGTGGACACGTCCCCCGCCCGGGCTCCTCGCCCGGATCCCCCGGCGACCTCTCCGGCCGACCGACCCCGGCCGACCGGCTCCGCCGTCCCGACCATCGCCGCCCCGGCAACGCCCGCGGTGTCGCCCGGCGGAGGCGGTGGCCCCGACGACTCCGGGTTCCTGCCCCGGGTCACCAGCCGCCGTCGACGGGGCCTGCTGGCGCTGCTCGGCGGGGTCGCGGTCCTCTCCGCCGCGGGCCTGGTGCTCGGGCTGCTCAGCTGGGCTCCCGATCCGGTCGAACCGCCCCGGGCGCTGACCGTCGCCGAGAGCGAACGGCTGGCCGCGGTACGGGTCACCAACTACCGCGACCTGCGCGCCGGGCTGCACGTGACGGTCGGCGACGGAGCGGCCCGCACCGAGCTGGTGGGCTGGGTCGACTGGTCCCGCCCGCTGCTCTACCTCGACGTCGGCGGACCGGGCGCGGGCGCGGAGCGCGGCCTGCTCCAGGCCACCCCGTCGGTGCTGGTGATCCGCCCCGACCCGGCGGCGGTACCCACCGCGGCGCCGCCTCCGCTGGTGCCACCCGGGGACCGCTGGCGCCTGCACGACCTGCCCGCCGGGAGCGCCCTGGCGCCCGTGCTCAAGCTGCTCTTCGGCCTCGCCGCCGACCGCGCGGAACCCCCCGCGGCGCTGCGTGCGTCCGGTGCCCGCTGGGTGCGCCAGGAGAGCCTGGCGGTCGGGCCGGTGGACGTCCTGGCCGCGCCGCTGCCGGCACCCTCCGTCGCGGGCACGCCGAGTCCGGCGGCCGATCCGGACGACCTGCCGCGGTACTGGGTGGACCGGGAGGCCCGACTGCACCGGCTGACCGCCCGGCTGTCCGGCTCGGGCCCGGTGACCGTGACGCTGAACCGGACGGACCGGCCGACCCTGCGCCCGGTCGACGCCCTCGGTGGTCGACCCGGGCTGCCCCGCGCCCTGACCGCCGGCGAGCAGGCCCGACTGGACCGCCTGCCCGGGCGGTTGCGGGTCCGGGGCGGCGCCACGGCGACGCTCACCGCCCCGGTCGGGCGGGAGACGAACCTGCGCGGGGCGGGCTGGTTGAGCTGGAGCGCCGGCACCGCCTACCTGGCGGTGACCGACCTCGGCGTACCGGATCGCCGGACGCTGCTGCGCCGGGACCGGGCCGGGAGCTCCCGGGCGGACGTGCCCGCCGCCGGCGACCCGGAGCAGCCGGGCCGGCCCCCACTGCCGCCGCCGTCCGGCGCCACCTGGCGCTCGCCGCGGGCCGGGTCGGACGAGCTGACCGTGCTGGTCGACGCGGCCCTCGCCGCGGGCCGGACGGCGCCGTCCGGCTCGCCGGTGCGGCTGCGACAGGACACTCTGGCCGGGCGGACGGTGGACGTGATCGAGCTGGGTACCGCCCGGACCCGGCTGCGCTACTGGATCGACCGCGCCGGCCTGCTGCGCCGGGTCGAGCTGCACACCCGGCCGGGCGTCTGGGCGCAGCTGGACCTCAGCCCCGGCACGGTGCCTCGGCTGCCCGCGCCGCAGCGGCCGGCCGCCCGGGCGGCAGCGGCGGCAACGGGCCGCTGAACGGGCCGGAGCAGCGGCTGGCCGGCGGTCAGGGCCGCCAGCCGGTCTGCGCCGCCCACTGCTCGGCGCGCAGGTGCTCCTCGTCGAACCACGGGTCCTTGGCGGTGGTGTAGGTGGCGCTGTCCGGCGCGGTCGCCGCCAGCTCCCGCTTGAGCAGCAGGTACGCGGACCGCTGGTCCGGGTCGGCACGCAGGTGGTCGCGGGTCAGCAGCGCGTACCGCCAGCCCGGTGAGTCGGCCGCTCGGATGTGCAGGTTGACCGGGCGGCCCGGGTCGGCGCTGGCGTGCAGCCGCTTCTCCCAGCGGCCCCGGCCGGCCGCCCGGGGGCTGTCCCACCACTGGCCCGGCGTCCGGGGAAAGCCGGCGTCGGCCAGCCGCTGGGCGAGCGGCCCGTCCGCCTCGGCGAGGGTGGGCACGGTGAGCTGAATGTCGATGACGTCCTTCGCGGCCAACTTGGGCACGGCGGTGGAGCCGATGTGGTCGATCCGCCACTCGGCCGGGGCGATCGCGCGCCGGATCCGGGCGGCCAGCCGGTCGTACTGCTGCGGCCAGGTCGGGTCCGGCTCGGCCAGCCCCACCTGCTCCGATTGGGCCACCCGCCGCTCGCGCAGGTTCCGCTCGTAGGGCAGCAGCCGGTCCCGCCAGAGCGCGTCGACCGCGTCGTGCAGCTCGGCCAGGCTGCCGTCGTTGGTCAGGAGCACATCGGCCACCGCCCGCCGGCGGGCGTCGTCGGCCTGCGCGGCGATCCGTCGCTCGGCCTCCGCCCGATCCATCCCCCGGTCGCGGGCCAGCCGCTCCAGCCGGGTCGGCACGGCCGTCTGCACCACGACCACCAGGTGGTACGTGGGCGCGAGCCCCACCTCGACCAGGAGGGGCACGTCGTTGACCACGACCGCGTCGGGCGCCGCGGCGGCGGCCAGCTCGGCGGTCCGGGCCCGGACCCGGGGGTGGGTGATCGCCTCCAACCGGCGGCGGGCGGCCTCGTCGGCGAAGACCAGCGCGCCGAGCGCCGGGCGGTCGAGACTGCCGTCCGCGGCCAACACCCCCGGGGAGAAGGCCTCGACGATCTCGGCGAGCCCCGGGGTGCCCGGCGCGACCACCTCCCGGGCCACCTGGTCGGCGTCGATCAGCACCGCGCCGAGCGCGGCGAGACGGGCCGCCACGGCGCTCTTGCCCGACCCGATCCCGCCGGTCAATCCCACCATCAGCACGGCACCAGTCAACCTGATCAAGCCCGCACTGCCAAACGACCGGCCCCGTGCGGGGTGGGCGTCGGCGGAAACGGCGAGGGCCCCGCCACCGGCGATCGGATGATCGCCGGGACGGGGCCCGTCGTCAGCGACGGCTCCAGGGCACTGCGCGGCGTCAGACGCGCCGAGCTGGAGTCGTCACAGGGGTCACTTGCCCCCGGCGAGCTTCTCCCGCAGAGCGGCGAGCGCCTCGTCGGTGGCCAGGGTGCCGGCCGGCTCCTCGGCCTGCCGGCTCGGGGCCGGGCTGGTCGAGGAGGTGGTGCCACCACCGGCGGGAACGACCGGAGTCGGGTTGGCAGCGGCCTCGGCGTCGGCGGCGCGGGAGTTCTGCACCTGCTTGGTGTGCGCCTCCCAGCGCTGACGAGCCTCGGCGTACTGGTTCTCCCAGGTCTCGCGCTGCTTGTCGTAGCCCTCGAGCCACTCGCCCGTCTCCGGGTCGAAGCCCTCGGGGTAGATGTAGTTGCCCTCGGTGTCGTAGGTCGCGGCCATGCCGTAGAGGGTCGGGTCGAAGTGCTCCTCGCCCTCGACGAAGCCCTCGTTGGCCTGCTTGAGCGAGAGCGAGATCCGCCGCCGCTCGAGGTCGATGTCGATGACCTTGACCATGACCTCGGAGCCGACCTGGACGACCTGCTCCGGGATCTCCACGTGGCGCTCGGCCAGCTCGGAGATGTGGACCAGGCCCTCGATGCCGTCGTCGACCCGGACGAACGCGCCGAACGGCACCAGCTTGGTGACCTTACCCGGCACGATCTGCTGGATCGCGTGGGTGCGGGCGAACTGCCGCCACGGGTCCTCCTGCGTCGCCTTCAGCGACAGCGAGACCCGCTCGCGGTCCAGGTCGACGTCCAGGACCTCGACCTCGACCTCCTGGCCCACCTCGACGACCTCGGACGGGTGGTCGATGTGCTTCCAGGAGAGCTCGGAGACGTGCACCAGACCGTCGACGCCGCCGAGGTCGACGAACGCGCCGAAGTTGACGATCGAGGACACGACGCCCTTGCGGACCTGGCCCTTCTGGAGCTTGTTGAGGAACTCGGTGCGCACCTCGGACTGGGTCTGCTCCAGCCAGGCCCGGCGGGACAGGACCACGTTGTTGCGGTTCTTGTCCAGCTCGATGATCTTGGCCTCGAG
This sequence comes from Micromonospora sp. NPDC093243, assembly GCF_044753725.1. Taxonomy (NCBI): domain Bacteria; kingdom Bacillati; phylum Actinomycetota; class Actinomycetes; order Micromonosporales; family Micromonosporaceae; genus Micromonospora; species Micromonospora sp. NPDC093243. The sequence goes on along the minus strand of NZ_JBIVNT010000005.1, from coordinate 280,353 downwards.
CTCACGCCCGACGTACGGCTGCAGGTCACGCACGCGCCGCATCTCGACCAGGGAGGCGGGCAGGAAGCCGCGCAGCCCGATGTCGAGGATGAGGCCACCCTTGACCACCTCGATGACCGAGCCGCGGACGACGCCGTCCTCGTCCTTGATCTTCTCGATCGTGCCCCAGGCCCGCTCGTACTGCGCGCGCTTCTTCGAGAGGATCAGACGCCCCTCCTTGTCCTCCTTCTGGAGGACAAGGGCCTCGATGTGATCGCCAACCGAGACCACTTCGGCCGGGTCCACGTCGTGCTTGATCGACAGCTCACGAGAGGGGATGACACCCTCGGTCTTGTAGCCGATGTCGAGCAGGACCTCGTCCCGGTCGACCTTGACGACGGTGCCTTCGACAATGTCGCCGTCGTTGAAGTACTTGATGGTCTCGTCGATCGCGGCGAGGAAAGCTTCCTCGGAGCCGAGGTCGTCGACGGTGACCTTGGTGGCGCTCGAGGGGGCCTCGATGCTGCTCGTCATGTGGGCGGTTGCTCCGGTCGGATGGGTTGTCACTGCAGGCTGGTGTCGCGGTGACCCTGTCGCGCCAGCGGATCCGTCGTCGGGCACACCGAACGACTGCCAAGTGAGAATTGATGTGGCGCCGTCAGGTGGCTTCGTCGACCGCGCACCTGCTCCCTGCCGAGGCACACGATCCGCGAGCGCATCGTCAAGCCTACCCTGCGCATTACCACAGCGTGCAAGCCCTCCCGTCTGGTCGTCGCCTCGTGACCTGCGAAAGCCGAGAAATCACCCGGAATCCGTCCCACCTGTCTCGCGGGTCACACCTGTCACGCCACTTACCTCGCCCGCCACGCCGGGCCCACCCGCGCCCGCGGCGTCGATGAGCCCTAGCGTGAGCGGGTGGACGACGACAGCCGGGTGACCCGGCGCCGGGTCAGTGACACCGAGGCCCGCCGGGCCAACCGCGGGTGGTGGGACGCCGACGCCGACGACTACCAGGCCGAGCACGGGGCGTTCCTCGGCGAGGTGGACTTCGTCTGGTGCCCGGAGGGCGTGCGCGAGGCCGACGTCCGGCTGCTCGGCGAGCTGCCCGGGCGCCGCATCCTGGAGGTCGGCGCGGGAGCCGCGGCCGCCGCCCGGTGGCTGGCCACCCAGGGCGCCCGGCCGGTCGCGATGGACCTGTCCGCCGGCATGTTGCGGCACGCCGCGCTCGCCGCCGAGCGCAGCGGCGTACGCGTGCCGCTGGTGCAGGCCGACGCGCTCGCCCTGCCCTTCGCCGACGAGGCGTTCGACACCGCCTGCACGGCGTTCGGGGCGATCCCGTTCGTGGCCGACTCCGCCGCCCTGATGCGGGAGGTGTACCGGGTGCTGCGCCCCGGCGCCCGCTGGGTCTACTCGGTCACCCACCCGATGCGGTGGATCTTTCTCGACGACCCGGGCGAGGGCGGGCTGCGGGCGGTGCACTCCTACTTCGACCGCGTGCCCTACGTCGAGCAGGACGACGCCGGGGTGGCCAGCTACGTGGAGCAGCACCGCACCCTCGGCGACCGGATCCGGGAGCTGGTCGACGCCGGGTTCCGGCTGGTCGACCTGGTGGAGCCGGAGTGGCCGGCGGGACACGAGGGGATCTGGGGGCAGTGGAGCCCGCTGCGCGGGCGGCTCTTCCCCGGCACCGCGATCTTCGTGGCCGAGAAGCCGGCCGGCTGAGCGCGGTCGCCACCGCGGAACCCCGCCCGCGCCGCCGCGCCGGCGCCCCCGGGAGCCGGCGGCTGGCTGTTTCGGCCGGCGGGGCCCGGGTAGCCACCGCGTATGGCCGAGCAGAGGGAATTCCGCGAGGGCGACCACGTCTCCTGGGCCAGTCACAGCGGCCGGGCGTACGGCGTGGTCAAGGAGAAGCTGGTGGACCGGACGCACGTGCGTGGGCACGCCGTGAACGCCTCGCAGGACGAGCCGCAGTACCGGATCCGCAACGACGACTCGGGCCGCGACGTCGCCCACCGACCGGAGGTGTTGCGGCATGAGTCCACGTGACGACGGCCGGGACACCTACCGGGAGTTCACCGAGGCGGTCAACATGAAGCCCGGCGAGCTGTCGAAGTGGCTGGAGAGCGACGAGTCCAAGCACGTCGGCTGGCGCAAGAAGGGCGGCGGAGGCGGTGAGTCGGTCGGGCACGAGTCCGGCCGGCGGATCATCGGCCTGCTGCGCCGCAAGCGCGCCGAACTCTCCGAGGCCGACTTCAAGCACATGCGCAAGGTCGTCGGATATGTCCGCCGGCACATGGCGCAACGGCCGAGCGGCGACGTCCGGGACACCCGGTGGCGGTACTCCCTGATGAACTGGGGGCACGACCCGCTCAAGGCGCCGCTGCCGCCGCCCGGCGGCCCGTCCCGGCGGGCTCTCGACCGGCGCGGCGCCCCGCCGGAGTCGCGCCGGGGCCCGGGACGGTAGACCCGCGGATCAGTGGTCGGCGCTGTTCCAGTCGCGACCCTCACCGACGGAGACCTCCAGCGGCACCGAGAGCGGATGCGCGGCACCCATCTCGCGGCGGACCAGTTCCTCGAGCGCCTGCCGCTCGCCCGGTGCCGCCTCGAAGACCAACTCGTCGTGCACCTGCAGCAGCATCCGCGAGCGCAGCCCGGCCTCGCGCAGGGCGGTGTCGACCCGCAGCATGGCGACCTTGATGATGTCGGCCGCGGAGCCCTGGATCGGGGCGTTGAGCGCCATCCGCTCGGCGATCTCGCGCCGCTGCCGGTTGTCGCTGACCAGGTCGGGCAGGTAGCGGCGGCGACCCAGGATGGTCGAGGTGTAGCCGTCGCGGCGGGCCCGGGCGACCACCTCCTGCAGGTAGTCGCGCACCCCGCCGAACCCGGCGAAGTAGTTCTCCATCAGCCCGCGCGCCTCCTCGGCGCTGATCCCGAGCTGCTGGGAGAGCCCGAACGCGCTCAACCCGTAGGCCAGGCCGTAGTTCATCGCCTTGATCCTGCGCCGCTGGTCGGCGGTGACCTCGGTGAGCGGCACCTCGAACACCGACGACGCGGTCGCGGCGTGGAAGTCGGCGCCGGAGTTGAACGCGTCGATCAGCGCGTCGTCGGAGGAGAGGTGCGCCATGATCCGCATCTCGATCTGGCTGTAGTCGGCGGTGAGCAGGCAGTCGTAGCCCTCCCCCACCACGAAGGCACGGCGGATCCGCCGCCCCTCCTCGGTGCGGATGGGGATGTTCTGCAGGTTGGGCTCGGTCGAGGAGAGCCGACCGGTGGCGGCCACCGTCTGGTTGAACGTGGTGTGGATCCGGGCGTCGTCGGAGACCGACTTGAGCAGACCGTCGACGGTGGACTTCAGCTTGGCCACGTCGCGGTGCCGCAGCAGGTGCGCCAGCACCGGGTGCGGGTTCTGCGCGTAGAGCCACTGCAGGGCGTCGGCGTCGGTGGTGTAGCCAGTCTTGATCTTCTTGGTCTTCGGCAGGCCCAGCTCGGTGAAGAGGATCTCCTGCAACTGCTTGGGCGAGCCCAGGTTGAACTCCCGGCCGACCGCTTCGTAGGCGCCCTGTGCGGCGGCCTTCACCTCGGCGGCGAAGTGCGCCTCCAGCTCGGAGAGGTAGTGCGTGTCGGCGGCGATGCCGGTGCGCTCCATCGCCGCGAGCACCCGCATCAGCGGCAGCTCCACGCCGGACATCAGCCGGGCGGACTGCTCACCGTCGCGGGAGAGCTCGGCGTCGATCGAGTCGGCCAGGTCGAGGGTGGCCCGGGCCTGGAGCATGAGGTTCTGCTCGGCCTCGCCGTCGCCGCCGAGCCCGTCGAGGGTCAGCTGGCCGGTCTCGGGCGCGTCGACCCGCAGCTCGCGGTGCAGGTAGCGCAGGGCGAGGTCGGTCAGGTCGTAGGAGCGCTGGTCAGGGCGGGCCAGGTAGGCGGCGATCTGGGTGTCGCGGACCACCCCCTCCAGCGGCCAGCCGCGCGCGGCCAACGCCAGCAGCGCCGGCTTGGCGTCGTGCAGCACCTTGGGCCGCTCGCCGTCGCCCAGCCAACCGGTCAGCGCCGCCTCGTCGGCCGGGTCGAGCCGGCTCGGGTCGAACCAGGCCGCGGCCCCGCCGGCGGAGGCCAGGGCCATGCCGAGCAGGTCGGCGGTGTGCCGGCGGTTGGGGCCGGTGTCGAGCTTGACCGCCACACCGACCGGGGTGCCGGCCGGGGCATGCGCGGCGAGCCAGCCGGTCAACGCGCCCGGCTCGGTGAGCACCTCACCGGCCAGGTCGAAGCCCGATTCGGCCTCCGGCTCGACCGACTCCAGATATTGGTAGAGGCGGTCGCGCAGGATGCGGAACTCGAGGGTGTCGAAGACCTGGTGCACCGCCTCCCGGTCCCAACCGGCCCAGCGGGAATCCTCCGGGCGCAGCGGCAGCTCCAGGTCGGAGACCAGGCAGTTGATCTCGTAGTTGCGGATCACGTCGGCGAGCCGCTCGCGCAGGCTGTCGCCGGCCTTGCCCTTGATCTCGTCGGCCCGGGCGACGACACCCTCCACCCCGCCGTACATGTTGATCCACTTGGCGGCGGTCTTCGGGCCGACCCCGGGCACACCCGGCAGGTTGTCGCTGGTCTCGCCGACCAGCGCGGCCAGGTCGCGGTAGCGCTGCGGGCCGACGCCATATTTCGTCTCGACGGCCGCCGGGTCCATCCGGGCCAGGTCGGAGACGCCCTTGCGCGGGTAGAGCACGGTGACCTGGTCGCCCACCAGCTGGAACGCGTCGCGGTCGCCGGTGGTGATCAGCACCTGCATGCCCTGGTCACGGGCCTGGCAGGCGAGGGTGGCGATGACGTCGTCGGCCTCGTAGCCGGGCATCTCGACCACCGGGATGCGCAGCGCCGCCAGGACCTCCTTGACCAGGCTGACCTGGCCCTTGAAGTCGGTCGGGGTCTCGCTGCGGCCGGCCTTGTATTCCGCGTAGCGGTCGGTGCGGAAGGAGTGGCGGGACACGTCGAACGCCACGACGATGTGCGTCGGCTGCTCGTCGCGCAGCACGTTGATCAGCATCGAGGTGAAGCCGTAGACGGCGTTTGTCGGCTGCCCCGTCGTGGTGGAGAAGTTCTCCACCGGCAGGGCGAAGAAAGCCCGGTATGCCAGGGAGTGTCCGTCGACGAGGAGCAGGCGCGGCGTCGTAGCTGTCACGGCAGCGACTCTAGTCCGTCGCACCGACATCCCCGGCTGCCGGCACCGCGCGCCCCGACGGGAAACCGGACACCGGATCCGAACGGCGGCGGGGGGGCCCCCCCCCCCCGGGGGGGGGGCGCCCCCCCGGCCGGGGGGGGGGCCCCCCCCCCCCCCGCCCCCCCCCCCCCCGGGGGGGCGCCCCCCCCCCCCCCCCCCCCCACCCCGCCCCCCCCCCCCCCCGGGGGGGGCCCCCCCCCCCGGGGGGGGGGGCCCCCCCCCCCGACGGTCCGGGTCGCTCAGGCGACGCCGAGGTACGCCTCCTTGACCGCCGGGTCGTGCAGCAGGTCCTCGCCGGACCCCTCCTTCACGATCCGACCGGTCTCCAACACGTACCCCCGGTGGGCCCGGGAGAGCGCCTGCTGGGCGTTCTGCTCCACCAGCAGGATCGTGGTGCCCTGCTGGTTGATCTCCGTGATGATGTCGAAGATCTGCCGGATCACCATCGGGGCCAGACCCATCGACGGCTCATCCAGCAGCAGCAGCTTCGGCCGGCTCATCAGCGCCCGACCGACCGCGAGCATCTGCTGCTCGCCGCCGGAGAGCGTGCCGCCGGCCTGCTTGCGCCGCTCGGCCAGCCGCGGGAAGAGGGTCAGCACCCGGTCCAGGTCGGCGGCGATGCCGGCGGAGTCCCGCCGGGTGTACGCCCCCATGTCCAGGTTCTCCATCACCGTCATACCCGGGAAAATCTGCCGACCCTCCGGCGACTGACACAGCCCCCGGATCACCCGCAGGTCGGCCCGGAGCTTGCTGATGTCCTCGCCGTTGAAGGTGATCTTCCCGCCGGAGAGCGCCCGGGTACCGGAGACGGCCCGCATGGTGGTGGTCTTGCCGGCGCCGTTCGCGCCGATCAGGGCCACCACCTCGCCCTCGTTCACGGTGAGGCTGATGCCGTGCAACGCCTCGATCCGGCCGTAGGAGACGGTGACGTTCTCCAGCTCAAGCAGCGTCATCGACGGACTCCCCCAGGTACGCGGCGATCACCTTCGGATCGCGGCTGACCTCCGCGGGCGCACCCTCGGCGATCTTGCGGCCGAACTCCAGCACCACGATCCGGTCGGTGACCCCCATGACCAGCCGCATGTCGTGCTCGATGAGCAGCACGGTCAGGCCCATGTCACGGATCTTCCGGATCAGGGTGAGGAGCTCCTCCTTCTCCGCCGGGTTGAAGCCGGCGGCCGGCTCGTCCAGGCAGATCAGCTTCGGCTCGGTGGCCAACGCCCGGGCGATCTCCAGGCGACGCTGGTAGCCGTACGGCAGGTTGCGCGCCTCTTCGTTGGCCCGGTCGGCGATTCCGACGAAGCGCAGCAGCGCCAGCGCCTTCGCCTCGGCGGCCCGCTCCTCCAGGATGTGCCGGGACAGGCCGAACGTCTTGGCGAACGTACGGCGCACCTCCTGCCACGACCGCTGAATGCCCGCCTCGGCGGTGACCTGCGGCAACTCCTCCGGCTTCGGCCGCACCCGGTAGAGCCGGAACAGCGCCCCCGGCACGCTCGTCTTGTGCCGCGAGTCCGTACCGACCATGACGTTCTCCAGCGCCGTCATCTCCGGGAAGAGACGGATGTTCTGGAACGTCCGGGAGATGCCCAACTGGCTGATCTGGTGCGGCTTACGGCCGGTCACCTTCTCGCCCCGGAACCGGACCGCCCCGGAGGTCGGCCGGTACACCCCGGTCATCACGTTGAAGCAGGTCGTCTTCCCGGCGCCGTTCGGCCCGATCAGCCCGAGGATCTCGCCCTCGTGGATCTGGAAGTTCACCCCGTCGAGGGCGACCACACCGCCGAAGCGGAGCGTGACGTTGTCGATCTCGAGCAGCAGCGGCCGCGGTCCCGGCTGGGCCGGGATCTTCGGCGCCGGCGTGCTGGTGGTCTCGTCAGACATGAGCGGGCGCCTCCTCTGCCTCTGCCGCGCGATCCTTCAACTCCCGGGCCCGTCGCCGGCTGGGGATCAGGCCCTGCGGACGCAGGATCATCACCAGCACCATGGCCAGACCGAAGACCAGCCACCGGTAGTCGGCGAAGTCGCGGAACCGCTCCGGCAGGTACGCCAGCAGCACCGCGCCGAGCGAGACGCCGAGCATGTTGCCGGAGCCACCGACCACGACCATGGCGACGAAGAGGATGGAGAGGTTCGCGTTGAACTGGGTCGGGTCGATGAACGCGTTCCGGCTACCGAACAGGAAGCCCGACAGGCCACCGAGCGCCGCACCGATGGCGAACGCCCAGAGCTTGAACTTGAACGGGTACACACCCATCACCGCCGCGGCGTCCTCGTCCTCGCGCACCGCCAACCACGCCCGACCGACTCGGCTGCGCTCCAGCCGGCGGACCAGGAACACCATGATCAGCACGAAGGTGATCGCCAGCCAGTACCACGGCTTCGCGTCGATCAGCCCGAAGACCTTGTTGTCCGCCGACGGCGCACCCTCCGGCCCGGGAATGGCCGAGATGCCCACCGGACCGTTGGTCAGCCCGGTGGCGTTGCGGGCCACGATCCGGATGATCTCGCCGAAGCCCAGCGTCACGATGGCCAGGTAGTCACCGCGCAGCCGCAGCGTCGGCCAGCCCAGCAGCACGCCGGAGATCATCGTCAGCACGATCGCGATGAACAGGCAGATCGCCCAGGTCACCGCCCAGGTCGACGGCAGGTCGAACTCCTGCTGGATCCACTTCACCACCGGCGAGTTCACCGAGCCGAACAGCGCCACGCTGTACGCGCCGATCGCGAAGAAGCCGATGTAGCCCAGGTCGAGCAGGCCGGCGAGGCCGACCACCACGTTCAGGCCGATCGCGACCAGCACGTAGATGGCACAGACGAAGAGCACGCCCGCCCAGTTGTTACCGCCCTCGATCGAGTCGGTACGCAACCAGGTCAGACCCGGAATGCCGAGCAGCGGCAGGTAGTAGAGGATCGCCACGAAGGCGACCAGCCCGATGCCCTGCTGCCACTTCGGCAGCGCCCGCCAGCGGTCACCGACCGTGGTCAGCAGGCCCACCCGGCGGCGATCAGCGGAGCGAATCTTGTCGATCATGCGCGGGCCCTCCCGAGCGACTCGCCCAACAGACCGGTCGGCCGGAACATCAGCACCACGATCAGCACCACGAAGGCGATGACGTCCTCCCAGTTGGAGGCGAAGAGCGTGGCGCCGTAGACCTCGACGATGCCGAGGAAAAGGCCACCCAGCAGCGCGCCGCGCAGGTTGCCGATACCGCCCAGGACGGCGGCCGTGAACGCCTTGAGGCCGAGCACGAAGCCGATGCTGTTCTGGGTGAAGCCGAACCGCATGCTCCACAACAGAGCGGCGGCGCCGGCCATGATGCCACCGAGCACGAAGATCAGCATGATCACGCGCTCCTGGTTGACACCCATCAGCGCGGCGGTCTCCGGGTTCTGGGCCACCGCCCGCACACCCCGGCCGTAGCGGGTGCGGTTGATGAACCAGTCCAGCAGGGCCATCATCGCCACCGCCGCGACGAGGACGATCAGCTGGATGTTCGTGATCGCCGTGTTGCCGATGGTGAACAGGGTCTCCTGCTGGATGATCGTCGGCATACCGACGATCTGCCGGGGCCGGCCGAACGCCGCCGGCAGGACGCCACCGAGCAGCTTGGGCAGCACCTGCCCGAAGAGCTCCACGAAGACCAGCGACAGACCGATCGCGGTGATCAGGAAGATCAGCGGCGGCGCGTTCTTACGCCGCAACGGCCGGTAGGCGATCCGTTCGAGCGCCAGGGCCGTACCGCCCGAGGCGACCGCCGCGACGAGCAGACCGAGCACCAGGAACAGGATCGCCTGGCCGATCGGCGGGTTATTTTCCACCCCGAGCTGGTTCCACAGGATCAGCACCGCGAAGGTACCGACCATGAAGACCTCGGAGTGCGCAAAGTTGATCAGGCGAAGGACGCCGTAGACGAGGGTGTAGCCAAGGGCGATCAGGGCGTAGATGGCGCCCTTGGAAAGGCCGTCGACCGTGTGCTGGCCGAGATGGCCGATCAGTTCATCGAAATGCACCGGGGGTCTCCTTGAATCGAGTGCGGCCGGGGTTCAGCACCCCGGCCGCACTCCAGCGCCTAGGCGTCAGCTGAGCTTGAGCTCCTGCAGCGGCTCGATCGCCGTGCCCTTGATCTGGTAGGCCCAGATGACGACCTTGGTCGGGTCGACGTCACCCTTGGCGTCGAACTTGATGTACTTCGACACGCCCTGCTTGTCGTACGCCTTCACGTACGCCAGGATGTCCGCCCGGGTCTTCTTGCCGTCCTTGAAGGCGTCCAGGTAGATCTTCGCGGCGTCGAAGCCCTCGGCACCGTAGGAGCCCGGCGCGATGCCGTACTCCTTCTGGTAGTCGGCGGAGAAGGTACCGCCGGCCTTGTCAGCCGGGAGGCACGGGCAGGTGATGATCGCGCCCTCGGCACCGCCGGAGGCACCCTCCGGGAACGCCGGGTCGTAGAGACCGTCCGGGCCGACGAACTTGGCCTGCACGCCAGCGGCGCGCATCTGCTTCACCAGCGGAGCAGCCTCGCGGGTGTAACCGCCGTAGAAGACGTAGTCGGCCTGCGCCGCCTTGATCTTGGAGATGGTGGCGTCGAACTGCGCCTGCCGCTCCTGGATCTTGTCCTTGTTCACCACCAGCGGGCCGAGCTGCTTGCCCAGCTCGTCGGTGATGCCCGCGCCGTACGCGCTGGCGTCATCGATCATGAAGACCTTCTGCGCGTTCTGCGACTTCAGGTACGTCGCCACCGCGCCGGCCTGGGTGCCGTCGTTGCCGACCACCCGGAAGAAGGAGGTGTTCCCCTTCTGGGTCAGGTCGGTACGGGTCGCCGACGGGGCCACCATCGCCAGGCCAGCAGCCTGGTAGATCGGCATCGTCGCGTCCGACTCACCGGAGAAGTGACCACCGATGACACCGAGGAACGAGTTGTCACCCGCGATCTGGTTCGCGAACGGGGTCGCCACCGCGGGGTCACCCTGGGTGTCGAACTCCTGCAGGGTGACCTTGCAGTCCGGGTTCGCCTCGTTGAACTGCTTGACGGCGAGCTTCCCGCCGTTCAGGGACGGGATGACCAGACCGGCGTTGTCACCGGTGAACGCACCGAAGATCGCGATCTTGCCACCGCAGTCACCCGACGCGGTGCCACCATCGCCACCGCCGGAGTCCTGACAACCAGCCGCGACCACCAGGGTCGCAGCGAGCGCGGCGGTGCTCAGCGCCCGTACATAGCTTCGCCTCACGGCTTCCTGACCTCCTCCAGATGCGGGCGTGCCTGACCCGATATGACGGGGACGGCAGTTACCCGCAGTTCCACCCACCCCGCAGGGACGCCCCCTGCGTTACGGCTCGTGATGGCGGAGCGTACCGACACCGCACACCGTCCCGGAAGGCCTAGTGCCGGGGTCTGCGAAACCGTTACGAAGACGTACGCGATCCGCGCGATCCCCGTAACAGGTCAATCCGTCGATTGGTCCTTAACACCCCAGCCGGCGCAGTCGACACCCGCTCCCGGCCGGTCACGACCCCGACCCGACCGGCGCCGTCCAGAACCCGGCGCGCTGCCCGTCGTCGACCGCCAGCCACCAGCGGTCACCCACCGCCACCAGCGCCACGTCCCGGTCCGCCCCGGCCCTCGGCTCGAGCGGGGTGGTCACCGGGCGCCACGAGCCGCCCCGGTCGACCGACTCCCAGACCGAGTGCCGCTCCCCGTCGGCCACCGCGACGACCAGCCGACCACCGGCCGCGACGAGGGAGGTCACCGACGGCACCCCGGACGCGGCCCGGCGGCCGAAACCACCGGCCGCCACCCAGCCGCTCGGCTCCTGCCGCCAGGCACCGAAGGTGCCGCCCCGCAGGCCGACCGCCACCGGCATCCCGTCGACGACCACGACCCGCTGCAACTCCTCGTAGTCCCGGCTGCCCGGCAGCACCGTCCGCCGCCAGGAGCGCCCGTCGGTCGACGTCCAGACCGCCGGATCGCGGTCGATCCGCCCCGGCGGCAGCAGCCCACCGACGGCCAGCCAGCCCGCCGGCCCGGCCACCGCGTCGAACGCCCAGCTCACCCCGGTCGCGTCGGTCGCCAACTCCGGCGCGCCCTCGACCAGGGCGAAGTCGGCGGCGTCGGACGACACCCAAGCGGCCGCCCCGCTGGACCGGTTGCCGGCGATCAACCAGCCGGCCGGGCCGCCGGCCAGCCGCGAGACGTTGACCGCCTTCGGCCCACCGAACGTCTCGAACGGCGCCTGCACCTCGACCAGCGCGCCGTCCGGCCGCTGCCGCCAGGTGCTCACCCGCGGATAGCCGTGGGCGCCGCCCACCTTCGCACCGATCACCGCGGCCACGCCGTCGCGGCAACCCACCGCGTAGAGCACGTTCTGCCGGCCGTAGAAGGAATCCGCCTGGATCGCCACGTTCCGCCAGGCGGCGCCGTCGGTGCTGGTCCACGCCGCCGGCCGGGTGTCACCGGCGGCGTCGGCGACCCCGCCCACCAGGTACCAGCGACCGGCGCAGGCAACGGCGTCGCGCAGCAGCAGCCGGCCGGGAGCCCCCGGCGGCGCGGGCAGGGTCACCTGCTGCCACGCCGGGGCGAGCGGCTCGGGATCGACCCGCGCGGGCGCGCGGTCACAGCCGGCGAGGAGCACGGCGGACAGACCGAACATCGCGATCACGCGCCTGAGAGACACGGATCCGATGCTATCTATCAGCAGCGGGTGCTGGCGCCCCCCGAAAAGCGGCCGTCAGGAGGCCGGCCGGGTCACCTCACCGCCGGCGGTCTCGGCGAGAATCCGCTCGGCGACCTCCTTCATGGTCATCCGGTGGTCCATCGCGGTGCGCTGGATCCACTTGAACGCCTGCGGCTCGGTCATCCCGTACGTGGTCATCAGCGCGCCCTTGGCCCGCTCCACCGTCTTGCGGATCTCCAGCCGGTCGGTCAGGCCGGCGACCTCCGCCTCCAGGGCGGCGACCTCCGCGTAGCGGGAGAGCGCGATCTCGACCGCCGGCACCAGGTCGCTCTTCTGGAAGGGCTTCACCAGGTAGGCCATCGCGCCGGCCGCCCGGGCGCGCTCGACCAGGTCACGCTGGCTGAACGCGGTCAGGATGATCACCGGGGCGATCCGGGCGCCGGCGATCCGCTCGGCGGCGGCCAGCCCGTCCATGATCGGCATCTTGATGTCGAGGATGACCAGGTCGGGCTTGAGCTCCTCGGCGAGCCGGACGGCGGTCTCGCCGTCGCCGGCCTCCCCCACCACCTCGTAGCCCTCTTCGACAAGCATCTCGGCCAGGTCCAGCCGGATGAGCGCCTCGTCCTCGGCGATCAGTACGCGCCTGCGCTCGGCATCCGTCTGCGTCTCGGCCACGAGCCCTACCCCCACCAGTCAGAACCCGACACCCGCCCAGCCGGGTATCGGCGCCCTTAGCCTAGTGGGTACCCTGATGGGGCTGAACTACAGAAGCCCCTGTAGCCCAACCGGCAGAGGCGCGATTCTCAAAAGATCGACAGTGTGGGTTCGAATCCCACCGGGGGCACCAAGAAACGTCATAGGCACGACTCACGATGGTCTCGTGCACCCGCCCGAAATCCGTGCCGAGACCCGCGCGCAGCACCAGTCCGGTGTGAGTGTCGCGCAGGTCGCCCGCAGTGTCGGCCTGCCCTACCGCACCGTGTGGGAGTGGTGCCGCAAGCAGCCCGACTCGATGGTCCATGGGACCGCGGCGCGGTGCTTCCGGTGCCGACGCGACGTCGACAATCCGACACCTGGTCCGGCGTACGCCTACCTGTTCGGCCTCTATCTCGGCGACGGGCACCTGGTCACCTCGGCCCGGGTACCGGTGCTGAGGATCAGCTGTGGCAATCGCTGGCCCGGATTGATCGAGGCCTGCGACGCCACCATGCGGGCCGTTCTCGCCGCACGAGTGCAGCGTGTGCCGCAGCAGGGGTGCGTCAGCGTTCAGAGCTACGGAATGCACTGGCCCTGCCTGCTGCCGCAGCACGGGCCGGGCAAGAAACACGAGCGGAAGATCAGCCTCGCCGATTGGCAGCGGGAGATCCTTACCCCGCAGCCCGGCGACTTCCTCCGGGGCCTCTTCCATTCCGATGGCGCCCGGTTCGACAACCGGGTGACGGTGCGCGGAAAGAGCTACGTCTATCCGCGCTACATGTTCGTCAACGAGTCGGCCGACATCATGGGGCTCTGTCAGTGGGCGCTCGACGAGCTGGGCATCGCCTGGCGGATGAACCGGTGCAACTCGCTCTCGGTGGCCCGGCGGGACGCCGTCGCCGCCCTGGACCGGCACGTCGGCCCCAAGTCGTGAAGGCCCCGGCGGCTCGGTTAGGGGCCGCCCGGCTACCGGCCGGCCGGGATCGCCGTGCGCGGGTAGCTGACTCCGGTGAGCTGCTCGGAGTCCCGCCACAGCCGCTCCGCGACCCCGGTGTCGCGGGCGCGGCGCGACTTGCGGGCGACGGCGGGTGGGCCGGTCAGGCCGAACGGGCCCTTCGGGCCGTAGTACTCCCCGCCGGCCGCGTCGGGGCTGGTGGCGGCGTAGAGGGTGGGCAGCGCGCCCTGGTCGACGTCCTGCCAGAACCCGGGGATCCGCATGGTGAGCCGGGTGGAGAACGGGATCTCGGTGCGGTCGCGACCGAGGCTGGGGCCGGCGGCCTGCAGGTTGGTCCGGGTCGCGCCGGGGTGCGCGGCGTTGCTGAGCAGGCCCCAGCCGTGCCGGTCGCTGCGCCGTTGCAGTTCGTCGGCGAACATCAGCGTGGCGAGCTTCGACTGCGCGTAGGCGCGCTGGGCGCTGTAGCGCCGCTCGCTCTGCAGGTCGTCGAAGTCGATGCGGCCGAAGTGGTGGGTGCCGCTGCTGAGGGTGACCACGCGGGGGCGGTTGCCGGCGGTGAGCAGCGGGAGCAGTCGGCCGGTGAGCGCGAAGTGGCCCAGGTGGTTGGTGCCGAACTGGAGTTCGAAGCCGTCGGCGGTGGTGTGCCGGGTCGGTACGGCCATCACGCCGGCGTTGTTGACCAGCAGGTCCAGCGGGCGGCCGGCGGCAGTGAGCCGGCGGGCGAGGTCGGCGACCGAGGCGAGGCGGGACAGGTCGAGTTCCTCGACGCGGAGCCGGGCGTCGGGGGTGGTGTCGCGGATGTCGGCCGCGGCGGTGTCGCCCTTGTCGGTGTTGCGCACGGCGAGGATCACCTCGGCGCCGGCGGCGGCGAGTCGGCGGGCGGTTTCCAGTCCGACGCCGCTGTTGGCGCCGGTCACGACCGCGAGGCGTCCGGACTGGTCGGGCAGGGGGTAGCCGCTCATCATCACTCCTTCTACTAACTAACTGGTTGGTTGCCGTCTCCAGTGAAGCACGGCGTGGCCGACGATGCAACTAACCAGTTGGTCAGCTATCCTCTCCGGCATGGCACGGGACGCGGAGGACACCCGGCGGCGGCTGCTGGCCGCCGCCGCCGACGAGTTCGCGGCGCACGGCATCTCCGGAGCAAGGGTGGACCGGATCGCCGCCGCGGCGGACGCGAACAAGGCGATGATCTACGCCTACTTCGGCAACAAGGACCAGCTCTTCGACGCGGTCTTCGACGCGCTGGTGGTGAGCACCGTCGCGGAGGTGCCGATCGACCCGGACGACCTGCCCGGGTACGCCGGCCGGCTCTTCGACCGCCACCAGACCCATCCGGAGGCGTTGCGGCTGCTGCTCTGGCACTCGCTCGAGCGCGGTGGGATGACGGCGCTGCCGCCTGCGGTGGCGGCGTCGAACGCGGACAAGGCGGCCGCGATCGCGGCGGCCCAGCGCGCCGGCCGGCTCTCCGACCGTTACCCGGCCGACGAGTTGCTGCTGCTGGTGGTCGGCCTCTCCATGCTCGGCTCGGCCGAGCTGGCGCCCACCTCCGGTACGGGCGGGCTGCGGCAGCGGCGGCGCACGGTCACCGACGCGGTCGCGCGGTTGATCCGGCCGGACGACGGCAACCACGACGGCGACGCGGGCGAGCGCGCCGATCAGATCGAGCCCGGCGGCCGGCCGGAGAGTGGAGCGCAACGGTGAGGGTGGTCATCTTCGGTGCGACGGGCATGGTCGGGCAGGGTGTGCTCCGGGAGAGTCTGCTCGCCGACGACGTGCGCGAGGTGCTGGTGATCGGGCGTACGCCCACCGGCCGACGGCATCCGAAGCTGCGGGAGATCACCGTCGACGACGTGGGCGAGTTGGGCTCGCTACGCGACGAGCTGGCCGGCGTCGACGCCTGTTTCTACTGCCTCGGTGTCTCCTCGCTCGGCTTGGACGAGGCGACGTACACCCGGATCAGCTACGACTACCCGGTGGCGGCGGCGCGTCTGCTCGCCGAGGTCAGCCCGGCCGCCACGTTCGTCTACGTCTCCGGAGCCGGCACCGACTCCACCGGTCGGGGGCGGGTGATGTGGGCGCGGGTCAAGGGACGTGCCGAGAACGCGGTGCTCGACCTGCTGCCCAACGGCTACGCGGCCCGGCCGGGCTTCATCCAGCCGACGCACGGGGTGGTGTCGAAGACCCGCTGGTACCGGCTCGGGTACGTGGTGACCCGCCCGCTCTATCCGCTGTTGCAGCGGCTCTTCCCGGCGCAGGTCACCAGCTCCGACCGGCTCGGTCGGGCGATGCTGCGGGTGGCCCGGCAGGGCTCGCCGCGTCGGGTGCTGGCCAACCGGGACCTGACCTGACGGCTGCGCCGATCGGGCCTGGCGGGCCGCCGGGGCCGAGAGGGCGGGCGGTCAGCCGGGACCGAGAGGATGTTCGGTCAGCCGGGGCTGGGAGCCGGGCGGTCAGCCGATGGTGGCGAGCGCCTGGGCCAGGTCGGCGCGCAGGTCCTCCGGGTCCTCCAGGCCGACCGAGATGCGCAGCAGGCCGCCGGCCGGCTTCGCGTCGCCCTCGACCGGCCGGTGGGTGAGCGAGGCCGGGTGCTGGATCAGGGTGTCCACCCCGCCGAGCGACACCGCGTGGGTGATCAGGCGGCAGGCTCCGGCGACGGTCGCCGCGGCGGGCGCACCGCCGCGTACCTCGATGGCGAGCAGGCTGCCGGTGCCGGCCAGCTGCCGGCCGACCAGCCCGGCCGGGTCGTGCCGGGAAGGGTGGTGGACGCGTTCGACCGCGGGGTGGCCGACGAGCCAGGCGGCGAGCTTCTCCGCGGCAGCCTGCTGGGCGCGGACCCGCACGGGCAGGGTCTGCAGGCCGCGGTGCAGCAGATAGGCGCCGAGCGGGTGCAGGATCGCGCCGGTGACGGCACGGACCTGCCGGAGTCGGGCGGCCCAGTCGGCGTCGCAGGCGACGGCGCCGGCGAGGACGTCGCCGTGCCCGCCGATGCTCTTGGTGGCGCTGTGCAGGACGAGGGTGGCGCCGTGCCGGGCCGGCTGCTGGAGCACCGGGGTGGCGACGGTGTTGTCGACCAGCACGGGCACGTCGCCGGCGGCGTGCACGAGCGCGGCGATGTCGACGAGGTCGAGGGTGGGGTTGGCGGGGGTCTCGACGACGACCAGCGCGGTGTCGGGGCGGATGGCGGCGGCGACCTCGTCGGGTCGGGCCCAGGTCACGGTGGTGCCGAGCAGCCCGCTGGCGAGCACGTGGTCGGTGCCGCCGTAGAGGGGGCGCACCGCGACGACGTGGCGGTGCCCGTCCCGGGTGGCGGCGAGCACGGTGGCGGTGAGGGCGGCCATGCCGCTGGCGAAGGCGACGGCCGCGGCGGTGCCTTCGAGGTCGGCGAGCGCGGTCTCGAAGCGGGCCACCGTAGGGTTCCAGAGCCGCTGGTAGACGGCACTGGCGCCGGGTGGCAGCGGTGCGCCGGTGGCGAGGGTCTCGTAGGCGTCGCCGCCGTCCTGCACGGAGGGCAGTGGGTTGGTGGTGGAGAGGTCGATGGGCGGCACGTGGACGCCGAGTGCCCTCAGGTCGTCGCGGCCGGCGTGTACGGCACGGGTGTCCACGGTCGTCGTCATGCCGGAAGCGTCGAACATCAGGCCGTCAGATCACAATGGTTCCGAAGATGATTCTGTTGATCCCGCTGGAATGTGGATCAGATTCGGTGGAGGATGTCGGCATGCCCCCTGTGCTGAACGATCTTCGGCCGCTCGCGGCCCTGGACGACGTCGACCGCGCGATCCTCACCGAGTTGGCCGCCGACGGCCGGCTGCCGAACAACGCCATCGCCGAGCGGGTCGGGGTGGCCCCTTCGACCTGCCTGGCCCGCACCCGCGCGCTGCGCGAGTCCGGTGCGATCCGGGGTTTCCACGCCGACGTGGACCCGGCGGCGCTCGGGCTGCCGTTGCAGGCGCTGGTCTCGGTGCGGCTCCGGGAGCACGAGCGGGCGGCGGTGGACGCGTTCCGGGGCCGCTCGGTGCGGCTGCCCGGCGTGGTGTCGGTGTTCCACGTGGCCGGCGCGGAGGACTATGTCCTGCACGTGCGGGCGGCGTCGGCCGACGCGTTGCGCGACTTCGTGCTCGACCATCTGGCGGTGGACCCGGCGGTGCAGCACACCCAGACCAGCCTGATCTTCGAGCAGGCTCGCGGCGTGGGATGAGTCGCTCCGGGGAACAAATCCGGCGCGGTCGGGGTTGGCGAGCCGTGTGATCACCGTACCGCTCTCCGTTCTTGATCTTGCTCCGGTCGCTGCCGGCGCCACCGCCGGCGAGGCCCTGCGGCACACCACCGAGCTCGCCCGGCGTACCGAGGAGCTGGGCTACCACCGGTTCTGGGTGGCCGAGCACCACAACATGCCGGCGATCGCCAGTTCCGCGCCGGCGGTGCTGCTCGCGCATCTCGCCGCGGCGACCTCGACCATCCGGCTCGGCTCCGGTGGGGTGATGCTGCCGAATCACGCCCCGCTGGTGGTGGCCGAGCAGTTCGGCACGCTGGAGGCGCTGCACCCGGGCCGGATCGACCTGGGCATCGGCCGCGCGCCGGGCACCGACCAGGTGACCGCGCTGGCGCTGCGCCGGACCATGGAGGGGCTGTCGGCCGAGGGCTTCCCCCGTGAGCTGGCCGACCTGATGAACTACTTCAGCGGCGAGGAGCCGGGCCCGATCACCGCCACCCCGGGTCGCGGTCAGCAGCCGGCGATCTGGCTGCTCGGCTCCAGCGGCTTCAGCGCCCAACTGGCCGGCCTGCTCGGGCTGCCGTTCTCCTTCGCGCACCACTTCAGCGCCCAGAACACGCTGCCCGCGCTGGCGCTGTACCGGCAGAACTTCCGGCCGTCGCGCTGGCTGGAGAAGCCGTACGCGATGGTGGCGGTCAACGCCGTCTGCGCGGACACCGACGAGCGGGCGGAGTGGCTGGCCGGGCCGAGCGCGCTCTCCTTCCTGAAGCTGCGCTCCGGGCGACCCGAGCCGCTGGCCACGCCCGACGAGGCGGCGGCGTACCCGTACACGGAGATCGAGCGGGACTTCGTCCTGCAGCGCCGGGAGGGCCAGGCGATGGGCTCCCCGGAGACGGTGCGCCGGCAGCTCACCGACCTGCTGGCGCGCACCGGCGCGGACGAGCTGATGCTCACCACGCTGGTCTACGACGTCGACGACCGGGTGCGCTCGTACGAGCTGATCGCCGAACAGGTCGCCGATGGCCTGCGCCGGAGCGCCTGAAACACGATCTTCACGCTGACGTCACCCCCGCGACCCGGACCCGGCCTAGATTTGGTCCCGGTGGTGGTACGGCATTCCCGGTCGGGACGGGTCGGGAATGCCGCGGTGTGGCGCACCGGGCCGGAGCTGTGCGGATTCCGCGGCTGCCGGCCCGGTGCCTGCCCCCTCGGCGGGCCGCGGCGCCCGACTCCGAGCCGGGCTCTTGCCCCGGCCGCCCACAGGTGATCGACTCGTCCGGGTGAGCGCACCGCACATGGACCCGGACGAGTTCCGCCGCGCCGGCCACGCCGTGGTCGACTGGATCGCCGACTACTGGACCACGCTCGGGCAGCGGCCGGTCACCTCGGCCGACCCGCCGGGCACGCTCGCCGCCGCCCTGCCGGCCGCGCCGCCCACCGCCGGCGAGCCGGTCGAGGCGGTCCTGGCCGACCTGGACGCGCTGGTCACGCCCCGGCTGACGCACTGGCAGCACCCCGGGTTCTTCGGCTACTTCCCGGCCAACACCTCCGGGCCCAGCGTGCTGGGCGACCTGGTCAGCTCCGGGCTCGGTGTGCAGGGCATGCTCTGGGCGACCGCCCCGGCCTGCACCGAGCTGGAGACGGTGATGCTGGACTGGCTGGCCGGGCTGCTCGACCTGCCGCAGCGGTTCCGGTCGCACACCCGCGGCGGCGGCGTCATCCAGGACTCGGCCTCCTCGGCCACCCTGGTCGCCACCCTCGCCGCGCTGCACCGGGCCAGCGGCGGCCGGTGGCGCGACCACGGTGTCGACCGGCGCTACCGGGCCTACACCTCGACGCACGGGCACTCCTCGATCGAGAAGGCGGCCCGGATCGCCGGTCTCGGCAGCGAAGGGGTGCGGGCCGTCGAGGTCGACCCGGACACGCAGGCGATGCGCCCGGACGCGCTGCGCGCCGCGATCGAGGCCGACCGGGCGACCGGTGACCTGCCGGCGATCGTGGTGGCCACCATCGGCACCACCTCCAGCACCGCCGTCGACCCGCTGCCCGAGATCGGCGCCATCTGCGCGGAGTACGGGATCTGGCTGCACGTGGACGCCGCGTACGCCGGCGCGGCCGCGGTCTGCCCGGAGCTGCGCTGGTCGCACGCCGGGCTGGAGTACGCCGATTCGTACTGCTTTGACCCGCACAAGTGGCTGCTCACCGGCTTCGACTGCGACGCGTTCTGGGTCGCCGACCGCACCGAGCTGATCGAGGCGCTGACGGTGATGCCGGAGTTCCTGCGCAACGCCGCCAGCGAGTCCGGCGCGGTGATCGACTACCGGGACTGGCAGGTGCCGCTGGGCCGCCGGTTCCGGGCGTTGAAGCTCTGGTTCGTGCTGCGCTGGTACGGCGTCGAGGGGCTTCGGGCGCACATCCGCCGGGGCGTGGCGCTGGCCGCCCGCTTCGCCGACCGGGTCCGCGCCGACGACCGGTTCGAGCTGGCCGCGCCGCACCCGTTCTCGCTGGTCTGCTTCCGGCTGCGGGTCGCCACCGAGCCGCCGGCCGGCGAGGCCGCCGCGACCTCGTCGCCGGCCGGCGACGGGGTCGGGGCCGAGCTGGACGCGGTCAATGCCGACCTGCTGGCCCGGGTCAACGGCACCGGCCGGGTCCATCTGACCCACACCCGGGTCGGCGGCCGGTACACGCTGCGCCTGGCGGTCGGCTCCCCGCAGACCGCCGAGGCACACGTCGACGAGGCCTGGCACCTGCTCGACGAGGCCGCGACCGACCTGCTCGGCAAGGGCTGATCGACCCGGGGCGGTTCAGCGCTCCAGGGCGGCCAACGGGCGCGGCTCGGCGTCGACCCGCTCGGCCGAGGCGGCGTCGACCCGTTCGGCCGCGGCGGCGTCGACCGGCGTGGCCGGTCGGGCCGTGGCCCGCTCCCGGCGGGTACGCCGCAGCGCCCGTACCGCCAGCACCAGGGCGAGCACCCAGCCGGCGGCGAGCAGCGCGTAGACCAGGGGCGGCGTCGCGCCGCCGAACTCACCGGCGCGCAGCAGCGTGCGGGCGTTGGTCAGCACGATCACCCCGCCGACCGCGGCGCCGAGCAACTGGGCCGGGACGATCCGGACCAGCCAGGCGGCCACCGGCGCGGCGATCAGGCCACCGACCAGCAGCGCGGCCACGGTGGGCAACAGGAAACCCTCGGTGCCGAGGCCGATCAGGAAGCCGACACTGGCCGCGCCGGCGACGACGAACTCTGCGGTGTCCACCGAGCCGATCACCTTGCGCGGTTCCATCCGCCCGGAGACCAGCAGCGCCGGGGTGGCGACCGGCCCCCAGCCGCCACCGCCGGTGGCGTCGACGAAGCCGGCGACCAGGCCGAGCGGACCGAGGAAGCGTCCCCGCAGCCGGCCCGCGGCGACGCCGGTACGCAGCGGTCGGGCGAAGCGGACCAGCAGGTAGGCGCCGAGGACGAAGAGGATGCCGGCCATCCACGGGGCGGCCGAGTCGGTGGAGATCGAGCTGAGGAAGGTCGCGCCGGCGAAGGCGCCGAGCGCGCCGGGTACGGCGATGCGGGAGACCACCCGCCAGTCGACGTTGCCGAAGCGCCAGTGCGCCACCCCGGCGGCGAGCGTGGTGCCGATCTCCGCGAGGTGCACCGAGGCCGAGGCGGCGGCCGGCGCCACCCCGGCGACCAGCAGCAGCGTCGACGACGTCAGCCCGTACGCCATGCCGAGCGAGCCGTCGACCAGCTGCGCGGCGAGTCCGACCAGTGCGAGGACCAACAGCTTGCGCACGAGCGCCCCCTGACTTTTCGGCATCTCCTATCGACTTGGTCGACAATGCGGCACGCCGGGGCTCCCGGTCAAGGGTCCGATCGGTGGGTGGGACGACGGCGAACGGTGCTCAGATCCAGGCGCGCGGGTCGGCGGCCAGCTCGGTGATCCGGCTGGGCAGGGTGCCACCGGCCACGTCGGCCACCGTCACCAGCTCCAGGATCTCCCGTTCGCTGGCCCGCAGCGCGATCCAGACCTCCTGCAGCGAGCGGGCCGCCCCGTGGTAGCCGAGCTGCTCGGGTCGCTGCCCCCGCACGTGCGCCAGCGGGCCGTCGATCACCCGGATCACCTCGGCGAGGGAGATCTCCTCGGCCGGGCGGGCCAGCCAGTAGCCGCCCTCCGGGCCCCGCTGGGCGTGCACGATGCCGCCGCGGCGCAGCTGCAGCAGGATGCTCTCCAGGAACTTCGGCGGGATCTCCTGAGCCCGGGCGATCTGCTCGGCGGTGACCGGACGGCCCCGCCCGGGTCCGCTGGCCGTCGCCGCGAGCTCGGCGACGGCACGGAGGGCATAGTCGACCCGGGCGGAGAGGCGCATGCCGGCAAGGTTAGCCCGCTGGTCAGCCGCCCGGCCCGCCGCCCTCGGCCGATCGGCCAGCGGGGCTGCCCGGCCGGCCGCGCGGCCCGCGGCAGGTCCTCGGCGCGCGGCCGGTCCTCGGGGCTCGGCAGGTCCTAGGGGCTCGGCAGGTCCGCAAGGCGCGGCGGCCCGGGGCCGGGGCGCTCAGGCGCCGACGCGGCGTAGCAGACCCTCCTGGACGGCGCTGGCGATCTGCCGGCCGTCGGTGGTGAACATCCGACCGGTGGCCAGCCCACGGGCGCCGGACGCCGACGGGCTCCAGCAGTCGTAGAGGAACCACTCGTCGGCGCGGAACGGCCGGTGGAACCAGAGCGCGTGGTCCAGGCTGGCGCCGACCACCCCGCCGGGGCCCCACACCTCGCCGTGCACCGAGAGCACCGAGTCGAGCAGGGTGAGGTCGGAGGCGTAGGTGAGCGCGCAGGCGTGCAGCAGCGGATCGTCCGGCAGCTTGCCGTCGATACGCATCCAGACCCGCTGCTGCGGGTCGGCCGGCCGGTCGCCGGGGCGCACCCAGCCGGGCTCGCCGACGTAGCGCACGTCGATCGGCCGGGGGATCTGGCCCCAGATGCCGAGCCGTTCCGGGTAGCGCGCGAGCCGGTCGGACATGGTCGGCACGTCCTCCGGCGCGGGCACGTCCGGCGGGGCCGGGGCCTGGTGGTCCAGCCCCTCCTCGGCCCGCTGGAACGAGGCCGACATGAAGAAGATCGGCTTGTCGTGCTGCAGGGCCACCGACCGGCGCACCGAGAACGACCGCCCGTCGCGGACGTCCTCCACCCGGTATTCGATCGGCTCGACCGGGTCACCCGGGCGGACGAAGTAGCCGTGCAGCGAGTGCACGAAGCGCTCCGGGTCGACGGTGCGGCCGGCGGCCACCAGCGCCTGGCCGGCGACCTGGCCGCCGTACACCCGCTGCGGCCCGACCGGCGGGCTCATTCCCCGGAAGGCGTTGTCGCCGGTCTGCTCGAGGTCGAGCACCTCGAGCAGCTGGTCGACCGCGGCCTGGCCGACCGCGACCTTCGGGGCGCTCACTGCAACGCCCGCGCCGACGCCGCATCGACCAGCGAGCCGAGCTGGTGCACACGCAACGTGTTGGTCGAGCCGGGGGTGCCGGGCGGGCTGCCGGCGACGATCACCACGTAGTCGCCCGGGTTGGCCCGGTTGAGGCCGAGCAGGGCCTGGTCGACCTGGCGGAACATGTCGTCGGTGTGCTGCACGAACGGCATCAGGAAGGTCTCCACGCCCCAGCAGAGCGCGAGCTGGTTGCGCACCTCGGGGACCGGCGTGAAGGCCAGCAACGGCAGGTCGCAGTGCAGCCGGGAGAGCCGCTTGACGGTGTCGCCGGTCTGCGAGAAGGCCACCAGGGCCTTGGCGCCGATGGCCCGGGCGATCGAGGAGGCGGCGACGGTGAGCGCGCCGCCGTGGGTACGCGGGTCGTGCTGGAGCCGGGGCACCCCGATCGAGCCGGACTCGGTGGTGGTGACGATCTTCGCCATGGTGCTGACGGTGAGCACCGGATACTTGCCGACGCTGGTCTCGCCGGAGAGCATCACCGCGTCCGCGCCGTCGAGCACCGCGTTGGCCACGTCGGAGGCCTCGGCCCGGGTCGGGCGGGAATTCTCGATCATGGAGTCGAGCATCTGGGTGGCCACGATGACCGGCTTGGCGTTCTCCCGGCAGAGCTGCACGGCCCGCTTCTGCACCAGCGGCACCTGGTCCAGCGGCAGCTCCACGCCGAGGTCGCCGCGGGCGACCATGACCCCGTCGAAGGCGAGCACGATCGCCTCCAGGTGGTCCACCGCCTCGGGCTTCTCGACCTTGGCCAGCACCGGGCGGCGCACGCCCTCCTCGTCCATGATCGTGTGGACGAGCTTGATGTCGTCCGCCGAGCGGACGAAGGAGAGGGCGATCATGTCGACGCCCAGGCCGAGCGCGAAGCGCAGGTCCTCGGCGTCCTTCTCCGACATGGCCGGGACGCTGACCGCCACGTTCGGCAGCGAGACGCCCTTGTTGTTGGAGACCGGGCCACCCTCGGTGACCAGCACGCGGATGTCGTTGCCGGTGACCTCGCTGACCTCGACGGCGACCCGGCCGTCGTCGATCAGCAGCCGGTCGCCCGCCTTGACCTCCTGAGGAAGCTTGCGGTAGGTGCAGGAGACCCGCTCCTTGGTGCCCACGATGTCGTCGCTGGTGATCACGACGGAGTCGCCGGTGCGCCACTCGTGCGGGCCGTCGGCGAACCGACCCAGCCGGATCTTGGGGCCCTGCAGGTCGGCCAGGATCGCCACCGGCCGCCCGGCCGCCTCGGCCGCCTCGCGAACCAGCCGGTAGACCGCCTCGTGGTCGGCGTGGCTGCCGTGGCTGAAGTTCAGCCTCGCCACGTTCATCCCGGCCTCGACGAGCCCTCGGATGCGCTCCGGCGACGAGGTGGCGGGGCCAAGAGTGCAGACGATCTTCGCGCGGCGTGTCACGCCCATCAGGCTAGTCTCTCTTCCGGGTCGGGCTGCGGGCCGACCCCTTGCGGGCTGCGAAACAATTGTCCAACGTCGCGCGGTGTCCGCACTGACCGGCGGGCGGAACCGCACCGGGGACGTTGTGGCTGGCGGGCAACGGCGACCGCGCGCCGGGAATCGTACGCCTCCGGCGGCGTCGACCGGCGGGGTGCTCCCGCCGGCCAGGCCGGGGCCCGGTCCCCGACCACCGGCTCAGCCGTCACCGGACGGCGCTCGCGCCGGCGGCACGGGCGCGCTCCCACCGCCGTCGGGGCCACCGACCGGCGACGGCGGCAGCGTGGGTACGGCGGTGAAGACCCCCCGCGGGTCGTAGCGGCGCTTGGCCCGCAGCAGCCGGTCGTAGTTGGCGCCGTAGGCGAGCCGGACCCGGTCGGTCTCGGCCGGGGCGAGCAGGTTCGGATAGCCGCCGGGCAGCGCGTGCGCCGCGAGCGCGGCGGAGGTCCGCTCGGCCCACTCGTGGTGCGGCCCGGGGTCGTCCGTCGGCGTCCAGACCGCGATCACCTCGGCCAGCAGGTGGTCGGTGCGCAGCGCGAACGCGGTGTCGGCCGAGCCCACCCGGCTGGCCGCTCCGTGGAAGTGGTGCAGCGCCACCGCCGAGTGCGCCGAGGTGATCCGTCGGGCCGCGTCGACCAGCACCTCGACGGCGGCGTCGTCGAGCCCTGGCAGCCAGCGGGTCCGCAGCAGGTAGTGGTTGCCGTCGGTCATCCCGCCGTCGAACATCCGCGTCACGTCCTCGTACGCCAGCGGCCCGACCTGGTCGACCAGCGGGGTGCCGAGGGCGCGGAGCGCGGCCACCGCGGCCTGGCCCGCGGCGAGATCCGGGCCGCTGTACGTCGGGCAGACGAAGACCAGCGGCTCCCCCGCCGGGCCGGGCAGGAAGCCGGCCATCACGGTCAGCTCGTCGGGTGCGGCGGCGAGCACGTCGCGGTAACCGCGCAGCACGGCCGGCGCCTCGTCCAGGGCGAAGAGGATCATGCCGGCGAGCGCGGCGGGCAGCCGGTGCGCGCGGTAGCGCAGCCGGGTGACCACGCCCAGGTTGCCGCCGCCGCCGCGCAGCGCCCAGTACAGCTCGGCGTCGTCGTCCGGGCCGGCGGTGACCCGGCGGCCGTCGGCGAGGACCACCTCGGCCGCGAGCAGGTTGTCCAGCGCCAGCCCGAACCGGCCGCAGAGCGGCCCGTAGCCGCCGGCGAGGGTCAACCCGGCCAGGCCGACCGCGCGCACCGTGCCGGTGGCCAGCACCAGGTCATACGGGCGGGCGGCGGCCAGCGCGTCGGCGACGGTGGCGCCACCGGCCACGGTGACCGTGCCCGCCGCCGGATCGACCTCCACCGTGCGCATTCCGGTCAGGTCGAGCACCAGCCCACCGTCGCGCAATGCCCGGCCGGCCCAGTCGTGCCCGCCGGCGCGCACCGACAGCGGCAGGTGGCAGCCGGTGGCCACCCGCACGGCCAGCGCCACCTCGTCGGCGTCGTGGCAGCGGGCGACCAGCGCGGGGGTGCGGTCGACGGCCCCGTTCCAGAGCCGGACCGTGGCGGCGAAGCCGGCGTCGCCGGGCACCACCAGGCGATCACCGAGAACCGGGCGCAGGTCGGCGACGGCCCGCTGGACGTCGGGGGCGGCGACGGAGGTCATGGCGACTCCTCGACCGGGCCGGGCGAGGCGCCCGGTGCGCCCCGACGGCCGTCCTGGCTGGCGCGACGCTAACACCGGCCGTGGGTCCGCCGCCGTCGTCATGACGACACCCGCCGATCTGCGACCCGGCCTCAGCTCTGCGTCTTGGCCAGCGGGAACTCCAGCGAACCGGCCGGGCAGAGGAAGGTCAGCACGTCGACCCGGTAGAGCCCGGCCTGCACCGCCGGGTCGGCCTCCATCACGCTGCGCACGTCGTCCACCGAGCCGGTCCGGGCCAGCCCGAACCCGATCGGCGGCTCCGGTTCCCGGGCCGGCCCGTCCACCGAGCCGGCGACCAGGACGATGCCCCGGCTCTGCAACGCCTGCATGTGCTCGGTGTGCTCGGCCTGCAGGCGTTGGACCGTCTCGGTCGGCAGGGCCCGCCCGGCCGCGCCGGGATAGAGCACGATGCACTCGTACGTGTCGAGCGCGAAGTCGACCTGCGGCACTCCCGTCACTGGCTGCCCCTTCCCGCCGTGGCGCCGGGCGCGCGACCCGTCGCGGGTCGGTGGCACCGGCACCGGCTCAGCGTCGCACGGGCCGCGACGGCCCACCGGGCGCTCGGCCAATTCGGTCCGCCCCGGCCGCCCGGTTGCCCCCGCCCTGGGCGGTTCCGGCCCGGCCGCCGAGTTCGCCGCAGGCCGGCTCGGTCGGACACCGGGGTCCCGTTCGCGTGGCGCTGCCGCGGCGACCGTCCCGGCTCGGACGAGCCGGCGGGGCGGGTGACCGGCGGGCCGCCGACGGCTACCGTGGACGGTCCGTACCGGCCGGGAGGGGCGCAGGGTGCAGGATCGCGAGCCGACGGCGGGACCGGGCCCGCTGCCGTACGCCGAGGTGACCGACGACGGGTACGCCGTGTGGGCGGCGGAGACCTTCACGGCGCGGGAGTACGGCCCGGCCGTGCTGCTGAGCGGGGACTGCCCGCGTTGCCGGCACCCGAGCACCTACCCGGTCGTCGAGCACGTCTACAAGCACGTGGCCCCGTCGCCGTCCGGTGATGCCGGCTACCGCACGGTGCTCTGCGCCTGCGAGGCGGAGCATCCGGCGCGCCCGGCCGGGCTGACCGGCTGCGGCGCGTACTGGACGCTGCTGCTGGAGGTGGAGTCGTGATCCGGCTGCGCCCCGGGCCGCCGGCGGTCCGTGCCGACCTTCGCCGGGCCCAGGAGCTGGGCGGGTTGCTCGGCGGGGAGCTGGCCCGGGTTCGCGCCGCCGCGCTGGCCTGGCGCAACGGGTTGGGTGGGCTGCTGGTGGCGCTGGTCGGGTTCAGCCTGATCCGGGGCCGCTCCGACGTCGGCACGCTCGCCGCGGGCTGGGGCGCGCTGGTCGGGGTGCTGCTGCTGGCGGCGGTCGCAACCGGGGCGGCCGGGGCGGTGGCGCTGCTGCGGGCCGCGCACGGGCCGCTGTCGGTGACCCCGGTGGCCGAACTCCTGCCGGCGCCCCTCGGCGACCACCAGGAGGCGTTGGCGGCGGCGCGGTCGCTGCGGGCCGGGGTGCGCCTCGTGCTGCTCTGCACCGCACTGCTGGTGGCAGCGGTCGGCGTGACCTGGTACGCGCCGGGCCAGCCCGACCCCGTCACGGGCGCGTCGGCGCGCTCATGGTCCGATGTGGAGATAGCCGGCCCAGAGCTCCGGTAGGCCGGGCAGGGCGGCGCGCAGTTGTCGGACCGCGTGGTGCAGGGCCGGCGCGGCGCGTTCCGGATCGATGCCGCCGGGCACGGCCAGCCCGGCGTAGAGCTCCGCGCAGAGCTGCACGGTCAGCGCGTCCGAGATGGACCAGAGCGAGCCGATCACGTGCCGGAAGCCGGCCAGTTGGAACGCGGTGCCCAGGGTGAGCGCCTCGTCCGGCAGGGCCGCGCCGCCGCGTACCGTGTCGCAGGCGGAGAGGACGGCGAGCGCGGCCGAGGCGCCTGCCGGACGCCACAGGTCGCGTACCTGCAGCGGGCCGCCGGCCAGCGCGAGCCGGCCCCGGGTCGGCGCGGTCAGGTCCTGGGTGCCGTGGCAGGAGAGGTGGGCCACCGGCCGCTCGGGCAGCGCGGCGAGCACCGCCGCCGGGGTGGCCGCCGGGCCGGTCAGCGACCGCACGTGGGTCAGGTGCCGGCGGACGATCGCCTCCTCCCGCGCCACGCCGGGCAGGTCGGTCAGGCCCGGTGTCTGCGGCATCCCGACGACCAGCGCCGAGTTGACCGGCGGCGCGGCGCTGGGCGTGGCGTCCCGGGCCCGCCGCAACGCGCGCAGCGACGCCGTGTACGAGGGCACGACCCGGTCGAGCACCCCGGCGCCGCCGCCGAGCGGGGCTGCGGCGTGCAGCGGAAGCAGAGTGAGCACGCCGGTGGGGCACCACCACAGCCCCGGCCAGTCCGACCCGGCGGCGGGCGCGGTGACCCCGCCGAGCGTGTCGAGCACCGGGGCGGCGACCACCCGCCACAGCCAGTCCAGCGTCTCGCTGATCTGCCTGCGCGCTGCCATCCGGTCCCGTTCCGCCGCCGCGCCG
Source organism: Micromonospora sp. NPDC093243 (assembly GCF_044753725.1). Classification (NCBI taxonomy): domain Bacteria; kingdom Bacillati; phylum Actinomycetota; class Actinomycetes; order Micromonosporales; family Micromonosporaceae; genus Micromonospora; species Micromonospora sp. NPDC093243. The sequence continues at coordinate 251,560 of NZ_JBIVNT010000005.1, read as the reverse complement.
CTCGCCACCGGCACGCCGTCGGGGGCGGGTGGCACGCCACCCGGCGCCGCGCCGGTGACCTCGGCGATCGCGGTCAGGAAGACGGCGGCGCGGACCACCAGCTCGGCGGCGGTCAGCTCGGGCAGCGGCACCACCTCGACCCGTCCCGCGCCGACCACCAGCGCGTCGCAGCGACGGTCGGCGACGTTGACCAGCACGACCGGTCCGGCGTCGGCCGCCCGGGCCAGGTCGGCGAAGGGCGGCGGGCGCAGGAAGCCGGCGAGGTCGGGCAGTCGCCGGATCTCGGCCAGCAGCTCGCGTCGGCGGGTGGCCAGCTCGTGCCGGCGCTCCGGCGCGGGGATCGAGGCGACCGCCGGCCCGGAGACGGACGGCGGCCCGGACAGGTCCGGCGACGCCGGCTCGGGGAACGACGGCGACGCCGGGCCGGACGTCGTCCACGCCGGCGACGGGTCGAACCCGTCCAGTTCGGACTGGACACGGTCGAGCTGGTCGGCCAGCCGGGATGCCCGCCCGCGCAGGACCGCCAGGTCGGCGCCCGCGTCGTGGGCGCGGGTCAGCAGCACCCCGCGGCCGTACTCGAGCAGTTCCACGGCGCGTTCGGGCCGGTCGAGCGCGATCGCGACCGCCGCCGCGTCGCCGGCCAGACCGGGAAACCGCGCGAGCAGGCGGGCCTGGTCGTCGGGATCCATGCCGTGCCAGGCGAACAGGTCGATCAGCTCGATGGCGGTGGCGTACCCGTCGAGGGCGGCCGGCAGGTCACCGGCCGCGGCCGCGTGCGCCGCGTACCGGGCCGCCGCGTGGGCACGCAGCACGGACGGGGCCGCCTCGACCGCCGCCGCGTCCCGCAGCGCCGCGGCCGCCTCGGCCAGGTCGACCACCGGCAGGGCGACGTCGTCGGGGTGCCCGGCCGGGACGGTGGCCCGGTCGGCGCTGTCGGCCGGCCGGGCGGCGTCGGGCACGTCGGGTGGGCGGGCGATCGTCTCGATCGCGCCGGCCAGGTTGCTCAGGCACATGGTGCGGTCCGGGTGGCCGGTGGGCAGGGCCGCCACCGCCGCCCGGTAGGCGGCCAGCAGCCGCACCGCGTCCCGGCCGGACCGGGAGTCGCGGAACCGGAGCAGCAGCGCGTTGCCGAGGTTGGTGAGCAGTCGGTACCGATCCGGGGAGGCCTCGGGCAGCGCGTCCCACTCGGGCACGGGCAGCGTGATCGCCTCGTCGAGGGCCGCAGCGTCCCCGGTGAGCCAGTGGCGCAGCAGTTGGGCGAGGACGAAGGTGCCGAGGATCCGGGCGTACTCCTCCGGTTCGGCCTCCCGGCGGGCCAGCTCGAGCGCCTCGCGCAGCATCTCGACCGCGGTCCGCGCGTCCCGCTCGGGGTCCGTGGCGCCGGACCCGCCGGCCGGCAGCGGTCGGTTGACGGCCAGCTCCACCCGCCGGTTCAGCGCGGAGGCGTAGTTGGTCAGCGCCATCGGCCGATCCGAGTGCCCCGGCGGGGTCGCCTCGACCGCTTGGCGCAGCACCGCGATCGCCTCGGTGAGCGTCGCCAGGTCCTCGGTGCGACCGAAGAGCGCCTGCAACGTCAGCCCGAGGTTCGACAGGTACCGGGGCAGCACCGGCGAGCCGGGATGGGCGACGGCGACGGCGGAGCGCAGCGCCGCGGCCGACGGTGCCAGCAGCTCGTACTCCCCCGCCTGGTCGGCCAGCTCGCGCAGCTCGTTGCCCAGGTTGTTGAGCAGGTCAGGTCGCTTCGGATGCCCCGTCGGAAGCAGCCGCGCCGCCTCGGTCAGCACGTCCCGGCTCTCGCGCAGCGTCGTCACCCCCGCCAGGTCGCCGTGCCAGCGGCCGAGCGCGTAGCCGAGGTCACCGAGACGCACCGCCCGCTCGACCGGGTCGGTGGCCGCGGCCACCCCCGCGCGGAGCAGCCGCACCGCCTCGGTGAGGTCAGCGGAGCGCCGATGCAGCTGGTAGCGGGACTCCAGCAGCTTGCCGACGGTGTGCCACAGCTCGTCCGCGCCCATCGCGTCGAGCCCGGGGCCGCCCTCCGCCGCCGCCCGGTACGCCTCGATCGCCGCGTCCAGGTCGGCCGGGTCGCCGCGGCGCTCGTACCGCTCGCCGAGCAGCGCCGCCAGGCTGACCCGGGCGACGCCGGCCAGCCCGCCGACGAAGCCCGTGACGGCGAGCGCCGCCCGATTGGCCTCGATCGCCTCGTCCAGGTCCTCGTCGTCGCGGCCCATGGTGTAGCGCTCGGCGGCCACCGAGGCGTAGAGCGCGACGATCTGCGGGTCGGTGCCGGCGCGCGCGGCGAGCGCGAGGGCCTGCGCCGCGCGGTCGAGGTCGGCCGGTTCACCGCGCCGCCGCCAGCGCTCGCGCAGCCGCTGTCCCAGGTTGGCGCGGACCAGGACCCCCAGCGGCGTGTCGGCCGGGGCGGCCCGGGCCGCGTCGCCGAGCAGTTGGACCGACTCGTCCAGCGCCGCCACGTCGCCGGCCAGCTCGTAGCGGTCGGCGAGCACGTTGCCGAGGTTGAACAGCCGGGTCGCCCGCTGCGGGTCACCGGCCGGGGTCGACTCCAGGCTCTCCCGGTGCGCGTCGATCGCCGCCTGCAACGCCCGGCGCCGGCCGAGGTGGCGGAACTGGTCGCGGTGCACCCGGCCGAGCGCGGAGAGGTAGTGCGGCCGCTCCGGCACGCCGGCCGGGGTGACCGCCAGCGCCCGTTCCAGCAGCGCCGCGGCCCGGTCCGCGACCCGGTAGTCGCCGGTGCGCTCCGCGTCGCCCATCAACGCGACGGCCTCCATGAGCAACCCCGCCGCGCCGGTGCCGGCCGTGGGTCCATCCGGGCCGGCATCGGCGGCGGTGCGCGCGCCGGGGATCCGCCCGGAGCCGGCCGGCGACCGGTGCGCCTGGAGCATGGCCAGCAGCGACGGCGGTACCCGCTCCGGCGCGACGCGCAGCAGCAGCTCGGTCACCTTGACGGCCTGGGCGAGCTCGTCGGCGTCCTGGCCCGGAGGCAGGATCTGGTAGCGGTACCAGTGCAGGCAGGCGAGGAGGAAGAGCCCCTCGGTGACGTTCTCCGCCAGCGGCGGGTCGGGGGGTGACCGGGTGACCAGCTCGATGACCGCCTCCGCGTCGCGGACCGCGTCCGGGCCGAGCACCAGCCGGGCGTCCATGGTGGTGCCGAACCCGTCCAACCGCTCCCGCAGCCGGCGCACCGGGTCGGACCCGAGCCGTCGCCACATCGGTCCTCCCCCGTCGAACGCATCGACCTGCACCAGTGGTAGCAGAGCGGGCGCGCTCACCGCTAGCGCCATGCCGACCATGGGCGCGCTCCGCGCGCCGCCCGCGAGCTTGGACAGCGGGTGTGGCGATCGGCGGGAAAGCTCCGAGCAGGATGGATAGATTTGCCGCTGACGACGACGCGAGGGGGATCCAGCATGGCAACCGACGCCGGCCCGCGGCCCGCGAAGGCATCCGGCACCTACCGGATCGGCGGTGACGTCCAGGTCGACCGGCTGGGCTACGGCGCGATGCAGATCACCGGGCCGGGGGTCTGGGGCGACCCGAAGGACCCGGCCGAGGCGGTCCGGGTGCTGCGCCGGGCCGTCGAGCTCGGGGTGACCTTCATCGACACCGCCGACTCGTACGGGCCGTTCGTCTCGGAGCTGCTGATCCGGGAGGCGCTGCACCCGTACGCCGACGACCTGGTCGTCGCGACCAAGGGCGGGTTCACCCGCGCCGGCCCGGGCGACTGGCGTCCACTGGGCCGGCCGGAGTACCTGCGTCAGCAGTGTGAGCTGAGCCTGCGCCACCTGGGCCTGGATTGCATCCCGCTCTACCAGCTGCACCGGATCGACCCGCAGGTGCCGCTCGCCGACCAGCTCGGAGAGCTGGCGCTGCTCAAGCAGGAGGGCAAGATCCGGCACATCGGCCTCTCCGAGGTGACGGTGGAGCAGATCGAGGCGGCGCGGGCGATCACCCCGATCGTGTCGGTGCAGAACCTCTACAACCTGGCCGATCGCAGCGCCGAGTCGGTCCTGGAGTACTGCGAGCGCGACGACCTGGCGTTCATCCCGTGGTTCCCGATCGCGACCGGCAACCTGGCCAGGCCGGGCGGGCCGCTGGACGCGATCTCGACCGCGCACGGCGCGACCCCCGCCCAGCTGGCGATCGCCTGGCTGTTGCGCCGGTCGCCGGTGATGCTGCCGATTCCGGGTACGTCCTCGGTGGCGCACCTGGAGGAGAACGTCGGCGCTGCCGAGGTGCAGCTCACCGACGACGAGTTCGAGGCGCTCGCCAAGGCCACCTGACGTCTCGCCCGGGGCGGGGCGGGCGATCCGCCCTGCCCCGGGCCGGTTTCAGAGCGCGAAGCAGTTGGGGCGGACCGGGCCGTCGGTCAGGGCGCCGCGGACGACGGTGTAGGTGGTGCCGTCGAGCACCAGCCCGAGATGCCCGACCACCCGCAGCGGGCAGTACGTCTGGATCAGCACGTTGGTCGCGCCGTCGGCGAGCGTCGCGTTCTGGGTCGGCCGGACGAGTTCGTCCTGCACGGTCCGGACCGTGGTGTACCGCACCGCGCCCGGGGTGTCGTCGCCGCCGTTCAGGTCGGCGAGGAAGGCCGAACCGATCGTCATCTGCTGGCAGGCGACGACGCCGGCGCAGCTGCCGAGCCCGAGGAACCGCAGGATGTTCGCCACGTAGGTGCCGTACTGCGGGGTGCCGAGGCTGACGTAGCGGCCGACGGCGGCGGTGCCGCCGAGCCGCTTGAGGTAGTAGCGGGAGACCAGACCGCCCTCGGAGTGCGCGACCAGGTCCACGGTGGCCGTACCGGTGGCGGCCCGGACCTGGTCGACGTAGCCGGCGAAGGAGCGGGCCGAGGCGGCGATGTCGCCGAGCCCGAGCCCGGGCAGCTGGTAGACGAAGACCCGGTAGCCGTCACCGCGCAGTCGGGCGGCGAGCGGCTCGTAGGCGGCGGCGATGCCGCTGAGGCCACCGACCACGATGACCGGGCCGGCGGCCGCGGTGGCGGTCTGGGTTGTTCCGTCGGCGGCGATCGGGGCGGCGGCGCGGTCGGCGGTCGCGGCGCCGGTCCGGTCGGGCGGGGCGACGCCGGTCCGGTCCGGTGCCCCCTGGGCGGCGGCGGGTACCAGCAGGACGGCGGCGGTGCTCAGGGCGACGGCGAGGGCGGTCTTTCGGAGCAGCATGGCTGCACCTCCGGTGGGAGGCACCCGGCGAACCGGGGGAACGGGTGGGGTGTCCGGTCGACCGTGGATCGATGATGCGCGTAACAATTCAGAAACGTCAATGAGAAGTTACGCGGCGGTAACCTGATGTCCCACCCGGAGCAAGATCCGGCAATTCGGTCCGCCCACCCGGCCACCCACCCGGCCGCCCCCCGGCCGCCCACCCGGCCACCAGCCGGTGGACGAGCCGCCCGTCCGGCACCTGCACGGGACGATCGGCGCAGCCGACCTCGAGGGTTGGCCCACTGTTCACCTGGCGACCCGCGCCGGGGCAGCCGCCGTTCCACCGGCGTCACTTGCCTTTGCCTCGCGGTACCCGATCGCCGCGCGAAACAGGAAGGCAGCAACGTGACCTCTTCCCCCATCTCCCGCCGAGAGCTGCTGCGCACCGGCGCGGCCGGTGGCCTCGGGATCGTGGTGGCCGGCAGCCTGGAGGCGATCGCCGGACCGCCCGAGGCCCGGGCCGCGACCCGCCCCGCGGTCGGTTACGGCGAGCTGGTGCCGGACCCGGCCGGCCTGCTGGCCCTGCCGCGCGGCTTCTCGTACACGATCGTGGCCCAGGCCGGCGCGACCATCCTGGCGTCGGGGCAGCGCACCCCGAGCGACGCCGACGGCACCGGCTGCTTCCTGGGCCGCGAGGGCTCGGTGCTGGTGAACAACCACGAGATCGGCGGTGACGAGCCGTTCCCGGTGCCGGCGATCGCCGGCCTCACCTACGACCCGGGCGCCCGCGGCGGCACCACCACCATCGAGGTGGACGCGCACGGCCACCGGCTGCGCGAGTACGTCAGCCTCGCCGGCACGCACAACAACTGCGCGGGCGGCATCACCCCGTGGGGCACCTGGCTGACCGCCGAGGAGACCGAGCAGCGGGCCGGTGGCACCTACCTCAAGGACCACGGGTACGCCTTCGAGGTCGACCCGCACGACCGGTCCGCCAACCAGGACCCGATCCCGTTGAAGTTCCTCGGCCGCTACTCGCACGAGGCGGTGGCGGTCGACCCGTACACCCATTCGATCTACCTGACCGAGGACGCGGGCGGGCCGAACGGGCTCTACTACCGGTGGACCCCGCCGCACCGCTTCCGGGGCGGCAAGGGCACCCTGCGCGCCCTCGCCCAGCGCCCGGACGGCGACACCGTCGGCGAGCTCCAGGCGATGAGCTGCCGGCACGGCGACCGGCACGTCGCCGACCTGTCCGAGGCCACCAAGCCCGGCACCCGCTACAAGGTGAGCTGGGTGGACGTGCCGGACCGGGACGCCCGGACGGTCTCGGTGCGCAAGCAGTTCACCGACGAGCAGGTGACCCGCAGCCGCAAGCTGGAGGGCGCCTGGTGGGCCGACGGCGGCGCGTACTTCGTGGCCAGCTTCGCCCGGCACGACGACGGCAGCGCCAACGAGCACGACGGTCAGGTGTGGTTCTACGACCCGCGGAGCGAGACGGTCACCCTGAAGACCATCTTCGGGGTGAACCAGAACCCGGACGAGGACGGCGACAACTTCGACGGGCCGGACAACATCACCGTCTCGCCGTACGGCGGGGTGATCCTGGCCGAGGACGGCGAGGGCGTGTCCCACCTGGTCGGCGTGACCGAGCAGGGCAAGGCGTACCCGCTGGCCCGCAACGAGCTGAACGACAGCGAGTTCACCGGGCCGACGTTCAGCGCGGACGGGAAGATCCTCTTCGCCAACACCCAGTCCCCGGGCTACGTCTTCGCCATCACCGGCCCGTGGGGCCGGCCGGGCAACGGGCACGTCGCCGAGGCGTGAGCACCATCCGGCTGCCGGCGGTGCGGCACACCGCCGGCAGCCGGCCAGGCTTCCGGCGGGCCGACGACCGGCGTCAGCGTGGCGCGGCCGGGTTGCGCATGCCGTCGAGGGCGATGGCCAGCACCCGGTCGCGCTGACCCGGCTCCATGAACTGGTAGGCGGTGATGCCGCTGATCAACCGCACCACGTCGTCGAAGCTGGCGTCCGGCCGGGCCACCCCGGCCTCCTGGGCGCGGCGCAGCATCGGCTCACCCGCCGCGTAGATCTCGGTGCGGCAGCTGCGGAACACCTCGGAGTCGTGCACCAACTCCTCGGCGAGCGCCCGCTTGGTGCCGACGTACGCGACGAAGCGGTTCAGCCAGGCGACGAGGGCGTCCCACGGGGGCAGCCCGGCCAGGTCGGCGGCGGACCGGCTGAGCGCCCGGACCTCCTCGACGTAGACCGCCTCGAAGAGCTCACGCCGGCTCGGGAAGTTCCGGTAGAGGGTGCCGATGCCCACCCCGGCCCGCCGGGCGACCTCCTCCAGCGAGGCGCCCGCCCCGTTGGCGGCGAAGACGTCCCGGGCGGCGGCGATCAGCGCGTCGTAGTTCCGCCGGGCGTCGGCCCGCTTGGGGCGCCGCGCGAAGACCTCGCCCACCTGCTCGGCGCTGTTCATGACGCGGGTCACCCCTCTTCGGTTGCAACCGGAGGCAACCCTCCGCTAGTTTAGTGGAGGCACCCCTCCAGAACTGACCGGAGCCGTGCCTCCGGATAGCTTACTCCGGGATTCGCGGCCAGTCCCCTCCGGCGGGACCGGCCAACCCGCCACTCGGACCAAGGAGCCCGCCATGTCCGAAATCCGGCCCACCACCGGCAGCTCCCACCGCCTTCGCCGCCAGATCGTCCAGGCCGCGCCCGCCCGGGCCGCCGCCGGATCCGGGCGAGCGGACACCCCAGCCTTCGCCTCCCACCCGACCGAGGAGCGGCCGGGCGCCTGACGCGCCACCGCCCCCGTCCTTTCCGTACGCGAAATTGGAGTTCCCTTCCGTGACAGAGACCACCCGACGCAGCTCGCGCCGGCTGACCTTCCTCGTCCTCGCGGCCGGCGCCGGCTTCTTCGCGATGCTCCAGTCGCTGATCACCCCGGTGCTGCCCACCATCCAGCACGACCTGCACACCGATCAGAACACCGTGACCTGGGTGCTGACCGCGTACCTGCTCTCCGCGTCGATCTTCACGCCGATCCTCGGCCGGGTCGGCGACATGATCGGCAAGGAGCGGATGCTGGTCGTCTCCCTCGCCGCGCTGGCCCTCGGCTGCCTGCTGGCCGCCATCGCACCCTCCATCGGAGTGCTGATCATCGCCCGGGTCATCCAGGGCATCGGCGGCGCCGTCTTCCCGCTCTCCTTCGGGATCATCCGGGACGAGTTCCCCGCCGCCCGGGTCAGCTCGGCCGTCGGTGCGATCTCGGCGATCGTCGCCGCCGGCGGCGGCCTGGGCGTCGTGCTGGCCGGCCCGATCGTGGCCGTGCTCGGCTACCGCTGGCTGTTCTGGATCCCGATGGTCGTCGTCGGGCTGACCGCCCTCGCGGCGCACCTGTTCGTGCCGGAGTCGCCGGTGCGCACCCCGGGCCGGATCAACTGGGCGGCCACCCTGCTGCTCTCCGGCTGGCTGGTCGCGCTGCTGCTGCCGATCAGCAAGGGCGCGGCCTGGGGCTGGACCTCCGGCCGGGTACTCGGCCTGCTGGCGCTCGCCGGCGTGCTGCTGGTCGGCTGGCTCGTCGCCGAGGTCCGCTCGGCGAACCCGCTGATCGACATGCGGATGATGCGCCTGCCCGGCGTCTGGACCACGAACCTGGTCGCCCTGCTCTACGGCGCGTCGATGTTCTCCGTCTACGCCTTCCTGCCGCAGTTCGTGCAGACCCCGACCAGCGCCGGCTACGGCTTCGGCGCGAGCGTCAGCCAGGCCGGTCTGCTCATGCTGCCGATGCTGGTCGCCATGTTCGTCGCCGGCATCGCCGCCGGCCGGCTGGAGTCGCGGTTCAGCGCCAAGGCGCAGCTCGCCACCGGCGCCGCGTTCAACGTGGCCGCCTCGGCGATGCTGGCCCTCGCGCACGACTCCCGCTGGGAGGTGGGGGTCGCCGGCGGCCTGGTGGGCCTCGGCATCGGGCTGGCCTTCGCCTCGATGGCCAACCTGATCGTGGGCAACGTGCCCGCCAGCCAGACCGGCGTGGCGACCGGCATGAACGCCAACATCCGCACCATCGGTGGCGCGATCGGCGCCGCGGTGGTCAGCGGCGTGATCACCGCCCACCCGCAGGCCAGCGGCCTGCCCCGGGAGGCCGGCTTCACGACGGGCTTCCTGCTGCTCACGGCCATCGCCCTGGCCGCCGCGGTGGCCGCCCTGGCCGTGCCCTCCGGCCGGCGCACATCGGGCGGCCGCCGGCCGTCCCCCGCGACGATCGTCGAGTCCGAGCTAGCCGGCGAGTTCGCCACCATGCCGGCGACCCGCTGACCCGGACGCGGGCGCCCGGGGCAATGAACCGCCTCGGGAGCCCGCGCATCGGCGGGCCAATCTGTGTGCCGATCCGGGGGTGAGGATCCAGCTAGCCCGACAACGCTATGTCGCAACCTCAAGCAGCCCGCGGGACAGCGCATCGGCCCGCACATCGTGCAGCGGAGTCAGCTTGTCGCCCCGGCGCACCTTCCACGCGCTCCAGCCGTTGATGGTCGCCTTACCGGTGACCGTCATACCAGCCGGCGAGGGAGACTCGAACGCCTCCCCGCTCTCCAACTCGATCTGCCCGGCCTCATTGATACGTGCGACGTATGGGACGCGCTTGTAGGTGAGGACCAACTCGGCGCCGGCGGTGAGCGCCCCTGCGGCAACCAGCCGAGCGACTGTGACGCCACCGAAATGAGCCCGGGTGCGTCTGGCGACGGCGGCAGACACACGCTGGACGGGGACGGGTGCCTCGGCGTTCTCGGCCACCTGAGGCGGGACAATGGGTGGAGGGATGAAGCCCAACCGCTTCGGATCCCAGATGATTTCGCACAGGCGCTCGTAGAGTTGCTGCCGCAGCTCGATGGCCGGCATGTCGAAGCGGGACACGGGATGGAAGATCTTCTCCAGCCGATGCTTCTTGACGACCCCCTCGGTGAAGGGCCGGTTGCGTTCCTGGGTCGCCTTGTGCAGCGACGCCGCCAGATAATTCTGGCCGCGGTACCACTCAATCTTCTGCTCGTACGGCGCGTCCTGGTAGCTGGCGTTGTGGGACTTCCTGAGCAGTAGCAGGGCCCCGATCCGGTTGCGTTGTACCCGGAAGACCGACTCGGTCTTCACCTCGGGCTGGTGACGCTCGAATTTGTTCGCCCAGATGTGCTCGATCTCGAACGGCTCATCCTTGTCCAGATACCGGACGATCTCGTTCGGTCGGCCACACTCGGTCTCCACGAAGGCCGTCAGCCGGGCGAGCAGATACCTGACCTGCGCCCGGTTGTCCGCTCGCAGCCCATACCGCTTGACTCCGGTGAAGTCGACATCGAGCTCAGCTATCCGCCGGCCCAGAGCCTTCGCAACCGCATCAATGTCCCGACAGGCGCGAAGATCGAGAATCACCGGCAGGACCTGGGCATCCAGATCATCCGGTTTCCCGATCCGGTTGTTAACGGCCATGCGGACGAACACCAGGTCGAGGTACGCGGCGACCAGGAACGACTTCTCCCGGAACTGTGCGTCGGTGTCGTCAGGGTCGATCGCGGCCAGCAGGAACGGCATCTGTTCGATCTCGTTCCTGGCATTGTAGAACAGTGGCTCCAGGCCCAGTTCCAGAACACTAGTCGCCGCATCCAGTGAGGCGTAGCGCCGCGAGAGCTGTGCGAGATCGTGTTCGATGAAACGCGCGAAGTCCGGTGAATGATTCAGGTTCATTCGGCGCGAGGCGTTCTCCTGCACCCAGCCGTGGAACGACACCGCGATGTCGGTGACCTCATCGGAGCTCTGTGCGTACCTGCCAACAAGCAGTGCTTGCAGGAACTTCGCTGCCGCGTGCGGGCCACGGTTGTCGATCCTCGCCAGGATGCCACTCCACGCCTCACCCAACCGGGGCAGGTTGTGCCGGTTGCTGGCGCAGCGCAGCAGGAAGCTTTTCAGCAGGTCAGCTGGACCGAGTTGTACCCCCCGATCGTTCATCGTCTCGAAGATCTCCCAGCCCTGCCGGCGGTCGTTCGCGTTGATGCCGACCAGGCAGACGCGGTTGAGCAGCCAGTGGATGAAGAGCGGCAGGGCTTCGTCGCGGATCGATTCCGGCAGCAGCCCGTCAAGCTCCTGGCTCCGCTCGTGCAGGTTGACGACCGAGGAGCTCGCGTCGGAGGGCAACGAGAACGGCTTGTCTTCGAAGATCGCATCGAGGACGGGTGCGCGCTCGTCGGACCGGATGACGTAGGCCCGCTCCCCGTACGAGCTGCCGGCGATGAGGGGCTCCAGGGCGGCGATGTCGCCGTGGTACTCGGGCCGCTCTGCCTCGACGGAGAGCCGGCGCAGGTGCAGGAGCAGCAGGTGCAGCGTCGTGATCCGTTGCTGTCCGTCGACGAGAGCAGCCACGTCGTCGTCCTGGTAGTAGACGAAGGGCCCGAGGAAGTACGGCCGGTAGTGGCGTACCTCCCGCCGCTCGTCACCGGGCGTCCAATCCTCGGCGAAGTGGTCCGTCAAGTCTTTAATGAGAGCCTTGACGTCCTTCCGGCCCCAGCTGTACTCACGCTGGTACGGATCGAGCCGGAACCTCAGAAGGCTGAACAGCTCCTTGATCGTGAAGCCGTCGCCACGGATGGGAGAGTCGGTCACGCCACCACCTCCATCGCCCTCGGCACAAGGGATCGGACAAGTCAGTTCGGGTCCGGCTGCACCTCTGATGCGGTCAGGGCTTCCGCGATGGCCGCGAACTCCCGTAGCGCCGCCTCCAGGTCCTCGACGATCTCCTGGGCGATCATCTCGGGCGGGAGCAGCGCGTCAGCGTCCTCCAGGGAGGCGTCCTTGAGCCAGGTGATGTCGAGGTTCACCTTGTCGCGGGCGATCAACTCCTCATATGAGAAGGCGCGGAACCGCTCGGTCTCGACCCGCTCGGCGCGGTCCTTGCCCGGGAGGTAGCAGTCGACGAAGTCCTGGAGGTGTTCGCGCCGCAAGGGGTTTTGCTTGAGCGTGAAGTGCTGGTTGGTGCGGAAGTCGTACACCCAGAGTTTTCGGGTCCACGGCTGTTCGCGGGCGCGCTTGCGCTCGAAGAAGAGCACGTTTGCCTTCACCCCGCCGGCGTAGAAGATGCCGGTGGGCAGGCGCAGCATGGTGTGCAGATCGTACTGCTTAAGCAGCCTGCGGCGGATGGTCTCCCCCGCGCCGCCCTCGAACAGCACGTTGTCCGGCAGGACAACGGCGGCCCGACCGTCGATTTCGAGCAGCGACGCGATGTGCTGGACGAAATTGAGCTGCTTGTTGGCCGTGGTGGCCCAAAAGTCGTTGCGTTCGACCTCCCGCTCTTCCCGGATGGATCGGCCGTCTTCGCCGACCATGCGGATCGAGGAGCTGCGACCAAAGGGCGGGTTCGCGAGGACCAGGCTGTAGTGGCGGTCCGGCTCCTTGCCGAGCGCATCCTTGATGGCGATCAGTGAGTCGCCGCTAGGCGTGCCGATGCCGTGCAACAGCATGTTCATCGCGGCGAGGCGGGCGGTGCCGTCGACCAGTTCGGTGCCGGTGATCGCGCCGTTGGCAAGCCGCCGCCGCTGATCCGGAGTGAGGGCGCTGCCGTGGTGTCGCTGAATGTGGTCGAACGCGGCGAGCAGGAAGCCGCCCGTCCCACAGGCCGGGTCGGTAATGGTGTCGTCAGGGGTGGGCAGCATGCAGTCGACCATCGCGGCGGTTAGCGCGCGGGGGGTGAAGTACTGCCCCGCGCCCGACTTGGTGTCCTCCGCGCCCTTGGCCAGCAACTCCTCGTAGGCGTCACCCTTGACGTCGACACCGGTCCCCGACCACTCCTCCTTGTCAATCAGGTCGACGATCAGCCGCTTGAGCTTTGCCGGGTCCTGGATCTTGTTCTGCGCCTTCCTGAAGATCGTGCCGAGCGTGCCGTCCTCTCGGGCTAACCCGGTGAGGATGTGCCGGTACTGCACCTCCAGGGCGTCACCCTCGGCGTCGAGCAAGGATTGCCAGCTCAGTTCGTCGGGCATGAGCTGCTCGGGCCGGATCGAACGATTGGCCCGCTCGTCGGCCATCTTGAGGAAAAGCAGGAACGTCAACTGCTCGACATAGTCGATGGTCGAGACGCCATCGTCACGCAGCACGTCGCAGTAGTTCCAGAGCTTCTGTACCAGCCGGCGCGAATCCACAGTGCTCACAGCGGCAGTGCCTCCTGCTGATAGTCGTCGCTGGTCACCTTGGTGGGCGAAGCGGCCAGCTCTTCTCGGCTACGCGCGGAGCGCGCCTTCTGTGGGGGGGATGTGGCTGCCCGTTCGTCCCGGACGCGCGCGATCAGCTCCGACGCCGGCTCGTCGTGCGAGTCCTGGGGGACAAGCCCGCCTGTGAACGCGACTCGGAGGAGCGCCGACCTTAGTTTGTCTCCTCGTCGGGCGGCAACTACAGCTTCCGACTTCAAGCGATCTACTGCTTCCAGTTGGGATGAAAGCTCAGCGGCAATCTCACCTTGGTCGACGGCTCGGGGAATTGGAATTTTCACATTCAGGAGAGCCTTTTGCGAGATGTTCCGCATGGAGTCCTTCGTCCCGGTTGCCCTTGCCGAAATCTGCTGCCGCACCAGCGGCGAAGCGAGCACATGGAGAAGCCATTCCTTGTTCACGTCGGACTTGACACGCAACCGCAAACTCTTGTCACTAAGCAACAGTTTCTGATCGCACTGCCGAACTATGACCGGTGCGCCAACATAGGCAGCCGTGTTAGCACGACTGATCAGTATATCGCCCTCATGAATCTGATGCGCCAACTCGATCGCACGACCATCAGGAACTGCTTTGTTTTCACTCGGCCGAAATTTACCCCATGTCATTGCGCTGACCTTGATCACGCCCCACTCATCCGATCGAGCGGGCCGCGGGGCACAGGTGAATGATTTTCCTGCGTCGATTCCATCGACGACGTCGCGAAGGAGCCCCCAGTGCCAGCCGTCCGGCAGGCGCGTCTCAGTATCGATGCCACCAAGGACTGCCCGTTGACGAAGCGAACGGACCAGTCCATTTACTCTGGCGCGGGCTCGCCAGACGTTATGCTGCGCCGCATCGAGGTAGGCGAGGCGGTCTTCGAGTGCGGCGACGATGCGGCGCTGCTCGGCGAGCGCAGGCACCATAAGACGGATTTTCTTAAGACTCGCTCCTGAGATTCCCGTCTGCCCGGAAGTTGTCCTCGCAGCAGCCCTGACTTGCGAGCGAATCTGCGGAGACTCAAATGCGAACCTGACATACTGGGGTTCGACCACCCGATTATCCACCCTAACCCGAATCAGCTTGTCCGGATAGGTGAGCGGCCCTACATCCTTCGGAACTATCGCGCAGGCGCCCACATACTCAATATTTCCGTTGTAGCGGGTAAAGATCAAATCGCCAGGCGCAACCAGCGCCCCTGACGCCTCCAGTTCTTTGAGACTGATCGCACTGTAGCGAATGTCGCTCGGATCCAACCGACCCGGCCGGACGGCGCTGATTCGGAGGATCGGAACACCGTCCGGGTCGACTCCAGGGCGAGAGACGAAGATTCCGTTCTGCACCGATTTCGCGACATCGCCGAGACAAACCTCGGCCCAGCCCGGAGGCAACTGGCTCACGCGGCCAGCTCCTGGTTCAGCTCGTTCAGCAACGGTTCGGCGCGCTTACCGAAAGCACCCGCATACCCATCGATCCCGCCCCGCTCGCTGAACGGCGCGCCCTCCAGATCATCGGGTGTGATCTCCACGCTGACCGCTATCACGTCCTTGATCCTCTCCAGCCACCACGTCTGATCGGCAGTGAACGTAGCGCCCGACTGTTCCTGCCGGAGCAGCCACCCACGGAAGCGCTCCTCGACGAGGCTGCGGTAGGGGCGCAACTCCTGATCGAGCCCCAACTCATACCGGATGAGGCTGACAAGATCGGTCACTCCCCTGCTGCCCGCCGAGTCCGCGGTGCGGCCGAGCAGCACGTACGACTTCCACAGCGACTCCGGCGTCCACGCCTGGGGCGGTCGGGCGATCCGTGCCGCCAGCTCCTTGAGCTGGTCGTACCCGACCCTCCCGCGCCCCTCGTAGAAGACCTGCAACGCGGTGATCTCGTCGCGATGCTCCTCCAGATAATCGTGCCAGCTCTTCACCGTGACCTGTGCGCGTTCCTCGGGCGGTACGCCGGCCGCAGAGATCAGCTTGTCGGCGTTCACCTCGTCGATGGTGATGTCATGTGCCCGTCGGATCTCCAGGATGCGTTCGCGCAGCGCCGGGTTCGAGGCGAGCGGGCGCAGCGCGCCGGCCAGCAGGTCACGTACGGCGTCCGGGCCAGCTTCCTTGGCCGGGTTGAGCTGTTCGGGGGCGACCGCGTCGACGAGGCCGCGCACGATCCCGGTCAGCGGCTGGTCGGCGAGGTTGGCCAGTTCGGCGCGCTCGTCGTCGGTCAACTGCTGCTCCAGCCGGGCCAGCCGTGCGGCGAGCGTGGCCACCTCGTCCGGGTCGGCGGTCAGGGTGCCGGCCTTCTTGAGCAGGTCACGCAGCGAGATCTGCCGTTCGGTGTGTCGTTGCAGGGGCACCGCCTCGTCCAGGTCTGCTTCGGTGACGCCCACCGCGTCGACGATGACGAACCGGTCCTTGACCTCGGCGTCGGGCGTGACGGCCTGGAATTCGGCAGCATCGATGGTGCGCGCGCCACGGCCCTTCATCTGCTCGAAGTAGGTGGCGCTGCGCACCGGCCGGAGGAAGAAGACACACTCCAGCGGCCGGACGTCGGTGCCGGTGGCGATCATGTCGACGGTCACCGCGATGCGCAGCTCCGGACTGTTGCGAAACGCCTGGATGAGGGTGTCCGGGTTGTCGCCACCCTTCCGCGAGGCATACGTGATCTTCGTGGCGAAGTCGTTGCCCCGTCCGAAGACGATCCGGACCATGGTGACGATCTCTTCGGCGTGGTTGTCGTCCCGCGCGAAGATCAGTGTCTTGGGCACGGTCTTCCGTCCAGGGAAGATCTCGGTGAACAGCCGTTTCCGAAACGTCTCCAGCACCAGCTTGAGCTGCCCCTTCGAGATCACCGAGCGGCCGACCTGGCTGCCGCCGTACGTGAAGTCGTCCTCCAGCTCCTGGTAGCGCTCGGCCCGGGTGCGGCGGTCGCGCAGCGGCACGACGGTGCCGGCCTCGATGTCGGCGCCCTTCTCGGTGATCTCCGTCTTGATCCGGTACACGTCGAAGCTGACGTTCACCCCGTCGGCGACCGCCTGCTCGTAGGTGTACTCGGACACCAGGTTCTGCTGGAAGAAGCCCAGCGTCTGCTTGACCGGCGTCGCCGTCAGTCCGACCACGAAGGCGTCAAAGTATTCGATGACGCCCCGCCACTTGCCGTAGATCGAGCGGTGACACTCGTCGACCACGATCAGGTCGAACGCCTCCGGCGGGAGCTGCCGGTTGTAGGCGACTTCGGCAGGTTCGTCCAGCTCGTAGTCGTCGTACGCCCGGTCGTCGAGATCCACGTCCGGCAGTTCGTCGCCGCGTAGCGCGCCGTAGAGACGCTGGATGGTGGAGATGACCACGGCGGAGGAGTCGAGCATGCCGGAGCCCGAGAGCCGATCGACGTTGTACAGCTCGGTGAACTTCCGCCCGTCGTCCGGGGTCTCGTAGCCCGCGTACTCCCGGAGGGTCTGCTTGCCCAGGTTGTTGCGGTCGACGAGGAAGAGGATCCGGGTGGCACGGGCGTGCTTGAGCAGCCGATAGCTGGATGTCACCGCGGTAAACGTCTTGCCGGCACCTGTGGCCATCTGGATCAGCGAGCGCGGCCGGTCCTCGGCGAGGGAGCGTTCCAGCCCGTCGATGGCGTCTACCTGAGCGGGCCGCAATCCGAGTCGATCCAGCGCCGGCATCCGCCGCAGCCGGGCCCGCAGCGTGGGCGCCGCCGGATCGTCGTCGGCCTCACGCATCCACCGCGCGAGCGTCTCGGGCCGGTGAAAGGAAAAAACCTCACGGGTACGCGGGAACGGGTCGAGCCGGTTGACGAAGGCCGTCTCGGTGCCCGTGGCGACGTAGCCGAACGGCAGCGGGTCGTCCCGGTGCCACGCAGCGAGTTTCTGCTCGGCGGTGAGCCCGTTGAGGTAACGGTCGAGCTGCGCTTCCACGCCGCGCGGCGCGGTCCCCTCGCGCTTTGCTTCGATCACCCCGACCAGCCGCTGGTTGACGTAGAGCAGGTAGTCGGCCCGGCCGGTCGCCAGGGTCACCTCGCGGACGGCTACGCCGGCGCCCGCATACAGGTTGAGCTGACCTTCGTCCTGGACGATCCAGCCGGCCGCGCTCAACTGCCGGTCGATCTCGACCCGGGTCTGCAACTCGTTGAGCGGCTCGTGCGAGGCACGCCGGGCGCGGGCGATGAACTCCTCCCGCCGAGCGGCCGAGACCTTCGCCGTCGCCTTGTTGTCGAGCGCTGCCTGCTCCGCGCGGGCCGCCGGCTCCAGGCTCGCCACGAGCGCGGCGGCCTGGTCGCGACGGGCGTCGGCGTCGCGGACGGCGCGCTCGGCGGCCACCGTCGCGTCCGCCTGGGCCTGCGCCAGCGACGGCTTGCCCTCCAGCAGCAGCTTGGTCTGCGCCAGCTCGTCCTTGTAACGCTGAATTTCCGCCTGGAGCCCGTCGGCGATGCTCTGTGGCACCTGGCGGGCCGGCGGGGACGGCGGCACGAATCCCAACGGCGTCCGATCGCCGGTCAGCGCCCGGTGGAACCAGACCCCCAACTCAAAGCAGGTGCGCAGCATGTCCAGCGCGGCGCGTACCTCGCCGAGGTGGTCGTGCACCGCCTTGTTGCCCTGATCCCGGAGGCGGTCGAACGCGTAGTACGTCTCCGCCACCAGCGTGCCGTCGCCGTACAGGGCCTGAACCCGGTGGTAGAAGTCGTTCTTCTGCGGCTTCGCGCCAGTGCGTCGGACGAGATCCTTGGCCAGCTCGTCGCCGAAGGCACGGATTTTGAACATCGCAGCCTGAGCGTCGACATAGACGAGCAACTCAGCACCCGCGCCGTACCAGACCAGCAACGGGTGCTCCTTGAGGAACCCGAAGTTGGCGGACTGCTCTGCCAGACGTCGTACCTGTCGAGGATCCACGACACTCCACGTCGCTAGCCTGCGGTGAACATGTCAGGATAGGGAAAAGCACCGATCCCCATCGCCCACACCACGGGCAGTGACAGCTATCCGACACAAAGGCATCGAGATGCCTGGGCCAGCTGTCATCCTGCCGCCCACGCGGCGGCCAGCCCAGGCGATTTCGTTCAACGTCTCAGGCGGTCTGCCCAATGGGACGCGCTCAGGGTTCGGCGATGTAAACGCCGACGCCAGGCACGCCGACAACGAGCCCCTCCGCCTTCAGGGTAAGCATCGCGTTACGCACCACGATCGCGGAGACGCCGTGAATCTGGCAGAGCTGCGCGGTCGACGGCAGCTTGTCGCCGGGCGACAACTCGCCTGAGGCAATCTGCTTGCGTATGTGCTCGGCAAGCTCAACCCACTTGGGGCTCGGTGGCATGGCGGTACTCCCTGGTCAGCACCGCCATTCGACCACTCCTCACCTTGTTATCGCAAGGGATAGCTTGACTGTGATAGCTTGTTATCATAGGCTGCCAACTGACCGGCTCCCTGGTCAGCACCCGAGGAGTTGGTCCTTCCCCACCGCGCGGAGAGCGCCCGGCCGGTCCCCCGACCGGCCGGGCGTGCCAAGGCGTGCCCCGCACGCCTTGCAGATGCAGCGCTGTCAGCAGCAAGGAGACCGACCCGACGGGAGCCCGCCGATGGCCGATCAACCGGACGAACCCGCTAACGACCCTGCCGCCCACCGCAGGCCAGATCACCGCCTCGTGTCCGATCAGGATGTCGAGGACGCTGACGACATCCTCTTCGCCCATCCGCCCCGTGTTGTGCGCCGCTGGCTCTGCGGGCGTGGTGCGGACTACCCCTGCCCCGACGTGCGCTTCGCTCTCCTGGTTAAGTCCACTGCCGAAGCCGGCGAATGAGAGCTGACGTGGTAGACCACCCTGCTGCACGTCCAGCGGTGACGATTGCCCGCCGACGAGTCAGCGCAGCGCGCGGAACAGCAGCAGGTAGGCGCAGTAAGCGGCCGGGACCAGCAGGAAGCAGAGCAGGAACCCGAGCGGCAGGTAGCGGGGCGGGGCGCCGGCGACCATGGCCGGACGCCCCCACCGGCCGAGCACCAGATATCCGGCGAAGAACGCCAGCGCGGGCAGCCCGGCGCAGATCCACGCGCCGAGGGTGAACCCGTCGACCAGGCCGATCCCGGAAGCGAGCACCAGGACCAGCATGAACACGCCGGCGGCGGCCCCGCACCCGGCGTAGACGGCGACCGCCCGGGCCAGCGGTGACCAGGTGGGCAGCAGCGTCGGCCGCTGGGCCAGCAGCTCCGCCTGCTGCCCGTGCCGGTCGGCCTCGTCGGCGTACCGCCGGGCCAGCTCCAGCTCCACCGTCGGGTCGGGCGTGCCGGCCCGCGGCGCCGGTATGCCGGCCGCCGTCGCGCCCTCCGCCGCGGGCAGCGCCAGCCGCGTCTCCCCGGCGACCGGGGCGTACGCCTCGACCGCCGGCCGCCCCGGGGCGGCGGCTGCGCCACCGGCGTCCACCGTTTCCGGTGCCGGGGGGCCGGGCGGCGTGCCCGCCTCCCCGTCGGCCTGCTGTGCCCCGGTCGGCTGACCGGGTGGGCCAGCCGGCGGGGCGGTCGGGGCGCCGGTGGGCGGACCCGGCGGTGGGGGTGGCACGCCGATCGCCCGGCCGAGCTGGTCGAGGCGCTGCCCCTGGGCGGTGAGCCGGTGGTGCAGGGAGTCGGCCGTCGCGTGCAGGTTGCGCCGGCGCTCGGTCTCCGCGGCGGCGTCCCGCTCGCCGGCCCGACGGTGCTCGGCGAGCTGTCGGGCCAGCGCCGCGTACTCCTCGAAGGTCACCGCTCAGCCCTCCCCGGCCAGCTCGTCGGCGTCCCGGGCGAACGGCACGATCAGCCGGGTGCGCTGGTCGTGCCGGTCGATCAGCAGCGCCCGGTCCGGCCGGGGGGTGTAGGCGAGGTCGTGCACGCCGAGGTGCAGCCCCAGCTCGCTGCCGGGCACGTTCAGCGCGACCAGGCAGGCCACGTCGTCGCGGTTCTGGGTGCCGCCGAGGTCGTCGGCGAGCCGGCGCAGCCCGCGCCACCAGCCGAGCAGGTGCACCCCGCGGCCCGGGCCGTTGCGCAGCAGGCTGCGCAGGTCGTCCAGGCCGGAGCGGAAGGTCTGCGGGTCGGGGGCGCCGAGCACGGTCGACGCGGCGTCCATGCCGAACCCGACGAGGAAGACCCGGCCGGCCGGCGCGGCGGCGGACCCGGCGGCCACCGGCTCGGTCGCCGTTGACTCGCCGCTCCCGCCCGGGCCGACGGCCACCGGACCCGCGCTCGCGGCGGGACCGGCCGGCGGGGACCAGGCGCTCGCGGCGGGGGCGGTGGGCGGCGACCCCGCGCTCGGGTCCGCCTCGGCGGCCGGCGGGCGGGGCCGGGCGGTCAGCTCGGCCAGGGCGGCGATCTGCTCGCGCACGCCGCTCGCGTCGAGTCGTCGCACGGAGTGCCCGGCGGCGGCGAGCACGGCGGCGGTCTCGTCGGCCACCGGATCGGCCGCAGCGACCAGCGGGGCGAGCAGGAACCGGCACTCCCCCGGAGCGTGCTGCCGGGCCAGGCTCAGCGTCGCGGCACGCAGCACGTCCGCGCCGGCG
Organism: Micromonospora sp. NPDC093243; assembly: GCF_044753725.1. Lineage (NCBI taxonomy): Bacteria > Bacillati > Actinomycetota > Actinomycetes > Micromonosporales > Micromonosporaceae > Micromonospora > Micromonospora sp. NPDC093243. The sequence continues at coordinate 230,648 of NZ_JBIVNT010000005.1, read as the reverse complement.
GCCGAGGTGCCGACCACGGCCAGGTGCCGGCCCGGGGTGGTGTCCATGATGAACAGTGCGGTGCTGCCGTGCACGTCGACCGTCCGGCCGACCAGGGCCAGCGGTCGCCGGCCGCCCGGACGCAGTCCGCCGAAGGTGGGGTCGTCCTCCAGCCGCGCGGCCTCGTAGCCCTTGAAGACCGCGGGCGGGCGCGCGCCGGCCGGGCGGGCCTGCCACAGCTCGTGGCGCAGCCGGGTCAGCTCGGCGGTGGCGGCGTGCGCGTCGGGAAACCGGACGACGGTGTCCGCGCCGACCGCGCCGGCGGCGGTGTTGACCACGGCCGAGCCGATCGGCAGCGCCGCCGCCGCGTCGTTGACCTGGCCGAGCACCCCGCCGCCGCCGGGCAGGGCGACCCGCAGCGCGAACTGCCCGAAGATCGCCTCGGCGCGGCCGTAGAGCGCCTCGATGCCGGTCATGCTCTGGCTGGCCAGCACCAGGTGCATGCCGTACGAGCGGCCCTTGCGGGCCAACTCCTCCAGCAGGTCGACCGACTCGCGGGCCAGCGCGTCGTTGCCGGCGAGCAGCACGTGGAACTCGTCGATCACCGCCACGACCCGCGGCACCGCGACGTCGCGGGGCAGGTCGGCGAGCTTGGTGACACCGTGCCGCTTGAGCGTGGTGGCCCGCCGGTGCAGCTCGCGGCGCAGCTCGCGGAGGACCGCGACGCCGTACTCGCGGTCGGACTCGATGCCGACCGCCCGGGCGTGCGGCAGCCAGGACGGGTCGCGCCCGGTCGGCACGAACTCGGTGAAGCTGACCCCCTCCTTGAAGTCGAGCAGGTAGAGCTGGAGCTCGGCCGGGGAGTAGCGGGCGGCCAGCCCGTAGAGCACGTCGAGGAGGAAGACCGTCTTACCGGCGCCGGTGCGCCCGCCGACCAGCCAGTGCGGGGTCGCGTCGTCGAAGGCGACGGTCACCGGCGCGCGGTCGGCCCGGCCGACCACGGTACGCAGGCCGTTGCTCGCCGATTCGGCCCACCGCCGCTCGGGCAGCAGCTCGGCGAAGCCCAGCTCGTCGCCGCGGCGCACGGCGGCGCCGAGGTGCTCGGCGAGCGCCCGGGTCGAGGCGGCCGGCGGGTCACCGTCGAGCAGCACCGGGGCGGCGAGACCGCTGCCGTCGGCGCTGAACGGGACGCCGGGCGGGTCACCGACGTACGCGTACCGGTCGGTCAGCCGGACCGCGGTGCTGGCGCCCAGCGACGGCGAGGTGTCGCCGGGCGGCCCGGGCGGGCGGCCGGCGACCAGGACGCAGACCGCGGCGGCCGGGCCGGCGTGGCTGAGCGCGGCGAGCCGGGCCAGCTCCCGCGGCGGCGGGGTGGTCGCGGCGACCACCAGCAGCAGCGGCCCGGCGGCGCCGTGCTGGGCCGCCCGGGCGTGCCGCTCGGCCGCGTCGAGCAGGGCGGCGACCTCGGCCTCGGTGGTTGCCGGCGGCTCGAGCACGCCGGCGTCCAGCAGCGGGCGCAGCGGCCCGAAGGTCGCGCCGAGCGCGGCGGTGTCGATGCCGGCGACCCGGACCTCGCCGGCGGGCGCGGTGGCGAGCAGCCGGAGCACCAGCGCGCGCAGCAGCCCGGCGACCCGGGGATCGCGGGCGTCGGCGTCGACCGTCAGGTGGTGGCCGCCGCCGAGCGGCACCAGCACCGGGAACGCTCCGTCCGGAGTGGACGCCTCGCCGATCCGCACCGGGACGGGCGCGCCGGTGAGTGCGGTGGCGCCGGGCGCCGGGGTGGCGAGCGCGCCACCGACCTCGGCGAGCCGGGCGACCAGGGCGCCGCCACCGAGCGCGGTGCCCGGCGCGGTTGCCGCGCCCAGCGCGTCACGGGCGGCGTCGAGGTGCGCCCGGGCAGCCCGGTGCGCGGTGACGGCCTGCCGGTACGCCGACGCGAGCCTGCCCACTGTCCGCCTCCCACGCCGCGGCCGTCCGGTCCGCGGAAACCCTAACGGACTCCGGTGACCACGGGACAGCACCGACGGCACGCGTCGCGGCGGCCGGCGGTCCACGGTGCTCGGCACGGGGGTCACCCGCGGCGGAGAGCGGCGCCCGACGGTCCGTCGGGACCGCCGGCCGCCGCCGGTCGGTGGATCAGGAGGAATGGTCGGGCCCGCGCGCCGGGGCGGACATGTTCACCGGCGTCGATTAGGTTGACGGGGCGAACACCCCGATGGAGGGAGTCCACCTCGTGCGACGAGTTCTCCGGGCGGCCATCGCCGTCCTGACCCTCACCGGCGCCGGCACTGTCGCCACCGGCGCGCCCGGCCACGCCGCCCTACCGGGCTGGGGCCGACCCACGGTCACCACTGCCGCACCGCAACCCGGCAGCCCGGGACTGGGCGACAGCTACTTCCCCGACTACGGCAACGGCGGCTACGACGTCGAGCACTACGACGTCCGGCTGCGCTACGACCCCGGCGCCGACCGGCTAAGCGGCACCACCACGATCCTGGCCCGGGCCACCCAGGACCTCTCCCGGTTCAACCTCGACTTCCTGCTCGACGTCGAGTCGGTCCGGGTCAACGGCTGGGCTGCCAGCACCGCCACCGAGGGCGCCCACGAACTGGTGGTCACCCCCACCCGCACCATCACCGCCGGCCAGCAGCTCACCATCGTGGTGCGCTACGCGGGCGTGCCGTCGGAGACCCTGGTCAACGGCTACACCGGCTGGACCCGCACCGACGACGGCGCGCTGGCGGTCAACGAGCCGGAGTCGGCGTGGTGGTGGTTCCCCAGCAACGACCACCCGCTGGACAAGGCCACCTACGACATCTCGGTCTCGGTGCCCACCGGGGTCGAGGTGATCAGCAACGGCGTGCAGCCCCGGCCGCCGCTGGCCGAGGCCGGCAACCGCACCCGGTGGATCTGGCGGACCACCTCCCCCACCGCCACCTACCTCGCCTTCCTGGCGATCGGCCAGTACGACATCGTCACCGACACCGCGCCCAACGGCCAGCCGGTGGTGAACGCGTACAGCACCACGCTTGGCGAGCTGGCGCCGGCCGCCCGGGCCAGCATCGAGCGGACCGCCGAGGTCGTCGAGTGGGCGAGCGGGATCTTCGGCGAGTATCCGTTCGAGGCGCAGGGCGGCGTCGCCGGGCCGGTCGACGGGATCACCTTCGCGCTGGAGACACAGACCCGGCCGGTGTACGGCCCGGGCTTCTGGCGTCGCGGCGCCAACACCTCGGTGGTGGTGCACGAACTGGCCCACCAGTGGTTCGGCGACTCGGTCTCGGTCAACGGCTGGCGGGACATCTGGCTCAACGAGGGCTTCGCCTCGTACGCCGAGTGGCTCTGGTCCGAGGAGCAGGGTGAGGGCACCGCGCAGGAGCTGTTCGACTTCACCTACGCCAGCTATCCGGCGGACTCCGAGTTCTGGCAGGTGCCGCCGGGCGACCCGGGCCCGGCACGGATCTTCGACGACGCGGTCTACGACCGGGGCGCGATGGCGCTGCACCAGCTCCGGCTGGCCGTCGGCGACGACGCGTTCTTCGCGATCCTGCCCGCCTGGACGGCCGAGCACCGCTACGGCAACGGCACGATCGCCCAGTTCCAGGCGCTCGCCGAGCGGATCTCCGGACTCGACCTGACCGACCTCTTCACCACCTGGCTGTTCACCGCGGGGCGCCCGGACGTGGCCGGTTCGGCGGCCCGGAAGGCGTCGCCGCCGGCCGAGCCGAAGTCCTGGGCCAAGATCCGGGAGGCACACCAGCTCCTGGCGCGCTGACCGCGGCTCGGCCCGTCATCGTGGCGGGCCGTCGGCGGTGACTCCCCGATGAGCGAGATGCCGGAGCGGATTGAATGTTCCGCTCCGGCATCTCGCCTTCTCGTGCACGTACCCGTCGACGGGCGGGCGGTCAGCGGGCGTCGGCGGGCGCCTCGTCGGCCGGCCGGACCGTCGGCCAGCCGCCCTGCGTCGCCTCGATCCGGCGGATGTGCCGGTAGGCGAGCCAGAGCGGCGGGAAGGCCCCGACGGCGAACGAGAGGTCGACAAGCGTCCAGAACCAGGGGATGTCCCGGATCGGCCCGCAGATCAGCGCCAGCGGCACGATCCCGGCGCAGGCGATCATCCCGAGCTGGACGACCCAGACGTTGCGCACCGGGTCGCGCAGCGGACCCCAGAACGCCACCGCCAGCACCAGGTGGGCGAAGGCGAGCCAGTCGGTGCCGTACAGCATGAACGGGTAGCGGTCCCCGGTCTCCACGAGTCCGGTGTGGACATGCTCGATCCAGGCGACCAGGGCCGGCAACCGGTCGGCGAGCGGGTCGAGCGCGCGCAGCAACCAGCGCACCTCGATCTCCAGCGGGAACGCGGTCACCCCGCTGAGAAAGAGCCCCACCACCACGACCGTCAGCCACCACCGGACCCGCCGGACCCGCTCCTCGGTGCTCATGGGCCGAGCCTAGCGATGATCTTCGTGGCCTTCCGTCCCGTAGGCCGACGACCGGGCGTGACCGCTGTCTCAACAGGACGACGGCCCGCGGGCGGACCGGCCGGACAGCTCACCAGGGCACGGCCGGCCCGTGCTCGCCGGTCAGGTACACCGGCGGGGAGCCGGCGTCGGGTCGACCGGTCAGGCCGTCGGCCGGTGGCCGGCTCCGTGCCCGCCGATCAGATCGCCGCCGCGCCGGGGTCGGGCCAGCGGGTCAGGTGGCCAGGGCGCGGCCGGCGGCGGGTCGGCCGGCGACCGCGGGGCGGGCCGGTCGCGGTCGCCGGCGGCCACGAGGTGGTGCGCAGACCGGACACGCCCGGCCGGTCGGGGTGTGCCGGCCGGTCCGGTCGGCACCGGCCGCGGCGCCACGGATCGGCGGTCGCCGGCGGCAGCGCCGACCGGCCGGACGAACCGGGCCGCGGTGCGCGCGGCCCGCCGCACCGGGCGCGACACGGACGGCACGGCCAGCGGCAGGCTGAGCCGGCGCGGCAGCCGACGTCCGCGTCGGCGGTCGAAGGCCACCCCCGCCGCCATGGTGGCGATCGCCGCCACGGTGCCCGCCAGGACCAGCGTCTGCCGGGGTCCGGCGTGTTCGGAGAGCCAGCCGAGCAGCGGCGCGCCCACCGCGGCCGAGATCGAGCCGGTGACCGCCAGCGCGGCGAGCACCCGACCCCGCATCGCGCCGTCGGTGTCGAGCTGGGCGCGGGTGCCGACGGTGGTATCGATGATCACGGCCGCGGCGGCGATCGGCAGGATCACCGCCGCGAAGCTCCAGACGCCCGGCGCGATGCCGGCGACGATCTGCAACGCGCTGGCCAGCAGACCCGCCCCGACCAGCGTGCGATAGCCCAGGTCGCGACGCCGGGCCGCGACGAGCGCGCCCAGCACCGTGCCGACGGCGAAGACGGTGGAGAGCACGCCGTAGCCGGACGCGCCGGCGGCGAGCGGCCCGTCGCTCATCGCCGCCATCGTCACCTGGTAGTTGCGGCCCAGGCTGCCCAGCACGAAGGACAGGGCGAGCGCCAGCAGCACCACCGGCTGGCGGCGCAGGTAGTCGAATCCGGCCCGGATGCCGTTGGCCGTCACGCCGCCGGCCGCCGCCAGCTGGTGCGGGTGGGTCTCCTGCTGTCGTACGGCGAACAGGGCCGCCACCACCGCGACGAAGCTGGCCGCGTTGATCCCGAAGAGCAGCGCGGGCCCGACCAGCGCGACCACGACGGCGCCGGCGCTCATGCCGAGGATGCGACCGGCGGAGTTGGTCAGCGAGCCGAGCGCCAGCGCGTTACCGAGCGTATTCCGGTCCACCAGGGTCGCGATCCAGCGCCCCATCACCGGGCCCTCGATCGCCGAGACGGCCCCGGTGGCCAGCGAGATCGCGTAGATCAGCGGAAGGCCGCCGAACCCGGTCAGGGCCACGGCAGCCAGCCCGGCGGCGAGTGCCGCGTGGACCGCCTGGGCGGCGATCAACAGCGGGCGGGCGGACAGCCGGTCGGCCAGTGCGCCGCCCCAGACGCTGAGCAGCAGCGTGGGCACCGCCTGGAGCAGCACGGTGACGCCCATGGAGGTCGCCGATCCGGTCTGCTTCAGCACGTACCAGTTGACCCCGAGGACCTGCATCCAGGTCCCGATGACGGAGACGAACCCGGCCAGCGCCCAGATCCGGTAGTTCCGGTGGCGCAGCGCGGCGAACGTGGCACCTGCGGCCACGGCGATCCTCCCGTAGGAACGGCGACATGACGATGACGCCGAACATGGTGGGATCGGCAGCGCACAAGTCTGGCCACTGCCGGCGTGCGCTGCCGCTGTTCGTGACCGGTCTCACCGGCCCGGAGCGGCGGGTTGACGCAGGTCACGCCGTATCCCGGCCGCGCGACCGCCGGACGGCGCGGGACCGGACGATCCGCCGGTACCGGACGGCGGTGACACACCGGCGGAGCCGTGCGGACAACGGCCGCCGCCCCCGGGAAGGCATCCCGGAAGCGGCGGCCGTCGGCCGCGGGTGGGTCGGGTCAGCGCGCGGCGAGCGGCTGCGCGGCCGAGCCGACCGGCGCCGGCAACGCGCCGCCGGCACCGAGGTAGGCGTGGATGGCGGCGGCCGCCGCCCGCCCCTCGGCGATCGCCCAGACGATCAGCGAGGCGCCCCGGTGCATGTCTCCGGCGACGAAGACGCCTTCGCCGCTCTGCCAGTCCGGCCCGGCGTCCACCGCACCGCGGGCGTTGCGGACCACCCCGAACTGCGCCAGCAGCGGCTGCTCCTCGGTGCCCTCGAAACCGATCGCCAGCAGCACCAGGTCGGCGGGCAACTCCCGCTCACTGCCGGGCAGCACCGTGACCGTCCGCCGGCCGTCCCGCTTCTCCACGGTCACCTCGGCGATCCGGACCGCCCGCACCTGGCCGGTGCCGTCGTCGACGAACTCCTGCACCGCCACCGCGAAGACCCGCTCGCCGCCCTCCTCGTGGGCGGGGTAGCTGCGCAGGATCCACGGCCAGGTCGGCCACGGGTCGCGCTCCTCGTCACGAGCCTGCGGCGGCCTCGGGTAGAGGTCGAGCTGGTGCACCCCGGCCGCGCCCTGGCGGTGGGCCACACCGAGGCAGTCCGCCGCGGTGTCGCCGCCGCCGATGATCACCACGTGCTTGCCGGCCGCGTCGATCGGCGTGCCGTCCGGCAACACCGCCAGCGCCGGTCGACCCTCGCCCGCCGCCGCGACCACCCGGTTGGCCGCGACCAGGTGTGCCATCGCCTGGTGCACGCCGCGCAGCTGCCGGCCCGGGGTCTGCGGGGTGTCCCGGCCGGCCAGCGCGCCGCAGGCCAGCAGCACGGCGTCGTGCCGGGCCCGCAGCTGCTCGGCGGTGACGTCGACGCCGACGTTCACTCCGGTGCGGAACTCGACCCCCTCGGCAGCGAGCTGGGCCAGCCGCCGGTCGACGTGCTGCTTCTCCAGCTTGAAGTCGGGAATGCCGTAGCGGAGCAGCCCGCCGATTGCGTCGTCCCGCTCGTACACCGTCACCGCGTGCCCGGCGCGGGCCAGCTGCTGGGCGGCGGCGAGGCCGGCCGGCCCGGAGCCGACCACGGCGACCGAGCGACCGGTGGGCGCCGGCGCCGGCACCGGCCGCAGGCCGCCCCGGGCGACGGCGGCGTCCGCGATCTCCACCTCGACCTGCTTGATGGTGACCGGCTCGCCCCCGGCGATGCCGAGCACGCAGGCGGCCTCGCAGGGCGCCGGGCAGAGCCGCCCGGTGAACTCGGGGAAGTTGTTGGTCGCATGCAGCGACTCCACCGCCGCGTCCCAGTTGCCGGTCCGGACCAGGTCGTTCCAGTCCGGGATCCGGTTGCCCAGCGGGCAGCCGGCGGTGTCGCTGTGGCAGAACGGGATGCCGCAGTCCATGCAGCGGGTGGCCTGCTCGCGGATCAGCTCCTCGCCGGCCGGCGGGTACACCTCCCGCCAGTCGCTGATCCGCACCGGCACCGGCCGGCGGGCCGGCATCCGCCGCGGATAGCGCAGGAAACCGTTCGGGTCAGGCACGAGCCACCTCCTGGGCGGCCGCCCGCGGGGCGGGCGGCACCGCGGTGGGCGCAGTGAGTGCGCTCATCACCGCGTCGTCGACGTCACGGCCGGCGGCTTCGGCGGCCCGCATGATCTCCATGACCCGGCGGTAGTCCCGGGGCACCACCGCGGTGAACTCCTCCACCGCCTCCGGCCAGCGCTTGAGCAGCTCCTCGGCGACCGCTGAGTCAGTCTCCGCGAGGTGACGCTGCACCAGCTCGTGCAGCACCGCCTGCTCCTCCTCGCGCAGCGGCGCCAGGTCGACCAGATCGGAGTTGACCCGGGCTCGGTCGAGCCGGTGGACGAAGGCGGTACCGCCCGACATGCCGGCGGCGAAGTTACGCCCGGTCGGACCGAGCACCACCACCGTCCCGCCGGTCATGTACTCACACCCGTGGTCGCCGACGCCCTCGACGACGGCCACCGCGCCGGAGTTACGCACCGCGAAGCGCTCACCGACCCGCCCGCGCAGGAACACCTCGCCGGCGGTGGCGCCGTAGAGGATGGTGTTGCCGGCGACGATCTGGTCCTCGGCCCGCTCCCCGGTGGCGGCGTCCGGGTCGACGAACGGCGCCGCCGGATCCGGTCGGACGATGACCCGCCCGCCGGAGAGACCCTTGCCCACGTAGTCGTTGGCGTCACCGTGCAGCCGCAGGGTCACCCCGCGGGGCAGGAACGCGCCGAAGGACTGCCCGGCGGTGCCGCGCAGGGCGAACTCGATCGTGTCGGTGGGCAGCCCGGCCCCGCCGTGGCGGCGGGTCACCTCGCCGCCGAGCATCGCGCCGACGCTGCGGTGGTCGTTGCGGATGTCCACCTCGACCCGGACCGGGGTGCCGTCGCGCAGGGCCGGCCCGGCGAGGGCGATCAGCTCGTTGTCCAACGCCCGGTCCAGCCCGTGGTCCTGGGCCCGGATGCCGCGCCGGGCCGCGTCCGGCGGCAGCTCCGGCAGGTGCAGCACGGGCGCCAGGTCCAGGCCGTGCGCCTTCCAGTGCTCCACCGCCGGTACGACGTCGAGCAGCTCGGTGTGCCCGATCGCCTCCTCGATCGACCGGAAGCCCAGCTCGGCCAGGTAGCCGCGGACCTCCTCGGCGAGGAAGAGGAAGAAGTTCTCCACGAACTCGGGCGTACCGGTGTACCGCTCCCGCAGCACCGGGTTCTGGGTGGCGATGCCGACCGGGCAGGTGTCCAGGTGGCAGACCCGCATCATCACGCAGCCGGCGACGATCAGCGGCGCGGTGGCGAAGCCGAACTCCTCGGCGCCGAGCAGCGCCGCGACCAGCACGTCCCGGCCGGTCTTGAGCTGGCCGTCGACCTGCACGGTCACCCGGTCACGGAGCTTGTTCAGCAGCAGCGTCTGCTGCGCCTCGGCCAGCCCCAGCTCCCAGGGGGTGCCGGCGTGCTTGAGCGAGTTGAGCGGGGACGCGCCGGTGCCGCCGTCGTGGCCGGAGATCAGGATGACGTCCGCCTTGAGCTTCGCCACCCCCGCCGCGACGGTGCCGACGCCGACCTCGCTGACCAGCTTGACGTGCACCCGGGCGGCCGGGTTGACGCACTTCAGGTCGTGCACCAGCTGGGCGAGGTCCTCGATGGAGTAGATGTCGTGGTGCGGCGGCGGGGAGATCAGGCCGACGCCCGGGGTGGCGTGCCGGGTCCGGGCGATCCAGGGCCAGACCTTGTTGCCCGGCAGCTGGCCGCCCTCGCCGGGCTTGGCGCCCTGGGCCATCTTGATCTGGAGATCGTCCGCGTTGACCAGGTATTCGCTGGTCACCCCGAACCGCCCGCTGGCGATCTGCTTCACCGCCGAGCGTCGGGCCGGGTCGTAGAGCCGCTCGACGTCCTCGCCGCCCTCGCCGGTGTTGGACTTGCCGCCGAGCCGGTTCATCGCGATCGCGAGCGTCTCGTGCGCCTCGGCGGAGATCGACCCGTACGACATGGCGCCGGTGGCGAACCGCTTGACGATCTCGGTGGCTGGCTCCACCTCGTCGAGCGGCACCGGCGGGCGCACCCCGGTACGCAGGGCGAACAGGCCGCGCAGCGAGCCGGTCCGCGCGGCCAGCTCGTCCACCTTGGCGGTGTACCGCTGGAAGATCTCGTACTGGCGGGTGCGGGTGGCGTGCTGGAGCAGGAAGACCGTCTCCGGGTTGAACAGGTGCAGCTCACCCTCGCGGCGCCACTGGTACTCGCCGCCGACCTCCAGCCGGTCGGAGGCCGGGGTGCCGGTGGGCGGCCAGGCCAGGGCGTGCCGGGCGGCGACCTCGGCGTGGATGCCGGCCAGGCCGATCCCGCCGATCTTGCTGGGAGTGCCCCGGAAGTAGCGCTGGACCAGGCGGGCCTCCAGGCCGACCGCCTCGAAGACCTGGGCGCCGCAGTACGACGACACCGTCGAGATGCCCATCTTGGACATGATCTTCAGAACGCCCTTGCCGAGCGCCTTGACGTAGTTGCGCACCGCGGTGGCCGGGTCCGTGCCGACCAGCGCGCCGGTGGAGATCATGTCCTCCACCGACTCGAAGGCCAGGTACGGGTTGACCGCCGCCGCGCCGTAGCCGATCAGCACCGCCGCGTGGTGCACCTCGCGGCAGTCGCCGGACTCGACGATCAGCGCCACCTGGGTACGGGTCTGCTCGCGGACCAGGTGCTGGTGCACCGCCGCGGTGAGCAGCAGCGACGGGATCGGGGCCAGGTCGGCGTTGGAGTCCCGGTCGGAGAGGACCAGGATCCGCACCCCGTCCTCGATCGCCTCGGAGACGTGCCGGCAGATCTCGGTGAGCCGGGCCTTGATCCCGGCGCCGCCGTCGCGGACCCGGTAGAGCCCGGAGACCCGGACCGCCTTGAAGCCGGGCAGGTCGCCGTCCTCGTCGATGGAGAGGATCTTGGCCAGCTCGTCGTTGTCGATAACCGGGTAGGGCAGCACGATCTGCCGGCAGCTCGCCGGGCCCGGGTCGAGCAGGTTGCCCTCCGGGCCGATGGTGGAGCTGAGGCTGGTCACCAGCTCCTCACGGATGGCGTCCAGCGGCGGGTTGGTGACCTGCGCGAAGAGCTGATGGAAGTAGTCGTAGAGCAGCCGCGGCCGGGTGGAGAGCGGGGCGATCGGGGTGTCCGTGCCCATCGAGCCGATCGGCTCTGCGCCGTTGCGGGCCATCGGCGCGAGGAGGATCTTCAGCTCCTCCTCGGTGTAGCCGAAGGTCTGCTGCCGGCGCCGGACCGAGTCGTGGGTGTAGACGATGTGCTCGCGGGCCGGCAGGTCGGTCAGCTCGATCAGCCCGGCGTGCAGCCAGTCCCCGTACGGCTGGGCGGCGGCCAGCTCGGCCTTGATCTCCTCGTCGTGCACGATCCGGCCGGCCACGGTGTCGACCAGGAACATCCGACCCGGCTGGAGCCGCCCCTTGGCGACCACCCGGGCCGGGTCGAGGTCGAGCACGCCCGCCTCGCTGCCGAGCACCACGAGACCGTCGTCGGTACGCCACCAGCGCCCCGGGCGCAGCCCGTTGCGGTCCAGCACCGCGCCGACGATCTCGCCGTCGGTGAAGGCGACCGAGGCCGGGCCGTCCCACGGCTCCATCAGGCTGGCGTGGAAGCGGTAGAAGGAGCGCTTGTCCGGGCGCATGCCCGGGTCGTTCTCCCACGCCTCGGGGATCATCATCAGCACCGCGTGCGGCAGGCTCCGCCCGGCCAGGTGCAGCAGCTCCAGCACCTCGTCGAAGTTGGCCGAGTCGGAGGCGCCGGGCGTGCAGACCGGGAAGATCCGCCGGATGTTGCCGGGCAGGCCCGGGGTACGCAGCAGCGCCTCGCGGGCCTGCATCCAGTTCCGGTTGCCGCGGATCGTGTTGATCTCACCGTTGTGGGCGATGAACCGGTACGGGTGCGCCAGCGGCCAGGACGGGAAGGTGTTGGTGGAGAACCGGGAGTGCACCAGCGCGATGGCGCTGCGCACCCGCTCGTCGGTCAGCTCGGGATAGAACTCCGGCAGCTGGTCGGGGGTGAGCATCCCCTTCCAGACCATCGTCCGCGCCGACAGCGACGGGAAGTATGCCGGGGCGCCGCGCTCGGCGCTCTCCCGCTCGGCCTGCTTGCGCACGCAGAACGCCACCCGGTCCAGCTCGAGGCCGTCCAGCGCCGAGCCGGCCGGCCCGGCGGGCGAGTCGGTCAGCCGGTGGGCGGCGAGGAAGAGCTGGCGGATCCGCGGCAGGGCGGCCAGCGCCGTCTCGCCCAGCCCGCTCGGGTCGACCGGCACGTCCCGCCAGCCGAGCAGCTCGGCCCCCTCGACCAGGGCGTACTTCTCCACCACCCGGCGGGCGAGGGCCTCGGCGGCGTCGTCGTCTGGGAGGAAGACCAGACCGGTGGCGTACTCGCCGGCGGGCGGCAGCGGGAAGTCCACCACCGCGCGCAGGAAGGCGTCCGGCACCTGGATCATGATGCCCGCGCCGTCGCCGGTGTTCGGTTCCGCGCCGCGGGCGCCCCGGTGGTCCAGCCGACAGAGCGCGCCGAGACCGTTCTCGACGACCGCGTGCGAGCGGCGGCCGTACAGGTCCGCCACGAAGGCCACGCCGCACGCGTCGTGCTCCTGAGCGGGGTCGTATAGCCCGGCCGCGGGCACGCCGAGGGTCGGGGCCGACTGCGGCTGGTGCGGGTACGGGTACGGGTACGGAAAGGCCACCGGGCCTCCTGTCGTCACTCAGGTTGGAGCATGGTCGGGACGACGTCGGCCCTCGTGGGTCTATTGAGTCTACGTTAGGGCGGGGGCCGCAAGGCCAGTCCAGATTGATCACACCTTCCAGAGTCTGGGACGTGTAGTCTCGCGCGGTGGATCCCCTGCACAAGGACCTCTTCGACCGGTTGGAACGCTTCTACGACGCGGTGCCCCGCGATGCGGCGCGGGTGGAGGAGTACGGCGGACTGGTGCTCTTCGTCCGCGAAGGCGGCGGTTTCCCGTTCTACGCCCGGCCCCGGCGGGACGCGACCGCACCCCCCTCGCTGGCCGACGTCAACGCCGCCCGGGAGCGTCAGCGGGAGCTGGGCCTGCCCGAGGCCTTCGAGTGGGTGCACGAGACGACGCCCGAGCTGCTGCCGGTGGCCCGCTCGGCCGGGCTGGCCGTGCTGGAGGCCCCGTTGATGGTGCTCGACCCGGCGGCGCTGCCCGACCCGGCGACGCTCACCGACGTACCGGTGCGGTTGCTGGACCCCGACTCGCCGGACTTCGCGGCGGAGGTGGCGGCCCGCCGGGCCGTCGCCGCGGTGGCGTTCGCCGCGGCCGGCACCGCACCGGGCGACGCCGGTCCGGCACAGCGGGACGCGGCCGTCACCGAGCTGGAGCTGGCCGCGCTCGACGAGGAACGCGCCCGGATCGCGGACGGCCGGCGCCTGTCGGTGATGGCCGCCACGGCGGCGGACGGGGCGCTGGCCAGCGGGATGGCGATGCGGGTCGGCGACGTCGCCGAGATCGCCGGGGTGGGCACCCTGCCCACCGCCCGCCGCCGGGGGCTGGGCGCGGCGGTCACCGCGACACTGGCCCGCGAGCTGCACGACGCCGGCACCGAACTGATCTTCCTCTCCGCCGGCAGCGAGGAGATCGCCCGGGTCTACCTGCGGGTCGGCTTCCGCCGGATCGGCACCGCCTGCATCGCCGAACCCGCCGCCCTCATCCCCTGACCGGGGTCGCGACCCCGTCGATCAAGGTGTTGTGGTGCCCGGACCGGGGTGAATCGCACCCTTCGTCCACCACCACGACTGCATGATCGACCCGAGCGGCGGCGGTGTCAGGCCGGCGGGCGCCACTGGGCGGCGGAGGCGGCGGCGGTGTTGAGCAGGCGGGGGGTCAGGGTGCCGAGCGCGGCGTCGCGGGCGCGCAGCGCCAGCCGGCCCCGGGTCTGCAGCACCGCCGACATCCGGCGGGTCTGCCGGACCACGCTCGCCGCCCGGGGGCGGCGCACCCGGTCGTACGCCTGCACGGCGTCGGGCAACCGGGACTCGCGCAGCAGCACGGCGAGGGTGGCCGCGTCCTCGAAGGCGAGGCAGGCGCCCTGGCCCAGGTGCGGCGGCATGGCGTGCGCGGCGTCGCCGAGCAGCACCACGCCACCCGGGCCGGCCGGGAAGCCGTACGCGCGGGGCAACGGGCGCAGCTCGCGAACCTCCTGCTGGACCAGGTCGGCCGGGTCGGTGGCGTCGAGCAGATCGCCGATCGGCCCCGGCCAGCCGGCGTACCAGCGGCGGAGCAGGGCGAGCTGGGTCTCCGGTGGCTCCGGGCGGGGCGCGCCTGCCGCGGTGGCCACCCAGTAGATGCCGCCCCGGCTGGAGCCGCCCGACGAGCCGCGCTCGCCCAGCGACGCGGAGACGAAGCGGTAACCGGCGCCCAGCACCTCGCCGCCGATCGGCTGGTCGGCGGGCAGCCGAGGCGCCCGGTACCAGGGGATCACCGCGCGCCACGCGGCGGAACCGGAGCTGACCACGGTGGCCTCGGGCGCGAGCCGGCGGCGGACCTCGCTGTCCGTCCCGTCCGCGGCGACCACCAGGTCGGCCTCGATGATCTGCCGACCGTCGCCGACCGCCGGCCGCTCGCCCGGCTCGGCGCGGACGCTGCGCACCGTGACGCCGGTGCGCAGCTCCACCCGGTCGCCGAGCCCGGCGATCAGCGCGTCGTGCAGGTCCTCCCGGTGCACCACCACCGGCATCCGGTCGGCCGGGATGGGGCGGGGCTGCACCAGCCAGTGCCCGTCGGGACGGCGTACCCCGGTGTCGGGCACCGGGGTGGCGATCGCCTCCAGGCCGGCGCCGAGGCCGAGCGCCTGCAGCGCGCGCACCCCGTTGGGCCAGAGCACCACCGCGGTCGGTTCGGGGCGAACCCGGTCGGCCCGTTCGAGCAGGGTGACCCGCCAGCCGGAGCGGGCCAGCGCGCCGGCGACCGACAGGCCGCCGATCCCGGCGCCGACCACCACCGCGCTACGCATGGTGCCGCTCCCCCGTCAGCTGTCGCGCTCGGCCGGGCCGGAGCCGGTCGCGCCGGCCCGGTCGTCGTCGCGGGTCGGCTCGGTCTGGTCGGCCGTCCGGTCCGGGTCGCCGGCGTCGGGCTCGGCGTCGGCCGCCGCGTCGGACCGCGCGGCGGGCACCGTCGCCTCGTCGGCGGGGGTGCCGTCGGCGCTCGGCGCGTCGGCCACCGGATCGGCGGGCACCGCACCGGTCTCCTGGTAGGCCCGGAACTGCTCCTCGTCGACCACCCGGTAGCCCTCGGGCGCGGCCGGGCGGGAGCCGGCCTCCCGCGCGGAGAGGTCGACCTGCGAGACGTCGGACCCGGCCGGCGTGGCCGGGACGGTCGGCGCGGCCGCGTCGAGCGGGATCAGGTACTCCCGCGGGCCGCGGACCCGCACGAAGTAGATCAGCGCGCCGAGGAAGACCAGCCCGGCGGTCCAGACGTTGAGCCGGACGCCGAGGATCGTGTTCGCCTCGTCGGTGCGCATCAGCTCGATCCAGAACCGGCCGGCGGTGTAGCCCATCACGTAGAGCGCGAACGCCCGCCCCCGGCCGAGCCGCAGCTTGCGGTCGAGGAAGAAGACCAGCGCGGCGACGCCGACGTTCCAGATCGCCTCGTAGGCGAAGGTCGGCTGGTAGAGACCAGGTTCGAGGATCGGCTGGCCGGCGTCGTCGCGCAGCGCGTGGCCCGGGTTGTCCGGGTCCATCCGGTGGATCTCCAGACCCCAGGGCAGGGTGGTCCGGCCGCCGAAGAGCTCGTTGTTGAACCAGTTGCCGATCCGGCCGATCGCCTGGGCCAGCGGCAGACCCGGGGCCAGCGCGTCGGCGACCACCGCGAACGGGATGCCGAGCTGCCGGGCGGCGATCCAGGCGCCGATCGCGCCACCGGCGACCGCGCCCCAGATGCCGAGCCCACCCTCCCAGATGGCGAACGCCTTCATCGGGTCGCCGCCGGTGCCGAAGTATTTCTCCGGCGAGGTGATCACGTGGTAGATCCGGGCGCCGATGATGCCGGTCGGCACCGCCCACACCGCGATGTCCAGCACCGCACCGGGTGCGACCCCGCGCCGCCGCAACCGGTACTCGGTGACCAGGCAGGCCACCACGATGCCGACGATGATGCACAGCGCGTACGCCCGGATCGGCACCGGTCCGAGCTGCCACACGGCGGTGCTGGGGCTGGGCAGGGCCGCCTGGGGCGACAGCGAGGCGAGAGTCACGGATGCACACGCTACCGCTGTGGAGCCGTTCGGTGGCACCCCGGTCCACCGGTCGGACCGATCGCGATGACTTCTGGTTTGCGCCGCCGTAGGCTCTTTGTCCATGAGCACGCTCACCTGGGCGGTCGCTGCGGTCGTCACCGATCGGGCCGGTCGGGTGCTGCTCTGCCGCCAGGGTCGCGGCGAGCGACGCTACGGCCTGCCCGGCGGGCGGCTGCGGCGGGCGGAGAGCCCGGTCGAGGCGGCGGTGCGCGACATCCGCGCCGAGACCGGCTACGACGTCGAGGTGATCGACCTGGTCGGGCTCTACCGGCTCACCGAGCCGGCGCCCGAGGTGACGCCGCCCGGCCGGCCGGCCCTGCCGCCGGACGTCCTCGTACACGTCTTCCGGGCGCGGGTTCGCGGTGACCGGCCGGCGGCCGAACCGCCAGGCGGGTGCCGGCTCTCCTGGCACGACCCGTCGGCGCTGCCGGCGGCGGTCACCCCGACCACCCGGGTGGCCATCGCCGATGCCACCGCCGGCCACTCCGGCGTGCTGGGCCGCTGCGGCCCGGCCCCGGAGCCCGACCCGGACCGGGCGGTGCCGGGCCCGCGCCCCGGGCGGGACACCTCCGCCCAGCGGTGACCCCACGAGCGACGCGGGTCCGCCGGTCAGGCGGGCGACTCCCGAGGCTCACGGTGGCTGCGGAGGAGACGCGTCCGTGCGGCGCTGCCGCGCGGGCGGGCTCAGCGGGTGGGGTTGCGCACGCCCTCGGCGAGTTCGGCGCTGAGCGCGCGCAGCGCGGCCAGCCCGGCGGCCTCGTCCGGGGCGTCGAGCAGGCAGCGGACCAGGGCGCTGCCCACGATCACCCCGTCGGCGTAGCCGCCGACCGTGCCGGCCTGCGCACCGGTGCCGACACCGAGCCCGACGCCCACCGGCAGGTCGGTCGCCTCCCGCACGCGGGAGACGAGCACCGGCGCCGCCGTGGAGGTCTGCGACCGGGCGCCGGTCACCCCCATGATGGCGGTGGCGTAGACGAAGCCCCGGCAGTGCTCGACGGTCATCGCCAGCCGCGCGTCGGTGGAGGACGGGGAGACCAGGAACGTGCGGTCCAGCCCGTACGCGTCCGAGGCGGCCAGCCACTCGCCGGCCTCCTCGGGGATGAGGTCCGGGGTGATCAGGCCGGTGCCGCCGGCGGCGTCGAGGTCACGGGCGAAGGCGTCGACGCCGTACCGCTCGACCGGGTTCCAGTAGGTCATGGTGACCACCGGCGCGCCGGTGGCGGCGACCGCCTCGATGATGCGCAGCGTGTCGGCGGTGCGCACCCCGCCGGCGAGCGCGATGTCGCTGGCCCTCTGGATCACCGGGCCGTCCATCACCGGATCGGAGTAGGGGATCTCCACCTCGATCACGTCGACCCCGGCCTCCACCATCGCGACCATCGCCGCGATGCTGCCCTCGACGGTCGGGAAGCCGGCCGGCATGCAGCCGACCAGCAGGGCCCGACCGTCCGCGCGGGCCTTGTCGAAGGCGACCCCGATCCGGCTCATCTCACTGCTCCTTGTCCAGGATGCCGAAGTAGTCGCCGGCGGTGTGCACGTCCTTGTCGCCCCGGCCGGAGAGGTTGACCACGATGGTGGGCTGCCGGCCCAGCTCGGCGGCGAGCTTCGGGGCGATCGCGACGGTGCCGGCGAGCGCGTGCGCGCTCTCGATCGCCGGGATGATCCCCTCGGTGCGGCAGAGCAGTTCGAACGCGGCCATCGCCTCGTCGTCGGTGACCGGGGCGTAGGTCGCCCGGCCGGTGTCGTGCAGCCAGGCGTGTTCCGGCCCGACCCCGGGGTAGTCCAGGCCGGCGGAGATCGAGTGCGACTCCTGCGTCTGGCCGTCGGCGTCCTGCAGCACGTAGGTGCGGGTGCCGTGCAGCACGCCGGCGGAGCCGCCGGTGATGCTGGCCGCGTGCCGGCCCGTGTCGACCCCGTCGCCACCGGCCTCGAAGCCGTAGAGCCGGACGTCCGGGTCGCCGACGAAGGCGTGGAAGATGCCGAGCGCGTTGGAGCCGCCGCCGACGCAGGCGGTCACCGCGTCGGGCAGCGCGCCGGTCAGGTCGAGGCACTGCTGGCGGGCCTCGTCGCCGATGCCGCGTACGAAGTCGCGCACCATGGCCGGGAACGGGTGCGGGCCGGCGGCGGTGCCGATCAGGTAGTGGGTGTCGTCGACGTTGGCGACCCAGTCCCGCATCGCCTCGTTCATGGCGTCCTTGAGGGTCCGCGAGCCGTTGGTCACCGGGACGACCGTGGCGCCGAGCATCCGCATCCGGGCCACGTTGAGCGCCTGCCGCTCGGTGTCCACCTGGCCCATGTAGACCACGCATTCCAGGTCGAACAGCGCGGCGGCGGTGGCGGTGGCCACCCCGTGCTGGCCGGCGCCGGTCTCCGCGATCACCCGGGTCTTGCCCATCCGCTTGGTGAGCAGCGCCTGACCGAGCACGTTGCGCACCTTGTGCGCGCCGGTGTGGTTCAGGTCCTCCCGCTTGAGCAGCACCCGGGCCCCGACCTTCGCGGAGAACCGCCGGGCCTCGTAGAGCAGCGACGGCGTGCCGGCGTAGTCACGCAGCAGCGCGCCGAACTCGGCCCGGAAGGACTCGTCCGCCATCGCCGTGCGCCACGCCCCGTCGAGCTCGTCCAGCGCGGCCACCAGGGCCTCGGGCACGAAACGGCCGCCGAAGCGGCCGAAGTGGCCGGCGGAGTCGGGCTGCGGGCCGGCCGCCGGGGCCAGCGCGTCGGCGCTCATCGGATCGTCCTCTCGCTGCGGGCGGAGCCGGCGCGGGATCAGCGCGCCGGGCGGGGCGTGGCCGGGTGGTTGCCGGCGTTGACCAGCTCGGCCACCGCCTCCCGGGGGCTCTTCTGGGTGACCAGGCCCTCGCCGACCAGCACCGCGTCGGCGCCGGCCGACGCGTACCGGATGAGGTCGTGCGGACCCCGCACACCGGATTCGGCGATCTTGACGACGCTGCTCGGCAGGCCGGGCGCGATCCGCTCGAAGACCGAACGGTCGACCTCCAGGGTACGCAGGTCGCGGGCGTTGACCCCGATGACCTGCGCACCGGCCTCCAGCGCCCGGTCGGCCTCCTCCTCGTCGTGCACCTCGACGAGCGCGGTCATGCCGAGCGACTCGATCCGCTCCAGCAGGCCCATCAGCACGTTCTGCTCCAGCGCGGCGACGATCAGCAGCACCAGGTCGGCGCCGTGCGCACGCGCCTCGTGCACCTGGTAGCTCGAGACCACGAAGTCCTTGCGTAGCACCGGGATCTGCACCGCGGCCCGGACCGCCGCCAGGTCGTCCAGCGAGCCGCCGAACCAGCGCCCCTCGGTGAGCACGCTGATCGCCCGGGCCCCACCGGCCGCGTAGTCGCCGGCCAGATCGGCAGGGTCGGCGATCTCGGCGAGCTGACCCTTGGACGGCGAGGAGCGCTTCACCTCGGCGATCACCGCGACGCCGGGGCGACGCAGGGCCGCGTACGCGTCCAGCGGCGGCGGGGCGGCGGCGGCCAGTTCCCGGATCCGCTCCAGCGGAACCTGCTCCTGCCGCCGGGCGACGTCCTCGCGCACCCCGGCCAGGATCTCGTCGAGCACGCTTGCGGACGCCGCCGGACCGGCCTCGTCCCCCTCCGCGTGCGCATGCTCAGCAGTCACCATCGGACTCCCCTCTCCGGGTGTCATGGGCCGATGCTAGGGGGCGCCAGCTGGCGCCACGTGGTGGGGGTATGGCGCTGCTCACGAAACCGGCTGGGGCATAATGGCCGACCTGCCGTGAAGAGGATGTCACGCAGCGCCACCTCCCGGACCGACCGGCGACGCTCGGGGCCAACCCCGGCTCGCATCGACGTCGACGCATAGATCATGCCACCACCGGGTCGCCCACCGCCCGCTCAGCGATGAGCGTCGATGCTGTGACCAAGCTCAAGGACGAGTGGCCCTGTCCCTGGTGTTGGCCCCTGATGGACAGTTGACCGGCCGGTCACCGCGGCGAAACGTGAGCCGGCAAGCATGTCCCTCAGGCAGACTCGATGACGCGCCTGCCGACCCGTCGCCAACCATCCTCCTGCGGGGTGACCATGAGCACTGCCGATCCGAACCCGACCGTCGGACTGACCACCATCTCGCGGACCGTCGCGTCCCTCGCCGTCGGCGTGGTGCACACGCTGGAGCGCGCGGTGGTCGGCGAGGGGCGGATGCGGACCGCGCGGGGGAACGCGTGGGAGGCGGTCTGCGCCGACCGGGCCCGCGCCGACCGGCGGGCCGAGCTGGACCGCCTGGTGGCCGAGCTGGCCGCGGCCCGGGCCGCCGCCCGCCGTCAGCGCGAGGAACAGCCGGTCAGCTGACCGTCGGATCCTCGCCCCGGTCCAGGGCGTCCCACGCCTCGGTGGTGCGCCGCCCGGCGACGGGGCCGGGCGGTGGGGCCACCGGTCCCGCCGGCTCCACCCGGGCCGGGCGCTCGTACCGGGCGCCCATCGCCGGCCAGCCGCGCCCGCGCAGCGCCGTCAACAGCCCACCCGCGGCGGCCATCAGCCCGCCGAGCAGACAGAGGGCGGGCCACTGCCGGTTCACCGCTCCGGCGAACCCGGCCAGCAGGCCGTAACCACCGCCGACCGCCACCGCCAACCCGAGTAGGGCGAGCAGGGCGCCGAGCAGTTGGCGCAGCCGGCCCCGGGTGGCGAGCACCGCGCCCCCGCCGGCCAGCCCGACCACCGCCAGGGCCGGCAGCCACGGCAGCAGGCCACCACCGCTGTGGGTGGTGCGCTCCGGCGGCAGCGGCGTCGGGCGGACGGTCAGCTCGACCGACCAGGTGCGGGTCGCCGCCCAGAGCGCGAGGCCCGCGCCGGCGAGGCTGAGCAGCACCGCGTACGTCAGCTCGCGCCGGCCCGCGCCCGGCCGCGCACCCCGCGTCATCGGGCGGCCCGGAGGGTTTCGGCGGCGACGATGGCCGCCAGCACGGCGGCGGCCTTGTTCCGGGTCTCCTGGTCCTCGGCGACCGGGTCGGAGTCGGCCACCACGCCGGCCCCGGCCTGCACGTACGCCCGCCCGTCGCGGATCAGCGCGGTCCGGATGGCGATCGCCATGTCCAGGTCGCCGCCGAAGCCGAAGTAGCCGACGGTGCCGCCGTAGACGCCCCGCCGGACCGGCTCCAGCTCCTCGATGATCTCCATGGCCCGCACCTTCGGCGCGCCGGACAGGGTGCCGGCCGGGAACGTCGCGGCCAGCGCGTCGAACGCCGTCCGGTCCGCCCGCAGCGTGCCGACCACGGTGGAGACGATGTGCATGACGTGGCTGTACCGCTCGATGGTGGCGAACTCCGGCACCTCGACCGTGCCCGGCTGGCAGACCCGGCCGAGGTCGTTGCGGCCCAGGTCGACAAGCATGACGTGCTCGGCCCGCTCCTTCGGGTCGGTGAGCAGCTCGGCGGCGAGCCGGGCGTCGGCGACCGCGGTGCCACCACGCGGCCGGGTGCCGGCGATCGGGTGCAGCAACGCCCGGCGCTGCCCGTCGGCGGCGGTGGTCACCTTCAGGTGCGCCTCCGGCGAGGAGCCGACGATGTCGAAGCCGTCGAAGCGCAGCAGGTACATGTACGGACTCGGGTTGGTGGTGCGCAGCACCCGGTAGACGTCCAGCGGGTCGGCGTGGGTGGCCCGCTCGAAGCGCTGCGACAGCACGATCTGGAAGCACTCGCCGGCCCGGATCGCCTCCTTGGCCGCCTCCACCGCCTTGGGATAGCCGCCGTCCGGGGTCCGGCTGGCCACCTCGCCGGTCGGTGGCCGGTCGACCGTGGAGATCATCGGCGGGATGGGCCGGGACAGCGCGGTGGTCATCGCGTCCAGCCGCCCCACCGCGTGGTGGTATGCGGCGGCGACCCGCGCGTCCCGGTCCGGCTCGTCCAGCGGGGGCAGGACCGCGTTGGCGACCAGGATCGCCGAGCCGTCGTAGTGGTCGAGCACCACCAGGTCGGTGGCGAGCATCATGCCCAGCTCCGGCACGCCCAGGTCGTCCTCGGTCAGCTCGGGCAGCCGCTCGAAACGCCGGATGAGGTCGTAGCCGAGGTAGCCCACCATGCCCCCCGTCAGCGGCGGCATCCCGCTGGCCGGGTCCCAGGCCGGGCCGGCGAGGGCCGCGACGGTCTCCCGCAGCACCTCGACCGGGTCACCGGTGGCGGGCAGCCCGGCCGGCGGCTGGCCGAGCCAGGCCGCCGCGCCGTCCCGCTCGACCAGGGTGGCGCCGCTGCGTACGCCGATGAACGAGTAGCGCGACCAGGCCATCCCGGCGGAGCCGACGCCCTGCTCGGCGGACTCCAGCAGGAAGGTGCCCGGGCCGCCGGCCAGTTTCCGGTAGACCCCCACCGGAGTCTCCGCGTCGGCGAGCAGCCGCCGGGTCACCGGCACCACCCGCCAGCGGGCGGCCAACCCGGTGAAGGTCGCCTCGTCGGGGCTCACCACGCCGTCGGTCATGACCGGACCCGTCCCGCGTCGCCGGCGGGGGCCGCGGCGCTCACGGCGCCTCCGCGCCGGTGACCGGCAGTTCCTCGAAGAAGCAGGTGCGGTGACCGGTGTGGCACGCCGCGCCGACCTGGTCGACGCTCACCAGCAACGCGTCGCCGTCGCAGTCCAACGCCACCGAGCGGACGTACTGGTGGTGCCCGGAGGTGGCGCCCTTGACCCAGTACTCCCGCCGGCTGCGCGACCAGTAGGTCGCCCGTCCGGTGGTGAGGGTGCGATGCAGCGCCTCGTCGTCCATCCAGGCGACCATCAGCACCTCGCCGGAGTCGTGCTGGCGCACGACCGCCGCCACCAGCCCGTCGGCGTTACGGCGGAGCCGGGCCGCGATGGCCGGGTCGAGCCGGGACGGGCGGGCCGCGGCCGTCGGCTCGCTCGCTTCGCTGGGGGCGCCGGTCACCGGCGCGTCAGGTACGGGCACAGTGAGCCATTCTCCCGCACGCGGCGCTGGTACCGGCGACGGCTCCCGACCGGGCCGGTTCGGACCCTCGGTGGGGCCGGTGAGCTGGGCGACGTAGCGGTGCAGCCGGCCGTCGAGCAGCGCGTCGGCCAGGTCCGCTCCGGCGGCCTCGGCGATCCGCGCGGCGTACGGGCGGATCAGCGGAAGCGTGCCGGTCACCAGCCGCACCGCCGCCGCCCAGAGCTGCCCGGTGGCGCCGGGGCGCAGGCCGAGGCAGAGCAGCATGTCCTCGCGGTAGCCGGGCGGCGCGACCGGCAGGTTCAGCGCGGCGGCGAACGCGGCCCGGCGGGAGGCGACCCGCACCGAGGGGTTGGCCAGCCGGAGCACCGAGGGGCAGAGCCGGGCCAGGTCCGCGGCGGCGAGCCGGACGCCGAGGTGGTCCCCCGCTGCCCGGGCCCGGGCAGCCTTACCCAGCGTGGCGATCAGCTCTTCCAGTTGCGGCTCACCGGCCGGCTGACAGAGCACCGGCAGGTCGATCCGGGGCCGCCAGTGGGCGTCGGCCCAGAGCAGCCGGGCCGGCGCGAAGACCGGCAGGCCGAACGCCCAGTCGGCCGGCTCGCCGAGGCGGGCCACCCAGGACCGGATGTCCCGGGCGGCCACCGACACGTGGGTCAGCCTGCCCGGAGTCCGCGCCAGGTACGCCCGCTGCGCCGCGTACGGGGCGCCGACGACCAGCACGTCGAGGTCGACGTCGCTGTGCGCGGTGGCCGCCTGCCGGGCGTGGCTGCCGCGCAGCATGATGCCGACGACGGGCCGCTCGGCGAACTGGCGCAGCCGGGCGGCCCAGTCGTCGAGGAAGCCGGCGTCCGGTAACGGAGCGTGACCCACGGCGTCATCGTGCCGCACGTCCGTTCGAGGCGCAATGTCCGATGCCGGACCGACTGTCCGGTCCGATGGCTAGTGCCCGAGGCTTCTGATTGCTGCCTCAGGATACCTTTCGTCGGTGACCGTCGATCTTCCGGTCACCCGTCCGGTGGGGGGTCACCGGGTCTCGTGCTCGGCGCGTCGGTAGGCATCGATCTTGTAGTTGAGCACCTTCAGGTCTTCCTCGAGGTCGGCCATCCGTTGCAGCACCCGGTCACGGTGCGCCTCGAAGAGCGCCCGCCGGGCGCCGAGGGTGCGGTCGCCCTGCCGGGCCAGCTCGGCATAGCGGCGCATGTCGCGCACCGGCATACCGGTCCGGCGCAGCCGGGTGAGCAGGAAGAGCCAGTCCACGTCGCCGGGGGTGTACCGACGCCGCCCGGCGGAGTCCCGCCCGACCGGCGCCACCAGGCCCTCCTGCTCGTACCAGCGCAGCGTGTAGGTGGTGAGGCCGACCCGCTCGGCCGCCTCGCCGACGGTGAGGGTGATCTCCCGAGTGCTGATGTCCACGTCCACCCGTCCAGGCTTCCAGTTCGAGTGCACACGAAGTCAACCGTTGCGGGCCGGGCGGTATCTCATCTAGCGTTGAGTTCAACACATGATGAGTTTTCGGGAGGTGGACGATGGACGATGCGATCGCCGTCCGTGACCTGGTCGTCGACCGGGGTCGACGGCGGGTGCTGCACGGCATCAGCTGCGCGGTCCCGCGCGGCGCGGTCACCGGGCTGCTGGGGCCGAGCGGCAGCGGCAAGACCACCCTCATGCGCGCGGTGGTCGGGGTGCAGGTGGTCCACGGCGGCAGCGTCACCGTGCTGGGCCAGCCCGCCGGGTCCGCCGCGCTGCGCCACCGGGTGGGCTACCTCACCCAGGCGCCCAGCGTCTACGCCGACCTGACGGTGCGGGAGAACGCCCGCTACTTCGCCGCGCTCTACGGGCGCGGCCACGCCGAGGCCGAGCAGGCGATCCGCGACGTGGGGCTCGCCTCGGCCGCCGGCCAGCTGGTCGGCAACCTCTCCGGCGGCCAGCACAGCCGCGCCTCACTGGCCTGCGCGCTGGTCGGCCAGCCCGAGCTGGTCATCCTGGACGAGCCCACGGTCGGGCAGGACCCGGTGCTGCGGGCCGACCTCTGGGCCCGGTTCCACGCCATGGCCGCAGCCGGCACCACCCTGCTCGTCTCCAGCCACGTGATGGACGAGGCGGCGCGCTGCGACCGGCTGCTGCTGATCCGCGAGGGGCGGCTGATCGCCGACGACAGCCCCGCCGCGGTGCGCGCCGCCGCCGGCGTCGACGACCTCGACGAGGCGTTCCTGCGACTGATCCGGGCCAGCGAGGCGGCCCCGGCCGGCACCGGGGAGGCGGCGTGAACGCCCGGATCCTGGCCGCCACGACCGGCCGCGTCCTGCGCCAGCTGCGCCACGACCGGCGCACCGTCGCGCTCCTGGTCGCCGTCCCGGCCGCGCTGCTCACCCTGGTCTACTTCATGTACGCCGACCAGCCCACCCCGCCCGGACAGCCGTCGACGTTCGACCGGGTGGCGCTGGTCATGCTCGGCATCTTCCCCTTCGTGATCATGTTCCTGGTGACCAGCATCGCCATGCTCCGGGAGCGCACCACCGGCACGCTGGAACGGCTGCTCACCACCCCACTGGGCAAGCTGGACCTGCTCTTCGGCTACGGCATCGCGTTCGGTCTCGCCGCCACCGTGCAGGCCGCGGTCGCCGCCGGGGTGGCCTACTGGGTCTTCGACCTGGACACCGCGGGCAGCAGCGGGCTGGTGATCCTGATCGCGGTGGTCGACGCGGTGCTCGGCGTCGCGCTCGGGCTGCTCTGCAGCGCCTTCGCCCGCACCGAGTTCCAGGCCGTACAGTTCATGCCGGTCGTGGTCGTCCCCCAGCTGCTGCTCTGCGGGCTCTTCGTGGCCCGGGATCAGATGGCCGGCTGGCTCCAGGCGGTCAGCGACGCGCTGCCGCTGTCGTACGCCGTCGAGGCGTTGCAGGAGGTCGGCGCGCACGCCGACCCGACCGGTCGGATGTGGCGGGACCTGACGGTGGTGGCCGGGGCGGTACTGCTCGCCCTGGTGCTGGCCGCGACCACCCTGCGCCGGCGCAGCGGCTGACCCGGCGCCCGGCGGGGACCGGGCAACCGCGCCCGGGGGGGCGGCGGATGGACGAGCGAAGGGCGGCGATGACGCGACGGACCGGCCGGCGACCCGGCAAGCCGGACACCCGCGAGGCGATCCTCGACGCGGCACGCGCCGCCTTCGCCGAGCGGGGCTTCGACGCGGCGTCGATCCGGTCGATCGCCGCCGCCGCCGGCGTGGACCCGGCCCTGGTGCACCACTACTTCGGCAACAAGGACCAGCTCTTCCTGGCGGCGATGCAGGCGCCGGTCAATCCCCGGGAGCTGCTGCCGAAGGTGCTCGCGGGCGGTCCGGACGGCATCGGCGAGCGCCTCGTGCGGATGTTCCTCGGGGTCTGGGACTCCCCCGCCAGCACCGCCGGGGTGGCGCTGCTGCGCTCGGCGGTGAGCAACGAGTGGACGGCTCGGCTGCTGCGGGAGTTCATCGTCACCCAGGTGCTGCGCCGGGTGCTGGAGCATCTCGACATCGACCCGGCCGAGCTGCCGCTGCGCGGCTCGCTGGTGGCCAGCCAGCTGATCGGGCTGGCCATGATGCGGCACGTGATCCGGCTGGAGCCGGTCGCCTCCGCCGCCCCGGAGACGCTGGTGGCCACCGTCGGGCCGACCGTGCAGCGCTACCTCACCGGTGACCTGACCGGCTGACCGCGGGCCGCCGAGCGCCGGCGCCGGTCAGCCGGCGGCGGCGCGGGGGCAGACCATCGGGTGCAGCAGCCGGACCAGCTCGGCGTGGTCGGCCACCGGGTGCGGGAAGGCGAGCCGGACCCGGCGCCGGGCGCCGGGCCGCCCCAGGGCGACGACCAGCCCGTACCGGTCGATCCGCACCACCCGGGGCGGGCCGTCGCCGTCGTCGGTCAGCCCGAGCTGCCGGCGCAGGTAGCCCACCACCTCCGCACCGTGGTGGTCGGCGAGGTCGGCCAGCAGCTCCGCCTCCACCGGGTGCAGCGGATCCGGCTCCGCCGCGGCGTACGCCTCGGGGTCGATCCGGCGCACGCCGCCGGCGCGCTCCCAGCGGGCCTCGACCACCTCGAAGCGGAACAGCCGGAACCGGACGCCCAGGTCGAGCAGGTCACCGGTCGGCTCGGCGGCGGCGAAGTCGACGGCCGCCGCCCGCGCCTCGTCGCCGCCCAGCTCCGTCGCCCAGCCGGAGACCCAGGCCCGGCCCAGCGTCGGCGCGCCGGCCGCGGGCGGCAGGTCGAGCACGTCGAGGACGAGCGCCACGTCGTCCTCGCCGTCCGCCGGACGCAGCGCGGCGGCCAGGTCGCTGACCACCGGCACCAGCAGCAGCACCTGCCCGTCCGGATCGGTGACGTGCCGCACGTGGTGCGGACCGGGCCGGTGCGCGAGGTGGACGAGACCGGGAAGCCGGCCCGCGACGAGAGTGCGGACGATCTCCGCAGGGCTGGGCCGCATGGCGCTCTCCTTCGTAGGTTAGCCTTACCTAACTAGCACCCTAGAGCACTCGATCGGAGAGGTCCACCGTGAACCAGTCCCGGCCCAAGGTCCGGCTCTCCCGCGCCCTCGGCATCCCCCTGACCACCAAGTGCGTCAAGTACTTCGAGCGCCGCCCCTTCCCCCCGGGCATGCACGGCCGGCAGCGCCGCAAGACCTCCGACTACCAGGTGCGGCTGCTGGAGAAGCAGCGCCTGCGCCACCAGTACAACGTCAGCGAGACCCAGCTGCGCCGCACCTTCGACGAGGCGGTCCGGGGCGCCGGCAAGACCGGCGAGAGCCTGGTCGCGCTCCTGGAGCGACGACTCGACGCGGTGGTCCACCGGGCCGGACTGGCCCGCAGCATCTACCAGGCGCGGCAGCTGGTCGCCCACGGGCACATCACCGTCGACGGGCGCAAGGTCGACCGGCCGTCGTACCGGCTGCGCCCCGGCCAGGTCGTCGGCGTCCGGGAGCGCAGCCGGGAACGACTGCCGTTCCAGCTCGCCGCCACCGGCGCCAACCGCGGCGACGGGCCGGGCCAGCCGTACCTGTCGGTGGACCTGGCCACGCTGCGGGCGACCCTGGTACGCGAGCCGGAACGGCACGAGGTGCCGGTGATCTGCGACGAGCAGTTGGTGGTGGAGTTCTACTCCCGCTGACCCGCGCTCAGCGGGTCTGCTCCAGCCACGATGCGTAGAGCAGGCCGTAGGTGGACTCGGGGTCGCGGACCAGCTCGTCGTGCGGCCCGCGCTGGACGATCCGACCCCGGTCCACCACGATCACCTCGTCGGCGGCCTGCGCGGTGGAGAGCCGGTGCGCGATGGCGAGCGTGGTCCGGCCCCGGGTCACCGCGTCGAGGGTGCGTTGCAGCCGCACCTCGGTGGCCGGGTCGACCGCGCTCGTCGCCTCGTCCAGCACCAGCAGGTCGGGGTCGGCCACGTACGCCCGGGCCAGCGCGACCAGCTGCCGCTCCCCCACGCTCAACGCCTCGCCGCGCTCCCCCACCGGAGTGTCCAGCCCGGCGGGCAGCCCGTACAGCCAGTCGGCCAGCCCCAGCTCGCCGAAGGCCGTGCCGAGCTGCTCGTCGGTCAGCTCCGGCCGGGCGAACCGGACGTTCTCCCCCACCGTGGCGTCGAAGAGGAAGCCGTCCTGCGGCACCATCACCACCCGCGAACGCAGCGAGTCGAACCGGACGTCGTCCAGCGGCACCCCGGAGAGCAGCACCGCCCCGGCGGTCGGGTCCATCAGCCGGGTGAGCAGCTTGGCGAAGGTGGTCTTGCCGCTGCCCGTCTCGCCGACCACCGCCACCCGGCTCTTCGCCGGGATCTCCACGTCGATCTCGTGCAGCACCGGCGGACCGCCCGGATAGGCGAAGCCCACTCCGGAGAAGCGGATGTCCAGCGGACCGGCCGGCAGATCCCGCCCCTGCTCGCCGGGGTCGGCAACGTCCGGCGCCACGTCCAGCACATCCAACACCCGGCGCCAGCCGGCGATCGCGTTCTGCGCCTCGTTGAGCACCTCGGTGGCGATCTGCACCGGCTGGATGAAGAGGGTGACCAGGAACAGGAACGCGGTCAGCTGACCGATGGAGAGGGTGCCGTCCACCCCGAGGGTGACCCCGAGCACCACCACGCCGGCCAGCGCCAGGCCGGCCGCCAGCTCGCCCACCGAGCTGCCCACGATGCTGATCCGGATGGCCCGCTGCTGCGCCTGACGCTGCCCGTCGATCGCCTCGTCCAGCCGCCGGGCGGTGCGCCCGGCGATGCCGTACGCCCGGATCACCGGCGCGCCGACCACGCTCTCACCGATCGCGCCGAGCAGGGTGCCGGTGCGCTGGCGGACCGTCCCGTACGCCGCGCCGAGCCGGCGCTGGAGCTGCCGGATCACGAACACCGCCGGCAGGAAGGCGGCGAACACCACAAGCGTCAGCTGCAACGAGTACACCAGCATCACGATCGTGGTGACCACCAGCTGACCGAGGTTGACCAGCAGGATCACCCCACCCCACTGGAGGAACTGGGTGATCTGGTCGACGTCGCTGGTCACCCGGGAGACCAGCGAGCCGCGCCGCTCCGACTGCTGGTGCAGCATCGACAGGTCGTGCACGTGCCGGAACGCCCTCGTCCGTACGTTGGCCAGCGCGGTCTCGCTCACCGTGAACAACCGGCGCATCATCAGGTAGCCGCAGAGCGTGGTCACCGCCAGGATGACCGCGGTCACCGCCGTCACGATCCACACCACGTCGAGGTCCAGCCCGCCGACGATGCCGCGGTCGATGCCCTGCTGCACGGCGACCGGCACGGCGACCCGGCCGACCATGTAGACCAGGGCCAAGCCGATGGTGCCGATCAGCCCGGTACGCAGCTCCGGGGAGAGCGCCAGGCCCCGGCGCAGCGTCCGCCAGGTCGACTCGCCCGCCTCCGGCCGCTCCTTGACCTCACTCACCGGTCCACCCCTCCGTTCGCGACTGCGGGGCTCGCAAGCTCACTCCTCGCGCTCACAGTGCCGCCTTCGTTCGCGACTGCGGGGCTCGCAAGCTCACTCCTCGCGCTCACCGGTCCACCTCGATCTCCAGGCCCGACGACAGCGGGTCGGCCCCCTCGTCGTACGGCTGTTCCTGGGCGCGCTCCACCTCGGCCTGCTCGTAGGCGGTGACCAGGTCGGTGTAGCCGGGCACCGTGGCGAGCAGCTCGGCGTGCGCGCCCCGGGCCACCACCCGGCCCTGCTCGATGTAGATCACCTCGTCGGCCAGCGCGATGGTGGCCCGCCGGTACGCGACCACCAGGATCGACGCGACGGCGGCTCCGGGCCGGTCGGTCGAGCGCAGCCCGGCCAGGATGGCCGCCTCCACTCTCGGGTCGACCGCGCTTGTCGCGTCGTCGAGGACCAGCAGCCGTGGCCGGCCGGCCAGCGCCCGGGCCAGGGTCAGCCGCTGCCGCTGCCCGCCGGAGAGCGAGGTGCCCCGCTCCCCGACCATGGTGTCCAGCCCGTCGGGCAGCCCGGCGACGAAGCCGTCCGCCTCGGCCAGCCGCAGCGCCGCCCAGACGTCGTCGTCGCCGATCCCCGGCCGGTCCAGGGCGATGTTGGCGCGCACCGTGTCGTCGAAGACGAATGGCACCTGGGCCACCAGCGCGGCGGTACCGGCCAGCGACCCGGCGGTGAGCTGGCGGACGTCCACCCCGTCCAGGGTGACCGTGCCGGAGCGCGGGTCGACCAGCCGCACGGCCAGCGACGCGATGGTCGACTTGCCGGCGCCGGTGGGCCCGACCAGTGCGACCGTACGACCGGCCGGCACGGTGAAGGTGACCTCGCCGAGCACCTCGGTGCCCGGCAGGTGCGCCTCGGCCGGCTCGTAGCCGAAGCTGACGTCGGCGAACTGGAGGGTGGCCGGCGTCGGATCGGCCGGCAACTCGCGGTCGCCGTACGGCATCTCGCCGGTGGCGTCGAGCACCCGGCTGACCCGGTCCCAACCGGCGACGCTGCGCGGCAGCTCGGCCAGGACCCAGCCGATCGCCCGCACCGGGAAGGCCAGCACGGTGAAGAGGAACGCCACGCTGACCAGCTCGGTGACGTCGATCGCGCCCTGCCGCAGCCGGAACGCGCCGACCACCAGCACGGCGAGGGTGCCCAGGCTCGGCAGGGCCTCCAGCATCGGGTCGAAGACGCCGCGCAGCCGCCCGACCGCGATCAGCGCGTCGCGCAGCTCGCCGGCCCGACCGGCGAACCGGGCGGTCTCCTGCGCCTCCCGGCCCATCGTCTTGACCACCAGCGCGCCGTCGAAGCTCTCGTGGGCGATTCCGCTGACCTCGGCCCGCAGCCGCTGGGCCCGGGCCTGCCGGGGCGCCATCCGGCGGGAGTAGACCACGTTCAGCGCGAACAGCGCCGGAAAGACCGCCAGCCCGACCAGGGCCAGCGCCCAGTCGGTGACGAAGAGCGACACGACCGCGCCGACCAGCATCACCAGGGTGCCGACCGCGAACGGCAGCGGGGCGATCGGGTACCAGGCCGCCTCGACGTCGGAGTTGGCGTTGGAGAGCAGGGTGCCGGTGGCGTTGCGGTGGTGCCAGGAGAGCGGCAGATCGAGGTAGCGGCGGGTGACCCGGCGCCGGTAGGCGGCCTGCAGGCGGTACTGCATGTAGCCCGCACCGAGCCGGCGGCCGAAGATCCCGACCACCCGCAGCACGCTGATCCCGAAGAGCGCCGTGGCGGCCAGGACGAGCGCGCCGACGCCGATCGACCCGCGGGCGATCGCGGGGACCACCACGTCGCCGACCACCGCGCCGACGACGTAGGCGCTGGCGATCACCATGAGCCCGAAGAGCACACTGCCGCTCACCGCGACCGCGAAGATCCGGGGCTGCTCCCGGATCGCCCTTCCGAGGACCACGAAGCCCCGGATGAGCACGTCCCGACTCGTCTTGCTCGCCACGCGTTCCCCCGCCGTAAGCCTTAATTATCTCCTCCATCCTTACCGTTCGGGGCGGGCGATGCCGACCGCCCGGGTATGTCGACTGTCACGTGCCGTCCCCGGCCCGCCGCGGCGGGCCGCGCCGGCGAGCCGGCCGGGACTTGCGGGCCTACCATCGGGCCATGTCGCGGTACGCCCGAACCGAGCGCGAGGCGCTGGCCGATCTCCTGCTGACCGTCGGGCCGGACGCGCCGACCGTGGCCGAGGGATGGTCGACGCGTGATCTCGCCGCACACCTGGTCCTGCGGGAACGCCGCCCGGACGCCGCCGGCGGCATCGTCGTCCCACCGCTGCGCGGCTACGCCGAGCGGGTCCGCCGGCGGATCGCCGCCCGGCCGTTCGACGAGCTGGTGACGCAGGTACGCCGGCCGCCGGTCTGGAGTCCGGTGAGCAACCCGCTCACCGACGAGGCGGCGAACACGATGGAGTTCTTCATCCACCACGAGGACGTGCGCCGGGCCCGGCCCGGGTGGCTGCCCCGGGACCTGCCCGCCGGCCTGCAGTCCGCGCTCTGGCGGCGGGCCGCGCAGCTGGCCCGGCTGACGCTGCGCCGGTTTCCGGCCGACCTCTTCGTGCAGGCGCCCGGATACGGCGAACTCTCCGTCGGCCGGGGCGGCGAACCGCTGCGGGTGGTCGGCGCGCCGGGCGAGTTGGCGTTGTTCCTCTCGGGCAGGCAGCGGGTCGCCCGGGTCCAGTTGGACGGGCCGACGGCGTCGGCGCAGCGACTGCGGGGCGCCAACCTGGGATTTTAACTGAGTGTGCATGAACGGTCACTCAATGTCCGTCCTGCATCTTGCACCCAGCGACCCACACCAATCTCTGCTCCCGTACGCTTTCCGCGCTGCCGCGCGTGGGGCGCGGCACAAACTGGGGGCACCATGCGGATCTTCGCGGTCTCGGCGCTGCGGGAACCCCCCTTCCTCGCGGGGCGCCACCACGGCACCGATCTGGCGGCGGACGAGAGTACCGCGTGGGCGCAGAGCTTCGGGCTGATCAGTTCCGGACATCGGCTTGACCGGTTGCGCCGGGCGGACGCCGCCGGGCTGGCGGGCCGCGCCTGCCCGGACGCACCGATGGACCGACTCCGCCTGCTGACCGACCTGATCTCCTGGCTCTTCGTGGTGGACGACGCCTGCGACGAGGACGGCCTCGGCGCCGCGCCCACCCGCCTGGCGCCGGTGGTGGCCGGGTTGATGGACGTGCTCGACCGGCACGGCGACGCGGGGGCCGCGCCGCCCACCGCCGGCGCGCTCGGCGCCGCGCTGCACGACCTCTGCCGCCGGGTCCGGGCCGCCGGGCATCCGGCGCTGCTGCTGCGGTTCGTCAGCCGGCTGCGCGACTACCTGCTGGCGCTGCTGTGGGAGGCGACGAACCGCGAGCACCGGCGGGCGCCCGGGGTGGCCGAGTACGTCCAGATGCGGCGACACACCGGCGGGGTACACCCCAGCTTCGCGCTGACCGACCTCGCCCTGGACGGATTGCCGGGTGCCGGGCCGCGGGCCGAACCGGCGCTGCTCGCCGTGGACACCCTCGCCGCGGACCTGGTCTGCTGGTGCAACGACGTCTTCTCCTACGCGAAGGAGCGGGCCGCCCCGGACGGGCACAACCTGGTCACGGCGATCGCCCGGGAGACCCGACAGGGCGAGGCCGAGGCCCTGCTGGCGGCAGCGGAGCGGTTCAACGGGGCGCTGGCGGCGTACCTGGCCGGCGAGGCGGCGCTGCTGGCGACCGGGGACGAGGCGATCCGTCCGGTGCTCACCGCGCGCCGCAACTGGATCCGGGCCACCTACGACTGGTCACTGGTCGCCGCCCGATACGCCTGAGGAGACCGTTCCGCCTGCTGGGACGAGCCTGTCGGACGATCACCCGGGCTAGCCGTCGCCGGGTGCCACGCAATACTCTGCGGTAACCACCATGACGTGACGACCGTCACGCCACACCCCCGAAGGCGGCACAGCGATGGCTCTCGATGTACCGTACCGCTCCATCCCCGACATGTTCCTCAAGCGCGTGGCGGAAACCCCCGACCGCCAGGCCTTCGCCCACCCCGCGGCCGACGACTCCGGCCCGGTCTGGCTGACCTGGCAACAGGTGGGGCACCGCGCCAAGGCGGTCGCCGCCGGGCTGCACGGGCTCGGCCTCGGCCTTGAGGAACCGGTGGCGATCCTGGCGCCCACCCGGCTGGAGTGGGTGATCGCCGACCTCGGCATCATGTGTGCCGGGGGCGCGACCACGACCGTCTACCCGACCACCGAGCCGGAGGACGCGACCTACATCATCGCCGACTCGGGGTCGCGGGTGCTCTTCGCGGACAACCCCGACCAGGCCGCCAAGATCGCCGGCGCCGAGTTGCCCGCGCTGACCCACGTGGTGCTCTTCGACGGCGTCGCCGACCCGAACGCCGCCATCCCCCAGCTCACCCTGGCCGATCTGGAGCGCCGCGGCGAGCAGGCGTTGACCGCCGAGCCCGATCTGATCGACATGATCGTCGCGGGCATCGGTCCGGACCACCTCGCCACCCTGATCTACACCTCGGGCACCACCGGCCGCCCCAAGGGCGTCGAGCTGCTGCACGGCGGGTGGGTCTGGGAGGGCGTCGCGCAGGCCGAGCTCGGCCTGCTGCGCCCCGACGACCTGCAGTACCTCTGGCTGCCGCTGTCCCACTCGTTCGGCAAGACGCTGCTCTGCGGTGCGACCCACGTCGGCCTGCCCACCTATGTCGACGGCCGGGTGGAGAAGCTGGTCGACCTGCTCGGGGTGATCCGGCCGACGCTGATGTGCGGCGCGCCCCGCGTCTTCGAGAAGGTCTACAACAAGTCGGTGACCACCGCGCAGGACGCCGGCGGCGCGAAGGCGAAGATCTTCGCCTGGGCGGTGCGCGTCGGCAAGGAGAAGGTCGCCCTGGAACAGGCCGGCAAGCCGGTCCCGGCCGGGCTGAAGCTGCGCTTCGGACTGGCCGAGAAGCTGGTCTTCAGCAAGATCCAGGCCCGGCTCGGCGGCCGGATGCGCGTGCTGGTCTCCGGCGCGGCACCGCTCAGCCCGGAGATCGCCACCTTCTTCGCCGCCGCCAACCTGCC
The DNA here is from genome assembly GCF_044753725.1 of Micromonospora sp. NPDC093243. Classification (NCBI taxonomy): domain Bacteria; kingdom Bacillati; phylum Actinomycetota; class Actinomycetes; order Micromonosporales; family Micromonosporaceae; genus Micromonospora; species Micromonospora sp. NPDC093243. The sequence goes on along the minus strand of NZ_JBIVNT010000005.1, from coordinate 195,503 downwards.
GATCTCCGAGGGCTACGGCCTGACCGAGACCAGCGCCGGCAACTTCGTCAACCCGCCGGACGGGCTGCGGATCGGCACGGTCGGCCGGGCGATGGGCGACCTGGAGTGCCGGATCGACACCGACGGCGAGATTCTGCTGCGCGGCCGACCGGTGATGCGCGGCTACCACAACCTGCCCGCGGAGACCGCCGCCGCGTTCACCGAGGACGGCTTCTTCCGCACCGGCGACATCGGCAGTCTGGACGACGAGGGCTACCTGCGGATCACCGACCGGAAGAAGGACCTGGTCAAGACGTCCGGCGGCAAGTACATCGCGCCCTCGCACATCGAGGGGATGTTCAAGGCGATCTGCCCGTACACCTCGCAGGCGATCGTGATCGGCCAGGCCCGCAACTACTGCACCATGCTGGTCACGCTGGATCCGGACGCGATCAAGGGTTGGGCCGCCGGCACCCCGCTGGAGGGGCGCGACTACGCCACGGTGGTGGCCTCTCCCGAGGCGCAGGCCATGGTCGAGGAGTACGTCGCCCAGCTCAACGCCAAGCTCAACCGCTGGGAGACCATCAAGAAGGTCACCATCCTGCCGCGCGACCTCACCATCGAGGACGGTGAGATCACCCCGTCCCTGAAGATCAAACGGCGCGGCGTGGAGAGCAACTTCTCGACCGAGATCGACAAGATGTACCAGGGCACGCTCGCCGAGCTCTGAGCGCGCCGAGCCGGTGGCCCGCCCCCTCCGGGCGGGCCACCCCCCGGTGCGGCGTCAGCGCAGCTCCGGCGCGGGTCAACTGCCGGGTGCGGGGCCGGCCCCGTGCTCGTCGAGGAAGCTGGCCCGCAGCGCGCGGCGCGCCTCGCCGAAGAGCCGCACCTCGACCGCGACCATCCCGACGCAGACCGCGGCGAGCAGCGCGAGCGCGCCCAGCGCCGGCAGCCGGTCGGCTACCGGCACCAGGACCACCAGCACCGCCACCGTCACCAGCCGGGGCCGGTTGACCGAGCCCAGGTTGCGCAGCCGGAAACCGAGGTGGCCGAGCAGGTAGAGGATCACGCCGCCGTAGAGGGCCAGCAGGCCGAGGCCGTGCAGCGGGTCGGTCAGCCTGTGTTCGGTGCCGTCGCCGACGTACGCCAGGACCTTCTTGAAGCCCAGGGCCAGCAGGATGATGCCGGCCGCCATCGGCAGGTGCAGATAGGTGTACGAGTCGCGGCCGATGGCGGCGCGGGCAGCGCCCTCGGCCCGGTGCAGCACCCGCTCGGCCGCGATCGCCACCACGTCGAAGTAGGCCCACCAGAGCGCGGCGGTGATCGCGATGGCCAGCCCGGACGCGACGATGATCGGCCAGGAGATGGGCAGCGCGGTGACCCCGACGCCGATGGCCACCAGCGACTCGCCGAGCGCGATGATGATGATCAGCCCGTGCCGTTCGGTCCAGTGTGCGGCGGAGAAGATCCGCCAACCCCGGGCGCCGATCGCCATGATGCCGACGTAGTCCACCGCGAGGGCGATCACCCAGAGCGCAGTCCGGATGGTGTTGACCTGCTCGGGTGAGTCGGCGATCCGTTGCGGCAGCAGCGCGGCCGAGAAGAGCAGCACCGCCCCGCCGAGCATCGGCAGGGCGGCGCGGAGCAGTTGGCGGCGCAGACCGCGGTCGCCCCGGGCGGCGGACCAGTAGATCACCAGGTGCAGGACCCGGACGGTCAGATAGCAGGCGGCGAAGACAACCGGCCCGGAGAGCCCACCGGGCAGGTCGTCGAACGCCTCCGGAATGGTCACCGCGACCACGAACATGGTGGCCATCACGGCGAAGAGCACCAGCCGCACCGGCCCCTCGTCGGCGCGCACCGTGTTGCCCAGCCAGGCGTAGCAGCACCAGCACCACCAGAGCAGCGCGAGCACCAGCAGGCCGCGCAGCAGGCCCCGCCCGGTGAGGTCGTCGGCCATCAGCGCGGTCACCTGGGTGAGCGCGTAGACGAAGACCAGGTCGAAGAAGAGCTCCAGCGGGGTGACCGTGGAGCCCTCGGTCATCACCCGCATCCGCGACGCCCGTCGCGTCGTGCCGCTGTCCGCCACGGCGGTCAGTCTGACAGCCGGTTGACCCGGCCGTGGCCCTGCGACGGCCGCGGCGCCGGGGTCAGGCGATGACCGCGGGTTCCCGCCACTGCGGCCGGGCGGCCCGGTCCAGGTCGTAGCGGACCGTGGCGATCCGGTCGATCGCCTCCACCAGCTCCGCCGCCGGCAGCGTGAAGGGCAGCCGCAGGAACCGCTCCAGCGTCCCGTCCAGCCCGAACCGGGGACCGGGCGCGAGCCGTACGCCGACCTCCTCGGCGGCCCGGGCCAGCGCGCTGGAGATCGGCCCGTCGAGCTCCGCCCAGAGCGTCACCCCGCCGCGCGGCACGGTGACCCGCCAGTCCGGCAACCGCTCGGCGAGGGCGCCGAGCAGGGCGTCGCGCTGGGCGGCGAGCTGCGCCCGGCGGGCCGCCACGATCGCCGGCCCGTCGGCCAGCAGATGTACCGCGACCAACTGGTCCAGCACCGGGCTGGCCATGTCCACCCCGACCCGGGCCGCGGCGAGGCGCTGCACCTGCGGGGCGGAGGCGCGTACCCAGCCGATGCGCAGGCCGCCCCAGTAGGGCTTGCTCATCCCGCCGATGGAGATCACCCGGGAGTGCCGGTCGAAGGTCGCCGTCGGTGGAGGCAGCTCGGTGCCGTCCAGCGGCAGCTCCACGAAGGACTCGTCGACCACCAGGTCGGTGCCGGCGGCGTGGGCCGCGGCCACCACCCGCTCGCGCAGGTCGGTCGGCATCAGGTGCCCGGTGGGGTTGTGGAACTCCGGGATCAGGTACGCCAGCTTCGGCCGGGTCTGCCGCAGGCTGCCGAGCAGCAGGTCCGCGTCCCAGCCGGCGCCGTCAGCGGCCAGCCCGTGGGTGGCGATCCGGGCCCGCCGGGCGGCCAGCGCGGCGAGCGCGTTCGGGTAGGTCGGCGACTCCACCAGGACGCTGGCGCCCGGTGCGAGGGCGAGCCGCAGCACCAGGTCGAGGGCGTGCTGGGTGCCGCTGGTGACCATGATCTGCTCGGCCGAGGTGGGCAGGCCCCGCTCGGTGTACGCGGCGGCCACCGCCTCGCGCAACTCGACGATCCCGGTCGGGTGGTAGCCGGCGCCGCAGAGGTAGCGGGGCAGGTCCTCGGCGGCGGCGCGGGCGGCCGGCACCAGCTGCGGCGGGGCGGCCAGCGCGGCGCAGCCGAGGTCGATCATGTCCAGATCGTCCTGCGGGGTCCAGAGCCCGGAGCTGGCCACCCGGTGGTTGCCGGGCAGCATGGTCCAGCTGCCGGCGCCACGGCGGCTGGCCAGGTGGCCGGTCTCGCGCAGCTGCCGGTAGGCGGCGGTCACCGTGGTCCGGCTGATCCGCAGCGCCTCGGCCAGCTCCCGTTCGGCGGGCAGCCGGACGCCCAGCGGCAGCCGGCCGTCGGCGAGCAGCCCGCGGACCGCGCCGGCGAGCGCCGCGTAGTCGGGGCTGCGCCGGCGGCCGGGAAGGGAGTGCCACTGCCCGAGCAGCCGAGCCAATTGGACGCCCCGTACCTGACTCGTCATGGCCACTCCTGCGAGATTGGCTCTATCGCTCGGCGAATTGGCCCCTAGGTTGGCATGTATGGCAGCGATTGGCAATCTGCGGCACCGGCCGGCGCGACGGCTGACCCAGCTCTACCTGGGCCTGGGCCTCTACGGGGTGTCCATGGCCCTGATGATCCGCTCCGGGCTGGGCCTCGACCCGTGGGACGTGTTCCACCAGGGGCTGTCCCGGCTCACCGGGCTCTCGTTCGGCACGGTGACCATCGCGGTCGGCGCCCTCGTCCTGCTGCTCTGGATCCCGCTGCGACAGCGCCCCGGGCTCGGCACGGTCAGCAACGTGGTGGTGATCGGTCTGGTGGTCGACGCCACGCTGGCCCTGCTGCCGGCGGGCGGCCCGCTCTGGGTCCGGATCGGACTGCTGGTCACCGGGATCGTGGCCAACGGCGCGGCCACCGGGCTCTACCTGGGCGCCCGGCTCGGCCCCGGCCCACGTGACGGGCTGATGACCGGCTACGTCGCCCGCCGACCGGGCCGGTCGATCCGCCTCGTCCGGACCGTGATCGAGGTCACCGTGCTGGCCCTGGGGTGGCTGCTCGGCGGCACCGTCGGGGTCGGCACGGTCGCCTACGCCCTCAGCATCGGCCCGCTGGCACAGCTGTTCATCCCGCTGTTCGCCGTGGCCGAGCCGGAGGTCGACACCGCCGGTCCGGTGGCCGCGCAACCGGCGGGCTGAGGAGTCACGCAGCGTCCGGCGAGCGGCACACCGGGCTGCTGCGGCGGGGTCGGGGGTGGCCGGGTGTTCCCTTCCGCGACACGCGCCTGCATCATCTCTGCATGGGGGAGAGCGGATGGCGCCGGAGCGACGCCTGGATCTTCGTGTCGTTGGTCATCGCGAGCGGCGCCGGGCGGCACCGCCGGGCCGCGGCCAGCCGGCGGCCCGAGGGCGTACGCCTGGCCGACGTGCTCTCCACCGCCGATCACCTCAACCAGTCGATTCCCGAACGGCACGAGGTCGAGGCGGCGATCCAACGGCTGGCCGGGGCCGGGCTGGTGAGTGTCAGCGACGGCTGGTTCCGGATCACCGCAGAGGGTGAGCGGCTGTGGCGCAGCCGGCCGAGCGCCGGACTGGCGACCACCGTGGACACCGTGCAGGGAGTGTTGAGCCGGCGGCACGCACCGGGCAGTGCCGAGTGGACGCTCGACGAGGCCGACCACGCGGCGGCCGTGCAGGAATACGTCGTCCGCTCGATCCCCACCCCGCGGCGCTCCCCCGAGGGACACTCCGGGCGGGACTGAGCCGCCCGGGGCCGGCGGGGTCAGCGGACGGGGTGGCCGTCTCGGCGCAGCGCGTCCTTGACCTCGGCGACGGTCAGCTCACCGAAGTGGAAGACGCTGGCGGCAAGCACCGCGTCGGCGCCGGCGGCGATCGCCGGCGGAAAGTGGGCCACCTCGCCGGCGCCGCCACTGGCCACCACCGGCACGTCCACCACCCGGCGGACCGCGCCGATCAACTCCAGGTCGAAGCCGGCCTTGGTGCCGTCGGCGTCCATCGAGTTGAGCAGCAGCTCCCCGGCGCCCAACTCGGCGCCGCGGCGGGCCCACTCGACCGCGTCCAGCCCGGTGCCCCGCCGGCCGCCGTGCGTGGTCACCTCGAAGCCGCTCGGGGTGGCGCCGGCCGGCGCACGCCGCACGTCGAGCGAGAGCACCAGCACCTGCCGGCCGAACCGGTCGGCGATCTCGGCGATCAGCTCCGGCCGGGCGATCGCGGCGGTGTTCACCCCGACCTTGTCCGCCCCTGCCCGCAGCAGGGTGTCGACGTCGGCGACCTGGCGTACCCCGCCGCCGACGGTGAGCGGGATGAAGACCGACTCGGCGGTGCGCCGCACCACGTCGAGCATGGTGCCGCGGTCGCTGCTGGAGGCGGTGACGTCGAGGAAGGTCAGCTCGTCCGCGCCGGCCCGGTCGTAGGCCGCGGCCAGCTCCACCGGATCGCCGGCGTCGCGCAGGTCGAGGAAGTTGACGCCCTTGACCACCCGTCCGGCGTCCACGTCCAGACAGGGGATGACCCGTACCGCCACCGTCATGCCCCGACCCTATCCCGCCCGCCGCCCCGGCCCGTCGATCATGGAGTTGTGGTGCCGGATCCGGGGCCGTTCGCCACCTTCGTCCCCCACCACAACTGCATGATCGACGCTTGCAGGCGGGCGGGTCAGAGGCGGACCAGCATCTTGCCGAGGTTCTCGCCGCGTAGTAGGCCGAGGAAGGCGGCCGGGGCGTTCTCGATGCCGTCGACGGTGGTCTCGTCGTAGGAGACCCGGCCCTCGCGCAGCCAGCCGGACATCTCCTGGACGAACTGCTCGCGCAGCGAGCCGTGGTCGCCCACCAGGAAACCGCGCAGGGTGAGCCGCTTGCCGATGAGCAGCGCCAGGTTGCGCGGCGCGGCCGGCGGGGCGGTGTCGTTGTACTGGGCGATCATCCCGCAGATCGCCGCCCGGCCGTGCAGGCGCATGGCCGAGATCGCCGCCTCCAGGTGGTCGCCGCCCACGTTGTCGAAGTAGACGTCGATGCCCTCCGGTGCGGCGGCCTTCAGCGAGTCGCGGACCGGGCCGTCGTGGTAGTCGAACGCGGCGTCGAAGCCGAGCGCCCGCAGCCGCTCGACCTTCGCCGCCGAGCCGGCGCTGCCGACCACCCGGCCGGCGCCCTTGAGCTTGGCGATCTGCCCGACCAGGCTGCCCACCGCGCCCGCGGCGGCCGAGACGAAGACCGTCTCGCCCGGCCGCATCCCGGCCACCTCCAGCAGCCCGGCGTACGCGGTCAGCCCGGTCATCCCGAGCACGCTGAGGTAGGCGCTCAGCGGCGCCAGCTCCGGATCGACGGTCCGGGCGGACCGGGCTTCGACCAGCGCGTACTCCCGCCAGCCCAGCCCGTGCAGCACCACGTCGCCGGGGCTGAACCCGTCGGCCTCGCTGGCCACCACCTCGCCGAGCGCGCCACCGTCGAGCGGCGCGTCGAGCGCGAACGGCGGCACGTACGACTTGACGTCGTTCATCCGTCCGCGCATGTACGGGTCGACGGACATGAAGCGGTTGCGGACCAGGAGCTGGCCCGGCCCGGGCTTCGGCACCTCGGTCTCGACCAGCCGGAAGTTCTCCGCCGTCGGCCAGCCGTCCGGCCGGGCGGCCAGGTGGATCTCCCGGTTCACCGGCCCGCTCACGCCGCCGCTCCGCTTCGCTCCGCAGCGGCGCGAGGCGCCCCGCTGCTGTGCCGGATGGTTCGCTCGCTACGCTCGCTCACGCCGCCGCTCCGCTTCGCTCCGCAGCGGCGCGAGGCGCCCCGCTGCTGTGCCGGATGGTTCGCTCGCTACGCTCGCTCACGCCGCCGCTCCGCTTCGCTCCGCAGCGGCGCGAGGCGCCCCGCTGCTGTGCCGGATGGTTCGCTCGCTACGCTCGCTCACGCCGCCGCTCCGCTTCGCTCCGCAGCGGCGCGAGGCGCCCCGCTGCTGTGCCGGATGGTTCGCTCGCTACGCTCGCTCACGCCGCCGCCCGCACGGTGAGCGCGACGTCGATGTTGCCGCGGGTCGCGTTGGAGTAGGGGCAGACCTGGTGCGCCTGCTCCACCAACTGCTCAGCGGTGACGCGCTCGACGGTGGGCAGGTCGACCACGAGCGTCACGGTCAGCCCGAAGCCGCCGGCGCCGTTCGGGCCGATGCCCACCTCCGCCTCGACGACCGAGCCGGTCACGTCGGCCTTGGCCCGCCGGGCGACCAGCCGCAGGGCGCCGTGGAAACAGGCCGCGTAACCGGCGGCGAAGAGCTGCTCGGGGTTGGCCGCGCCGCCGGCGCCGCCCATCTCCTTCGGTACCGCGAGGTCGAGGTCGAAGGTGCCGTCGGAGGTGGCGACGTGGCCGTCGCGGCCGTCGCCGGTGGCCCGGGCGGAGGCGGTGTAGAGAACCTGCATGAGGGGTCAGCGCTCCTTCTGTCGGTGGATGGTCTCGGTGACCTGGGTGAGGGTGTCGCGCAGGGCGACCAGCTCCGTCACGGAGAGCCCGGCTGCCCGGGCGATCCGCGCCGGCACGTCGGCCACCCGCTGCCGCAGGGCTCGACCGGCGTCGGTCAGCCCGACCTCGACCCGCCGCTCGTCGTCGGCCGCGCGCTGCCGGACCACCAGCCCGGCGCCCGCCAGCCGCTTGAGCAGCGGCGAGAGGGTGCCGGAGTCCAGCCGCAGCGCGGCGCCGAGCTCGGAGACGGTGGTGGTGTCGCCATCGCGCTCCCAGAGCACCAGCAGCACCAGGTACTGCGGGTAGGTCAGCCCGACGGGGTCGAGGACGCCGCGGTAGACGTCGGTCATGGCCCGCGACGCGGCGTAGAGCGCGAAGCACACCTGCCCTCGCAGCACCAGGTCATCGGTCACCCGGGAAACGTATCGCACAACTAAGTTGTGCACAATCTAAAAGTCACGTCGTCTCGCCGGCCGGCGACGGACGGCCCTGCGGCGTGTAAATCCACTCGGCCGGACCGAGCCGGTCCACCCGCCAGCCCGCCGCCGCGGCCACCGCGGCCACCGTCTCCGCGTCCGGCCCCTCGACCAGGGCCAGCACCACGTCGTCGGCCGGAATGCGCACCGCGCCGCGCAGCCGGGTGGTCCCGGTGTTCAGCCCCTCGACCAGCCCGTCGGCCCACTCCCCCGGAGCGCGGTCGTAGCGTTCGAGGACGAAGAGTCGAGGGGCCATGCGTCGACGCTAGGTGGGCCCGACGGCGGGGGTAATCGGGTGTTTCCCTATCCGTCGACACCCGCGCCACGGGCCATCACGGCGCCCAGCTCGGCCCGGCTGGCCACCCCGAGCTTGCGGTAGACCCGGGCCAGGTTGGCCTCGACCGTCTTCGGGCTGATGAAGAGCGTGTCGGCGATGGACCGGTTGGTCCCACCGGCCGCGGCGAGCCGGGCCACCTCCAGCTCGGTGCCGGTCAACTGCGCAGGGGCGGCGGGACGCCCGCCGGTGCGCTCCGCCTCGGCGCGGGCCCGGGCCGCCAGCGCCGCCGCGCCGAGCGCGTCGAACTCGGCCGCTGCCGCGCTCAGCGCCGCCCGGGCCGCCCGCCGCCGCCGGGCCCGCCGGTGCGCGACGCCGGCCACCAGCAGACAACGGGCCCGGTCCAGGGGCAGCACGTCGGGAGGCACCGTGGCCCGGGCGGCGGCCAGCTCGGCCAGCGCGTCGGAGGCGTCCCGACCCAGCGCGCCGGCCAGCAGCACCCGGCTGCGGGCCAGCCCCAGGGTGGTCCACGGCCGGGCGAGCCGCCGGTGCCGCACGGTCAGCCGCTCCAGCACCGCCTCGGCGGTGGCCAGGTCACCGGCCCCGACGCAGGCCTCCAGCCAGTCCGGCTCGAAGCGCTGGGCGAGCGGCTCGACGAGGCCCATCTCGTCCACGATGGCGGCCAGCTCGCCGTAGTGCCGGGCGGCCTCCGGCAGCCGTCCCCCGGTCAGCGCCGCATATCCGGCCAGTTGCGCGTGGATCCGCCGCCGCCACCCGTCGTTGAGCTCGGCGGCCCGGCGCAGCCCCTCCTCGGCGACCGCGCTCGCCTCGGCCAGCCGCCCCCGGTACGCCAGCAGCAGCCCCTCCATCCAGGCCACACCGGCCAGGTCGGCGCCGTACTGCTCGCCCAGCTCACGGGCCGCGGCGAGGTGCCCGGCGGCGTCCGCCCAGCGACCGGCGAGCAGCTCCGTCTCACCCAGGTGACACAGCAGCTCGTGCTGCGACGGTTCGTCGCCCCGGGCGGCCGCCCGATCCAGCATCCGGTGCAGACGCTCCCGGGCCCGGCCGTGCTCGTCGAGCGACTTCCACCAGATGGCCGGGACGGTCCCGGCCAGCCAGGACGGCTCCTCCCCCTCCTGCGCCAGCGCCTGCTCCAGCAGCTCGGCACGCGCCGGCAGTCCGGCGCGGACCTCGTTGAGCAGCAGCAACAGCAACGCCGCGGCGTGCACCGGACGGTCGTCCGGGCTCTCCGCCAGCAGGGCGGCCGCCCGCTCCGCGTGCCGACGGGCCGGGTCCGGGGCGTCCCGGAACACGGCGAGATGGGCGTGCACCCGCCCGGCCAGCGTCGAGCCGACCGGCACGACGGCCAGGGCCCGCTCGGCGGCGCTCTCGGCGGCCTCGCCCGGCTCGTCCGAGCTCCACGCGACGACCGCCCGCAGCAGCAGCGCCTCGGCCCGTGCCGGGCCGGTCAGCTGCTCGGCCGCCAGCTCGGCGGTCGCCTTCGCGGCCGGGTAGTCTCCGCTGTCGAACCGGCACTGCACGGCGGCCAGCCGCCATCGCGCGTGCTCGGCAGCGTCCGGCGGGGTGAGGCGGGCAGCGGCGTCGTACAGCCCGGCGGCGGTCTCCGGCGCACCCCGCCGCCGCTGCCGCTCGGCCGTCGCCGCGATCTCCGCCGCCGCCGCCGAATCGGGCGCGGACGCGCAGCGGGCCAGCTGGCGGGCCCGCTCGTCCGGATCCCCGGCGGTGTCGGCGAGCAGCCGGTGCAGCCGGTGACGCACCCCCGGCGGCACCTCGGCGCGGACCGCGGCGGCATAGACCGGATGGGTGAAGCCGACCAGCTCGCCGGTGACCGCGACCAGGCCGGCCTCCTCCGCCGCGTCGAGGTCGGCCGCCGCCACCCCGGCCTGAGCCAGCCCGGCCAGCGTGGGCAGGCCGGAGAGCGCGGCGAGGCGGATCGCCTGCCGGGTCGGCGGCGGCAGGGTCGCCACCCGCTCGGCGACCAACTGCCGCAGCGACGGCGCGGCCGGCAGGTCGGCGCCCGGCGCCGGCAACCGGGGCATCCGCAGCACCGCCCGAGCCAGCTCCACGGCGAGCAGCGGGTTCCCCCCGGACTCCGCGGCGATCCGGATCAGCAGCGGCCGGGGCAGCACCGTACCGGTCTCCGCCCGCAGCACGTGGTGCAGCGGCCCCACGCCGAGCGGGCCGAGCACCACCCGCTCCAGGTGACCGCCGGTGGGCCGCTGATCCAGCCCGAGCGGCGCCGGCGCCGCGCCCGGCCGGTCGGCGCGCGCGGTGACCAGCACGGCGACCCGCGGTGCCACCCGGCGCAACGCGAACCGCAACGCACGCTCGCTCGGCGGATCCAGCCACGGTGCGTCGTCGACCGCCACCAGCACCCGGGGCCAGGCCGGGTCGGCGGCCGCGACGTCGAGCAGCGCGCCGGTGGCCACGCCCACGGCGCGTTCGTCGACCGGCCCGGTCACCTCGCCGGTCAGCAGCACCCCGGCCAGCGCCGCGCGCTGCGGCGGCGACAACGCCGCCGTCCGGTCGGCGAGCGGCGCCAGCACGTCGGCGAGCGCCGCGAACGGCAGGGCCCGCTCGGCCTCGGTCGGAGCGCAGCGCAGCGTCAGCCAGCCGTCCCCGGCGGCGGCGTCCAGCAGCGACCGGAGCACCACCGTCTTGCCGATCCCGGCCGGACCCTCCACGAGCACCTGCCGGCCCTCGGCCAGCGACCGGCGGGCGACCCCGACCACGCTGTCGCGACCGACAGCCGTCCCGCTCACCCGGTCAGTCTGGCAGCGCCCGTCGAGCCGGTCGAGGACCGTACGGACGGGTCGGGGCGCATCGTCCGGTCACCCGTCAGACGGGCGGGCGGCGCCGGACCGGGTTCGCGGCGGCCCGGTCAGCGGTCGCCGAGGTACGCCTCCAGCTCCACCTCGACCAGATGCTCCGGATCCAGCAGACCGGCCACCACCACCAGGGTCGCCGCCGGGCGGACCGCCCCGAAGACCGCGTTGTGCGCCCGGCCCACCTCGTCGGCGTGGCCACGGTCGGTCACGTACATCCGGCTGCGGACCACGTCGCCCGGCTGCGCGCCGACCTCGGCGAGCGCGTCCAGGGCGATCCGCAGCGCCTGCGCGGTCTGCGCCGCGGCGTCCCCGACGTGGGCCACCCGACCATCCACCGTGGAGGTGCAGCCGGCGGTCCAGGCCAGCTCGCCGGCGCGGACCACCCGTGCGTAGCCGTAGGTGGCCTCCCACGGGCCGCCCGAGCCGAGCCGGGTGACCGTCACGCGGCGGCCAGCGTGTCGAGCGCCTGCCGCACCGTGAAGGCCCCCGCGTAGAGCGCCTTGCCGGTGATCACACCCTCCACCCCGATCGCTTCCAGGCTGGCCAGGGCCCGCAGGTCGTCCAGGGTGGAGACGCCGCCCGACGCGATCACCGGCGCGTCGGTACGGGCGCACACCTCACGCAGCAGGTCCAGGTTGGGCCCGCGCATGGTGCCGTCCTTGGTGATGTCGGTGACCACGTACCGGGCGCTGCCCGCCTTGTCCAGCCGCTCCAGCACCTCGAACAGGTCGCCGCCCTCACGGGTCCAGCCCCGGGCGGCGAGGGTGCGGCCGCGCACGTCCAGCCCGATCGCCACCCGGTCGCCGTACTCCCCGACCACCCGGTCGCACCAGACCGGGTCCTCCAGCGCGGCGGTGCCGATGTTGACCCGGGCCGCCCCGGTGCCGAGCGCCGCGAGCAGCGACTCGTCGTCGCGGATGCCGCCGGAGAGCTCCACCTTGACGTCGAGCTGGCGGACCACCTCGGCGAGCAGGTGGGCGTTGGTGCCCCGACCGAACGCGGCGTCCAGGTCGACCAGGTGGATCCACTCGGCGCCGTCACGCTGAAAGGCCAGCGCCGCGTCGATCGGGTCACCGTAGCTGGTCTCGCTGCCGGCGGCGCCCTGCACGAGCCGGACGGCCTGGCCGTCGGCGACGTCCACGGCAGGCAACAGGGTGAGGCTCAACGTCTTCTCCTCGGTCAGGTACGACGGTCCAGGGCGATCACGACGATCGCCGGCAGTACGAGCAGCAGCAGTACGACCAGCGCGAGACGGAGCGCCAGGTCGTCCACGAACGACCAGATCAGGACCAGCGCAGCCGCGGTGAGCAGAACGATCGCGGCCCGTTCGGCGCGACTGTGCCGGGCCAGCCGGCCCGCGCTGCCCCGACGCAGCCGGGGCGTGATCCGGCGGAGCACCGCCCGGCGGCGTTCCCGGCGGGCCACCCGACGCCGGCGCGCGGCGCGCTCCCGGGCCAGTACGGCTTCGCGCGCCTCCCGGCGCCGGGCCCGTTCCTTGCTCACGCCGCCCCCCACCCGGCCGCGGCCACGGACGACTCAGCCACCGGCGGTCACAGCGCGGCCAGCCAGTTGCGCAGCAGCGCGGCACCGGTGTCGGCCGACTTCTCCGGGTGGAACTGGGCGGCGGAGAGCGGGCCGCGTTCGACCGCGGCCACGAAATCCGCCCCGTGGTGGGCGGTGGTGACCGTGGCGCCGGCCGCGGCCAGCGCACCCGGGTCGCCCACCCCGTAGGAGTGCACGAAGTAGAACCGGCTGTCGACGGGCAGGCCGGCGAAGAGCACCGACGACTCGGGCGCCCGGACGGTGTTCCAGCCCATGTGCGGCAGCCGGGGGGCGCTCAGCTTCGTGACGCCGCCGGGCAGCAGGCCGAGTCCCTTGGTCACCACTCCGTGCTCGTCGCCGTGCTCGAAGAGCACCTGCATGCCGACGCAGATGCCGAGCACCGGACGGCCGGCGGCCACCCGGTCGGCGATCATCGGACCGGCGCCGAGCGCCTCGATCCCGGCCATGCACGCCGCGAACGCGCCCACGCCCGGCACCACCAGGCCGTCGGCGGCGGCCGCGGCCGACAGGTCGTCGGTCACCCGTACGCTCGCGCCGGCGGCCGCGAGCGCGCGTTCGGCCGACCGCAGGTTGCCCGAGCCGTAGTCGAGCACCACCACGTCGCTCACGCCGCCGCCTCCTTCCGGTCGCTCACTGACCCTCCCCGGGCAGCAACCACAGCACCCCACCGACGGTGGCCAGCACCGCGAGCAGCGCGGTGAGCAGCACCGCGCCGCGCGGGGCGCCCTGGCGGTGCAGCGACCAGACGCCGCCCACCAGCACCCCGGCCAGGATCAGCAGCAGAACCGGCAGCGCCGCGCTCATCACAATGCTCCCTTCGTGCTGGGCACCGCGCCGGCCGACCGCGGGTCGATCGCGACGGCCTCGCGCAACGCCCGGGCGACCGCCTTGAACTGCGCCTCCACCACGTGGTGCGCGTCCGGGTGGCCACCCGGCCGGGCCGCCCGCAGCACGTCGACGTGCAGGGTGATCCGGGCCGCCTGACCGAACGACTCGAAGATGTGCCGGGTCATGCTGGTCGGGTAGACCGGCCCGATGTACGGAGCCAGCGGTGGCTCGTCGTGCAGCACGTACGGCCGGCCGGAGAGGTCGACCGCGGCCCGGACCAGCACCTCGTCCATCGGCACGGTGGCCGACCCGTACCGTCGGATGCCGGCCTTGTCACCCAGTGCCTGGTCGAGGGCGGCGCCCAGGGCGAGCGCGGTGTCCTCCATCGTGTGGTGCGCGTCGATCTCCAGGTCACCGACGGTGCGCACGGTCAGGTCGACACCGCCGTGCCGGGCGATCTGGTTCAGCATGTGGTCGTAGAAGCCGACCCCTGTGCTGATCTCCGCGGCGCCGGTGCCGTCGAGGTCGATCTCGACGAGGACCTTGGTCTCCTTGGTGATCCGCTCAACCCGGGCGGTCCGGCTCATCGCTCGCCTTTCAGTGGTGACTGCGGGGCTGGCACGCGCGCACCGCGCCCGGCCATCAGAGCTTCTCCATCGCCGACAGGAAGGCGTCGGTCTCGGTGGGGGTGCCCGCGGTGACCCGCAGCCACCCGGGCAGGCCGACGTCGCGTACCAGCACGCCCCGCTCCAGCAGGGCCCGCCAGGCGGCGGCCTGGTCGCCACCGACCTCGAAGAGTACGAAATTTGCGTCACTGTCGGCGACCCGCACGCCGCGGCCGCGCAGCTCGGCGACGATCCGGTCGCGCTGAGCCATGATCGCGGCGACCGTGCCGAGCAGGGCGTCGCGGTGGGCCAGCGCCGCCCGGGCGGCGGCCTGGGTGAGCGCCGAGAGGTGGTACGGCAACCGGACCAGCTGCACCGCCCGCACCACCGCCGGGTCGGCGGCGAGGTAGCCGAGCCGCCCACCGGCGAAGCCGAACGCCTTGCTCATCGTCCGGGTCACCACCAGCCGGGGGTGCCCGGGCAGCACCGCGAGCGCGCTCACCGTGCCGGGCCGGGCGAACTCGGCGTACGCCTCGTCCACCACCACCATGCCCGGCGCCGCGTCGAGCACCGCGGCCACCACGGCCGGGTCCAGCGCGGTGCCGGTGGGATTGTTCGGCGAGCAGAGGAAGACCACGTCCGGCCGGTGCTCGCGGACCTGGGCCACCGCCTCGTCGGCGGTCAGCCCGAAGTCGACGCCGCGCCGGGCGGGCACCCACCGGGTGCCGGTGCCGAGGGCCAGCAGCGGGTGCATCGAGTACGCCGGTGTGAAGCCGAGCGCGCTGCGCCCCGGCCCGCCGAACGCCTGGAGCAGCTGCTGCTGGATCTCGTTGGAGCCGTTCGCCGCCCAGAGGTGGTCGACGGTGAGTCCGTGCCCGAGGTAGCCGGCCAGGTCGGCACGGAGCGCGACCGCGTCCCGGTCGGGGTAGCGGTTCAGGTCGCGCAGCTCGGCGGCGAGGGCCTTGCCGATCGCCTCCACCACCGCCTCCGGCACCGGGTAGGAGTTCTCGTTGGTGTTCAGCCGCACCGGCACGTCCAGCTGCGGCGCCCCGTACGGCGCCAGCCCGCGCAGGTCGTCGCGGAGCGGCAGATCGTCCAGCGTGGTCATGCCGAGCCCCCGGCGAAGCGGGCGCTGACAGCCTGGCCGTGCGCCGGCAGGTCCTCCACCGTGGCCAGGGTGACCACGTGCGGAGCCACCTCGCGCAGCGCCTGAGACGTGTATTCGACCAGGTGGATGCCGCGCAGGAAGGACTGGACGGAGAGCCCGGAGGAGTGTCGGGCGCAGCCGCCGGTGGGCAGCACGTGGTTGGAGCCGGCGCAGTAGTCGCCGAGCGACACCGGCGACCAGGCGCCGACGAAGATGGCACCGGCGTTGCGCACCCGCAGCGCCCAATCCCGGGCGTCCCGGGTCTGGATCTCCAGGTGCTCGGCGGCGTACGCGTCGACCACCCGCAGCCCGGCGTCGAGGTCGTCGACCAGCACCACGCCGCTCTGCTCGCCGGTCAGCGCGGTGGTGACCCGCTCGGCGTGCTTGGTCGCCGGCACCTGCCGAGCCAGCTCGCGCTCCACCGCCTCGACCAGCTCGACCGAGGGGGTGACCAGGACACTCGCGGCGAGGGGGTCGTGCTCGGCCTGGCTGATCAGGTCGGCCGCCACGTGCACCGGGTCGGCGGTGTCGTCGGCCAGGACGGCGATCTCGGTCGGGCCGGCCTCGGCGTCGATGCCCACCACGCCGCGCAGCAGCCGCTTCGCCGCGGTGACCCAGATGTTGCCCGGGCCGGTGATCATGTCGACCGGCGTGCAGTGCGCCTCGCCGGCCGCGTCGACCGCCGCCCCGTACGCGAGCATCGCCACCGCCTGGGCGCCACCGACGGCGTAGACCTCGTCGACGCCGAGCAGCGCGCACGCGGCGAGCACCCGCGGGTCGGGCAGGCCGCCGTTGTCCTTCTGCGGCGGGCTCACCACCACCAGCGAGCGGACCCCGGCCGCCTGGGCCGGCACCACGTTCATCACCACGGTCGACGGGTACATGGCCAGGCCGCCCGGGACGTAGAGCCCGACCCGGTCGACCGGCACCCAGCGCTCGGTCACCGTGCCGCCGGGCACCACCTGGGTGGTGTGGTCGGTACGCCGCTGGTCGGCGTGCACCCGGCGGGCCCGGCTGATCGACTCCAGCAGCGCGGCCCGGACCTCCGGGTCTAGGGTCCCCTCCGCGGCGGCGATCGTCTCGACGGGCACCCGCAGCACCTCGGGGCAGACTCCGTCGAACCGCTCGCTCGCCTCCCGGATCGCCGGGTAGCCATGCTCCCGGACCGCCTCCACGACGGGCCGGATCCGCTCGACGGCCACGGACACGTCGAGCTGGGCACGGGGCAGCAGGCGGCGCGGGTCACGAAGACCACCGCGCAGGTCGATCCGATTCAACACCCTTGCGAGTCTAGGCGGCCGGGCCGGGGCGGGCCGGGACCGCCCGTACCACGGGACGGTGAGCCGGGACACCCGCATCCCACCGCAGCGGTCCGGGGACACCCGGCCGGCGCGACGGTGAGCCGGGACACGCCGCCGGATCCGGATCCGGCTAGGCTCGACGGCGTGACTGCGCGGCTGCCGGTGTTCCCCCTCGCAACGGTGCTCTTCCCCGGGTTGGTACTGCCGCTGCACATCTTCGAGGAGCGTTACCGCGCCCTGGTCCGACACCTGGTCGGGCTCCCCGAGGGTGCCCCGCGCGAGTTCGGCGTGGTCGCCATCCAGGCCGGCTGGGAGGTCGCCCCGGCCGGGCCCGGCGCCCGGCCGACGCCGGCCGGCGGCGACGTGACGCTGCACGAGGTGGGCTGTACCGCCGAGCTGCGGCAGGTCACCGAGTTGGCCGACGGCGGCTTCGACATCGTGACCGTCGGGCGACGCCGGTTCCGGATCGCCGACGTCGACGAGAAGTCCGCGCCCTACCTGACGGCCGACGTGGAGTGGCTGCCCGAGCCGGGCGGCCCGGACGAGGTCGCCGACCTGCTGGCCGCCCGGGTGATCGCGGTGTTCCGGCAGTACCTCGGTCTGATCCGGGCCGACCCCGAGGAGATCTCCGAGCAGCTGCCGGAGGATCCGACCGTGCTGTCCCACCTGGTCGCCGCGACGGCGGCGCTGACCGTCGACGACCGGCAGCGGCTGCTCGCCATCGACGACACCGCGGCCCGGCTCCGGGCCGAGCTGCGGCTGCTCAACCGCGAGGCGGCTCTGCTGCGCCAGGTGCGGGCGGTTCCGGTGCCGCTGGCGGAGTTGGCGTCGCCGCCGACACCCAACTGAGGTCGGCGGCGTCGGGCTCCGGGCGCAGCGACGGCCACCGGGACCAGCCGGCCAGCAGGGTGTACGTGATGGCGGCGCCGAACGCGGGCAGCAGCAGGTTGCCGTGCGGCACCGGCAGCACCCCGAGCACCCAGTCGATCCCACCGGCCCGCAGGTCGGACGGCTTGCCGAAGCCCTGCCCCTCCGGCGCGCTGGTCAGCAGCTCATCGAAGCGGGACAGCCCGATCCGCCGCCCCAGCTGCCAGGCCACCAGCCCGGCGGCGAAGGCGCCGAGCACGGCGGTGACCAGCCCGACCGGGCCGCGCCGCCGGCGCAGCAGGAACCAGAGGGCGAGCGCCGCGAGCACCCCGAAGGCGAGCCCGAGCAGGCTGAACCAGCCGTCCGCCGCGATCGGCTGCTCCGGTTGCGGCTGGGCGTAGACCGCGCCCTCGGCGGTCTTGATCACGGGGGTGTCCGGGGCGACGGCCGCCCAGAGCAGGCCGAGCGGCGCGCCGAGCACGGCCAGCGCCAGGCCAGCCCCGACGGCGAGCACCGCGGTCCGTCGACGCGACCCGGTCTCCGCCGTCGGCGTGCGGTCGGCCGGATAGGCCCAGGCGGGCGGTCCAGCTTCCGGGCCGGCCCCATCGCCCTCCGCGCCGGTCGGCGAGACCAGCGGACCGGCCTGAACACCGGGCGGACCGGCCTGCGGGTCGGGCGGCGTGGGCTCCGCACCGGGCCGGGTGGCCTGCGGACCCGGCAGACCGGCCTGCGGGCGCGGTGTGGCCTGCGGGTCGGGCAGGGGGTCCGCCGGGGTGGATTCGTGGGCGGGCGGGGTGGCGCGGTCGGCCTCGCCGGGCTGGGCGGCGGACCGGTCGGGGTCGGGGGTGTCCGGGCTCACCCGATGATCCTCTCAGGCGGGCGGACGGGCGGGGGCGCCGGTGGCGGCACACCCCCTCACCGGGCGAACGGCTCCAACATCATCGCGGCGGCCTTCAGCCAGGCGTCCCGGGTCGCCGGCTGGAGCTGGTGGTACTCGATCGACGACCCGGTCTCCAGCGCCGGGTCGTACGGCACCACCGCGACCGCGCGGGTACGGGTGGCGAAGTGCCGCTCCAAGTCGTCCTGCAAGGTCGACCGGCCCGGCGTCGGGCAGGAGATCAGGGTGACCGCGTTGTCGGCCAGCTCGCCCATGCCCACCTCGTGCAGCAGGTCGAGCATCCAGTCGGCGCTGAACGCCGCGTCCTCGCGGGGCACCGTGGTCACCACCAACTGGTCCGCCGCCTGCATCACGGTGCGCCAGTTCGGGCTCTCCACGTTGTTGCCGGTGTCGACGCAGACCACCTCGTGGGTACGCCGCAGCAGCTCCAGCACCCGCCGGACGGTGAACTGGTCCAGCCGCTGGGCGAACCGGGGGCTCTCCTCCCCGGCCAGCACGTCGTAGGAGTTGTCGGAGGCGTGCCGAAGGTAGTCGTCGAGGTGCTCGAGCAGGGTGCTGCCCTCGAGGATCTCGATCTGGGCCAGATCGGTGATCAGGTGGCGGATGGTCCGGGCGTGCCGGGCGCTGCCGGCGCGCAGCCCGAGCGTGCCGCGCAGCTCGTTGTCGTCCCAGGCCAGCACGCCCCGGCCGCGGACGCTGCCGACGGTCGCCGCGGCGAGCACCGTGGCGGTGGTCTTGTGCACCCCGCCCTTCGGATTGGCGAAGGCGAGCACCCGTGGGGTGCCGAACTCCCGGCGCAGCAGTGCGGTGGCCCGTTCCAGCTCCGGGTCGGCGGCCGGCGGGCGCCAGTCGACTCGGGCCGGATAGCCCCGGTCGACGGCCGCCGGGGGCGGTGCGAGCGCCGGGGGCGGGGCGGCCGGCGGCGCGGGAGCGGGCGGCGGCGCCGGGGCGGCCGCCCGGCCCTCGGGTCGGTAGCCGTTCTCCAGCAACGCGTAGCGGGACTCCACCGGCGGCGGATCGGGTCGGTAACCGTTCTCCAGCAGCGCGTAACGCGACTCGACCGGGTCCGGCCGGCGCGGCTCCGGCACCCGGTAGGCCGGCTCGGCGGGGTAGCCCGGCTCGGGCTGGTAGCCGCGTCCAGGCTGGTAGGTCGGCTCGGGCGGGTAGGTCGGCTCCGGCTGGTAGGTCGGCTCGGCCCGGTAGGTCGGCTCCGCCCGGTAGGCGGGGTCCACCCGGTAGGTGGCCTCGGCCCGGTAACCGGGATCCGCGCCGTAGGGCTGCTCGACCGGCGGGCTGACCGCCTGCGCCCGCCCGGCGTAGCCGTCGTGTGACCGCCGCGGCAGCGGCTCGGCGGGAGGCAGTGGATCCTCGACCCGTCGGTCGGGTTCGGGCTGCTCACTGCCCCGGCCGGCGAGCCGGGCCCGGTCGAGCAGCGCCCGCCACCGCGGTGCCGGTTCGGCCGGCCGACCCCAGCCGGTCTCGCTGCCCTCCACGGCTCGCCCTCCCCAGCGCGATCAATCTCCATCAAACAGGCTACGAAGGAAACCCTATTCGGACCACACCGCCCTGCCCAATCCGCCGGTCCCCGATCACGACGTGGTCGGCTCCGCGGCCTCGGCACCGGTCGCGTCGGGCGAGGTGACGGGGGTTGGCGGCGGAGCCACGGACGGCGTCGTCGGTTCCGGCTCGGGTGCCGGATCCGTCACGACCGGTGCGGGTTCCGACGATTCGCCCACCGCCGGGGTGGCCGAGGGCGTCGCCGAGGGGCTGCCGGGCCCGTCCGCGGTCGCCGTGGGTAGCGCGGTGTCCGCCGGTGGGCGGACCACCTCCTGCTGCTCGGGCAGCGGCGGGGTGAAGACCGTCCGGTCCAGCCGACGCACCTCCGGCGCCGGGTCGACCGACCGCACGGTCTGCCGGCCGGCCACCGCGCGCAGCGCGGCCGGTTGGGCGCGGACCACCGCGGCGTAGACGCAGGCGCACCCGGAGCGGTAGGCGTCCGCCTCCGCCGCGGCCACCTCGGCGCCGCTGGCGTACACCTGACGCACGTCGGCGTCGCCGGCGGACGCGGTGGCGCGGGTCCGGTAGTCGGCGGCCTCCTGGTCCTTGCGCGCGGCCAGCTCGGCCATCCCGGCGACCACGTCGTCCGGAATGCGCAGCGCCGGGATCCGGACGATCTCGGTCTGCCGGCCGGGCAGCGGCACCCGCCCGAAGACCTCGGAGACCGACACGTCGCCGAGCACCGCCGTGAGCCGCTGCGGCGGCAGGTAGGTCTCCAGCGAGACCAGCGCGTAGGTGCCCTCGGCGCCGCTCGGCGCGGCCGTGGGCAGGGCCGCGAGGTCGGCGGCCGCGGCCCGCAGATAGCCCGGCACGGAGTCGCCGTCGACGACCCCGACGCGGGTCACCTCGCCGACGGTCGGGTCGCCCACCGGGCGGCGGTCACCGGCGGCCCAGACGGCGGTGAGCAGCACCGCCGCCACCGACAGCAGCGCCGTGGAGGTGAGCATCCGCGGCCGGGACGAGGTGTCGGCGAGGCGCCTGACCGCTCGGGTCAGGGGCGGCAGCAGCCGTTGGTCAAGCTGGCGCAGCAGATCGCCGGCGCGCACGGGCTGGTCCCCTCGTCGGTCGGTGTCGGACGGGCCGCCGCTCAGTCGCGGAGGATCCGGAGCGCGCGTTCCAGGTCGTCAGGGTAGTCGCTGACGAAGCGGACCTCGTCCCCCGTTCGGGGGTGCTCGAAGCTCAACTCGCGGGCATGCAGCCACTGTCGGTCCAGCTTGAGCCGACCGGACAGCGTCGGATCGGCGCCGTAGGTGAGGTCGCCCACACAGGGGTGGCGCAGCGTGGAGAAGTGCACCCGGATCTGGTGGGTCCGGCCGGTCTCCAGCCGCACGTCGAGCAGGCTGGCGGCCGGGAACGCCTCCAGGGTGTCGTAGTGGGTGATGCTCGGCTTGCCGCCGGAGACCACCGCCCAGCGGTAGTCGTGGGTGGGGTGCCGGTCGATGGGGGCGTCGATGGTGCCGCGCAGCGGGTCCGGGTGGCCCTGCACCACCGCGTGGTAGCGCTTCTCCACCTCGCGGTACTTGAACGCCCGCTTGAGCGCCGTGTAGGCCTGCTCGCTCTTGGCCACCACCATGATCCCGGTGGTGCCCACGTCGAGCCGGTGCACCACTCCCTGCCGCTCGGCGGCGCCGCTGGTGGAGATGCGGTGGCCGATCGCGGCCAGCGCGCCGATCACGGTCGGGCCGGTCCAGCCGGGGCTGGGATGCGCCGCCACGCCGACCGGCTTGTCCACCACCACGATGTCGTCGTCGGCGTGGACCACCCGCAGACCGGGCACCGCCTGCGGCACCACGGTCGGCGGCGCGACCGGCGCGGGCAGGGTCACCTCCAGCCACGAGCCGGCCTTGACCTTGTACGAGTTGGCCCGGACCACGCCGTCGACCAGCGCGTCGCCGGAGTCCACCAGGGCCGCGGCGGCGGTGCGGGAGAGACCGAAGAGGCGGGAAACCGCCTGGTCCAGCCGCATGCCGTCGAGGCCGTCCGGCACCGGCAGAGAGCGGTGGTCGCCTCCGGCGGCGAACGCGGCGGTCACGCGCGCTCCCGCTGCTCGGCGGCGGTCGCCTGACCGTCGCCCGCGTCGACCGGACGCCCGTCGCGGGTCACCCGCCCGCCGTCACGCTGGCGGCCGGTGAGCTCCAGCAGCACGGCGAGGATCACGCCGCAGACCAGCGAGCTGTCCGCCAGGTTGAAGACCGGGAAGTACTCGCCGAACGGCCCGAAGACGCTGATCATGTCGACCACGTGACCGTGGAAGGGGCTGGGGGCCCGGAAGATCCGGTCCGCCAGGTTGCCGAGCGCCCCGCCGAGCACCAGCCCGAGCGAGATCGCCCAGGGCATCGACCGCAGCCGCAGCGCCATCCAGACGATCCAGCCGATCACGCCGATGGTGATCAGTGGGAAGACCCAGGTGTAGTCGGAGCCGATGCTCCAGGCGGCGCCGCTGTTGCGGATCAGGCTGAGGTAGACGAGCCCGCCGAGAATCCGGACCGGCTCGTGGTCGGAGAGGTTGGCCAGGGCGAGATGCTTGGTGGTCAGGTCGGCCAGGAAGGCGACCAGCGCGGTGCCGGCGAGGATCGCGACGGCCCGGGGCCGGGGCTTGCGGTCGGCCTCTTCGGCCCGGCCGGATCCGGCGGACGGTGCTGCGCTCATCTGCTCCCCATCGACACTCGGCGGTGATCGTTCACCGTCTCCATCGCCGCCGGGGAACGGACCTCAGCGCCGCTCCTCCAGCTGCTTGCAGGTCACGCAGAGGGTCGCCGACGGGAAGGCGGCGAGCCGCTCCACCGGGATCGGGTTGCCGCACCGCTCGCACCAGCCGTAGCCACCCTCGTCGAGCCGCTCCAGCGCGCGCTCGACCTGCGTGATCCGTTCCAGGATGCTGTTGGCGAGAGAGATCTCCTGCTCCCGCTCGAACGTCTTGGTCCCGGTGTCGGCCTGGTCGTCCCCGGCCGAGTCGGTCAGCCGATCGCGCTGCAGCTCGGTGATCTCGCTCAGCGTCTGATCGTACTCGGCGCGAAGCTCGTCCCGCCGCGCCGCCAGGGCCGCCCGGATCTTCTCGGTCTCCGCGGCGCTGCGGGTGGGCCTCGCCACCGGCTTTCGGCCGGCTGTCCTGGTGTCGGCTGGCTTCGCCATCGTCGCTCCCTCGGCCGCGGAACCGCGGCGGTCCGCGGCACCTGGACAGGGGGCACCGACCAGGCACCCCCAGGTACGAAAAGGGGCGCGCGGCGACAACGGCCGCGCACTCCGGAGGTTGGCAAGAATACGGAACGTATCGGCGTCCGACAACGTGCCGCACCGACGCACCGCTATTCAGCCTCGAGTCCCACCTAACCGGGACAAAAGGAACGCTAGCAGATCAACCGTCCCGATCATTGCCGTACTCGCCAAACCAACGGGCCAGCCGACCCCGCCGGCTGACCGCCCGCAGCCGCCGTTCGGCCTCGTCCCGGACCCCACCGGTGGCCACGATCAACAGGCTGTCGCCGGTCTTCAACCGGGTGTCCGGGACCGGCACGAAACCGACCCCGTCGCGCAGCACCAGGGTCACCGAGGCGCCCGGCGGCAGCCGCAGCTCGTCGACGTGCACCCCGGCCAGCCGAGATCCCGGCGGCACCTCCAACTGGAGCAGATCGGCCCGCATCCGCTCCAGCGGGGCGGTCTCGACGTGGATCTCCGTCGCCTCGGCCGGCGCGGTGACCCTGAGCCGGCGGGCGAGCGGCGCCAGCGTCGTGGTCTGCACCAGCGTGAAGATCACCACCAGCACGAAGACCGCGTCGAAGAGCCGGTCCGCGCCGGGCACCCGCTCGGAGAGCGGGATGGTGGCCAGCACGATCGGCACCGCGCCACGCAGCCCGGCCCAGGACAGGAACGCCTGCTCGCGCACCCCCACCCGGAACGGCAGCGCGGCGACCGCCACCGACAGCGGCCGGGCGGCCAGCACCAGGGCCAGCCCGGCGACCACCGCGGGGAGCACCGCGGCGTCCAGCCGTCCCGGGGAGACCAGCAGCCCGAGCAGCACGAACAGGCCGATCTGCGCCAACCAGGCCAGCCCGTCGGCGAAGCCGAGGATCGCCTGCCGGTGCGGCAGTCGGGCGTTGCCGAGCAGCACCCCGGCGACGTAGACGGCGAGGAAGCCGGAGGCGTGCAGCACCGCGCCGACGGCGTACGCCAGCACGGTGAAGCCGACCACGGCGATGGGGTACAGCCCCGCCGAGGGCAGCGCCGCCCGGCGCAGCGCCCACCGCCCGGCGAACCCGGCAGCCAACCCGACCGCCGCGCCGGCCGCCAGCTCGTAGCCGACCAGCCCGACCTCGTACCACCAGGGATGGCCGGCGCCCTCCCGGGAGAGCAGCACCACGAGCAGCACCACCGGGGCGTCGTTCATCCCCGACTCGGCCTCGAGGGTGGCCACCAGCCGGGGCGGCAGGCGCAGTCGGCGCAGGGTGGCGAAGACCGCCGCCGCGTCGGTGGAGGACAGCACCGCGCCGTAGAGCAGCGCCAGGCGCCAGTCCAGCCCGAGCAGCAGGTGCACGGCGACCCCGACCACCACGATGCTGACGACCACGCCGACGGTGGAGAGCGCGGCGGAGAGCCCGAGCACCGGGCGCAACGTGCTCCACCGGGCGGTCAACCCGCCCTCGGCGATGATCACGATCAGCGCGCAGAAGCCGAGCGCCCGGGTCAGCTCGACGTCGTCGAACCGGATGCCCAGCCCGGCCTCGCCGATCCCCACGCCCATGGCCAGGTAGACAAGCAGGCTGGGCACCCCGAGCCGGCTGGAGAGCCGGACGGCGCCGACCGCCACCAGCAGCACGGCCGCGCCGACCAGCAGCGCGAGATCGAGCCCGGGCGTCACGACCGCCTGGCCCGGGCGTTCCTCACTCGCCGGATCCGTCGCGCAGCCGGCGCAGCACGCCGGGCAGCTCGGGGCCGGGCCGTTCCACGAGGAAGAGCTTGTCCCGACTGGCCGCGCCGGTGCGCAGCGACACCGCGGCGGCGCGGACGCCGAGCGCGCCGGCCAGCGCCCGGCGGGCGGCCTCGGTGGCCCGGCCGTCGACGGCCGGCGCGTTCACCGCGATCACCAGAGCGGGGCCGTGCGGCCCGTCGAAGCAGCCGCCGACCCGGGCCCGGGCGGCGCCGGGCTTCACCCGTACCGCCACCGTGAGAGTGTCGTCGGCGGGCACGATGTTCTCCCGCTCAGTACGGCCGGGCGTCGGTGAGCAGGACGGTGGCCGGCGCGCAGCGCTGGCACGGGGTGAAGCCCAGCTCGACCGCCTCGGCCACCGGCAGCGGCTCGTGCGTCCGCCCGACCAGGTGGGCGCAGTCGTCGAGGTGGTAGCGGGGCCTGCCGTCGACCACCCGGACCTCGTCCACCAGCCGGGCCAGCCGGGCTTCCTCGGCGGGCGTGACCGGCTGCGCGGCCGGCTCGTCGTCGTGGGCCCCGACGGCGGCAGCGCCCGGGGAGGGTTCGTCGTCGGCCGGGGCCTCGGGTGGTTGCCGCCACCCGGTGCCGCCGGTACCGACAGTCGAAGGAACGTGCTGGACCGGGATCTCCGGCTCCGCCAGCGGCGGGCCGTACGCGACCCGCGGCGCGGCCGGTTCGGCCGGGCGGGAGGCTTCCGCCTGCCACGGACCGGACGGATCCGGCCCCGCCGTCGTCCGGCTGGTGGCTGCCTGGCGGGCACCCACCACCAACGCGACGGCGGCCAGCAGACTGGCCCCGATCGAGATGATCAGCATCAGACTGGAGCCACCGGCCAGGCCGAGCACCAGCAGCGCCACGGCGACGAGGATGAGCAGGAGACTTGCGACTATCACGGCTCACCCCCGCCGCGTCGTACCATCCAGACGCGGTCGGCGACCGCCATCGTTCCCGACGGCCGCCGACCGGAGATCAGCGACCGGCCTCGAGCGCACCGGAGCGACCGCCACCGTAGGAGCCGGCGAGGCCGGCCGTGGCCAGCCCGTTGCCGCCGGCGGCCCGGTTGCCCTCGGAGCGGGTCATCTCGGCCTCCAGGCCCTGACCGCGGCCGTCCAGGTCGCGCAGCTGGCTCTCCAGGTAGGCCTTGAGCCGGGTGCGGTACTCGCGCTCGAACTGCTTGAGCTCTTCGATGTGCTTCTGCAGCGCGGTGCGCTTGGCGTCCAGGCCGCCCATGGCCTCCTGGTGCCGCTGGCGGGCGTCGCGCTCCAGCGCGTCAGCCTTCGCCCGCGCCTCGCGGGTCACCTCTTCGGCCTTCGAGCGGGCCTCGGAGAGCAGCTGGTCGGCCTCGCGACGGGCGTCGGAGACGTGGTCGTCGGCCGTCCGCTGGGCCATCATCAGCACCCGCAGCGCCTGCTGCTCACCGTCACCGGTGACGGCCGGGCCACCGGTCGCGCGGACCTGCTCCAGCTCGGCCTGCATCGCGCGGGCGGCCTGCTCGGCCGCTGCCTTGTCACGCTGCACCCGGTCGAGCTGGGCCTTGACGTCGTTGAGCTCCGCCGCGAGACGGGCGTCGCCGCCGGGGCCGGCGGGGGCGCCACCACGGCCGCCGCGCTCCACCTGGGCGCGCAGCTCGTTGTTCTCCTCGATGAGACGGGCGAGCTCGCGCTCGACCTCGTCAAGGAAGGCGTCGACCTCCTCCTCGTCATACCCCCGCTTGCCGATCGGCGGCTTTTTGAAGGCGACGTTGTGTACGTCGGCCGGGGTCAGCGGCATCGAAACTCCTCGGGTCAGTTGCGGCCGCGATAGCGCGTCGGTCATCAGGCGGTCCTGATGATCGACGGCTCTAACACGAACTCCATCAGCACGAACAGGATAACCAGGAGCACAAGGGAGGCCAGGTCGATGCTCACGGTACCAATTCGCAGCGGAGGGATCACACGCCTCAACGCGCTGAGAGGGGGATCAGTGACGCTCCACACGGATTCCAGTCCCGCCGATGCCCCACGCCCCGGTTGCCACCGGCGGCCGTACTGAAGCACGGCGCTCAGGACAAACCGGGACAGAAGAAGGAGCAGGAAGACGTAGAGGATCAGGTACAGGACTTGCAGCAGGATCGACAACACGGCAGGCGACGTCCCTCGGGTCGGGCGGGGGTCAACTCAGACTGAAAAAGCCGCCCTCAGCGATCTTGGCCTTGTCCTCCGCGGTGACCTGGACGTTGGCCGGTGAGAGCAGGAACACCCGATTGGTCACGCGCTCGATCGTACCGCGCAGCCCGAATGCCAGCCCGGCGGCGAAGTCCACCAGACGGCGGGCGTCCGCCTCGTCCATCTCGGTGAGGTTGATGATCACCGGAACGCCGTCGCGGAAGTGCTCACCGATGGTCCGAGCCTCCCGGTAGGTGGTCGGGTGCAGCGTGGTGATCTGGTAGCGCTGCTCCTCGTCGGCGACCACCGCCCGCTCCCGGGGCGACGTCTGCGGGGCCAGAGCCAGGTTGTCCCTGGTGTGGTAGGTCAGCGCGCCCGAGGTCTCGCCGGTCGACCGGGTGATCGACCGGACGCTGGAGCGTTCGACCCGCTCCGGCCGCTCGACCTCGGCCCGCTCGGAGTCGGTCGCCCGACCAGCCCGCTCGCCGAGCCGGCCACGCTCCCCCACCCGGGGACGCGGCGCCGGCGGCTCCTCGGTGTCGTCCTCGTCGTCCTCGGCGAACTCCTCGGCGTACCGGCTCTGCCGGTAGCGCGACTCGCGGTAGCCCCCCTTTTCGTAGCCACCGTCGTCGTAGGCCCGCTCGTCGTCCTCTTCGACCAGACCGAGCCAGACCCCCGCCTTGCGCAGTGCACCCATCCCGCGCCCTTCCGTCCGCCGTGCGGCACACGCCCCCGTGCCGTGTCGCCTGTCGCGAGTGGACTTCTCTGCCCACTGGACCGGAACGGCAATCCCCTGGCGCGCGATTCGCGTCGCGCGCCACGACCCCCGACAACGGGATGCCGTTCCCGAAAACAACACAGATGTAATTTGCTTCTTTCGCGGTCAGGCTACCGCAGCGTGGGGCGCATTCCGAGCAACGCGCTACCGACGCGGACATGTGTCGCGCCGTATCTGATCGCGATTTCCAGGTCGCCGCTCATACCCGCCGAGAGTTCGGTGGCTCCGGGATGGACCGCGCGGAACGCGGCGGCCACCTCGGCCAGCCGGGCGAAGGCCCGCTCCGGCTCCCAGCCCAGCGGCGCCACCGCCATCAGCCCGGCCAGCCGCAGCGCCGGCGCCGCCGCCAGCGCCTCGGCGACCGCGTCCAACCCGACGTCCGGATCGGCCGAGCCGGGCAGCGCGCCGCCCCGGGCCGGGTCACCGTCGACGCTCACCTGGACCAGCGCCGCCAGCGGACTGTCCCGGGTGCTCGCCGCGGTGTCCAGCGCCCGGGCCAGCCGGACGCTGTCCATCGAGTGCACCACGTCGGCGTACCGGACCACCGACCGGGCCTTGTTGCGTTGCAACCGGCCGATGAAGTGCCAGCGCGGCGTCGCGCCGGCCGCCGCCACCGCCGCGGCCTTCTCGCCCGCCTCCTGGTCCCGGTTCTCCCCCATGTCGGTCACACCGAGGCCGGCCAGCGCCAGCACGTCGCCGGCCGGGTAGGTCTTGGTGACGGCGATCATCGTGACGTCGGCGCGGTCCCGGCCGGCCGCGTCGCACGCGTCCGCGATCCGGGCCTGGACCCGGGCCAGGCCGGCCGCGAGTTCGGCCCGGCGGTCCGGCCGGACCGTGGTCGAGCTGTCGGTCATCGGCGGCGCTCAGGACCCGTTCTTGAGGAAGTCGGGCACGTCGACGTCGTCGAAGAGCACCCGACGGGGCGACTGCTGCGGCGCCGGCATGGCGGCCGGCGGCGTGACCGGCGGGCTCTGCGGGGCCGGCTGGTTCTGGTTGGTCTTCCGGCCCGGCTCGGCCGCCTTGTAGGCCGGCGTGCCGCCGTCGAAGCCGGCCGCGATCACGGTGACCCGCACCTCGTCGCCGAGGGCGTCGTCGATGACCGCGCCGAAGATGATGTTCGCGTCCGGGTGGGCCGCGTCGGTGACCAGCTGCGCCGCGTCGTTGATCTCGAACAGGCCGAGGTCGGAGCCGCCGGCGATGGAGAGCAGCACCCCGCGGGCGCCGTCCATGCTCTGCTCCAGCAGCGGGCTGGAGATGGCCGCCTCGGCCGCCTCGACCGCGCGGTTCTCGCCCCGGGCGCTGCCGATGCCCATCAGGGCGCTGCCCGCGCCGCTCATCACGCTCTTCACGTCGGCGAAGTCCAGGTTGATCAGACCCGGCGTGGTGATCAGGTCGGTGATGCCCTGCACACCGGAGAGGAGCACCTGGTCGGCGGTGCGGAACGCGTCCATCATGCTGATGTTGCGGTCGCCGAGCGCCAGCAGCCGGTCGTTGGGGATGACGATCAGCGTGTCGCACTGGTTGCGCAGCTCGTCTATCCCCGCCTCGGCCTGCACCTGGCGACGCTTGCCCTCGAACGAGAACGGCCGGGTCACCACACCGATGGTGAGCGCGCCGAGCTTGCGGGCGATGTTCGCCACCACGGGCGCGCCGCCGGTGCCGGTGCCGCCGCCCTCGCCGCAGGTCACGAAGACCATGTCGGCGCCCTTGAGCACCTCCTCGATCTCGTCGCGGTGGTCCTCGGCGGCGTTCTTGCCGACGTCCGGATTGGCGCCCGCGCCGAGCCCGCGGGTCAACTCCCGACCGACGTCGAGCTTGACGTCGGCGTCACTCATCAGCAGCGCCTGCGCGTCGGTGTTGATCGCGATGAACTCGACGCCCTTGAGCCCAACCTCGATCATCCGGTTGACGGCGTTGACGCCGCCGCCCCCGATGCCGACGACCTTGATGACCGCCAGGTAGTTGTGCGGAGGTGTCATCTCCGGTCCTTTCCCCTCGAGATTGGCATGGGCCGGCCCCACACGGCTTGGCCAGGCCAGTGGTCGACGGTGGTGCTCCGGCAGGGGGTCAGGGATGGAACCCTCACCCTCTACTAGAGGCTTACAGTTATGTCAACCACTGATCCTCTTCGGGGCAACGTAAGCGCCCCCGCCCGCAGAGCCAAGGACCTGCTCGGCGTGTCGCCGCCCGGAGCGGAACGGCTCACGTCGCGCCCGCCCCGCCAAGCCCCCGGATCACCGGAAGGTCACCACGTCCGGCGCGCTCACGTCGATCGTCTCCGCCCGCTGTCCGAGCAGCGCGGTGGTCACCCGGGCCTTGTCGTCGCCCCGGGACGCGTCGCCCCAGACCACGGTGCGGTCGCCGTCGAGCCGGAGCTTGATCAGGGCCAGGCTCTCCACGGTCACGTCCACCAGCGCGGCGCGCAGCTGCGGGGTGAGCGCGCCGAGCACCTCCACCGCCGCCCGGGTGCCCGGGTCGTCCGGCCCCGGCTCGACGACCCGGATCAGCGGCAGGTCGTCCGGGCGCTGGGTGAGGCTGCGGAAGACCGTCCCGCTGCCGTCGATCACCACGAACCGCTCGCCCTGCGGGACCACCGCGACCCCGGTGCGCTCCACCACCCGGACCACCAGCGCGTCCGGCCAGTCCCGGGTCACCGTCGCCCGCTGCACCGGGGCGAGCGCGCCGATCCGGCGAGCGGTACCGGCCAGGTCCACCCGGGCCAGCGGAACGCCGTCCGGTATCCCGGCCGCGTCGCGCACCTGCACCGGGTTGACCAGTTCGGCGCCCTCCACCCGCACCTCACGCACCCCGAACAGCCCGGTGCCGAGCACCGCCCAGGCGACCAGCCCGGCCAGCGCGAGCAGCCCCGCCGCCACCGCCCACGGCAGCGCGGCGCGCATCCGGCGCTGCCGGGCCCGGCGCATGAACCGCCGGGTCGAGGCGGGCACCGCGTCGCTGCCGGCGCGGACCAGCTGCCAACGGCGCACCGCGCCGCGCCGGCCGGCCGCCTCCGCGCCGGAGGTCCGCCCGCGGGCCGGCCCGGGGCTCATCCGGCGGCGGGCGCCGCGCCGTCCGGGGCCACGGCGTCACCCGCGGCCGAGGTGCCGGCGCCGGGCGGGGCGTCGGGGACGGTTCCCCCGATGGCCGCGCTGGCGCCGGAGGAGCCGCCCGGCGGCACCGTCCCGGCCGGGTTCGCCGCCGCGTCCGCCCGGGCCAGCAGCGCGTCCAGCAGCTGGTCGCCCATCAGCGAGATCGGCGGGGCGCCCATCGTCACCACCACGTCACCGGGACGGGCCCGGCGGGCCACCTCCAGCGGCGCCGCCTCCCAGGAGTCCACGAAGACCTTGCGTTCGGCCGGCAGCGACACCGCCTCGATCAGCGCCGCCGACCCCTCACCGGGTTGGCGCAGCTCACCCGGGCCGAAGACCTCCAGCAGCACCAACTCGTCGGCGATGTCCAGCGCCGCGGCGATCTCGGCCTGCAGGTCGCGGGTCCGGTAGAGCCGGTACGGCTGGAAGACCACGATCAGCCGGCCGTCGCCGGCCACCTCACGCAGCGTCTGCAGCGCCAGCGTCATCGAGGTGGGGTGGTAGGCGTACTCGTCGTAGACCAGCACGTCGTCCGCGACGCCCTTGCGTTCGAAGCGCCGCCGCACGCCGGGGAACGCCGCCAGCGCGGCCTCCGCCGCCTCCAGCGGCAGCCCCAGCAGGTACGTGGTCAGCACTGCCGAGGCGCTGTTGAGCCCCATGTGCCGCCCCGGCACCGGCAGCCGGAACTCGCCCAGCGACCGGCCGTCGATCGCGGCCAGGTAGCGCACGCCCTGCGCCGACGAGGTGACCTCGGTCAGCCGCAGGTCGGCGTCGGCCGCCTCACCGTAGGTGTGCACCCGGCGGCCCTCGGCCCGCAGCGTCTCGGCCAGCCGGCGCCCGCCCGGGTCGTCGGCGCAGGTGATGATGTATCCGTCCGGGTCGGTGAGCCGGGCGAACTCGGCGAAGGTCGCCTCCAGGTTGGCCAGGTCGCCGTAGGTGTTCAGGTGGTCGGCCTCGACGTTGGTGATGACCGAGACGTACGGGCGGTAGATCAGGAACGAGCGGTCACTCTCATCCGCCTCCACCACGAAGTGCTCGCCGGTGCCGTGGTGGGCGCCCGAGCCGACCTCGGAGATCTCCCCGCCGATCACGAAGGAGGGATCCGCGCCGGCCTGCTGGAGCACCATGGTGACCATCGAGGTGGTGGTGGTCTTGCCGTGGGTGCCGGCCACGGCCACCGTCCGGCGACCGGTCATCGCCGCGGCGAGCGCCTCGGAGCGGTGCAGCACCCGCAGGCCGCGCCTGCGCGCCTCCACCATCTCCAGGTGGTCCTGGGGGATGGCCGAGGAGTAGACCACGGTGTCCACGCCGTCCAGGTTGGCCGCCTCGTGGCTCATGTGGATCGTGCCGCCGAGCGCGCGCAGCCCGGCCAGCGAGGGCCACTCGCGCAGCTCGCTGCCGGAGACCGGAATGCCCCGGGTGAGGAAGAGCCGGGCGAGCCCGCTCATGCCGACCCCGCCGACCCCGATCAGGTGGATGGTGCCGAGGTCCTCGGCGGTGAGCGTGCCGGCCGGGGTGAACTGCGCGGTCATCGGGCCACCGCCTCGTAGACGTAGTTCAGCAGCGCCACGTCGCCGTCGCGCCGCCCGTACGCCGACGCGGCCGCGCTCATCGCGGCGAGCCGGTGCGGGTCGCGGATCAGCGGGATCACCGTCCGCTCCAGCCAGTCCGGGGTGAGCTCGGCGTCGTCGACGAGCAACCCGCCGCCGGCCTCCACCACGGGCAGCGCGTTGCGCTTCTGCTCCTGGTTGCTGTGCGGGTACGGCACGTAGATGGTCGGCAGCCCGATCGCGGCCACCTCGGCGCAGGTCATCGCGCCGCCCCGGCCGAGCATCAGGTCGGCCGCGGCGTAACCCAGCTCCATCTCGGACAGGTAGGGCAGGGTCACGTAGGGCACCGGCAGGTCGGTGGGGATCGGCACCGGCTCGTTGCGGGCGCCCATCACGTGCAGCACCTGCACGCCGTTGCGGGCCAGTTCCTTGGCCGCGCCGGAGACGGCGAGGTTGATCGAGCGGGCCCCCTGCGAGCCGCCGGCGACGAAGAGCACCGGCAGGTCGGGACGGAGTCCGAAGTGGGCGCGGGCGCTGGCGCGCAGCGCGGCCCGGTCCAGCCCGGCGATGTTGCGGCGCAGCGGCACGCCGACCACCCGGGCGTCGCGCAGCGACTCGGCCTGCGCCGGTTGGTGCGGGAAGCCGACGGCGACGTGCTTGGTGAACTTCATCCCGAGCCGGTTCGCCACGCCCGGCGGCACGTTCACCTCGTGGATGACGATGGGCAGCTCGCGGCGCCAGGCGGCGAGGTAGGCCGGCACCGAGACGTAGCCGCCGAAGCCGACCACCACGTCGGCCTGCACCTCGTCGATCACCTTGCCGGCGGCGCGGGCCGCGGTCCACATCCGGCCCGGGGTGCGGACCAGGTTCAGGTTGACCGAGCGGGGCAGCTGGTAGGCGGGGATGGTGCGCAGGTCGTAGCCCTGCGGCGGGATCAGCTCGTTCTCCAGGCCCCGGGGTGTGCCCAGGCAGGTGATCCGGACGCCGGGGTCGTGTCGGCGCAGGCAGTCGGCGAAGGCGAGCAGCGGGTAGATGTGCCCCCCGGTGCCACCTCCCGCGAGCACCACCGAACGCAGCGGACCCATCAGCGTCTCCTCTCGTTCGCCGCGCCTCGCCGCGTCCGGGTCTGCCGGGCACGGCGGGCCACGGCCTGCTCGTCCTCCCGCCGCTCCCGCGCCCGGGGCACGGGCCCTCGGGCCGCCGGCGACGACGCCGGTCGGCGACGCCGTCCGGGAAGCGGCGGCAACGGGGCCCAGAGTAGTCGGACCCACCGGGCCGGCGGACGGGCATGCAGGGCTCTGGCCGCATCGGGTTCGGCACGGGCGAAGGAGGCGAGCATGCCGACCGCCGCCAGCGTCACGACCAGGGCACTTCCGCCGTCGGAGATGAACGGCAGCGGCAGCCCGGTGATCGGCAGCAGCCCGACCACCCCACCGATGTTGATCGCGGCCTGGCTGACCAGCCAGGTGGTCACCGCGGCGGCGGCGAGCCGACGGAACGGATCCTCGACCCGCCGGGCGATCCGCAGACCGCTGTAGGCGAGCACGGCGAAGAGGACGAGCACGACGGCGCAGCCGACCACGCCGAGCTCCTCGGCGATGATGGCGAAGATGAAGTCGTTGTGCGCCTCGGGCAGCCAGTCCCACTTCAGGCTGCTCTTGCCCAGCCCGACGCCGAACCAGCCGCCGTGCTCGATGGCCAGGCGGCCCTGGAAGAGCTGGTAGCAGCCGGTCAGCTTGCAGTCCTCGGGCGCCGGGGGGTTGAAGAAGGAGACCAGCCGGGCGAACCGGTAGTTCTGCTCGCCCTGCTCGCCGGAGCCCGCGCCGAGCGAGGCGACCGCGATGAGCAGGCCGACGCCGATCAGCCCGGCCACCGAGAGCGCGCCGAACACCCGCATCCGCACCCCGGCCGCCCAGAGCAGCCCGACCACCAGCGCCAGCAGGCAGATCATGGTGCCCAGGTCGTTGTAGCCGACCAGCACGAAGAGCAGGCCGACCACCGGGAAGAGCGGCGTGGCAAGTTCCCGCCACCAGCCCAGCGCGGCGCCCTTGCGGGCGATCACGTGCGCACCCCAGAGCACCAGCGCGAACTTGGCCAGCTCGGAGGGCTGCACCTGGATCCCACCGATGAAGAGCCAGAGCAGCCGTGCCTCGATCGGACCGACCCGGGCGGAGTCCTGCCCGGTCAGCCGGGCATAGGCGAGCAGCAGGTTGAGCAGCAGCAGCAGGCCGATCGCGGTGATCAGCAGCGGCCGGCCCAGCGCCCGGTAGGTGCTCGCCGGCAGCCGCTGGCAGGCCCAGAACGCCACCATGCCGATCACCGCGAAGATCGCCTGCTTGGTCAGCGAGGTCGAGGCGTTGCCGTTCTCCGCGTAGTCCGTCACGCTGGTCGCCGAGAAGACCATGGTCAGGCCGATCACCAGCAGCAGACCGGCGCTGGAGATCAGCAGGTAGTAGGAGGCCAGCGGGCGGTCCAACAGGCCGCGCAGCGCGGCCAGCCCGCCCGCGGCGTCCAGGCCGCGCAGGGGCGCCGGTGCCGCCGCGCCCGGCTCGTCGGGCGCACGCGGCGCCGCGGTCGCCTCGGTGCCACGACCGCCGCCGGGCGCCCGCCGCGGCCGGGCCTGGATGGTGCCGTCGGTGTCTCGTCCCTCCCCCACCCGGACATCATCGCCGCTGCGCCGGCTCGCCACCCCCGCAACGGTTCGCTCGGCGTGTCGCTGGAAACGGGCGAGCCCTCCGCCGGGTGGCGGAGGGCTCGGGCGCACCGGTCCGGGCCGCCCCGCACCAGGCGTGCCCGGGCGGACGCGACACGGTTCGGGACCGGCCCGGTCGGGGCGCCGGTCAGGTCATGTTGGCGAGGAACTCGCTGTAGAAGAGACCGAGCGCGATGGCCACCCCGATGCCGGCGATGATCCAGAACCGGACCACGATGTTGACCTCGCTCCACCCGGCGAGCTCGAAGTGGTGCTGCAACGGCGACATCCGGAAGACCCGCTTGCCGGTGGTCCGGAACGAGATGATCTGGATCACCACGGACATCGTGATGATCACGAACAGGCCGCCGATGATCGGCAGCAGCAGGATGGTCCGGGTCGACATCGCCATGCCGGCGATCAGACCGCCCAGTCCCAGCGCACCCGTGTCACCCATGAAGATCCGCGCCGGCGAGGTGTTCCACCAGAGGAAGCCGACGCAGGCCCCGGCCGCCGCACCGGCGATCAGCGCGATCTCCAGCGGATCCCGGACGGTGTAGCAGTAGGCCTGGGTGTAGCTCGGGTCGGCGCACCAGTGCCGGTACTGCCAGAAGGCGATCAGCGCGTACGCGGCGAGGACCATCACCGAGGCGCCGGTGGCCAGGCCGTCCAGGCCGTCGGTGAGGTTGACGCCGTTGGTCGCGGCCATCACCACGAAGATGAAGATGACCACCGCCCCGACCTTGGTGACGTCCAGGGCCGGGATGTCCCGGATGAAGCTCAGCGTGGTGCTGCCGACCGTCTCGGTGTTGGTCACCGCACCGGAGGAGTCGGTCATGGTGCTCGGGAAGTAGAGGGCCACCACGCCGAAGACCGCGCCGACCAGGATCTGGCCGAGCAGCTTCCCGCGCTTGTTGAGCCCGGCGCTGTTGCGCTTGCGCACCTTCAGGAAGTCGTCGAGGAAGCCGACCGCGCCGGAGAAGACCATCAGCCCCAGCAGCACCAGCGCGGTGATGGTCGGCTCGACCTGGGCGATCTGGGCGTCCGGCAGGGTCGTCAGGGCCAGGTGACCGGCGACGTACGCGATGACCGTGGCGAGGATGAACACCACGCCGCCCATCGTCGGCGTGCCCTTCTTGCCCTGGTGCATCACCGGACCGTCGGACCGGATCGGCTGGCCGGCCTTCAGCCGGGTGAACACCTTGATCGCGATCGGGGTGCAGAAGAGCGAGATCAGGAACGCCACCCCGACGGCGACGATGACCGCCCTCATCCGGCGCTCTCCCCATCGGCGTCCGCGCGCAACGCGTCCACCACGTCCCAGGTGCGGTACCGGGAGCCCTTGACCAGGACGACGTCGCCCGGCCGTAGCTCGCCCCGCAGCACCTCGACGGCCGCCGCCTGATCGGTGAGCAGCACCGACTCTCCTCCCCAGTTTCCTACCGCTGTCGCGCCTTCGTGGATCGGCGCGGCCGGCTCGCCCACCACGAGCAGCCGGTCGACACCCAGCTCGGCCGCCAGCCGGCCGACCTCGGCGTGCCCGTCACGCTCGTACGGACCCAGCTCGGCCATGTAACCGAGCACCGCGACGGTACGCCGACCCTGGCCGAGGCTGGCCAGCGCCTTCAGCGCCACCGCCATCGAGCCCGGGTTGGCGTTGTACGAGTCGTCGATGACCGTCACCCCGTCGGGCCGGTCGAAGACGTCCATCCGCCGGGTGGAGACCAACCCCAGCTCGCCCAGAGCGGTGGCCAGCTCGGCCAGTGGCATGCCCAGCTCCCGGGCCACCGCCGCCGCGGCGAGGGTGTTGGAGACCTGGTGCCGCCCGGTCAGCCCGAGCCGCACCGGCGCGCGCCCGTCCGGGGTGACCAGGATGTACGACGCCCGCCCCCGCTCGTCCAGGGCCACGTCCTCGGCCCGCACCTCGGCGTCCGGCGCCTCGCCGTAGCGGACCACCCGGGCTCCGGTGCGGCTCGCCATCGCGTCCACCAGCGGGTCGTCGGCGTTCAGCACGGCCAGGCCGTCAGCGGGCAGCGCCTCGACCAGCTCGCCCTTGGCGAGGGCGATGTTCTCCCGGGAGCCGAACTCGCCGATGTGCGACGTGCCGACGTTGAGCACCACGGAGATCCGGGGCGGCACCACCTCGCAGAGGTAGCGCACGTGCCCCACCCCCCGGGCGCCCTTCTCCATGACCAGGTAGCGGGTCTCCCCATCGGCCTGCATCGCCGTGTACGGGTGCCCCAGCTCGTTGTTGAACGACCCGGCCGGCGCCACTGTGGCACCGAGCCGGGCGGTGAGCTGGGCGATCAGGTCCTTGGTGGTGGTCTTGCCGGACGAGCCGGTCAGCCCGATCACGGTCAGCCCCGGCAGGCGGTCGACCACCGCGCGGGCCAGCCGGCCCATCGCGGTCAGCGCGTCGGCGACCAGCACCATCGGTACGCCGGGCACCTCGCGGGTGCCGAGCACCGCCACCGCGCCGGCCTCGACGGCCGCGGCGGCGTAGTCGTGCCCGTCGACCTTCTCGCCGGGGAAGGCGACGAAGAGCGTGCCGGCGGAGACCTTGCGGGAGTCGAACTCGACCGGGCCGGTGACCCGGGCGTCCGGGTCGGCGTCGACCAGCCGGCCGTCGACCGCGGTGGCCACCTCGGCCAGCGTCAGCGGGATCACCGGTGGCCTGCCAGGTCGCCGAAGCGGGCCCGCAGCGCGTCCGCCAGTTCGGTGTGGTCGTCGAACGGGTGCACCTCGCCGGCGATCTCCTGCCCCCGCTCGTGGCCCTTGCCGAGCACGGCGATGACGTCGCCCGGCTCGGCCAGCCGGACCGCCTCGTCGATGGCCGCCCGACGGCCGGCCACCTCCACGATCCGGGCCGTCGCGCCGGCCTGCCGCGCCCCGGCGAGGACCTCGGCGCGGATCGCCGCCGGGTCCTCGGTACGCGGGTTGTCGTCGGTCACCAGTACCACGTCGGCCCCCTCCGCGGCGGCGGCGCCCATCACCGGCCGCTTGCCCCGGTCCCGGTCGCCGCCGGCACCGATCACGCAGATCAGCCGGCCGCTGCTCAACTCGCGCAGCGCGGTCAGCGCCGCCACGATGGCGTCCGGCTTGTGCGCGTAGTCGACCACGCCGCGGACCGGAGCCTCCGCCGGGGTGACGAGCTCCAGCCGGCCGGGGACGCCGCCGCACTCCGCCACCCCGGTGACCGCGGTCCGCGGGTCCACCCCGACGGCCACCAGCGCGGCGATGGCCAGCAGGGCGTTCGCCACGTTGTGCCGGCCGGGCAGGGCCACGCCGGCCGGCAGGGTGAGGCCGTCCGGGCCGTGCACGGTGAACCGCTGGGCGTACCCCGCGCCGCCGACCCCGTCGGCCCACCAGGTGGCCTCGGGGTCGCCGGCGGCCGAGTAGCTGACCGTGGCCGGCTTGAAGAGCGGACGCAGCGCCGGATCGTCGTGGTTGAGCACCTCGACCCCGCAGCGCCCGTCGAAGAGCTGCGCCTTGGCGGCGAAGTAGTCCGCCGCGTCGGCGTGGAAGTCGAGGTGGTCGGAGCCGAAGTTGGTGTAGCCGCCGACGGTGAACCGGACCCCGCCGACCCGACCCATCGCCAGCGCGTGGCTGGACACCTCCATCACCACCGCGGTGACCCCGCGCTCGCGGGCGGCGGCGAGCATGGCGTGCAGGTCGGTCGCCTCGGGAGTGGTCCGGACGCTGTCGATCACCAGGTCGCCGAGGCGGGTCTCCACCGTGCCGATCAGCCCGGTGGTGTGCCCGGCGGCGCGCAGCCCGGACTCGACCAGGTAGGCGGTGGAGGTCTTGCCGGCGGTCCCGGTCACCCCGATGACGGTGAGGTCGGCGGTCGGGTCGCCGTAGACGGCGGCGGCGAGCGTGCCGAGCACCGCGCGCGGGTCGTCCACCACGATCACCGGCAGGCCGGCCGCGGTCACCGCGGGCACGCCGGCCGGATCGGTCAGGGCGGCCACCGCGCCGGCCTGGGCCGCGCCGGCGGCGAACTCCGCACCGTGACGGCGGGCGCCGGGCAGCGCCGCGTAGAGGTCGCCGGGACGGACCTCCTGGCTGGCGTGCGTGACGCCGGTCACCAGCACCTCGGCGGCATCGGCCGGGGGCTCGACGGCGAGCCGGGCGGCGAGGTCGCCGAGCCGGGTGCCGATCACGGTACGAGGGCGAGGATTGCCGGGCACGGCGTCAGACCCTACCCGGTCGCCCGGCGCAGATCGCAAAGCCGCCCCGGTGGTTCGTCCCCACTCACCGATGATGTCCCGCCTTGGCTGCTCAGCGCGGATAGACCACGAACTTGGGCGCTTTGCCCGTGGTCGACGGGGGGACCTTGTTGTGACGCAGGGTGAACTGCATCATCTCCTTGAATGCCGGAGCGGCGACCGCGCTCCCCCCGCCGTCCGGGGCGTACGCGAAGACCGCGATCACGTAGCGCGGCTTCTCGGCCGGAGCCATGCCGATGAACGAGGAGACCTCGCCGGGCTGCTTCTGCCCGTTGACCAGTCGCCAGCCGGTGCCGGTCTTCCCGGCGACCCGGAAGCCCGGGATCGCGGCCTGCTCGCCGGTGGCCCCGTCGACGGTGGTGACCGCCTCCAGCATGGTGCGCAGCGCGGCGGCGTTCTGCGGGCTCAGCACGGAACGGGTGACCGGTGCCTTGCCCGGCACGTGCTTGCCGTCCGGCCCGATCACCTCCTTGATCAGGTGCGGCTGGACGTACGTCCCGTCGTTGGCGATGGCGGCGTACGCGGCGGCCATCTGCAACGGGGTGGCGTCCACGCTGTGCCCGATCGGCACCGACCCGTGCGACGATCCGCTCCACTCGTCGGCGGGCAGCAGCCGGCCGCTGGCCTCGCCGGGCATCCCCTCGCCGGTGGGTTGCCCGAGCCCGAACCGGCGCTGGTAGTCGATCAGGCGGTCCCGACCCAGCCGGTCGGCGATGGTGATGGTGCCGACGTTGGAGGAGTAGGCGAGCATCCCGGGCAGGCTCATCCGCCGGCCGTTGGCCGGGTGGGTGTCCGAGAACCAGGTGTCGCCCTTCTTGATGCTGTTCGCCAGCGGCAGCGTGGTGTCCGGGGTGATCACCCCTTCCTGCAGGGCCGCGCCGAAGGTGATCGCCTTGTGCACCGAGCCCGGGTCGACGACGAAGCTGGTGGCCACGTCCTCCCGGGCGACCGGGTCGCTCGGCACCGGTTTCGCCGCGTTGTAGGTGGGGTGGCTCGCCTGGGCCAGCACCTCACCGCTGCCGACCTCCATCACGACGGCCGCGGCGGTGCCGTTCTTGACCTGCGACATGTGCCGGCTGAGGATCACCTGCACCATGTACTGCAGGTCCCGGTCGACGGTCAGCCGCAGTGAGCTGCCGGGCTTCGGCTGGGTGGTCCGGCTGTAGCCGCCGGGGATCGGGGCCGCCAGGTCGCCGAGGCCGGCCTCGTAGACCCGCTTGCCGTCCTCGCCGCGCAGCAGCTCGTCGTAGCGGGCCTCCAGCCCTTCCAGCCCGTTCAGGTCCTGGCTGGTGAAGCCGATCAGGTTGGCGGCCAGGTCGTCGCCGGGCACCTCACGGCGCTCGTCGCGGTGCACGCCGATGCCGGGCAACTCCAGCGCCAGCACCTGCTTGGCGGTCGGGATCTCCACCCCCCGGGCCAGGTACTCGAACCGGGACGGGTTGCCGTTCTCCAGCTTGCGCTGGCGCATCAACTCGGTCAGCTTGGACGCCGAGATGCCCAGCAGCGGCGATAGCGCCTTCGCGGTGGCCGGGGCGTCCTTGATCATTGTCGGGTCGGCGAAGACGTACCGGGCCTCGACGCTGTGCGCCAGTGGTGCCCCGGTCCGGTCGTAGATCGCCCCGCGCGGCGCCGGCAGGTCGACCGTCCGGGTCCGGTCGGCCACCCCGCCGCCGGCGTAGGCCGGGGTGTCCACCGCCTGGAGGAAGACCAGCCGGATACCGATGACGGCGAAGAGCGTCAGCGTGAGCGCGGTGCCCAGCCGCAGCCTCAGCCGCGGGTCGGCCAGCTTCGGTGGCCGGGGCGGCTTGCGCGACGGCCGACGGGCGGCCGGCCGGTCCGGCCGACGCGGGGCGCTGGTCCGCCGCCGCGGCGCCGGCGGCTCGTCCGAGGGGGTACGCGGGTTGCGCGGCTGTACGGTGCGGACCACGCCGGAACGGCCGGCGGCCGGCGCCGCCCGCCGGGCGGCCCGGGCCGCCCCGGCGCGACCGCCGTCGAGCACCTGCAACGCCGGGCGGAACGGGTCACCGGAGCGGGTGCTGCGTGGGGTACGCCGCTGCTCGGCGCCCCCGCTGCCGCCCCGGGCCTGCCCACCGCCCTCCTCGCGGATGGTGCGCCCACGCGGCGTGTACGCGCGGGCGCCGGAGATCCCCCCGACGCCCTGCTCGCCGGCGCGCGGCTCGGCGCCCCGGCCCCCGGTGTCCCGCGACGAGCCGCGCCGGGATCCCGTGGGGTCCCGGCGCGGCTCGTTCGACCTCGGCGGCATGGATCAGCCTCCCGCGCCCTGCTGGCTGGTCACCGACGGCTGGCCGGCGGCCGGCTGCGGCACGCCGATGGTCCGGCCGTCGGGCAGCCGGACGTAGCCCGGCTCGCCCGACTCGACCAGGCCGAGCTTGCGCGCGGCGGCGACCAGATTGCCCGGCGCCTCGAAGTCGGCGATCTGCTTGTTCAGCTGCTCCTGCTCCACGTCCAGCTTGGCCTGCTGCTGCTGGAGCTTCTCGATCCGGATCGCATTCTCGTTGATCTTGGTGTTGACCAGCAGGACGCCCAGCACCCCACCGACCACGAGCACCACGATCAGCGCCGCGAACGGCGCCCGCGGGACCGACACCGGCGGCGGCGGCGCCACCCGCAGCCGCGGTGGGCGGGCGCCGTCGACGGCGCTGCGCTCCTGCGGCCGCAGTGCGGCGTTGCCCTGGGTCGGAAACTCGCGCGCCCCCCGCGCGCGGTTCTCCCCCTGCCGGCTCTTTCGGTCCGTGCGTGCCGTACCGTTCCCGACGCGGGTGGCCCGCTCCGCCGCGGTCCGGCCCCCCGACCGCGGTGCGCGCTGCCCGACGCCGGTGATGTCCCGACGCTCGCGCCCGTCAACGTTCATGTCCCCTCCCCCTCTTCATCCGTCCCACTGCCGTCCCCCGACGCCCGCGGTGGATCCCCCACGGATCGCGCGTTCGCCGTTCCCGGTTGGTGCATCGCCTTCACCCGCCGGCGGTACCGTTCGCGGTCGGTCCGCCCCTGTTGCTCCGCATCCGGGTCGATCCGCTCCGCGGCCCGCAACCGCACCGAGGCGGCCCGCGGGTTCGCGGCGACCTCCCGCTCCCCGGGCAGCTCCGCGCCCCGGCTGAGCAGCCGGAACGTCGGACCTGTACCGGGCAGCTCGACCGGGAGGTCGACCGGGCCCTTGCTACGGACCCGGTCGGCGAGCGCCACCTTGGTGAGCCGGTCCTCCAGCGAGTGGTAGGACAGGACCACCATGCGGCCGCCCACGTTGAGCGTGTCGAGCGCGGCTGGCAGTGCTGTCTCCAGCACCGCCAGCTCCTTGTTTACCTCGATCCGCAAAGCCTGAAACGTTCTCTTTGCCGGGTGTCCACCGGTTCGTCGGGCTGGTGCCGGAATGGACTCCCTGACCAGCTCGGCGAGCCGCGCCGACGAGGTGATCGGAGCCCGCTCGCGCTCCCGGATGATCGCCGAGGCGATCCGCCCGGCGAACTTCTCCTCGCCGTAGACCCGCAGCACCCGGGCCAGCTCCGGGTGGCCGTAGGTGTTGACCACCTCCTCGGCGGTCACCCCGCGGGTCTGGTCCATCCGCATGTCCAGCGGGGCGTCCTGCGCGTAGGCGAACCCGCGATCGGGCGCGTCCAGTTGCAGCGACGAGACCCCCAGGTCGAACAGGATCCCGTCGATCCCCGGATAGCCCAGCCGGTGCAGCACCTCGGGCAACTCGTCGTAGACCGCGTGCTCCAGGTGGATCCGGTCGGCGAAGCGGGCCAGCCGGACGCGCGCATGTGCGAGCGCCTCGGTGTCCCGGTCCAGCCCGATCAGCACCGTCTGCGGATGCGCCTCGAGCACCGCCTCGGCGTGCCCGCCCAGGCCCAGCGTCGCGTCGACGTGGACCGTCCGCCCACCTCGCCCCAGCGCGGGGGCCAGCAACTCGAGACACCGCTCGAGCAGCACCGGCACGTGCGTGCCGCGTAGCTCCCCCATGTCGACCCCCACCGCTGGTTAACCGTTCTTCCGACTCGCGCTCCGTACCGGACGGCGCCTGCCGCCGTACCGCCAGATCCCCATCCGCTCCCGCCCGTCGCGGGGCCGAGGCCCCCCGAGAGATCGTGCGCCTGGCACCGGGGAAGGGATGCCAGGAACTCGAAAGCGGCTGGAGATCTCGCAGTACGCCGGGCGCCGTGCCGCCCTACAGACCGCCGGGCAGCACCCCCTCCTCGATGTCGGCGAACTCGTCTTCGCTCTCCGCGAGGTAGGTCTCCCAGGCGACCCTGTCCCAGATCTCCACCCGGGTGCTCGCGCCGATCACGACCAGGTCGCGGTCGAGCGCGGCGTAGTCACGCAGGTGCCCCGGGATGGTCACCCGGCCCTGCTTGTCGGGCACCTCGTCGTGGGCGCTGGCGAAGAAGACCCGGCTGTAGGCCCGGGCCGCCTTGTGCGTCATCGGCTGGGCGCGCAACTGCTCCGCGATCCGCTGGAACTCAGGCGTCGGAAAGACGTAGAGGCAGCGCTCCTGCCCTTTGGTGATCACGACACCCCCCGCCAGCTCATCCCGGAACTTCGCCGGAAGGATCAACCGGCCTTTGTCGTCCAGGCGTGGGGTGTGGGTGCCGAGGAACACGGCCCAACCCCCTCGCCCTTGAGCGGCGTTCGCGGCGCCGCTGACCCCCCGGGCCGGTGCGACCCTCCCGGCCTCACCATTGGGCCCCACTCTACTCCACTTCCCTCCACCTGCAACCAGATTCGCCCGCGTGGCGCGCCCGGCCCGCGACCAAAACCGCACGTCACGGGGGGTGGGGCGGAGTGGAGGGCCGCGACGCCTCCCGGGCGGCGTCCGCTTTCCGACATAGATCGACTCCGGCCGGCGGAGCCGGAATCGGCCGGGCGAGCCCACCCCCCACCCGAACGGTTCGCCCTCGGCGGCGATCTGGTGGGGCGGGTGGTCCGGTAACCTCGCTCGGGTGACGGACGCGAAGATGCCCCTGCGGGCGAAGGTGGCCAGCTCCGTGTCCCGGACCGCTGCGGCGTTGTCGCGGGCGGCGGGCCGGGGCGACGGCTCGGTGATCGGTGGATGGATCGGTCTCAAGATCGACCCGGACCTGCTCGCGCACCTCTCTGCCGGCCGCGCCATCGCGCTCGTCTCCGGCACCAACGGCAAGACGACCACCACCCGGCTCTCCGCCGCCGCGGTCGGCGTGCTCGGCCGGGTCGCCACCAACTCGTTCGGCGCCAACATGCCGACCGGCCACACCTCCGCGCTGGCCAAGGCCGGCAGCACCCCGTACGCGGTGCTGGAGGTGGACGAGCACTACCTCGCCCAGGTGCTGGAGGCCACCGAGCCACACGTGGTGGCGCTGCTCAACCTCTCCCGTGACCAGCTCGACCGGGCCAAGGAGGTCGCCATGATGGCGCAGCTCTGGCGCGCCGCGCTGGTCCGGCACCCGGACGTGCGGGTGGTGGCCAACGCCGACGACCCGATGGTGGTCTGGGCGGCCTCGCCCCCGGCCAACCACGACCACCGGATCACCCCGCCGCACGTGACCTGGTTCAGCGCCGGCCAGCGCTGGCACGACGACTCGTGGGTCTGCCCCGAGTGCGGCTCCACCATCCAACGCTCGGGTGACCAGTGGT
This sequence comes from Micromonospora sp. NPDC093243, assembly GCF_044753725.1. Lineage (NCBI taxonomy): Bacteria > Bacillati > Actinomycetota > Actinomycetes > Micromonosporales > Micromonosporaceae > Micromonospora > Micromonospora sp. NPDC093243. The sequence continues at coordinate 150,545 of NZ_JBIVNT010000005.1, read as the reverse complement.
GGTGCACCGGCTGCCCGCTGCGCCGCCCCGAGCCGCAGTGGACGGTGGAGGACGACGGCGTGCTGGACCCGACGGGCGCCTGGCACAAGGTCGCCCTCCAGCTGCCCGGCAAGGTCAACCTCGGCAACGCGGCGACCGCGCTCGCGCTAGCCGCCGAGTTCGGGGTCCGCCCGGTCGACGCGGTCTCCCGGCTGGGCAGCGTCACCTCGGTCGCCGGGCGCTACGCCCAGGTGGACCGGGACGGGCGCAACATCCGGCTGCTGCTGGCCAAGAACCCGGCGAGCTGGCTCGAGGCGTTCGACATGGCCGACCTGGCGCCGACCCTGCTGTCGATCAACGCGCGGGACCCGGACGGCCTCGACACGTCATGGCTCTTCGACGTCGACTTCGCCCCGCTCCGCGGCCGGCAGGTGTTGATCACCGGTGACCGGGCATACGACCTGGCGGTCCGGCTCGACGTCAACGACGTGCCGTTCCAGCACGTACGGACCTTCGACGAGGCGATCCGCGCGGTGCCCCCAGGGCGCCTGGAGGTCATCGCCAACTACACCGCGTTCCAGGACATCCGAGCGGAGTTGGACCGTGTCAACTGAGAGCCTGCGCATCGTCTGGATCTACCCCGACCTGCTCTCCACCTACGGCGACCGGGGCAACGCGCTGATCCTGGCCCGGCGGGCCCGTCAGCGTGGCATGCCGGTCGAGGTGCTGGAGGTCCGCTCCGACCAGCGGCTGCCCGCCACCGCGGACATCTACCTGCTCGGCGGCGGCGAGGACGGCCCGCAGGCGCTCGGCGCGCAGCGGCTGATCGCCGACGGCGGCCTGCACCGGGCGGTCGCCCAGGGCTCGGTGGTGTTCGGCGTCTGCGCCGGCTACCAGCTCCTCGGCACCTCCTTCTTCGCCAAGGGCACCAAGTGCCAGGGGCTGGAGCTGCTCGACATCAGCTCCGACCGGGGCGACACCCGGGCCGTCGGCGAGCTGGCCGGCGACATCGACCCGCGGCTGGGGGTGCCGCCGCTGAGCGGCTTCGAGAACCACGGCGGGCGCACCCATCTCGGGCCGAGCGTCTCCCCGCTCGCCCGGATCACCGCCGGCATCGGCAACGACGGGGCCACCGAGGGCGCCTGGCGCGGCAAGCTGCTCGGCACCTACTCGCACGGCCCGGCGCTGGCCCGCAACCCGGCCCTGGCCGACCTGCTGCTGCGCTGGGCCACCGGCGTGCACCAGCTCCCGCCGGTGGACGACACCTGGTCCGACCGGCTCCGGTCCGAGCGCCGCGCCGCGGTGGCCGCCGCCGCCCGGGCATGACCCCCGCCGTCCGGCGGCTGCTCCGGCAGCCGTCGGTCGTCCGGTTCGCACTGCTGCTGCTCCTGGTGGCGGCCTGCGGTGTGCTGCTGCTGGTCGTGCCCCGGCCGGCCCCGTCCGAGCTGCCCCGGCTGGCCGACCGGCTCGGGGAGCTCGCCCCGGTCGCGGCGGTCTTCGGCGGCGCGCTGCTGCTGGTGGCCCTCGTCCCGCGTACCTTCATCACGCTCGCCTCGGGCGCGACCTTCGGCCCGCTGGAGGGCGCCGCGTACGCCCTGGGCGCCGCGCTGGTGGCGGCGGCGGTCGGTTTCGCGGTCGGTCGCCTGCTCGGCCGGGAGTTCGTCGCGGAGCGGGTCCGCGGCCGGCTGGCCCGGCTGGACGGCTGGTTCGCCCGGCAGAGCGTGCTCGGGGTGATCACCGTCCGGCTGGTGCCGATCGCCGGCTTCGGGCTGGTCAGCTACGGCTACGGCACCACCGGCGCGCGGGTGTTGCCGTTCCTGGCCGGCAGCGTGATCGCCTCCGCCCCGACCGCGTTCGGCTACGCGGCGGTCGGCGCCGCCGTCACCTCGCCGGGCGAGGTGAACTGGTACGCCGCCGCCCCCGCCGGGCTGGGGTTGATCGCCAGCGTGGTGCTGATCCGGCGCTGGTGGCGCGCCGAGCGGCAACGCCGGACCGCCGGGCTGACGACATGAAGCCACCACCCCGACCCGGCCGCCGGGCCGACGGCGTCGAGCATCCGCCCGAACCCGGCCGGCTGACCGACGACATCGAACACGCGCCGCAACCCCGCCGCCGGGCGGACGACATCGAGCACGCGCCCGAATCCGGCCACCGGCCGGACGGGGCGGCCGCGAGCGGCACCGAGGAGCGGCTGCCCGGTGGCTTCATCGCCGAGGTGGTCCGGGTCGGGGACACCGTCCGGCGTACCCCGCCGGCCAACGCCGACTTCGTGGCCGACCTGCTGACCCACCTGGAGCGGGCCGGCGCCGACCTCGCACCCCGCCATCTGGGCGTCGACGAGCGTGGCCGGCAGGTGCTCAGCCACCTGGCCGGTCGGGTGCCCTGGCGGGACCGGGAGGACGCGGCCTACTTCGCCGATCCGGCCCTGGTCGAGCTGGCCCGGCTGATCCGTCGGTTGCACGACGCGTGCGCCGGCAGCTCGCTGGCGGGCGACGCCGAGACGGTCTGCCATCGCGATCTGTCGCCCAAGAACACGGTCTACCGGGACTCCCCGGACGGACTGCTGCCCGTCGCCTTCCTCGACTGGGACCTGGCCCGCCCCGGCCGGCGGATCGAGGACGTGGCGTTCGCCTGCTGGCACTGGGCCGAGCTGGGGCCGGGCGCGGACCCGGCGGAGCTGGATCGCCGGTGCCGGCTGATCTGCGACGCCTACGAGGGGTTCGACGCGGGCGCGGGGCTCCTGCCCCGCCCGGAGCTGGTCGACGTGATGCTGGCCCAGTTGGACAGCACCTGGCGCGGCATCAGCGCGGACGCCGACCGTGGCCTGCCGGGAATGCGCCGGCTCCGAGCCGCGGGCGTCGTCGAGCTCATCCACGGCTGGCACGACTGGCTACGCACCCACCGCCCCACGATGTCCTAACCCGATAACCCCGCCCGCCCGCCCCACCCCGCTGCCCCCACCCCACCTCGTCCCGCCCACCCCGGCCCGCCCCGCCCCGTCCAGCCCAGCCCGGCCCCCGCCCCCGCCCCCGCCCCCGCCCCGGCGATCATGCAGTTGTGGTGGGAGACAAAGCCCCCGTGCCGGAATGATTCGGGCACCACAACTGCATGATCGACGCGGGAGCGGGGTGGGCGGGGGTGGGCGGGGTGGGCGCGGTGGGTGGGCGGCGGGCGCGGTGGGTGAGTGGGTTGGGTCAGGCGACGATGGAGACCATGCGGCCGGGGATGACGATGACCTTGCGGGGCTCCTTGCCGGCCAGGGCGGCGGCGACGGCATCCAGGGCGGCCGTGCGGACGGTGTCCTCGCCGGCGTCGGCGGGGACCTCGATCCGGCCACGGACCTTGCCGTTGATCTGCACCGGATAGGTCACCGAGTCGGCGATCAGCAGCGCCGGGTCGGCCACCGGGAAGTCCGCGTAGGTCAACGAGGTGTCGTGCCCCATCCGCCGCCACAGCTCCTCGGCCACGTGCGGGGCGAACGGCGCCAGCATCAGCACCAGCGGCTCGGCCACCTCACGCGGGGTGGCCGGCAACCGGGTCAGCCCGTTGGTCAGCTCGATCAGCTTGGCGATCGCGGTGTTGAACCGGATCCCCTCCATGTCGCCGCGAACCCCGTCGATCACCTTGTGCAGCAGCCGCCGGGTCGCCTCGTCGGCCGGGTCCTCGGTGATCCGCAGTGCGCCGGTCTGCTCGTCGACGACGGCCCGCCAGACCCGCTGCAGGAACCGGTAGGAGCCGACCACCGCCCGGGTCTCCCACGGGCGGGACACCTCCAGCGGGCCCATCGACATCTCGTAGACCCGGAAGGTGTCCGCCCCGTACGCCGCACACATGTCGTCGGGGGTCACCACGTTCTTCAGCGACTTGCCCATCTTGCCGTACTCGCGGTTGACCACGGCGTCACCCAGGTAGTAGCCGCCGTCGCGCTCGATGACCTCCTCGGCCTGCACGTAGCTGCCCCGGTCGTCGGTGTACGCGTACGCCTGGATCATGCCCTGGTTGAACAGCTTGCGGAACGGCTCGAACGACGACACGTGCCCCAGGTCGAACAGCACCTTGTGCCAGAACCGGGCGTACAGCAGGTGCAGCACGGCGTGCTCGGCGCCGCCGACGTACAGGTCGGTGCCGCCGGAGTCGCCCTCGCCGCGCGGGCCCATCCAGTAGCGCTCGTTCTCCGCGTCGACGAACCGGTCGGCGTTGGTCGGGTCCAGGTAGCGCAGCTCGTACCAGCAGGAGCCCGCCCACTGCGGCATCACGTTCGTCTCCCGGGTGTACCGCTTCGGGCCGTCACCCAGGTCCAGCTCCACCTCGACCCAGTCCCGACGGCGGGACAGCGGGGTCTCGGGGTTGGAGTTCGCGTCCTCCGGGTCGAACGTCTTCGGCGAGAAGTCGTCGACCTCGGGCAGCTCGACCGGCAGCATCGACTCGGGCAGCGCGATCGCGGCGCCGGTCTCGTCGTAGACGATCGGGAACGGCTCGCCCCAGTAGCGCTGGCGGGAGAACAGCCAGTCGCGCAGCCGGTAGGTGACCGCGCCGCGGCCGTGCCCGTTCGCCTCCAGCCACTCGATGATCCGGGCCTTGGCGTCGGCGACCCCCAGGCCGTTCAGGTCCAGGCCGCGGTCGGGCGCGGCGCTGTTGATCGCCGGCCCGTCGCCGGTGTACGCCTTGCCGGCGAAGCCCTCGGCCGGCTGCACCGTGCGCACGATGGGCAGGTCGAAGACCTCGGCGAAGGCCCAGTCCCGCTCGTCCTGGGCGGGCACCGCCATGATCGCGCCGGTGCCGTAGCCGGCCAGCACGTAGTCCGCGATGAAGATCGGGATCTGCCCGCCGGTGACCGGGTTGGTGGCGTACGCCCCGACGAAGACGCCGGTCTTCTCCTTCGTGTCGGCCTGCCGCTCGACGTCGGTCTTGGCCGCCGCCGCCTTGCGGTACGCCTCGATGGCCGCCCGGGGGCTGGCGTGCCCGCCGGTCCAGGCGTCCTTCGTCCCGGCCGGCCAGGCTGCCGGAGCCAGCGTGTCGACCAGCTCGTGCTCGGGCGCCAGCACCATGTAGGTGGCCCCGAAGACGGTGTCCGGCCGGGTGGTGAACACCTCGATGCGGTCTGCGCCCGCGGAGTCGGAATCACTGGTCGAGGCCGGGAAGGAGATGTGCGCGCCCGTGGAGCGGCCGATCCAGTTGCGCTGCATCAGCTTGATGGCTTCCGGCCAGTCCAGCGTGTCCAGGTCGTCCAGCAGCCGGTCGCCGTACGCGGTGATCCGCATCATCCACTGCTTCAGGTTGCGCTTGAAGACCGGGAAGTTGCCCCGCTCCGAGCGGCCGTCTGCGGTGACCTCCTCGTTGGCCAGCACGGTGCCCAGGCCCGGGCACCAGTTCACCGGCGCCTGCGAGACGTACGCCAGCCGGTGGTCGTCGACGATCGCCCGCCGCTCGGCCACGGTCAGCTCCGCCCAGGCGCGCCCGTCCGGGGTCGGCCGGTTGCCGCCCTCGAACTCGGCGATCAGCTCGGCGATCGGCCGCGCCCGTCCCGCGTCCTGGTCGTACCAGGAGTTGAAGACCTGCAGGAAGATCCACTGGGTCCAGCGGTAGAAGTCGGTGTCGATGGTCGCCACCGAACGGCGCTCGTCGTGCGCCAAGCCCAGCCGGCGCAGCTGCGCCTTGTAGCGCTCGATGTTCTGCTCGGTGGTGGTCCTGGGGTGGGTGCCGGTCTGGACCGCGTACTGCTCGGCCGGCAGGCCGAACGCGTCGAAGCCCATCGCGTGCAGCACGTTGCGGCCGGCCATCCGCTGGTAGCGGGCGAAGCAGTCGGTGCCGATGTAGCCCAGCGGGTGCCCGACGTGCAGGCCCGCCCCCGACGGGTAGGGGAACATGTCCAGCACGTAGAGCTTCTCCGCACCGGCCCGGGGGTGGCCGGGGTCGGCCAGCGGCCCGGTCGGGTTGGGGGCGTGGAAGGTTCCCTCCCGCTCCCAGATGTCCTGCCAACGATTCTCGATCTCGTCGGCCAGGGCCGCGGTGTACCGGAACGGGGGAATGTCGCCCGCCGGTGCGGCTGCCTCACTCATGGTGTCTCCTCGCGTCACTCGGCGCGGTGGTCTCGTGTCTGCTGGCTGCTCGCCGCCCGGCGCCGGCCGGCTGGCGACGGGCACAAAAAAGCCCCTCACGCAGGAGGGGCCGCCGTGCTGTCGCGCGTTCAGCGCATCAGCACGGCTCGGTAAGAAGCAGGAAGACTCCGGCCATGACGGCAGTGTACCCCCGGCTCGGGGCCGGCGTCGGCCCGCCACCACCGGTCGGGACGGCGACCCGGGCAATCCGGTGGCGTACCCGTTGCCGCCCGGACCATGGTCCCCCGACCTGACGAATATTCGGGGCGTAACCGGCGGTCTGCCTGCGGGGGTCGGCGATCACGACAAACATGGTTAGCCTGAGAGGCCCATGAGATTTCTGCGGCAGACGAGGCTCGACGTCGCGAACCCCACGGCGGGTCCAGCTGCTCTTTACAGAGCTGCCGTTCGGCGACGAGGAGGAGGCCCGTGACACAACAGACCTGGGACGAGGTGGGTGGACTGCTGCCCCACGACGAGTTCCGCGCCGCCAGCGAAGCCATCGTGGCCAACATCGAGCAGGTCATCGAGGGCAAGACCGCCACCGTGCGCCTCGCCCTGGCCGTCCTGCTCGCCGAGGGTCACCTCCTCATCGAGGACGTCCCCGGCGTCGGCAAGACCAAGCTGGCAAAGGCCCTGGCGCGGTCCATCGACTGCTCCGTACGCCGGATCCAGTTCACCCCCGACCTGCTGCCCAGCGATGTGACCGGGGTGAGCGTCTACAACCAGGAGACGCACGACTTCGAGTTCCGCCCCGGCGCGGTCTTCGCCAACCTGGTCGTCGGTGACGAGATCAACCGGGCCTCGCCGAAGACCCAGTCCGCGTTGCTGGAGTGCATGGAGGAGCGGCAGGTCACCGTCGACGGCGTGACCTACCAGCTGCAGACCCCGTTCATGGTGATCGCCACCCAGAACCCGATCGAGATGGAGGGGACCTACCCGCTGCCCGAGGCGCAGCGCGACCGGTTCACCGCCCGGATCGCGATGGGCTACCCGGACGCCGGCGCCGAGCTGGCCATGCTCGACGGGCACGGCGCTACCGACCCCCTCAACGAGCTGCGGCCGGTCTCCGACGCGGCGATCGTCCGGCAGCTGATCGCCACGGTCCGCCAGGTGCACGTCGCCGACGCGGTCAAGCAGTACGCGGTCGACCTGGTCACCGCCACCCGGGAGGCCCCCGACCTGCGCCTCGGCGCGTCGCCTCGGGCCACCCTGCAGTTGCTGCGCACCGCCCGTGCGGTGGCCGCCCTGGAGGGGCGCGACTACGTCCTGCCCGACGACCTCCAGGCCCTCGCCGTGCCGGTGCTGGCGCACCGGATCATCCCGACCGCCGACGCGCAGCTGGCCCGGCGCACCACCGACGCGATCGTCTCCGAGCTGGTGCACCGACTTCCCCTGCCGCACGACCGCAAGCGCTCCCCCTACGACACCCGGCCCACCCAGGGCAACGGCCGCGGGCCGTACGAGCCGCGGAGGCCGTGACGTGCGCGAAGCGCTCCGCGGGCTGACCACCCGCGGCCGCTCCTTCCTCGCCGCCGCGGTCGCCGCGGCCATCTCGGCCGCGATCCTCGGCGAGAAGGATCTGCTCCGGGTCGCCGTGCTGCTCGCCGTGCTGCCGCTGCTCGCCGCGGCGTACGTCGGCCGTAGCCGCTACAAGCTGGCCTGCAACCGGTCGCTGGACCCGCACCGGGTGCCGGTCGGGGCCAGCTCCCGGGTGGTGCTGCGGCTGCAGAACATGTCCCGGCTGCCCACCGGCACCCTGCTGCTGGAGGACCGGCTGCCCTACGCGCTGGGCAGCCGGCCCCGGGTGGTGCTGGAGCGCCTCGGCGCGCACCAGGCCAGCTCGGTGGCCTACACCGTGCGCGCCGACGTGCGTGGCCGCTACGAGGTGGGCCCGCTGGTGGTCCGGTTGACCGACCCGTTCGGTCTCTGCGAGCTCACCCGGGCCTTCCCCAGCACCGACCACCTGACGGTGATCCCGCAGGTCACGCCGCTGCCCTCGGTCCGCCTCCCCGGCGAGTACGCCGGCAGCGGCGACAGCCGGGCCCGCTCGGTGGCGGTGCACGGCGAGGACGACGCGGCGACCCGGGAGTACCGGATGGGCGACGACCTGCGACGGGTGCACTGGAAGTCCACCGCGCGCACCGGCGAGCTGATGGTGCGCCGCGAGGAGCAGCCCTGGGAGAGCCGGGCGACCGTGCTGCTGGACACCCGCGCGTACGGCCACCGCGGCGACGGCCCGACGGCCAGCTTCGAGTGGGCGGTCTCCAGCGCCGCGAGCGTCGCCGTGCACCTGCGCCAGGCCGGCTACAAGCTGCGCCTGGTCACCGGCTCGGGGGCGGACGTGGACGCCTCCGAGGCGGCCGGCGACGGGCTGCTCCTCGACCAGCTCGCCGAGGTCCGCCTCGATCAGCGGGCCGAGCTCGCCGAGCTGGTGCAGCGGGTCCGCCAGCGCTCCGACGGCGGCCTGATCATCGGCGTCTTCGGCTCGGTGAGCACGGCCGAGGCCGAGCTGCTGGCCGGCCTGCGGGCCAACGGCGCGACCTGCGTGGGCTTCCTGCTGGACAGCTCCACCTGGATCAACCTGCCGGAGAAGGCCCGCGCCGAGGCCGAGCACGCCCACGCGGCCGCCGCACTGACGCTGCTGCAGAGCGGGTGGCGGGTGATCGGCGTCGACCACGGCAGCCGACTGCCGGCGATCTGGCCACAGGCCGGCCGAGGCTCGCAGGGTTTCGCGCTGCGCGCGGCGCTGGCCGAGACGGTCGCCGGGGGCGTGCGATGAGCGAAGGGACGTGGTGATGGTCGGCCAACGCAACCTCGGCCTGGTGGCCGCCGCGGCGACGCTGCTCGCCGCGGCGCCGCTGTCCGCGATCTTCGAGCGCTGGACCTGGCTGATCCAGTCGGCCCTCGCGGTCGCCGTGGTCGCCGGGGTGGCCGCGCTGGCCCGGGCGCTGCGCGCCCCGCTCTGGGGGCAGGTGCTGGCCATGCTGGCCGGGCTGACCCTCGCGCTGACCTGGCTCTTCCCGGGCGGCACCGAGCTGCTCGCGTTCCTGCCCACGCCCGAGACCTTCAGCCACTTCCGGGCGCTGGTCGGCGGCTCGGTGCAGGACATGCGCTCCTACGGCGTGGAGGTGCCCGACACCGACCCGCTGCTCTTCATCACGGTGCTCGGCGTCGGCTCGGTGGCCGTCGTGGTCGACGTGCTCGCCGTCGGGCTGCGTCGCCCGGCGCTCGCCGGCCTGCCGATGCTCGCGATCTACTCGGTGCCGGTCGCGGTCTACGTCGACAGCGTCCCCGCGGCGCCGTTCGTGATCGGCGCCGCCGGCTACCTGTGGCTGCTGGTCGCCGACAACGTCGACCGGGTCCGCCGGTTCGGCCGCCGGTTCACCGGCGACGGGCGCGACGTGGACGTCTGGGAGGCCTCCCCGCTGGCCGCCGCTGGCCGCCGGCTGGCCGTGGTCGGCGTCGCGGTGGCGGTGCTGCTGCCCCTGGCCGTGCCGGGGATGACCGGCGGCCTGCTCGACAGCCTCAGCAACTCCGGCAACGGCAACGGCAACGGACGGGCCGGCCAGGGCGGCACGCCCGGACGGATCGACCTGTTCGCCACGCTGCGCGGTCAGCTCAACCAGTCCGAGGTGGCCGAGCTGGTCAAGGTCACCACCAACGAGCCGGACCCGTTCTACCTGCGTTTCGGCGTGGCCGACGAGCTGCGACCGGAGGGCTTCCAGGTCCGCAACCCCACCGGTCGGCCGATCAACCGCGATCTCCCCGACCCCTCCGAGCGGGCAACCGGGGGCGTGCAGCGGAACCGTTACCAGGCGACCGTCGAGGTCACCAAGAACCTGGCCATGCCGCTGATGCCGGTCTACGCCGAGCCGGTGCAGGTGGAGGACCTGAACGGCAACTGGCTCTACGACCAGAACCTGCAGATCGTCTTCTCCAACCGGGAGAACTCGCGCAGCAAGAAGTACACCTTCGACTACGTCCGGTCGACGTACACCCCGGCGGCACTGCGGGCCGCCGCGCCGCTGCCGACCGACCACTCGGTGCGGCGGCAGCAGACCGCAACCCCGATCGTGCCCGAGGTGGAGGAGCTGGTGAAGCAGCTCGTCCAGGGCAAGAGCACCGACTACGACCGGGTCCGCGCGATCTACGACTACTTCTCCTCGGACAACGGCTTCTCCTACCGGCTGAGCACCGAGGAGGGCAGCAGCGGGCAGGACATCGTCGATTTCCTCACCAACAAGGTCGGCTTCTGCCAGCAGTACGCGGCCGCGATGGCCTGGCTGGTCCGGGCGGCCGGCATCCCGGCGCGGGTCGCGTTCGGCTTCACCAACGGCAGCAACCGCACCGGCGACACCTACACGCTGACCAACCGCAACCTGCACGCCTGGACCGAGGTCTACTTCAACGGGATGGGCTGGGTGCCGTTCGACGCCACCCCGGCGTACGGCGTCACCGGCTCCACGCGGTCGGCCTGGGCGCCGGACACCGACGCCCCAGAACCGACCACGCCGGAGGCCGGCACGCCGACCACTCCGGAGGACACCGAGGCCTCCGCCGGCCCCACCGGCCCGGACGCGGCCGACCAGGACACCGACTCCGGGCTCGCGGTCGACGGCGGCACGCCGACCGAGCAGGCGCCGGTCTGGCCGTGGTGGACCGCCGCGGTGCTGGTCGTCCTGCTGCTGCTCGCCGTGCCGGCACTGCGCCGGATGGCGCTGCGCCGACGGCGCGGCCGCCCCGCGCCGGCGGTCGTCACGGCCAGCGCACCGGAGGTCGGCGCGGCCGCCGCCACCGGCCCCCGAATGGTTTTGCTCGGGGCCGACGCGGACCGGGCGCGGGCCGACGCGCACGCGGCCTGGGACGAGCTGCTCGACACGCTGGTGGACTTCCGCGTCCGGGTCGACCGGACCGAGACCCCCCGGGCGACCGCCGATCGGCTGGCCGGCGACACGCTCACCGAGCACCCCGACGCCGCCGGCGCGGTACGGCTGCTCGGCCGGGCGGAGGAGCGCGCCCGTTACGCCCGGGATCCGCTGACCGGCGAGGCGCTGACGCCGGCGCTCCGCGCGGTCCGCGGCGCGCTCGCCGGGACCGCCGACCGGCGGACCCGGCTGCTCGCCGCAGTGCTGCCGCCGTCGGTGCTGCTGCGCTGGCGGATCGCCGTGTCGGACGCCTCGGCCCGGCTGGTGTCGGCGAACAGCCGGGCCCGCTACCGGCTGCTGCGGTGGAACCCCCGCCGCCTGCTTGCCGACCGGGCGGCCCGCTGACCCGGCCGTCAGTCCCACCGGGCCCGTCACCGCGACACGCGGTGACGGGCCCGAACACTTCCAGCCCGGCCACGGGTCCGAGCGAGATCCACTCCAGGTCGGCGATATGGCGGTGTCCGCCGCGCTTGGACACCGCCATATCAGCGAAATGGAGTGGATCACCGGCTCGTCAGCGTCGGGGGACAGCGCAGGTCAGAGCCGGGACGGACGGGCGGGCTCAAGGACGCCGGCGCGCGGGGGCGGGGCGGGCACTGGGCGGCCCACTCGGCAGGGTGCTGGCCGGATCGGGGCGCGCGAAAGCCACCGGGGTCGCCGGATGCTCCGGCGACCCACTCGTCGCGCCCGCCTCGACCGCGCCCGGGTCAGCGGCGGGCCGGGCTCAGCGGTGCCCCTCCGGGCGCTGCCGCCAGCGGTCCTCCATCCGGTCCAGAATCGAGGACCGTCGACCGGAACGACCGCGGGACCGACGACGACTCGTCGTGCCGCCCACCACGTGCAGGTCTGGTGACTGCGCCCGACGGTGCGACTGCACCGCGAACGCGGCCGAGGCCAGCATGACGACGAAACCCGCCACAGCGAGCGGCGGAGTCTTGATCACCGCGCCATAGACCAGCAGGGCCAGGCCAGCGATGATGACGCCGGCAGCGACGAGCAGGCGACGCCGCGCATGGAAGCGCGGATCGCTGGCGCGCACGGCCGAGGCGAATTTGGGGTCCTCGGCAAGCGACCGCTCGATCTGCTCGAACAGCCGCTGCTCGTGCTCCGAGAGCGGCACGGCACTCCTCCCCGGTCACGTTGGTCGGCCCGTTCGGACCGACAGACCGTGGCAGCCAACCGGCTGCTTACCCGCAAGTCTACGAGGGGGGTCGCGCGTCGGAAAGCGGGACGACCTATGGCCGGGGTGGATTTTCATTCCGATGCTGATCACGGTTGCCGAGCAGACTGGCCGGACCTATGACGGACCGCCCGAAACGGGCAGCCGCGGCGTCCGCGGCAGCTTCCGCCTCGCGCCAGCCGCGCTCGGGCGCGCCGAGGGCGAGCTGACGCGGTGTCTCCTGCGCCGCGGCGAGCCCTTCCATGCGTACGCCGACCAGCCGGACCCGCTCACCGGGGTCGAGCGCCGTGTAGAGCGCCCAGACCGTGTCGAACATCTCGCGGGCCGTGTCGGTGGGCACCGCGAGGGTGCGGGACCGGCTGACCGTGCGGAAGTCGGCCAGCCGCACCTTGAGAGACACCGTCCGGCCGACCTGCCCGGCCCGGCGCAGCCGCGTGCCGACCTTGTCGGCGAGCCCGAGCAGCACGCGCCGGATCTCCAGCGGGTCGGCCACGTCGACGTCGAAGGTCACCTCGGCGCCGATCGACTTCTCCACGTGCTCCGGGCTCACCCCGCGCGGGTCGCGCCCCCAGGCCAGCTCGTGCAGGTGGTTGGCGGACGCCTCACCGAGCGCCTTGCGCAGCATCCCGTACGGCGCTTCGGCGAGATCGCCGATGGTGGCCAGGCCGAGCCGGCGCAAAGTCTGCGCGGAGCGCTCCCCCACCCCCCACAGCGCGTCCACCGGCAGCGGGTGGAGGAAGTCGAGCACCTGCGACGTGGGCACGACGAGCAGGCCGTCCGGCTTGGCCCGGGTCGAGCCGAGCTTGGCCACGAACTTGCTCGGCGCCACCCCGACCGAGCAGGTCAGCCCCTGCTCTTCGGCGACCCGGGCACGGATCTGACGGGCGATCTCGGCCGGCGGACCGAAGAGCCGGCGGGCGCCGGTCACGTCGAGGAACGCCTCGTCGAGGGAGAGCGGCTCGACCAGCGGCGTGACGTCGCGGAAGATCTGCATCACCGCCCGGGAGGCCGCGGTGTAGGCGGGGAAATCCGGCGGGAGGTAGACCGCGTGCGGGCAGAGCGACCGGGCCCGCATCATCGGCATGGCGCTGCGTACGCCGTAGCGCCGGGCCTCGTAGCTGGCCGAGCTGACCACGCCGCGCGGCCCGAGGCCGCCGACCACCACCGGCCGGCCCCGCAGCTCGGGCCGGTGGCGCACCTCGACCGAGGCGTAGAAGGCGTCCATGTCGACGTGCAGGATCGGGCTGCCGGAGTCGTCGGCGTCTGGCCCGAAGCGCGGATCACCGCCCCGGGGCAACGACTGGCTGCGGCCCATTACGGCAGGCTAGCCCGGGGGTACGACGCGAGCGGCGAGGCGGCCCGGTCGACCTCGCCGATGAACGGGCCGGCCCGCCTCCGGCGGGTGCCCGGGTCGGTCAGCCCCGGACGACCAGCAGCGGGATGGTCATCTCGGCAGCGGTGTCCGACCCGTGGTAGGCCACCAGCCGCGACGCCGTCGGGTGCTCCGACCGGCTGGCCAGCACCGCGTACGTGTCGTTGCAGACCACCACGACGTCGCCGATGCGGGCCAGGTGCTCCTCGGGCACCGGCCCGAACCATCCGGTGGCGACCGCCTCGTCGCGGGTACGGACCCGGGCCGCGGCGCCGAGCACCGCCGACCAGGCGGCCACCACGTCGTCGACCGCGCCCGGGGCGACGTGCAGGTAGCGCACCCGGGCTTCACCGGCGACGACCCGCACCCCGGCCCGCAGCCGGGGGTCGGTGTCCAGGTCGAACCGGTGCGCGGCCGGCACGTCGAGCTGGCCGTGGTCGGCGGTGACCAGCAGCGCGGCGTCCGGTGGCAGGCCGTCGACCAGCCGGGCGAGCAGGGCGTCCACCTCCGCCGCGGCGACCCGCCAGGGTGCCGAGTCGACGCCGGTGAGGTGGCCGTGCCGGTCCAGGTCGGGGTGGTAGCCGGAGACCAGGGTGGGGCCGGTCCCGGCGGTCAGCGCGGCCAGCATCGTCACGGCGAGCGCGTCCACGCCGGCCGCGCCCCGGAAGTCGCCGCCGCGGTTGGCGGCCACCGTCAACCCGCTGCCGCCGAACTCCGGGCGGCTCACCGCGGTCACCGCGACCCCGGCGGCGCGGGCCCGTTCCAGCTGGGTCGGCACCGGCTGCCAACGCAGCGGGTCCGGGTCGCTGGTCCACTCGATGTGGCTGAGCACCCGGTCGGTGCCGGGCACCCGGACGGTGAAGCCGAGCACGCCGTGCGCGCCGGGCGCGGCGCCGGTGCCCAGGGTCACCAGGCTGGTCGGGGTGGTGGACGGGAAACCGGAGGTGAGCGGCCGGCCGACCGTCGCGGCCAGCCCGGCCAGTGTCGGGGCGTGCCGGGCGGCGGTGGGGATCTGATACCAGCCGAGCCCGTCGACGAGCAGGACGGCGACCCGGCTCACCCCGGCCAGCGGCTCGGTCAACCCGAGCCGGTCGGGGGCGCCCGGCACCCCGAGCACGGCGAGCGCGCTGGGCAGCACGTCGGCCAGGCTGCCGTCGCCGTAGCGGGGCGCGACGACCGCCAGCGGCCCGGTCACACCGTCCGGCCCGGACGCACCGGCCCCCGCCGGCCGTCCGGCGCCGGGCGGCTCCGGCACGGACGACCCGGTCATGCCGGGCGGCGGGCGAAGAGGTGCAGTTGGGCGGCGAGGTCCCGGTACGGCGGCCGGCCGGCCAGCGCCCGCTCCAGCTCGACCAGCGCCCCCGACTGACCGTCGGCGACCGCTGCGGGCAGCAGGTCGGCCAGGACGCGTACGCCGTGGATCTCCTCGACCACCAGGCCGGCGGCGGCGAGCAGCGCGCCGGCCCCGTCGGCGTCGTAACGCCGCCGCAGTGTGTCCCGCGGCCCGGCGCTGCCGGCCGGGTCGCCGGCCAGCGCCGCCGCGAGGTCCAGGTGCCCGTTCATCGCCCGGGCGAGCACCGCGGCGGCCCGACCGGCGACCAGCACGCTCGCCGCGCCGCCGGGACGCAGCGCGGTGGCCAGCGCGGCCACCACCGGCGCCGGGTCGTCGACCACTTCCAGCACGGCGTGGCAGAGCACCAGGTCGGCGCCGGCCGGCTCGACCAGCCCGGCGAGGGCGTCGCCGTCGCCCTGGACCGCCCGTACCCGGTCGGCCACCCCTGCCTCGGCGGCCCGGCGGGCCAGCGCGGCGAGCGCGTCCGGGCTGGCGTCCACCACGGTGACCCGGTGCCCGGCCTGGGCGAGCGGGACGGCGAAGCCACCGGTGCCGCCGCCCACGTCGAGCACGGTCAGTTCGGCGCCACCGCGCCGGTCCAGCTCGGCCTGAAGCACCGACCAGATGACGGCGGTGCGGGGGGTCAGCGGCGGCCCGGCGAACCGGCCTGAGGTCTGCTCCACCCGGTCGAGCCTAGTCATCCGGTCCGGGCCCGCTCGGGACGCGTCCGACCCCGTCAGGACTCGGCGGTGGCGTCGCCGTCCTCCGGGGCGCGGGACCGCAGTGCGTTGGCCACCGGACCGTCGGTGACCTCGTACTCACGCTGCTCGGCGTGGTGGGCCGGGGTCCAACCGGCGCTCAGCCGGGTCCGCCGGGAGTTGGCCACTGCGCCGCTGTGCACGTCATTGCCTGTCATCGGTACACCCCTCGTGCCGCGCGGGCCACACTGCCCGCGCGACCACAAGTGTCCCGCTCCGCTGGGCGGAAAACCGTAATGTGGATCACTGCGGTCAACGGAAGTCACGGGAGGCTGGGCTCACCGGAGGCTCGATCGCGTCCAGCCGGTCGGCGACCAGGTTGACCACCCCCTCGTGCCGCTCCAACCGACCCCGGACCACCAGCCCGGTGCTGGTCCGGGCCACCCGCCGGTAGCGCTGCCACAGCCCCGGCGAGCAGGTCACGTTGAGCATGCCGGTCTCGTCCTCGAGGTTGAGGAAGGTGACCCCGCCGGCGGTCGCCGGGCGCTGCCGGTGGGTCACGATGCCGCCGACCCGGACGCGCTGGCCCGGCTCCACCCGGCCGAGCCGGGCGATCGGCACCGCCCCCACCAGGTCGAGCTGGGGGCGGATGAACCGGGCCGGATGGCTCTCCGGCGACAACCCGGTGGCCCACACGTCGGCGACCAGCCGGTCGACCGCCTCCATGCCGGGCAGGGTCGGCGGGGCCGCGCCGGTCACCGTGCCGGGCAGCCGGCCCGGCCGGTCCTGGGCCGCCGCGCCGGCCGCCCAGAGCGCCTGCCGCCGGGTCAGCCCGAAACAGGCGAAGGCGTCCGCGGTGGCCAGCGCCTCCAGTTGCCCGGCGGTGAGACCGACCCGCCGGGCCAGGTCCGGCATGTCGCGGTACGGCCCGCGCGCGCTCCGCTCGACCTCGATCCGCTCGGCCAGCTCGTCGCCGAGGGTACGCACGCTGGAGAGTCCGAGCCGGACCGCCGGACCGCCCAACCCCCAGGCGTGCGGCGGCTCCCCCGGCTCGCTGCCCCACCGGGTGTCCGGGGTGGATTCCAGCACCGCCTTGGCACCGCTGGCGTTGATGTCCGGTCGGCGCACCTGCACCCCGTGCCGGCGGGCGTCGTCGACCAGGGTCTGCGGCGAGTAGAAGCCCATCGGCTGGGCGTTGAGCAGCGCGGCCAGGAACGGCCCCGGGTGGTAGCGCTTGAGCCAGGAACTGGCGTAGACCAGGTAGGCGAAGCTCATCGCGTGGCTCTCCGGGAAGCCGTAGCTGGCGAACGCGGTGAGCTTGCGGTAGACGTCCTCGGCCAGTTCGCCGGTGATGCCCCGCTCGGCCATGCCGGCGTAGAGCCGGTCGGCGATCTGCGCCATCCGCTCGACCGAGCGCTTGGCGCCCATCGCCCGGCGCAGCTGGTCGGCCCCGGCCGCGTCGAAGCCGGCCAGGTCGATGGCGAGCTGCATCAGCTGCTCCTGGAAGAGCGGCACGCCGAGGGTCTTCTCCAGCGCGTTGCGCATCAGCGGGTGCGCGAACGTCACCGGCTCCTGGCCGTTCTTGCGCCGGATGTACGGGTGCACCGAGCCGCCCTGGATCGGGCCGGGCCGGATCAGCGCCACCTCGACCACCAGGTCGTAGAACTCGCGGGGCTTGAGCCGGGGCAGGGTGGCCATCTGGGCGCGACTCTCCACCTGGAACACGCCGACCGAGTCGGCCCGGCAGAGCATGTCGTAGACCTCCGGGTCGTCCAGCGTCATGTCGCCGAGGTCGAGGGTCGTCCCGATCATGTCGTAGCCGTAGTGCAGCGCGGAGAGCATGCCGAGGCCGAGCAGGTCGAACTTGACCAGGCCGACGGCGGCGCAGTCGTCCTTGTCCCACTGGAGCACGCTGCGGCCGGGCATCCGCCCCCACTCCACCGGGCAGACCTCGATCACCGGCCGATCGCAGATCACCATCCCACCGGAGTGGATGCCCAGGTGCCGGGGAAACGTCTGCAGCTCGTTGGCGTACTCCACCACCTGCTCGGGAATGTCCGCCACGTCGACCGTGGCGACCGAGCCCCACCGGTCGATCTGCTTGCTCCAGGCGTCCTGCTGCCCGGGTGAGAAGCCGAACGCCTTGGCGACGTCCCGCACCGCCGAGCGGGGCCGGTAGGAGATGACGTTGGCCACCTGGGCGGCGTGTTCCCGGCCGTAGCGGGTGTAGACGTGCTGGATCACCTCCTCTCGGCGGTCGGACTCGATGTCCACGTCGATGTCCGGCGGCCCGTCCCGCTCCGGGGCGAGGAACCGCTCGAAGAGCAGCCGGTGCCGGACCGCGTCGACGTTGGTGATCCGCAGCGCGTAGCAGACCGCCGAGTTCGCCGCCGAGCCTCGGCCCTGGCAGTAGATGTCCTGCTCCCGGCAGAACGCCACGATGTCGTAGACCACCAGGAAGTAGCCGGGGAAGCCCAGCTCCTCGATCATGCCCAGTTCGTGGTCGAGCTGCGCGTACGCCGTCGGGTGCGCCTCCCGGGGGCCGTAGCGCTCCCGCGCCCCCTGCTCGGTCAGGTGGCGCAGCCAGCTCATCTCGGTATGCCCCGGCGGCACCGGGTAGGCGGGCAGCTGCGGCGCGACCAGTTGCAGGTCGAAGGCGAGTTCGGCGCCGAACTCGGCGGCCCGGGCCACCGCGCCCGGGTACGCGGCGAACCGGGCCGCCATCTCGGCGCCGCTGCGCAGGTGGGCGGTGGAGGCCGCGGGCAACCAACCGTCGATCTCGTCCAGGCTGCGCCGGGCCCGGACGGCGGCCACCGTGGTGGCCAGCCGGCGGCGTCCCGGGGTGGCGTAGTGCACGTTGTTGGTGGCCACCGTGGGCAGGCCGGCGACGGTGGCCAGCTCGGCGAGCGCGTCGTTGCGGTCCGCGTCGACCGGGTGCCCGTGGTCGGTGAGTTCCACCGCGACGGTCTCCGCGCCGAAGAGCGCGGTCAGCCGGTCCAGCTCGCGGGCCGCCGCGTCGACCCCTTCGGTGAGCAGCGCCGCCGGCACGTGCCCCTTGCGGCAGCCGGTGAGCACCAGGACGTGGTCGCGCAGCTCGGCGGCGACCTCCTCCAGCTCGCCGTAGATCGGGCGGCCCTTCTCCCCGCCGCGAAGCTGGGCCCGGGCGATGGTGCTGGCCAGCCGGGCGTACCCCTCGTGGCCGTGCGCGAGCACCAGCAGGTGCGCGCCGAGCGGGTCCGGTTCGCCGTTCTGCGGGCCGGGCAGGCCGAGGGAGAGTTCGGCGCCGAAGATGGTCGGCAGCTGCAAGGCCCGGGCCGCCTCGGCGAAGCGCACCACGCCGTAGAAGCCGTCGTGGTCGGTGACGGCGAGCGCGGTGAGCCCCAGCCGGGCCGCCTCCTCGGCCAGCTCCTCCGGGTGGCTGGCCCCGTCGAGGAAGCTGAAGTTGGTGTGCGCGTGCAGCTCCGCGTAGGGGACCGCACCCTCGGGGCGGGCCAGCGCGGGTGGTTCGTACTGCTCCCGCCGACGGCTCCAGGCGGGGCTGTCCCCGCCGTCGGCGTCCACCGCGAGCGGGTCGACCACGTGCAGGTGCCGTTGCGCGCGGGATCGGCCGGACGCGCCGCCGGGCGGTCGGCCGGAGAGCACCCCCTCCAGCTCGGACCAGGGCATCTTCGGGTTGTGGAAGCTCATTTGCCCGCTCCGGCCCGACCGACGGTCTCCCCTGCGGCCGCTATCCGACGCTCAGTCATAGATCGCCTCCACCAGCCACTGCCCGGCCTCGACCGCGAGCAGCAGGGCGGCGCCGTCGGCGAGGCTGACCTGGAACCGGGCCCGGCGTCGGGCCTCGGCCGGCGCCCACCAGCGCTCGTCGACCGGCCACGGCCCGGTCCAGCCGACGATCTCGACCGGCGCCGCCGTGCCCACGGTGAGCCGGGCCGGCGCGGCGCTCACCGCCAGGCGCGCGCTGACCACGACCGGCTCGCCGGCGGCGTCGTGCACGGTGGCGGCCAACGGGCTGGGCAGCACCACGGCGGGCGCGGGCGGCGGAAGCCGACCGGGCCAGGGCGGGCTGGCACCGGTACGCCCGACGCCGGCACCACCGCCAGCTCCGGCGCCACCGCCGGCTCGGGCACCACCGCCGGCCCCGGCACCACCGCCGGCCGCGCCGGACCCGGCACCGGCGGCCGGCTCGCCGGGCAGCGGTGGTGGACCGGGGCGGGCCGGCAGCCGCTCGTCGCCCCACGGCACCAGGTGCACCTGGTCGGCCGGGGACCGACCGCCGCCGAGCACCGCGGTGAGCACCGCCTCCGGGCCGAGGATGCCCTGCACCCGGCTCAGCGCCCGGTGCGCCCGCTCCCGCTCCTCACCGGTCTCACCCCACAGGCCGGACTGCAGACCGGCCTGGGCGATCACCCCGTCGGGGACCAGTCGCAGCCGGATGATGCCGGCCGTCGGCCGGGCCGGGCCGGCCCGGCCGCGCCCGCTGCTGCCGGTGAGCCAGCCGTCGAGCTGCCAGCGGACCCGGTCGGCGATGGCCCCGGCGGTGAGCAGACCGTCGTGGCGCCAGACCCGGTGCAGCTCCTGGCCGTGCGCGGTGACCGCCTCGATGCCGAGCCGGGTGCAGGCCAGCCCGTGCCCGGCGAGCCGGTCGTGCAGCTGTTCGGCCAACGCCCGGGCGGCGAACGCCGCCGCGTCGACCCGGTCGATCGGCTCGTCGTGTTCGGCGGTCACCGTCAGGTCGGCCGGGGGTTGGCGGACGGCGAGCGGGCGGTCGTCGCGCCCGGCGGCCAGCCGGTGGGCCAACGCGCCGTCGAACCCGAACCGGGCCAGCACGTCGCCGGCGGGCAGCGCGGCGAAGCCGCCGAGGGTGCGCACCCCGAGCCGACGCAGCAGGTCGGCCAGGGCCGGCCGGCCGAGCGCCTCGACCGGCAGCTCGGCGAGGAACGCCGGGGTGCCGCCGGGCGGGACGATCCGCCCGCCGCGGGCGGCCAGCCCGGCGGCGAAGACGCCGTCGGCGATCCCGACCTGGCTCTCCACCCCGCAGGTCTGGGCGACGTGCTCGATGATCCGCTCGGCCGCCGCCTCCTCACCGCCGAGGTAGCGGCTCGGCCCCCGGGCGGTCAGCGCGCACGCGCCCGGTCGGACCACCTCCACCCCGGCGACCAGCTCCTCCACCGCGGCGACCACCGGTTCGAACGCGCGGGCGTCCCGCCCGGGGTCGTACTCGACGACGGTGAGTTGGGGGCAGCGGCCCTGCGCCTCCCGTTTGCGCAGGCCCCGCCGCACCCCCTCGGCCCGAGCCTGCTCGGAGCAGGCCACCACCCGGTTGGCGTGCAGCACCGCGACCGGGCCGGTGGCCGGCACCCCGTCGACGATCTCGGCGGCGAGCACCGGCCAGTCCGGGCACCAGAGCAGCAGGGTGCGCGGCGGTGTGTCGGTCACGCCGGATCGACCAGGGTGAGCGCGCCACGGTGGGAGTCGTCGGCGAGGGCGTGCCCGGGCGAGGCCACCGGGCGGAGCCGGCCGGCGGCGACCGGGCGACCGGCGGCGGGCGTCACGGTACGGGGAATCACCCGGGTCAGCTCCGCGCCGGGCAGCCAGACCTTGACCTCCTTGGGCCGGGCGGCCGCCCCCCGCCCGCGCGCCGAGACGGTCAGCTCCCGGCGGCGCAGCCGGCCCCGGCCCGACCCGAGCCCTTCCCAGACCCCCCGGACCACCTGCAACGTCACGTCCGCGCCGTCCCACCGCCCGTACGGGACGAGCACGCTGCCGCGCTGCCGGGCCCGGGCGGCCAGCCGGTTGGCGACCGAGGCGGAGACCGCCGCCGGCACCGCGGTGACCACGACGTCCACCCCGTCGATCAGCGCGGCGATGACGGTGGCCCACTCGGGCCCGGGGTTCGGCACCAGGGCGAGCCGGTCCAGGGCGATCCCGAGCTCGGCGGCGGCGCCCGCCCCGAACGTCGGCACGCCCACCACGGCGCACCACGAGCCGGCCCGGGACGCCTCGGCGAGCAGCGCCAGCACCAGCGAGGTGCCGCCGCTGCGCCGTGGGTGGCCGGTGGCGACCGCGATCGTGCTGCCCCGGCGTAGCCCTCGGTTGGGCAGCAGCCCGGTCAACTCGGGGGCCACCGGCAGCGTCCGGTGGCCGCCCACCGGATCAGGCGCGCTCGCTGGGCGGACCAGATCGGCCAGCGCGGCGGAACCGACCACTATTCGGCCCGCCATCGGACCAACCCCCCGTCGTGTTGCTGATGGATCAGGTGTTGCTGCGGGACCGGATCCCGGGTCAGGCGGCGAGGCCGTCGAGCGCCGGCTGGTGGACCACGCCGAGCGCGGTCTCCACCACCGAGACGAACTGCTCGGCCGCGCGGAGCAGGTCGTCGGCCTCCCGGGCGCTGACCACCCGGGGTATGCCGGCCTCGGCGGCGGCCCGTTTGCCGGCCCCGGCGGCGAAGAAGCGCGCCCACTCGTCGAGCTCGGGGGCGACGGTGGAGAGCAGCACCCAGACGCTGGTGATCCGGTTGCGACGGGTGGGGGCGGGCCGGGCCCGGGCGGCGAGCAGGGCCGCGGCCGCACGCAGGGCGGCCAGGTGGGCGGCCGCGTAGCGGAGACCGTCGGGACGGGTCTGGCCGGCCTCGGCCAGCCCGTGCCGGGCCACCGCGAGAAGCTGGGCGGGGGTGCGGTGCGGCAGCACGTGCGCCGGCACCGTCGGTGGCTGAGCCGCGTTGGTCGGCATGGGACTGTCTCCTCCACTGGCCGAGGCGGCCGGCCGGCGGCGGACGAAATCCGCCGGCGGGACGCCGGGTCGAGTGGTGCGGAGGAAGACGCACCGGTGTGGGGCCGGCCGGGTGTGGATGCTTCCCCACACCACACCCGGCCGGCGTACCGGCGGGTTCGTCGCCCGCCGCCCGGGGGTCGTGGGCGGCGGGCGACGCTCCTGCCTGATGGGGCTCGGGCTCGCGACTGCCCGGAACCCCGGTGCGGCCCGCGGAGCCGCACCGCCCGGAGCCGCGCCGCGAAACACCGCTACCGGGATGGGTTGGAACGAACGTTCGAGGCAATCGAACACTCGTTCTAACTACTGCTGACAGTACACCTCCCCACCGACGAAAATGCAACGTGTGACGCGCCGGGCCCTCACCGGCGACGGGACACGGCGCGGCCCGACCCACCCGCGGCGGAGCGAACCGGGGAGAATGGCGGCATGCAGCCACACCCGAACGTACGGGCGGTGCAGGACGCGCTGGCCGGCGCGGACGCGCGCGACGGCTCCGGCGCGCCCACCGCCGTCCGCCTGCTGCCCGAGGCGGTGCACACCGCCGCGGCCGCCGCCGACGCGCTCGGCGTCCAGGTCGGCCAGATCGCCAACTCGCTCGTCTTCGACGCCGACGACGCGCCGCTGCTCGTGCTCACCTCCGGCGCGCACCGGGTGGACGTGGCCGGGCTGGCCGCGTCGGTCGGGGTCAGCCGGCTGCGCCGGGCCACCCCGGAGTTCGTCCGGACACACACCGGCCAGCCGATCGGCGGGGTCGCCCCGCTCGGGCACCCGCGGCCACTGCGCACCCTGGTGGACACCGCGCTCGCCGCGTACCACGAGGTCTGGGCGGCCGGCGGTGTGCCCCGGGCGGTCTTCCCGAGCACCTACACCGAACTGCTGCGGATCACCGCCGGCGCCCCGACCGAGGTGGCGTGACCGAGCGGGCCGTGGAGCACGCCGTTCCGGACCTGGTCACCCTGCACGTGTGGCGGACCGCACCGGCGGCGCTGCCCCGGGCGCTGACCCGGATGGCGCTCGACCCGCGCCGGCTGCGCGCCACCCCGGGCGTACGGTTCGGCAAACTGCTCGGCACCGGGACCGGGACCGGCTTCGGGCCGGGCGACGCCGACCTGACCCGGTGGGCGGCGCTGACCGCCTGGGACTCCCCCACTGCGGCCGCCGGCTTCGACGACACGCCGGTCGGCCGGGCCTGGGCCCGGATCGCCCGCGCCGCCGTCCGGGTCGACCTGCGCCCGCTGACCAGCCGGGGTGAGTGGTCCCGTCGCCGACCGTTCGGTGAGCCGGCCGGCGGCCGGGTCGCCGGGCCGGTGCTCGCGCTGACCCGGGCCCGACTGCGGGCCCGCCGGGCGGCCACGTTCTGGCGGGCGGTCCCGCCGGTGGCCGCGGCCCTGCACACCGCGCCGGGGCTGCTGGCCCGCTTCGGCGTGGGCGAGGCGCCGCTGGGCTGGCAGGGCACCGTGAGCGTGTGGCGGGACCCGACGGACCTGGTGGCGTTCGCGTACCGTCACCCGGAGCATCGCGCGGCGATCACCCGGACCCCCACCGAGGGCTGGTACGCCGAGGAGCTCTTCGCGCGCTTCGAGGTGCGTGGCGTGGTCGGTGACCGCGCGGTGCTGGGCTGGGTCGACGAGGACGTGGACGACAGAGGTGGGTGGGCATGAGGTTGGTGCGGTGGACCCCGGACGATCTCGTCCGACGGCTGGACGACGTGGTGGCCGTCTACGGCGAGGCGATGGGCTACCGGGCCGACCTGCTGGAGGCCCGGCGCGGCTACATC
Source organism: Micromonospora sp. NPDC093243 (assembly GCF_044753725.1). Classification (NCBI taxonomy): domain Bacteria; kingdom Bacillati; phylum Actinomycetota; class Actinomycetes; order Micromonosporales; family Micromonosporaceae; genus Micromonospora; species Micromonospora sp. NPDC093243. The sequence continues at coordinate 126,403 of NZ_JBIVNT010000005.1, read as the reverse complement.
GCCACCCACGTACGCCGACCCGGGTTCCGCGCCGTCGCCAGCCTGACCAGTGAGGGCCGCCTCGCCGGGTTCGGCTACGGCTATCTCGGCGCCGCCGGGCAGTGGTGGCACGACCAGGTGCTGCGGGCGCTGGACCCGCCGGCCCGGCAGCGCTGGCTGACCGACTGCTTCGAGGTGGTCGAGCTGCACGTCCGGCCGCCGGCGCAGGGGCACGGCCTGGGCGCCGGGCAGCTGCGCGCGCTGCTCACCATGGCCGAGGGGAGCACCACCCTGCTCTCCACCCCGGAGGCCGACGAGCAGACGTCGCGGGCCTGGCGGCTGTACCGCCGGTTCGGCTTCACCGACGTGCTGCGCGACTTCCACTTCCCCGGCGACGAGCGGCCGTTCGGCGTGCTCGGCCGGGATCTGCCGCTCGACCACCCGGCGGCATGAGCCGGCGGCTGCCCTGGGCGCTGCTGGCCGTCCTGGTGCTCGCCCAGATCTGCTATCCGCTGACCGACGGGCCGGCCCGGGCCCGGCTGACCGTGGCCACCGTCCTTCTCGGCTACCTGCTCTCGGTCGGCCACGCCCTGCTCAGCCGGGGACCGCGCGGCGCGGCGGCGCTGGTCGCGGTGGCCACCGGCGGCGGGTTCGCCATCGAGGCGGTCGGGGTGGCCACCGGGGTGCCGTTCGGCAGCTACGACTACTCCGGCGAGCTGGGGCCGAAGCTTGCCGGCGTACCCCTGATCATCCCGCTGGCCTGGACCTGGATGGCCTGGCCGGCCTGGCTGGCCGCGGTACGGCTGACCGCGGCGGGGCGCGCCGGCGCGCCGGCGCGGGGCCGGCTGGTGGTACGGCGGGTGGCGCTGGCCGCGGTCGGGTTGGCCGCCTGGGACCTCTTCCTCGACCCGCAGATGGTGGACGAGGGCTACTGGCGCTGGCGGGACGTCACCGCGGCCCTGCCCGGGCTGCCCGGCGTCCCGGTCAGCAACTACCTGGGCTGGCTGCTCTTCGCGGTGCTGCTGATGAGCGCGCTGCGCCCGCTGGCCGGGCCGGCCGTGGCGGTCATCGACGGCCGGGACGCCCCGATGCTCGCGCTCTACCTCTGGACGTACGGCTCCAGCGTGCTGGCCCACGCGGTCTTCCTGGACCTGCCCGCGTCGGCGCTGTGGGGGGCGGCCGGGATGGGGGTGACCGCGGTGCCGCTGGCGGTGGTGCTGCTGCGCGCCCTCCGGCGCCGCGACGATCGGCGGGAGCCGCGCCGGGCACAGCGCTCCGGCGTCGACGCGACGACATGACCCCGCTGCTCGTGCTCGCCCTCGGCGTCGCGGCGTTGACCGCGCACACCGTGCTCAACGCCGCCCGCTGGCTGCGCCGGCCGGCCGCGCCCGTGGACGAGGTGACCGAGCCGGTGGCGGTGCTGCTGCCGCTGCGGGACGAGGCCGACCGGGTGGGCCCCTGCCTGCGGGCGTTGCTCGACCAGCGAGGGGTGCCGGGGCTGCGTGTCGTGCTGCTCGACGACGGCTCCACCGACGGCACCGCCGAGGTGGTGCGGGCGATCGCCGGCGACGACCCGCGGGTCACCCTGCTCACCGGGACGGCCCCGCCGCCGGGCTGGCTGGGCAAGCCGTACGCCTGCTGGCAGCTCGCCACCCGGGCCGACCCGGCGGCCACCGCGCTGGTCTTCGTCGACGCCGACGTGGTGCTCGCCCCGCACGCGGTGGCGGCGGCGGTCACCGAGCTGCGCGCGGCGGGCGTGACGCTGCTGTCGCCGTACCCCCGGATCGTGGCGGCGACGGCGGCCGACCGGCTGGTCCAGCCGCTGTTGCAGTGGCTGTGGCTGACCTTCCTGCCGCTGCGGGCGATGGAACGCTCGCCCCGACCGTCGCTGGCCGCCGCCGGTGGGCAGTTCCTGGTGCTGGACCGGGCCGGCTACCTGCGGGCGGGCGGGCACGCCGCGGTCGCCGACCGGATCCTGGAGGACATCGAGCTGGCCCGGGCGGTCAAGCGGGCCGGCGGCCGGATCGCGCTCGCCGACGGCTCGCGGCTGGCCGTCTGCCGGATGTACGACAACTGGCCGCAGCTGCGTGACGGCTACTCGAAGTCGCTCTGGGCCACGTTCGGGCATCCGGGCGCGGCGGCGGCCGTGCTGGCGCTGCTGCTCCTGCTCTACACCGCCCCGCCGCTGCTGGCGCTGGGCACGCTCGTCGCCGGACATCCGGTGGCGGCGCTGGTGGCCGTGGTGGCCTATCTGCTCGGGGTAGCCGGGCGGGTGGTCACCGCCCGGGCCACCGGCGGCCGGTGGTGGCCCGACGCGCTGGCACACCCCGTGTCGGTCGTGGTCCTCGGTTGGCTGACTCTGCGGTCGTACCATCTGCGCAGGCGGCGGCAACTGTCCTGGCGGGGCCGCCCGGTCAGCTAGGAGGCGTCGGATGGCGCGGATCGTGGTCGTCGGCGCCGGGGTGGGTGGGCTGGCCACCGCCGCCCGGCTGGCCGCAACCGGGCACGAGGTGACCGTCTTCGAGCGGGCCGAGACGGTCGGCGGCAAACTGGGCCGGTACGTGCACGACACCCCGGCCGGGTCGTTCCACTTCGACACCGGGCCGAGCCTGCTGACCCTCCCCGAGGTCTTCACCGACCTGTTCGAGGCGACCGGGGCGAAGCTCGACGAGTACCTCGACCTGGCTCCGCTGGACCCGGTCGTCCGGCACGTCTTCCCGGACTCCTCGACCCTGGACTCCTGCGCCGACCCGGCCGAGTTCGCCGCCCGGATCGGCGCCGCCCTCGGCGACCGGGCGGCGGCGGACTGGCAGCGGCTGTGGCGCCGCGCCGAGCGGGTCTGGGCGGCCTCCTCCCGGCACGTGCTGCGCCGCCCCGTCGACTCCCCCCGCGACCTCGCCGCGCTGGCCTGGCGGCTGGGCGACCTGGCCGCCATCGGGCCGGGCCGGACGCTGCGCGGTCTGGGTCGCCGGCACCTCACCGATCCGCGGCTGCGGATGCTGCTCGACAGGTACGCCACCTACACCGGCGCCGATCCGCGCCGGGCCCCGGCCGCGCTGGTCGCCGTGCCCTACGCCGAGCTGGCCTTCGGCGGCTGGTACCTGCGCGGCGGCCTGGGCACGCTCGCCGACGCGCTGCTGTCGCGCTGTCTGGACCTCGGCGTGGTCGTGCAGACGGGCGCCACGGTGACCCGGATCGACGCCGCGGGCGGCCGGGTGCACGGGGTACGCCTCGACGGCGTCGCCGCGCCGGTCCCCGCCGACGTGGTGGTGGCCAACTGCGACGCGCTCACCCTCTACCGCGACCTGCTGCCCGACCCGGGCCGGCTGGCCGGGCTGACCGACCGCAGCCTGGCCGGTTTCGTGCTGCTGCTCGGGGTGAGCGGTTCCTCCGGGCTGGCCCACCACACGGTGCTCTTCCCCGGCGACTACGACGCCGAGTTCGACGCGGTCTTCGGCGACCCGGGCCGGGGCGTCCGGGCCCGGCCGGCACCCGACCCGACGGTCTTCGTCACCGTCGCCGACGACCCGCTGGTCCGGCCGGCCGGACACGAGGCGTGGTTCGTGCTGGTCAACGCGCCCCGGCACGGCACCGCGGCGGGCGCGGTCGACTGGCGCCGGCCCGGGCTCGCAGAGGCGTACGCCGACCGGATCCTGGACGTGCTCGCCGCGCGCGGTGTGGACGTGCGCGACCGGCTGCTGTTCCGGGAGATCCGTACCCCGGCCGACCTGGGGGCGGCGACCGGCGCGCCGGGCGGGACGATCTACGGCACCGCAGGGGGCCTGCTCCGGCCCGCCAACCGCGGCCCGGTGCACGGGCTGTGGCTGGTCGGCGGCTCCGGTCACCCGGGCGGCGGCCTGCCGATGGTCACCCTCTCCGCCCAGATCGTCGCCACCGCGATCGGCCCGGCCTGAACCTGGGGCGTGAGCGGCTGGTGGCTGGACCGAGCCGGACGGGCTCGGGCTCAGCCGGCTTCGAGCAGGGCCCGGCGTACGGCGGACGTCAACTGGCCCAGACCGAAGCCGGCGAGCAGCACCCAGACGGCGGTGGCCATGGTGATCGTGCCGGCCGTCAGGTCGGGTTGGATCAGCCCGGCCAGGCCCGCCACCAGCAGCCCGCCGACGGCCACCGAGACCCGGGTCGGGCGCTCCCCCACGGTCACCGCCCCGATCTCCCGCATCCCTGCGGAGACCGCCCGGGCCCGCACGTACTCGTGCAGCCAGGAGAGCGCCCCACCGGCGACCACCAACGCGCCGGGCGCGCCGATCAGCCAGAACGCGACCAGCCAGGCGACCTCACCGAGCCGGTCGGCCACCGAGTCGTAGACGTAGCCGAGCCGGGTGGTCCGGCCGGTGGCCACCGCCACCGCGCCGTCGACACTGTCCGCGACCCCGGCCAGCAGCACGAACAACGCGCCGAGGAACGGTCCGTCCCCCGGCCGTACGGCGAAGACCGGCACGCAGACGCAGAGCAGCACGCCGACCACCGTCACCGCGGTCGGGCCGACCCGCAGCCGACCCAGCACGTACCCGACGTGGTAGGCGAAGCGCAGCCAGGCGCGCACCACCGGCGCGGCCGACCGGGGGTCGAAGCCGCCGTGCAGCCGCGCCCACGCCGTGGCGTACTCGTCCCACTTCAGGTTTGTGCCCACCACGGATCAACCGTCGCGGCGGTGATCAGGTGTCGCGGTGCGCGCGTTCACGCCCGCGCGTCCACCCGGAGGTTCTGCCAGACCTCGCGGGTGGCGGTGGAGCGGTTGAGGGTGATGAAGTGGATCCCCGGCACGCCCTCGTCGAGCAGCCGGCGGCACATCTCGCTGGCCTGCTCGATGCCGAGCCGGCGCACCGCCTCCGGATCGTCGGCGACCTTCTCGAACCGCTCGGCCAGCGCGGTCGGGAACGGCGCACCGGAGAGCTGGACCGACCGCTCGATCGTGCCCAGCTGGGTCACCGGCATCACGCCCGCGAGGATCGGGGTGTCGCAGCCGGCGGCGGCCACCCGGTCGCGCAGCCGCAGGTAGTCGTCGGCGTCGAAGAACATCTGGGTGATCGCGAACTCGGCGCCGGCCCGGCACTTGCGGACGAAGTGCTCGGTGTCGCTGACCACGTCCGGGGAGCGCGGGTGCTTGTAGGGGAAGGCGGCAACGCCGACGCTGAAGTCACCGGCGTCGCGTACCAGCCGGACCAGCTCCTCGGCGTAGAGCACCCCCTCGGGGTGGCGGACCCACTCGCCGTCCGGGTTGCCCGGCGGGTCGCCCCGCACCACCAGCACGTTGCGCACCCCGACCCCGGCCAGCCGGCCGATCACGTGCCGCAGCTCGGCGACCGAGTGGTCGACCGCGGTCAGGTGGGCCATCGGCAGCAGGGTGGTCTCGGTGGCGATCCGCTCGGTGACCGCGACGGTGGTGTCCCGGGTCGACCCGCCCGCGCCGTACGTGATCGAGACGAACGACGGCCGCAGCGACTCCAGCTCCCGGATCGCCTGCCAGAGCAGGCGCTCGCCCTGCGCCGTCTTGGGCGGGAAGAACTCGAAGGAGAAGGTCGGCTGCCGCTCACGGATCAGCTCCCCGATCGCCGGCTGCGGGTTGGGGAGGACCGAGGGAAGACCGAGCGCCACGCTCCGACTCTAGCGGGAGCCGGCCCCCGTACCCACGATCTTCCCACCCGATGACGGCCCGATCGGGACGCCGCCGGGCAGCCGGGTCGGGCCGGGCGGCGCGGGAAAGCGTCGTACCCCCGGGATATTCAGGTGGCAGCGCGGGTGGAGCCGGCCGGGTCGGCCGGCTCCCGGGGGCACGCGCGGGGGTCGCCGCCAGTGGTGGCGCGGCCGGTCCGGTGGGCCGGCCCGCGGCGCCGCGTCGACCCCGTCGGGAGGGATCATGACGCCGACCCCGCACGTCGGCCCGCTGCTGCTCGGGCCGCTGCTCACCCAGCTCCGGCTGGCTCGCGGCTGGAGCCAGCAGCGCACCGCCGCCGAGCTCTGCGCCGCCGCCGGCGTGCCGACGCTGAGCCGGCACGAGATCTCCCGATGGGAGCGGCAGGTCCGGGTGCCCGGCGACTTCTGGCTGCGCTGGCTCGCCGTCGTCCTCGCCGCCCCGGTCGCGCTGTTGACCGACGCCGCGGCCCGGGCCCGACGCCTCGCCCGGCCGCCGGTCGGGCCTGTCGCGGGCGCCCGGTCCCGCGCGGCGCTGCTCGCCCTGGCGCAGCGCTGGCTGGCCGATCCGCGGGCCGCCCTGCTGGTCCCCGCGCCCGGCCGGCTCACCGCCTCCGACGCACCGGGCGTCGGGTTCGGCCGGCACCCCGGGTGGCCGTCGGTCGGGGCCGAGCCGCCCGGTGGCCCGTCTCCGCATTCCCGCCCGGGCCCGGCACCCGACGTCGACCTGGCCGGGCTGCGCCGGCTGGACGACCTCGCCGGCGGCGTCGACCTCGCCCCGTTCGGCGCCGACCGGCTCCGCCGGGTGGTCCGGGCCCTGCCCCGGTCCGGGCCGGCCGGGCGCCGCCGGTTGCTGCCGGTGCTCGCCGAGTCGGCTCAGCTCGCCGGCTGGCTCGCCGCCGACGCCGGCGATCTGGCCGGTGGGCTGGACGCCTACCGGCTCGGGCTGCGCGCCGCGGCCGCCGCCGGGGATCCGGCCCTCGCCGGGCACCTGCTCGGCTCGGCCAGTCACCTGCTGGCCGGGGCCGGCGATCCGCAGGGCGCGCTGCTCCTGGCCCGCACCGGCTACGCGGGCAGCCGGCGGTGGGCCAGCCCGGGGTTGCGTGCCCTGCTGTTGCACCGGGTGGCGCTGGCCGCCGCGCTCGGCGGGCAGCCGGACGCCGCCCGGCAGGCCCTCGGTGCGGCGGATCGGGCCGTTGGCGCGCCCGAACCGGAACGGGAGCCGCCGTGGCTCTACTGGCTCGACGGCCCGGAGCTGGCGGCGATGACCGGTCGGGCCCTGGTCGCCCTGGGCCGTCCCCGACGGGCCGAGGTGCTGCTCGACGCGGCCCGGGAGCCGGGGCGCCCGCGCCGGGCCGCGATCTACGGCGGCTGGCTGGCCCGGGGCTACCTCCAGCTCGGCGAGGTCGAGCTGGCCTGCGACGTGGCCAGCGCGGCGCTGCTCGACGCGGTGCGCGCCGGGTCACCCCGGGCGGTGACCCACCTGACCGAGGTACGTCGCCGGCTGACCGCCCACCGGCGGGCGCCCGCCGTCCGCAGGCACGCGGCCCTGGTCACGGCGGCCCGCCCCTACCTGCCCCGTCCGGCGCCCCGGGCGAAGACGGGTCGGGGGCCACCGGGCCGCGCGGCGGAGCGGATACTGGCGGGTATCCGAGCGCCAACCGGACCGGCTAGCGTTCTGGCGTGACCGACGCTGCTCCCGTCTCCCCGATCGACCGTGCCGGCCTCCGCCAGCGGATCGACAAGGCCCTCACCGAGTTCCTGGCCAATCAGCGGATCTGGATGGCCGGTGTCGACGACGCGCTGACACCGGTGGCGGAAGCGATCGAGACCTTCGTGCTGGGCGGCGGCAAGCGCCTGCGGCCGGCCTTCGCCTACTGGGGCTACCGGGGCGCCGGCGGAGTGGACAGCGACCAGGTGCTGGCCGCCCTGGCCGCTCTGGAGTTCGTGCAGGCCAGTGCCCTGATCCACGACGACCTGATGGACCGCTCGGACACCCGGCGCGGCGAGCCCGCCGTGCACCGACGGTTCGCCGCCCGGCACCGCAGGTCCGGCTGGGGCGGCGACCCCGACGGGTTCGGCGACGCCGCCGCGATCCTGCTCGGTGATCTCTGCCTGGTCTGGTCGGACGAGCTGCTGCACTCCGCCGGGCTGGACCCGGGCACGGTGGCCCGGGCCCGGCCGGTCTTCGACGAGATGCGCACCGAGGTCACCGTCGGCCAGTACCTGGACGTCCTCACCCAGGTGACCCGGGACACGTCGGTGGAGCGGGCCGGCAAGGTCGCCCGCTACAAGTCGGCGAAGTACACGGTCGAGCGGCCGCTGCTGCTCGGCGCCGCGCTGGCCGACGCGCCGGCGGAGGTCCAGGCGGCCTACTCGGCGTACGGGCTGCCGCTGGGCGAGGCGTTCCAGCTCCGTGACGACGTGCTGGGTGTCTTCGGCGACCCGACCCAGACCGGCAAGCCGGCCGGCGACGACCTGCGCGAGGGCAAGCGCACCTTCCTGGTGGCGGCGGCCCTGGAGACGACCGACGACCCCGGCCGTGAGCTGCTGATGGCCGGGATCGGCGATCCGGGCCTGGACGAGCGGCGGGTCGCCCGGCTGCGCGAGGTGATCACCACGAGCGGCGCGCTGGCCCGGACGGAGCAGCGGATCGCCACGCTGACCGAGACCGCGCTGGCCGCGCTGGCCACCGTCGACCTCGACACCGAGGCCCGCCAGGCCCTGGTCGACCTGGCCATCGCCGCCACCCGCCGCACCGACTGACCCACCCTCCCCCGGCCCACCCTCCGACCGGCCCGTCCTCCGTCCGGCCTGTCGATCATGAAGTTGTTGTCTCGACACGCCGGTGCCGGTGACAACAACTTCATGATCGACGTAGACCCGGCGGGCGGGTGAGGGTCAGAAGCCGAGGGCCTGGGCGCGGCGCTTGACCTCGCGGGCCTGGTCGCCACCGAGAGCGGCGGCGGCGGTGCCGGAGAGGCTGTCGTCCGGCTCGTACAGCCAGCGCAGCGCGGCCTCGTCGTCGTAGCCGGCGTCGGCGAGCAGGTTGAGCACGCCGGGCAGGTGCTTGAGCACGGTGTGGTTGGCCACCAGCTCCGCCGGCACCCGGCGGATGCCGTCCCGGCGGACCGCCAGGAGCTCGCGGTCGCGGATCATCTGGTGCACCTTGCTGATCGACACGTCGAGGCGCTCGGCGACGTCCGGCAGGGTGAGCCAGCCGGCCGCGTCGGCGGGGCCGGCGAGGTCGGGGCCGGCTGCGGCCTGGTCGGCGGGTACGGGTTCGGTCACCCGATCACCCTGCCACGCCGCCGGCGTGCCGGGCCAACGGCACCCCGCAGGAGGCATCCGGCAGACGCCGGTCGGGGGTGGAACCTGCCCGCCGGCGGATTCCTGCCGCCGATCCGGCGCGGGCGGCCGTCGGCGGATCGACGGGGTGTCGGTGCAGGTCAGAGCGTTCTCCGGCGAGCGGCGAGCGCGCCGGGACCCACCCGGTCGGGCCCCGGCTGTAGCATCCTGTTCAACCTTCACCCTCTGGACACATAGACTCCCTGCCGATGGACACACAGGTCGCCGACACGTTGCTGGGCTCGCTGATCGACGGGCGCTACCGCATCCGCGGTCGCGTGGCCCGTGGCGGCATGGCGACCGTGTACACCGCCACCGACGAGCGCCTCGAGCGCACCGTGGCGGTCAAGATCATTCACCCGACCCAGGCCTCCGAGGCCCGGTCGCGCATCGCCGGCTTCGTCGCGCGGTTCACCGACGAGGCGAAGACGATCGCCCGGCTGACCCACCCCAATGTGGTCGCCGTCTACGACCAGGGCACCCACGGCGGCCTGCCCTACCTGGTCATGGAGTACGTCCGCGGCCGCACCCTGCGCGACGTGCTCGCCGAGCGACGCCGGCTCAACCCGGACGAGGCGCTGGCCATCTTCGAGCAGATGCTCGCCGCGATCGCCGCCGCACACCGGTCCGGGGTGGTGCACCGCGACGTCAAGCCGGAGAACGTGCTGGTCGCCGAGGCGCCCACCGGCGGCGTGGCCAACCTGGTCGACAGCGTGGTCAAGGTCGCCGACTTCGGCCTGGCCCGGGCGGTCGAGGCCAGCGCCGAGGAGGACGGCAACCAGCTCATGGCGACGGTGGCCTACGTCGCACCCGAGTTGGTCACCGAGGGCCGGGCCGACGCGCGTACCGACGTCTACTCGGCCGGCATCGTGCTCTTCGAGATGCTCACCGGTCGGGTGCCCTACGACGGCGACCGCCCGATCGACATCGCCTGGCAGCACGTCGACCGGGACGTGCCGGCCCCGTCGACCCTGGTCCCCGCCCTGCCGCCGGTCCTGGACGAGCTCGTCGCCCGGGCCACCCGGCGCGACCCGGCGGCCCGGCCGGCCGACGCCGGAGCGCTGCTCACCGAGGTCCAGGTGGCCCGCGATCAGCTGGGCAACCAGAACAGCCACACCGCCGTGCTGCGCCGGGTTCCCGACGAGCAGCCGCTGTCCCAGCCGACCATGGTGGTCGCGGCGGTCCGCCCGGCCGAGCGGCCGAACTGGGCCCGGCTGCCCGAGGGCGGCCAGCGGGCCGGCCGACGGCGGGCCACCTCGCCGCCCGGCGAGGGCGACCTCTGGTCCCGGCTCGGCGAGCTGCGCGCCCGGGTGATGGGCGACCGTCGCGGCCGGCTGGCGGTGGCCGCCGTCGTGGTGGTCCTCGGTCTGGTCGCCGCTGTCGGGGGCTGGTGGTTCGGGGCGGGCCGCTACACGGACGCCCCCCAGCTGGTCAGCCTGACCAAGGCCGAGGCGGAGGCGCAGGCCGCCCGCGCCGGGATCACCCTGGCCTACGCCGACCCGCAGTACGACGAGAAGGCCCCGAAGGACAGCGTCCTGCTCCAGGACCCGGCGTCCGCCGCCCGGATCGTCAAGGGCAGCACGGTCACCCTGACCCTCTCGCTCGGCCCGGAGCGCTTCCCGGTGCCGGACGTGGTGGGCAAGGAGTTCGAGCTGGCCGAGGCGGATCTGCTCAACGCGAAGCTGGTGGTGGCCAAGGGCGCCGCCCGCTACGACGACAGCCTGCCGGCCGGAGTGGTGATCGACACCAACCCGAAGGTGGGTGCCGAGGTCAAGCCGGGCGCCAAGGTCACGGTCATCCTGAGCAAGGGCAGGGCCCCGGTCAGCGTGCCGAACCTGGTCGGCAAGAGTCTCACCGACGCCCGGACCGCCCTCACCAAGCTCGGCCTGGTCGCGGTGGAGACCTACAAGGACTCGGACAAGCCGAAGGACGAGATCCTCGGGCAGAGCCCGGCCGACGGCGCCGGCGTGGAGAAGGGCGCCCAGGTCAAGCTGGATGTCAGCAAGGGCCCGCCGCTGGTGGTCGTACCCCGGGTGATCGACCTGCCGTGTCCGCAGGCCAAGCAGTTGCTGGAGAGCCAGGGCTTCCCGGTGGCGGTCCAGTTCAACCCGAACGCGGTCGTCCGGTTCCAGAACCCGGGCGAGAACTCGCAGGTGCCACCCGGCACCCCGGTGACGATCGGATGCTTCTGAGATGGCGGTGAGCGGGATCCGTCGGGTCGGCGCGCACACGCCGACCTCGGGCGGTCTGGCGAAGGCCGCTCTGCCCTACCTCGACGCGACCGGCGCCGAGGTGGTCCAGGTCTACGTCTCGAACTCCCGGGGCTGGGCGCTGCCGCCCGGCGATCCGGGGCAGGACGCGCTGTTCCGCGCCGGCTGCGCCGAGCGGGGCGTTCCGGTCTTCATCCACGCGTCGCTGCTGGTCAACCTCGGGTCGCCGACCCCGGCCACGGTCGAGAAGTCGGCCGAGACGTTGGCTCACGCGCTGCGCCGGGGCACGGCGATCGGCGCGCAGGGCGTGGTGTTCCACGCCGGCAGCGCGGTCGACGCCGGGCACGCCGAGGCGGCGATGCGGCAGGTGCGCGAGACACTGCTGCCGCTGCTGGATTCGACTGTCGCGGCCGGTGGCCCGCTGCTGCTGGTCGAGCCGAGCGCGGGTGGCGGACGGTCCCTCGCCTCCCGGGTCGAGCAGCTCGGGCCCTACCTCGACGCCGTCGACCGGCACCCGGGGCTGGCGGTCTGCTTCGACACCTGCCACGCCTGGGCCGCCGGGCACGACCTGGCCGCCGAGGGCGGCATGACGGCGACCCTGGACACCCTGGTGGCCACGGTCGGGGCGGATCGGCTGCGGCTGGTGCACGCGAACGACTCGAAGGACCTGTGCGGCTCGACCCGGGACCGGCACGAGAACATCGGCAAGGGCATGATCGGCGAGCCGGCGTTCGCGGAGCTGATGGCGCACCCGGCGACCGCCGGCGTCCCGGTGGTGGTGGAGACGCCCACCGAGAAGCACGTCGGCCACGCCGCCGACATCGCCACCCTCACCCGCCTGAACCCCTAACCCCCCCCCCCGACCCGCTCCCGTTCCCCCTCCCCTCGCCCACTGCAGCGCGGTGATCAAGAGATTCGCGTCAGGATTCCGGCCGGGAATGACGCAAACCTCTTGATCACCGGGGACCGTGCGGCGGGGTAGGCGGGGTGGGCGGTCAGCTGCGGAAGATCTTGGTTAGGGCGCCGGCGGCCTGGTCGATGGCGGCGTCGGTGACGTCCATGTGGGTGACGAGGCGGGCGGTCCGTGGGCCGAGCACCGAGATCAGCACCCCCTCGGCCCGCGCGGCGGCGGCCAGCGCGTGCGCGTCGAAGGCGGACTTGGTCAGGTCCAGCGGCACGAGGTTGGTCCGCACCGTGCTGGCCAGCACCCCGAACGGAGCGATCGCCTCGGCCAGCCGGGCGGCCTTCGCGTGGTCCTCGGCGAGCCGGTCGACGTGGTGGGCGAGGGCGTACCGACCGGCCGCGGCCAGGATGCCCGCCTGCCGCATCCCGCCGCCCATCCGCTTGCGGATGAGCCGGGCCCGCTCGATCTTCTCGGCGCTGCCCACCACCAGCGAGCCGACCGGAGCGCCGAGGCCCTTGGAGAGGCAGACCGACATGGTGTCGAAGAGGCGGCCGTACTCGATCAGCGGCACCCCGTCGGCCACGTGGGCGTGCCAAATGCGGGCGCCGTCGCAGTGCAGCGCGAGTTGCGCGCCGTCGGCGATCTCGCGCAGCTGACGCAGCGTGGCCAGCGGGATCACGCCGCCGCCACCCCGGTTGTGGGTCTGCTCCACCGCGATCGCCCGGGTCGGGACCGCGAAGTAGCCGTCCGGCCGGATCATGGCGGCGACCACGTCCGGGTCGAGGTCCGCACCGACCGCCGGCCAGGTCCGCGAGGAGATTCCGCCGTACGCGGCCGCGGCGCCGATCTCGTACGTGACCACGTGCGCGTCGGCGTCGCAGAGCAGCTCCTGGGCCGGCGGCACCACCAGTTGCAGGGCGATCTGGTTGGCCATCGACCCGCTCGGGGCGAAGAGCGCGGCCTCGTGCCCGAAGAGCGCGGCGACCTCGGCCTCCAGCGCGTTGACTGTCGGGTCCTCGCCGTACACGTCGTCGCCGACCTCGGCGGTGGCCATCGCCTCCCGCATCCCGGCGGTGGGCCGGGTGACGGTGTCCGAACGCAGATCAACAAACTCAGCCACGATCATCCTTTCGGCTACCGACTGCGGGGCTCGCAAGCTCACTCCTCGCGTCAGCCACTGTCATTCCTCGGCTGCCGACTGCGGGGCTCGCAAGCTCACTCCTCGCGTCAGCCACGGAGCATCTCCGCCACCAGGAAGGCCAGCTCCAACGACTGCTGGGTGTTCAGCCGCGGATCACAGGCGGTCTCGTAGCGGTCGGGCAGGTCGAGGTCCTCGATGCCCTGGGCGCCGCCGAGGCACTCGGTGACGTCCTCGCCGGTCAGTTCGACGTGCAGGCCACCGGGGTGGGTCTCGAGACCGCGGTGCACCTCGAAGTAGCCGAGCACCTCGTCGACGATGCGGTCGAAGTGCCGGGTCTTGTAGCCGTTGGACGACTCGTGCGTGTTGCCGTGCATCGGGTCGCACTGCCACACGACCTTGGCACCGGCCGCGGTGACCTTGGCCACGATCGGCGGCAGGGCGTCGCGGACCCGGTGGTTGCCCATCCGGCTGATCAGGGTGAGTCGGCCGGGGATGTTGTCCGGGTTGAGCTTCTCGCAGAGCTCGATCGCCTCGTCCGGGCTGGTGGACGGGCCGAGCTTGACCCCGATCGGGTTGGCGATGCGGGAGATGAAGTCGATGTGCGCACCGTCGATCTGCCGGGTGCGTTCCCCGACCCAGAGGAAGTGCCCGGAGAGCCCGTACGCCCGGTTGTCGGAGACCCGGGTCAGCGCCCGGTCGTACTCCAGCGCGAGCGCCTCGTGCGAGCAGTGCAGGGTGACCGTGCGCAGCGCCTCGTCGTCGGTCATCCCGCAGGCCCGGATGAACGCCAGCGCCCGGTCGATCTCCCGGGCGATCGCCTCGTAGCGCTCGCCGGCCGGGGAGTTCTTCACGAACCCCTTGTTCCAGTCGTGCACCGCGTGCAGGTCGGCCAGCCCACCGGCCAGGTACGCCCGGAGCATGTTCATCGCGGCGGCCGAGTTCGCGTACGCCCGGATCATGCGCTGCGGGTCGGCGACCCGCGCCGCCGGCGTGGCCTCCAGCGAGTTGATCATGTCGCCGCGGTAGGCCGGCAGGCCCCGCGCGTCGGTCGGCAGCGACCGGGGCTTGGTGTACTGCCCGGCGACCCGGGCCACCTTCACCACCGGCAGCGACGCGCCGTAGGTCAGCACGATCGCCATCTGGAGCAGCGTGCGGGCGTTGGCCAGCAGGTGGCTCTCGGTGTTGTCGGCGAAGGTCTCGGCGCAGTCACCGCCTTGGAGCAGGAACGCCTTGCCCTCGCAGACCAGCGCCAGCCGCTGCCGGAGCTGGTCTACCTCGTAGGGCGCGACCACCGACGGCACGGTGTCGAGCACCTTGCACACCTCGGCCACCGCCCCCGGGTCGGGCCAGGGTGGGGTCTGCTCGCGCGGCAGATCCCGCCAGCGGTCGAGGCCGAGGGCCGCGTCCTCGGCGGAGTCGACGGTCGGGCGGCTGGTCTGCAGCCCCGGGCTGCCCACCGCGGGATGGCTCAGCTGATGCCACTCATGGCGCATGACAGAAAGCGTACGGCGACGGCTGGGGCGGCCGAGCGGCGAGGGGGATCGTTCCGGAAACTGGGAGGTCGCCGGCCGGCCGGGGCATCGGCGCAGCTCAGGAAGCGGGCGTCCCGCCCGGGGCGACCGGCGTGGCGGTGGCGCTGGCCGGCGCCTCGCCGGAGATGCACCAGTCGGCCCCGTCCTTGGTGACGGTGAACACCAGCGGCCGGGTGACCTTCCGCGAACCGGCGGTGACCGAGACCGAGACGGTCACCTCCTGGCCGCGCGGGCCGGACCGGATGTCGGTGATCGCCGCCTGCGGCACCTCGAAGTGGTCGGCGAAGTCGCCGTTCGGCCCCGTCGACGCCGCGTCGAAGCCGTCGTGCATCGTCGCGCAGAGCTGGCTGCGACCGGCCGCCGCGTCCTTGGCGGTCATCGCGTCGAGGTAGGCCTGCACCCGCTCGCGGGACTTGGCGGCGGCCTCCTCCGCGGGGGCGCGCTCGGGCTTCGCCGCCGGCTCGTCCTCGCCGCCCACGAGACCGCAGCCGGTGAGGGCGAGCGGCAGGATCGCGAGCGTGGCGGCGGCACCCGTCAGCCTCCGGTGCGTCACACCCATCAACCCCTCCCTCCGACCGGTGGACATCGAGACATGCCGAGCGGCGAGTCTGCCACATCAACCTGGGTGGCGGCGAGGGTCCCTCGGCCAGCCGCGCTGCGACAGGCGCACGCGGGCGGGGAGGGACGGTGCGTGTCCCTCCCCGCCGTGTGGGTGGTGCGTCGGCCTACGGCTCAGCCGAGACCGCCCTTGACGGCGCCGATCAGCTCACCGTTGGTGGTGTCACCGGAGAGCTCCCAGAAGAAGGCGCCGCCGAGGCCCTGGTTCTTCGCGTACGTCATCTTGCCGTTGATGGTGGAGGGGGTGTCGTAGCTCCACCAGTTGCTGCCGCACTTGGCGTACGCCGTACCACCGACGGTGCCGGTCGCCGGGCAGGTGTTCTTGAGGACCTTGTAGTCCTCGATGCCCGCCTCGTAGGTGCCCGGGGCGGCGCCGGTCGCGCTGCCACCCGGGGCGCTCTGGGTGACGCCGGTCCAGCCCCGGCCGTAGAAGCCGATGCCGAGCAGCAGCTTGTTGGCCGGGATGCCCTTGCTCTTGAGCTTCTGGATCGCCGCGTCGGACCAGAAGCCCTGCTGCGGGATGCCGGTGTACGAGGTGAGCGGGGAGTGCGGCGCGGTCGGGCCCTGCGCGGCGAAGGCGCCGAAGTAGTCGTACGTCATCGGCATGATCCAGTTGAGGCTGCCCGCGGCCCCGGCGTAGTCGGTGGCGTCGATCTTGCCGCCGTTGCTGCCGTCCGCGGTGATCGCGGCGGTGACCAGGGCGTTGGAGCCGAACTTCGTCCGCAGCGCGGCGGCGACGTTCTTGAACGCGTTCGGGCCGCTGGCGTCGCAGCTCAGGCCGCAGGCGTTCGGGTACTCCCAGTCGATGTCGATGCCGTCGAAGACGTCCGCCCAGCGCGGGTCCTCGACCAGGTTGTAGCAACTGTCGGCGAACGCGGTCGGGTTCTGCGCGGCCTGGGTGAACCCGCCGGACCAGGTCCAGCCGCCGAAGGACCAGATCACCTTGAGGTGCGGGTACATCTGCTTGAGCTTGCGCAGCTGGTTGAAGCTGCCGCGCAGCGGCTGATCCCAGGTGTCCGCGACGCCGTCGACGCTGTCCGCCGCGGTGTAGGCCTTCTCGTAGTCGGCGTAGCTGTCACCGATCGTGCAGCGGCCGCCGGTGGTGTTGCCGAAGGCGTAGAGGATGTGGGTCAGCTTCGCGGCCGAGCCGCTGGTGTGGATGTTCTTCACGTGGTAGTTGCGGGCGTACACGCCCCACTGGGCGAAGTAGCCGACGACCTTCTTCGCGCCGGCCGGCGGCGGGGTGGTCGGCGGCGGCGTGGTCGGCGGTGGGGTCGTCGGGGGCGGGGTGGTCGGCGGGGGCGTGGTCGGCGGCGGGGTGGTGGGCGGGGTGCCGCCACCGCCGCAGGAGGCGCCGTTGACGGTGCAGTTCAACGGGGCCTGGTAGGCGCCGCTGCCGTTGTAGCCCCAGCTGAACGAGGCGCCCGGAGCGATGCCACCGGCCCAGCTCTTCTTGACCGCGACGTAGTGGTTGCCGCTGCGGGTCACGTCGGCGTCCCAGGAGCTGCTGATGCTGGTGCTCGAGGGCAGGTCGAACTCGATGCGCCAGGTGCTGACCGTGGCGTCCGAGCCGTTGGTGATCGTCACCCTGGTCTCGTGACCGGTCCCCCAGTCCTGCACCTTCGTGAACGTGGTGGTCACGCTTCCGGCGCCGAACGCGGTGGTTACGGGCAACATCGCGGCGGTCACCGCGACCACGGCGCCGGCCCAGAGGGCCCGGCGGAGCGATCTCTTCATGTGGCGTCTCCCCAAACAGTTAGGAAACTTTCCAAAAGGATGGTGAGACGCTACTCACGGCGTCATCACTTAGTCAAGATGTGCATGTTTCGATTTCCCGTACCGGTCGAAATGCCACCCCTCGTCTCGCTCCCGGAGCGGACGGCGCCGCTGCCGGCGGCGGGCGGCGCGGCCACCGACACCGGCCGCGCGGGGCGGCGGTAGCCTCGCCGGATGACCGTCTTCGACATTCCGATCGGCGCCCTCAACGGCGGCCCCGCCGACCTCGCCAGCTACCGCGGCCGCGCGCTGCTGGTGGTCAACGTCGCCTCGCGCTGCGGGCTCACCCCCCAGTACGCCGGCCTGCAGGCCCTGGCCACCGAGTACGCCGACCGCGGCCTGGTGGTGCTCGGCGTGCCGTGCAACCAGTTCGCCGGCCAGGAGCCCGGCAGCGCCGCCGAGATCAGCGACTTCTGCCAGGTCAACTACGGCGTCACCTTCCCGCTGACGGAGAAGGTCGACGTCAACGGACCCGAGCGGCACCCGCTCTACGCCGCGCTGGTGCAGACGCCGGACGCGGAGGGACACACCGGCGACGTCCGGTGGAACTTCGAGAAGTTCCTGGTCGCGCCGGACGGCACGGTGGCCGCCCGGTTCGCGCCGACGGTCGAGCCCGACTCGGCCGAGCTGCGCGCCGCCGTCGAGAAGGCGCTGCCCACCACCGCCTGAGCCACCGTCGCACGCGGCCGGCCGGCCAGCGCCCACCGCCCGGCAGCGTGGTGTGTTCCCGAGGCGCCGGTCCTCGAACGGCCCCGGCAGTAGGTTGGGCCGGACGGGCTCGCGGCGCGTCCGGGCGCCGCACCGGCGGCCACGGTGGGACGGAGTTGTGCCAGACATGACGACGGTGGGACTGATCGGCAGCGGCAACATCGGCGGGACGGTCGCCCGGCTCGCGGTGGCGGCCGGCTACGACGTGGTGCTCAGCAACTCACGGGGACCGGAGTCGCTGCGCGAGCTGGTCGAGGAGCTGGGCCCACGGGCCCGCGCCGCAACCGTCCAGGAGGCGGCCGAGGCCGGCGACCTGGTGGTGGTGAGCGTCCCGCTCAAGGCCTACCGCGACGTGCCGGTGGAACCGCTGGCCGGCAAGGTCGTGCTGGACACCAACAACTACTACCCGCAGCGCGACGGGCAGATCGCCGAGCTGGACTCCGGGGCGACCACCAGCAGCGAGCTGCTCCAGCGCCATCTGCCGGCGGCGCGGGTGGTCAAGGTCTTCAACAACATCAACTTCCGGCACCTGGGGACGCTGCCCCGGCCGACCGGCGCGCCGGACCGCACCGCGCTGCCGATCGCCGGGGACGACGCGGACGCGAAGGCGGCAGCGACCGCCCTGCTGGACCGGATCGGCTACGACGCGGTGGACGCCGGCCCGCTCGCCGAGGGGCGGCGGCAGCAGCCGGGCGCCCCGGTGTACGGGGTCGTCTACAACAGCGACCCGCAGGATCCGCAGCGCTCGACCCCGGCGGACGCCGCCACGGTGCGCGCCGCGCTGGCCGCCGCCTGACCCGACCGTCGCGCACGGACCGTGGCGCGGCGATTCCTCGGCGTGTCGGGTCGGTGACGGTTGCATCGCAGTCCCGTACACGGGACGCTCTCGGATGGACGGCTCCCCCCGAAGTCCGGACCCCGGAGGCGACATGCACCTGCTCCGTACCGCACCGCGCCGCCTGTTCGCCGGAGCCGCCGCGCTCCTGATCGGCGCGGGCCTCGTGACCACCCCGGCCGTGCCGGCCGGCGCCGCGACCGTCGGCTACGTCCGGCTCGCCCACCTCTCCCCCGACACCCCGAGCGTCGACGTCTACCTGGCCGCCCCCGGCACGGCAGAGCCCCGGGTCTTCCCGGGCGTCGGATACGGCGTGGTCTCCGACTACCTGTCGCTGCCGAGCGGCCGCTACGCGGTGGCGATGCGCGAGGCGGGCGCACCGGCCAGCGACCCGCCGGTGCTCACCACCGAGGTCGCGGTGACCGGCGGTGAGGCGTACACGGTCGCCGGGGTGGGCCGCTACGCCGACCTCGGGCTGCGCGTGCTGCGCGACGACCTCAGCGCGCCGCGCGGCGGGCAGGCCAAGGTCCGCGTCGTCCAGGCCTCGGTACGCGCACCGGTGCTCGACGTGGCCGCCGCCGACGGGCCGACCATCGCCAACGGGGTGCATTTCGCCACCACCACCGACTACCAGCTGGTCGAGCCCGGCAGCTGGCGGCTGCGGCTCTCCGGCAGTGGCGGCCCGAGCACCCAGACCGAGGTGCGACTGACCGGCGGCGCCGTCTACTCGCTGCTGGTGCTGGACGCGAAGAAGGGCGGCCTCACCACCGAGCTGCGGCGCGACGCCGAGGGCGGCACGGTGGTGCCGGCCGGCGGGGTGGACACCGGCGCCGGCGGCCTGGCCGCCAGCTGGCCCGGCGGCTACCCGTTGCTCGTCGGCGGGCTGGCCGCCCTGGCCCTGGCCGCCGGTCTCGCGCTGCTGCTGCGCCGGCGGCGTACCACCTGGTGATCGCGCGGCGTGGCCCGGCGATCCGCCGGCACCGGGAGCACCCGTCGGCGGCGGCCGCGCTGGTGGCGGTGGGCGCGGCGGTCTGCCTGGCCGCCGGGACCGGGGTCGGGCTGGCCACCACCGATCCGCCGCCCCGGGCCGCCAGCTGGCGGCCCGGGTGCGCCGACAGCTGCCCGTCGGCCACCCCGCCGCCGGCCAGCTCCGCGCCACGCGGCGAACCCGCCCGGGTACGCGTGCCCCGGATCGGCGTCGACGCTCCGCTCACCACGCTCGGGCTGGACCGCGCCGGCGCCCTGATCCCACCGGCCGGCTTCGACGTCGCCGGCTGGTACGGCGGCGGCCCGGCCCCCGGCGACCCCGGCCCGGCGGTCCTCGCCGGGCACCTCGACTCCCGGCGCGGCCCGGCCGTGTTCGCCCGGCTCGGCGAGCTGCGCCCCGGCGACCCGGTCGAGGTGTGGCGCGGCGGGCAGCGGCTGGTGTTCCGGGTGACCGGGTCGCTGCGCACCCGCAAGGACGCATTCCCCACCGCCTCGGTCTACGGCCCGACGCCCGGCCCGGAGCTGCGCCTGATCACCTGCGGTGGCGACTTCGACCGTCGACGCCGCCACTACACCGACAACGTGGTGGTCTTCGCCGTCGCGGAGCCGGGCGGCCGGCCGCGCCGCAGCCCGAGCCCGGGCTCGTCTCGCTGAGCCCTCACACCGGCCGGCGACCGGCGAAGCCGCACTCAGCCCGGTGGTACCAGCGCACGTCCGTGTCCCCCTCCAGCCAGCACCAGAGCACCGGCCGACCGTCCCGCTCGCCGGGGAAGTCGAGCAGCACCGGAGCGAAGCCCTTGACCTGGATGTCGTGCTGGTGCAGTTCGTCGAGGACGGCGTGCAGCCGGGCCTCCAGCCCCTTGACCTCGGGCCGGCCGCCGAGTGGGCTCGTGCCGTGCTCGGCCAGGTCGGCGCGGAGCTCGGTCAGGTCCGCGCGCAACCGGATCAGCTCGTCGATGCGCGGACGCAGGGTGGCCACCAGGTGCCGGGCCTGGGCGAGTGTGAACACCGGGCCAGTATGGCCGTCCCGCCGCCCGGCGGAGTACCCCGACGGACGTGGCTGACCTTCCTTGACCGGAGAGCGACGTGGTCGTCGCCGGGGCCGGCGAGCTGGCGGCGTTCGAGCGGCGCGGCCGGCCGCACCGGCTCTACCAGGGACGGACATTCGGCTGAGTCTTCACTCAGCCAACGGGTGGCTGGTAGCCGCTGTCCGGCCGGTTGCCCGGAAAACGGCTCGCGTCCGAGTCAACGTCGATACCCTCGGCCTCGGGACCTGCGATAGGAGCCGCCATGCCCGGGAAGTCACGATCTCCTGTCCTGCACCTCGTCGTCTGCGGCACCGAACCGGCCGCCGAGCTCACACCCTTCATCGCGGCCTGCCAGGAGCTGAGCTGGGAGGTCCACATCGTCACCACCCCGGACGCGGTCGACGTGATCGACCGGGACGCCCTGACCGCCCTCACCGGTCATCCGATACGCGAGGACGAGCAGGCCGAAGCGCTGCACCCGCTGCCGCCGGCCGAGGCCTACGCCGTCGCGCCGGCCAGCTTCGACCTGGTCAACAAGTGGGCGTACGGGCTCAACGACAACCTGGCCCTGCGGCTGCTCAACGAGGCGACCGCCGTCGGCCTGCCGGTGGTCGCCGTGCCGGCGCCGGACCCGACGCTCGCCCAGCACCCCGCCTTCCTGGAGAACCTGGAGCGGCTGCGGCACTGGGGCGTGATCGTCACCCGACTCGCCGACCCGGAAGTCGACGACCCGGCGCCGTGGCACGCCGCCGCACAGGTCATCTCCGCCTGGACCCGGTTCGCCCGGGTGCCCGCGCAACCGACCGCACCTCGGACCCCGCTCACCGAGCCGCTGCGGCGCGGGGTCGACGACCTGGCGATGCAGTCGGGCTGAGCGACGTCAGCTCTGGGCGGCCAGCTCGCGAGCCCGGTCCCGGGCCGCCTCGAGGGCGGCGAGCAGCGCCGCCCGTACGCCGTGCTTCTCCAACTCGCGCACGGCGGAGATGGTGGTGCCGGCGGGCGAGGTGACCGCCTCACGCAGCTTCACCGGGTGCTCGCCGGAGTCGCGGAGCATCACCGCCGAGCCGATCGCGGTCTGCACGATCAACTCGTGCGCCACCTGCCGGGGCAACCCGAGCAGGATGCCGGCGTCGATCATCGCCTCGACCAGCAGGTAGAAGTAGGCCGGGCCGGAGCCGGAGAGCGCGGTCACCGCGTCCTGCTGCGACTCGGGCACCCGGATGGTCGAACCGAGCGGGGAGAACATCTCCTCGGCCAGCGCCAGGTGCGCCCCGGTGGCGTGGGCGCCGGCGGAGATGGCGGTCATCGCCTCGTCGACCAGCGCCGGGGTGTTGGTCATCACCCGGACCACCGGGGTGCCCTCGGGCAGCCGGCGGCTGAAGAAGGTGGTGGGCAGGCCGGCGCAGAGCGAGATCACCAGTTTGTCGGCCGGCACCTTGGGGCCGATCTCGTCGAGCAGCGCGGCCGCGTCCTGCGGCTTGACCGCCACGGCCAGCACCTCGGCCTCGTCGACCGCGGTCAGATTGTCCACCACCCGGACGCCGTAGCGGGTGGCCAGCTCCTCGGCCCGGGCCTGCCGCCGTGCGGTGGCCAGCAAGCGGTCCGCCGGCCAGCCGGAACGCAGCAGCCCGGAGAGCATCAGCTCACCGATCTTGCCCGCGCCGATCACCGCGACGGTGTGCACCCCGGCTGACATCCGGTCGTACCCCCTCCTCGCCAGGCACGGCGTCGCGGCTGGCCGGGTGGCCGGCCGCGACGCCGTGTCGGTCGATCAGCTGCCGAAGAAGACCTCGGCCTCGGCGTACCGCTCCAGCGGCACGGTCTTCAGCTCGCGGGTCGCCTCGGCCAGCGGCACCCGGACGATGTCGGTGCTCTGCATCGCGACCATCTTGCCCCAGTCGCCCTCGTGCGCCGCGTCGATCGCCTGCAGGCCGAGGCGGGTGGCGAGCACCCGGTCGAAGGCGGTCGGGGTGCCACCGCGCTGGATGTGGCCGAGCACGACCGTGCGGGCCTCCTTGCCGGTCTTCGCCTCAAGCTGCTCGGCAAGCCACTGGCCGATGCCGCCCAGGCGGACGTGACCGAAGGCGTCGAGCTCCTGGTTGTGCAGCACCATCTGGCCGTCGAGCGGCTGGGCGCCCTCGGCGACCACCACGATCGGGGCGTACTGGTGCTGGAAGCGCTTCTCGACGTAGCCGGCGACCTGCTCGACGTCGAACTGCCGCTCCGGCAGCAGGATCACGTTCGCGCCACCGGCCAGGCCGGCGTGCAGGGCGATCCAGCCGGCGTGCCGGCCCATCACCTCGACGACCAGGGTGCGGTGGTGGCTCTCCGCGGTGGTGTGCAGCCGGTCGATGGCCTCCATCGCGATGTTGACCGCGGTGTCGAAGCCGAAGGTGTAGTCGGTGGCGCCCAGGTCGTTGTCGATCGTCTTCGGCACACCGATGACGTGTACGCCCAGCTCGTAGAGCTTGGTGGCCACGCCGAGGGTGTCCTCGCCGCCGATCGCGATCAGCGCGTCCACGCCCTGCTCGGCGAGGTTGTCCTTGATCCGCTCGACGCCGTTCTCGATCTTGAACGGGTTGGTCCGGGACGAGCCGAGGATGGTGCCGCCGCGCGGCAGGATGCCGCGGACGTCCGCGATGCCCAGCGGCCTGGACTGACCCTCCAGCGGGCCCTTCCAGCCGTCCTGGAAGCCCACGAACTCGTGACCGTAAGTGGCGACGCCCTTGCGGACCACCGCCCGGATGACCGCGTTGAGACCGGGGCAGTCGCCACCGCCGGTGAGCACGCCGATACGCATGATCTGCTCATCCTCCTGGAGCATCAGGTGAAGCCCGGAATAGCCCCAGGATATGGGTCGGATGAGACCGTCGGCGCCGTTGCCGGCCCGGGGCGGGCCGTCACTGCGCACTGTAGTCGTCCTGGCTGGGCAACGACAGCGCGCCCCTGCGCCGACCACCCGGGCAGGTGGGTCAGTACCGGACCTCGCGGTTCTCGCCCGGCTCCGGCGGCCGACCGGTGACCGCGGCCCGGGCGAAGCCGAGCAGGTTCACCACCGTCCCGCCGGGCGAGTCCCAGTACTCGGCCGAGCTGGCGTGCACCTTGATCAGGGTCAGTCCCGGGGTGTCCGGCCCGTCCGGGAACCAGGTCCGCAGCAGCGGATGCCACAGCCGCTCCGCCCGGGCCGGATCGAACGCCTCGGTGGCGGTGCCGGTGACCGACACCCACGCGTGCCGCCGCTGGTCCGAGAAGGCGACGTTGACCTCCGGGTTGACCCGGATCTGCCGGACCTTGGCGGAGTCCGCGTACGCGAAGAACCACAGGTCGCCGTCGAACTCGGCGTCCTGCAGGCCCATCGGCCGGCTCACCTGTCGACCGTCGAGGGAGATCGTGGTGAGCATGCCGATCCGGGCGTCCCGGATCAGTTCGGTGACCCGTCGGCGGGCGTCGGCGGCGCTGGACGGCTCCTTGCTCATGATGGTCTCCCTCGCTCGACTCCGCTCGGCTCGTCGGAGGCGGTGCCCGGGACAGAACCGGTCAAACCTACGAGACGCGGCCTTTCCGAACCTCCGCTCAGCGGGCGGTCATCGCGCGCCAGCGGGCCAGGTTGTGCCGCGCGTCGACCAGGGCGTCGTGCCGCGCCGCCTCGGCGTCCGGCAGCGTCGGGCGCCCACGGTCGTCCCAGAGCTGGCGCAGCTCCTTGGTGAACCGGGGGATCTCCCGGGGCAGCGCCGGCATCGCCCCCCACAGCTGCGCCAGCACCACGTGGTCGTACGCGGCGTACCAGGCCCAGAGTTCGAGCTGCTCGCCGGGCCGGTCCCGGATCGGCTCGACGAGGAAGTCGTACAGCTCGTCGCGGATGCGCGCCCGGGAACGCCAGGCCCGGTCGGCCGGGGAGGGCAGCTTGTCCAGCACGTTGCGGCGCACCCAGGGCACGGCCCGGGAGTCGTCGAACTCGGTGGAGACCGCGTAGAACTCGCGGCCGTTCTCGTCGACGACACCGATCGAGACGAGGTCGACGACCAGGCCGTCCTCGATGAACTCGCAGTCGTAGAAATAGCGGTAAACCATCGTCGACATCCTCGCCCACCGCCGGTGCGCCACGGCCGTCGGGGCCCCGATCGGGCGGCGACGCCGCGGCCGGCCGGCGATGCGGGAGGTGCCGACCCGCCCCGGCCGGCCGCGGCCGGATCCACCCGCCCCCACGCCCCACCGGGTGGATCCGCACCTCACGATGGCGGGCCGTCCCAGCTGGGCACTGTCACGGAAGTGATTTGAGGGGTGTACAGCAAGCGACAGGACCGTCATGATCTGATGTGTACCGCTTACCGGACGCCGTACTGGTGTCAGCTCACCTACGTCAGTGGCCGTCAGGTTCACCCGGTGTGCGAGTTGTGGTCCTTGGGGAGGGGTTGGGCCGTGGAGGTTCGCCTGCCGGAGCCGGGTGACGCGCTCACGGGTGTGGAGATGTTCGCCGGGCTCGAGCCGGAGGTACGGCAGCGTGTGATCGCTGCCGCCGTGCCGCGCACGTACCGCAAGGGCCAGCTGCTCTTCGTCGAGAACGACCCCGGCGAGTCGTTGATCGTGCTGCGCCGCGGCGCGGTCGCGGTCTTCCGCACCGCCCCGACGGGCGAGCGGGCCGTGCTGTCGGTGATCCGTCCGCCCGACGTGTTGGGCGAGGTCTCCCTGCTGGACGCCTCCACCCGGTCCGCCTCGGCCGAGGCGATCGAGGACTGCACCGCCCTGGCGCTGTCCCGGGGCGCGTTCATGGAGCTGGTGCACTCCAACCCGCGCATCCTGGACGCGGTGATGCGCTCGCTCGGCGGGCTGATCCGCCGGCTCACCGAGCAGAACGCCGATCACGTCTTCCTCGACCTGCCCGGTCGGGTGGCCAAGACCCTGGTGCGGCTGGCCGGCGAGAGCCAGGCGCCGATGATCACCATCGAGCTCAACCAGAGCCAGCTGGCGGAGATGGCCGGCGGCTCCCGGCAGAGCGTCAACCAGGCGATCGGCTCCTTCGCCAACCGGGGCTGGCTGCGCACCGAGGGACGCCGGATCGTGGTGACCGACGTGGCCGCGCTGCGCCGCCGCGCCGGCATGAACGACCGCTGACCTCTCCCCCACCTCCGCCGTCGCCCGCCGCGACCGGCGACGGACCGGGGTAGCGGGACGATCCAGGTCCGCTCGGCCCTACCCCGCACGCACGGCTGCGCCGGCTGCCATCGGCAGCCGGCGTCACCGGGTCGGTACAGCGGGACGGATCAGCGGGTCGGGCCGAGCCAGTAGCCGGGGCCGGCCCAGAAGCCCGGTCCCGCCCAGAAGCCCGGTCCGGCCCAGATGCCCGGTCCGGCCCAGCCGCTCGCCGCCGTGGTCGTGTTCGTCGTCGTTCCCATGGTCGCCTCCCTGGTCGTCGAACTGCCTGTCTGGGGAGGACGCTACGGCGCACGACCGCCGAACAAAATAGACAAATCTACACTAATCACTGCCTAAAGGGCGGTTGTTCGCCCTGGTGCCGCGCTGACAAGGTTGCCGCGCCCGGCCTCGTCCCGGGGCCCGTGCCGACATACCAGCAGCAGCGAGGAGCCAACGGTCATGTCACTACTGCGCAGCAACGTCGCCTTTCGTCGGTACTGGTTCGCCCGGCTGGCCTCGTACGCCGGCGATCAGCTGGCCCGCACCGCACTGCTGATCGCCGTGTTCGACCGGCACGGCGGCGCGGCGGTGGCCCTGCTGCTTCTCGCCTGGACGGTGCCCCGACTGCTCGGGCCACTGCTCGGCGCGCTGGCTGACCGGTTCGACCAGCGCCGGCTCATGGTCGGCTGCGACACCGCGCAGGCACTGATCTACCTCGCCGTCGCGCTGCTCGCGCCGCCGCTGCCCGTGCTCCTGGCGCTGGTCACCGCGGCCACCACGGCCGCCACCACGTTCACCCCGGCCGGCCGCAGCCTGCTGCCCCGGCTGGTCGGACCCGAGCGACTGCCTGCCGCGAACGCCCAACTGGCGACGGGCGTGAACATCGGGTTCGCGGCCGGGCCGGCGGTCGGCGGCGTGCTGCTGGCCACCCTCGGGCTGACCACCACGATGCTCGTCAACGTGGCCACGTTCGTGCTCTCCGCGCTGCTCATCAACGGGGTCCGCGCCCTCTCGGCGGCCACGCCCGCCCGCCGGGCGGAGCCGTTCGGCCGAGTGCTGAGCGAAGGGCTCCGGGTGGTGCGCGGCCACGGCGTGGTCCGCGCGATCTCCGTCGGGTTCCTGGTGATGGTGAGCTTCGCGGCGCTGGACAACCTCGCCATCGTTCCCCTCGGACGCGCCGAGCTGAACGCCAGCGAGGTGACCATCGGCCTGCTGGGCACCGCCTACGGGGTGGGCATGGTGCTCGGGCCGATGAGCATCGCCCGGGCCGGCGCGCGGACCCGGATGGACCTGGTCCTCTACGGCGCGTTGGCCGCGCTCGGCGTGGGGACTCTGGTCAGCGGTGTCAGCCCGGTGATCGCGCTCGCCGTCGCCGGTCAGGCGGCGGCCGGAATCGGGGCGGGCTGGCACAACGTCGCCGCGGACACCCTCATCCAGCAGAGCGTGCCCGCCGAACGGCTCGGCGTCGTCTTCGGCACCGTCTACATGTTCCCGTACGCCGCGGAGGCGCTGGCCTACGCGGTCGGCGCCCCGTTGCTGGCGGCGGCCGGTCCACGATGGGTGCTGGTCATCTCCGGTCTCGGCGTACTGGCCGCCCTCGGGCTGGTCGCTCCGCTGCTCGGTCGGGCGCTGGGGCGTCGGCCACGGATGCGGCTGGCGCCGGCGAACGGGTGAGACCGGCGGGCCGGGTGGCCCGCCGGCCGCACCCGACCGTCAGTCGTCGGTGTCGTCGGCCGGCGGGGCGCCCGGCCCCGGGCCGATCTTCTGCGGATCGGTCTGCTTCCCCGACGTGGACGTGCTCGACGAGGTGGTCGTGCTCTTCCCGGACCCGCTCACCTGGCCCTCGGGCTCATCTACCATGCCCTGCTCCTCCAGCTCGGCGAGAGTGACGGCGTCGACGTCGATCGTGTCGCCGGGAGCCCACACCGTGCCCCCCGGATCGGTCCACGGGGCGGACAGTCGGACCTGCACGGCACTCTCCCTGATGTGAAATTTCCTGGTACCGAAGAGTAGTCCCGCCCTATCGGTCGCGTGTCCCACCCGCACGTCGGGTACCCGACTGGCCGACCGGAGCGGGATACTGGGCTCTCTCGCGTACGGGAGCTGGACATCGACCTGAAGTGTGGACACTGCGCACGCGCAGCCGGACCTGACGACCGCTTCTGCGGCGGATGTGGACAGCCACTCACGGTCAGCTGCGCGCACTGCGGGCACGGCAACGGCACCGAGGCGAACTTCTGCACCAACTGCGGTCACCCGCTGCGCGACCACGTCGTCGCGATGCAGGAGGACCGCCGGCAGGTCAGCGTGCTCTTCGTGGACATCGTCGACTTCACCACGTACGCCGAGCGGGCCGACCCCGAGCAGGCCCGTGGCCTGCAGCAGACCTACTTCGCCACCGTCCGGCGGGTCGTGCACCAGTACGGCGGGGTGGTCGAGAAGTACATCGGCGACGCGGTGATGGCGCTCTTCGGCGCGCCGGTGGCCACCGACAACGACGCGCTGCGCTGCGTCCGCGCCGGCCTGGAGCTGCAACGCAACCTGGCCCGTCAGCCCACCGGCTCGCAGCCGCCACTCGGTTTCCGGGTCGGCATCGCCACCGGCGAGGCCCTCGTCGACCTCTCCGCCACCCGCGACGGCGGGCAGGCGTTCGTCACCGGCGACGTGGTCAACACCGCGTCCCGGTTGCAGTCGTTCGCCCCAGCCGGCGGCGTCGTCGTCGACGAGAGCACCTGGTCGGCCACCCGCCACGAACTGGAGTACGACGACCAGCCGCCGGTCACCCTGCGCGGCCGGTCCGCGGTGAGCCGGATCTGGCTGGCCGTGCGGGCCCGGCCGCACCCCGGCCCGCACGCGGCGGAGCTGACGCCGATGGTGGACCGGGAGCACGAGCGCGGGCTGCTGCTCAACGCCCTGCACCGGGCGGTGACCGAGCGGACCTCCCAGCTGGTGACGATGTTCGGCCCGGCCGGGGTGGGCAAGAGCCGGCTGCTGCGCGAACTCTCCCGGCACGCCGCGAACCTGCCCGGCCCGCCGGTCACCTGGCTCGTCGGGCAGTGCCCCCCGTTCGGTGAGAACGTCACCTGGTCGGCCCTGGCCGACATCGTGAAGAGCTGGGTGGGGGTGCCGGAGGTCGACGACCCGGCCGCGCTACGCGATCAACTGCGGGCCCGGTTGAGCCAGCTCGCCGACCCGCACGCCGTCCGACTCGCCGAGGCGCTGGGGCCGCTGATCGGGGTGCCGGGCGAGCGGCTCACCCCCGGCGAGACGGAGGCCGCCTGGCGACGGTTCCTGCTCGCGCTGGCCGCGACCGGGCCGACGGTGCTGGTCTTCGAGGACATGCACTGGGCGGACCAGGCGATGCTCGCGTTCGTCGAGCAGTTGGGCGCGACGGCGCGCGGCGTACCGCTGCTGGTTGTCGCGACCGCCCGGCCGGAGCTGCGGGAGCGGCATCCGGCGTGGACCGGCACGATCAGCGGCACGATGTCCATCTCGGTGCCGCCGATGCACGACACCGACATCGACACCCTCTACTCGCTGCTGCTCGGGCAGGCGGCGCTGCCGACCACCGCGCGCACGCCACTGATCGAGTTCGCCGACGGCAACCCGCTCTACGCGCAGGAGTACGCCCGGATGCTGCTCGACGGCGGCCTGCTCGACACGGCGGGCCCGACCGCCCGGCTCGACGCGGCCGGGGGCGCGGAGATGCCGCGGACGGTGCAGGCGGTCATCGCCAACCGGCTCGACCTGCTCGACCCGGCCGACCGGTCGGTTCTCCAGGCCGCCGCGGTGGTCGGGGTGCAGTTCTGGGCCGCGCCCGTGGCGAGCGCGCTCGGGCGGCCGGTGGAGTGGGTGGAGCGCGCGCTGGACCGGCTGCAACGCCGCGACCTGGTGTACGAGCAGGCCAGCTCGACGATGCCCGGTCGGTCCGAGTACCGGTTCCGGCACATCCTGGTGCGCGACGTCTGCTACCAGCGGTTGCCGCGGGCCGAACGGGTGCTGCGGCACCACCGCACCGCCGACTGGTTGGAGCAGCTCGCCGACGGGCGGCAGCACGACCTCGCCGAGGTGCTGGCGAACCACCGTTGGGCGGCGCACGAGATCGCCCGGACAGTCGGCCTGGACACCGCCCCCTACGCCGCGACGGCGCGGGCCGCGCTGCACCGGGCGGCCCGGCGGGCGTACGAGCTGCACGCGCTGGACACCGCCGCCGCGCTGGTCGGCCGGGCGCTCACGCTGGACGTCGGCGACGATCCGGCGCTGGAGCTGTTCGACGCCGAGCTGGCGTTCTACCGCGACGGCGACGCGTTCCTGGTGGGCGGCGGCACGGACACGCTCACCCGGCTCGCCGAGCGGCTCACCGCGAGCGGCGACCGGACGGGCGCGGCGCGGGCCTGGACGCTGCTGGCCACCGCCGCCTGGAGCCGGGCCGACCGCGCCGCGACGCTGCACTGCCTGGACCGGGCGATCGGCATCTACGACGAGCTGCCGGACAGCCAGGAGAAGGCGAGCGCCCTGCTGGAGCTGGCCCGGGTGCACATGCTCAACGCGGAGACCGACCCGGCCTGCGCCGCGGCCCGGACCGCGGCCAGCCTCGCCGAGCGGCTCCAACTGCGCGAGGTCCAGGCCAACGCGCGGATCACCCTCGCGGTGGCGCGCTACCTGGCCGGCTCCGCCGAGGCGTACGCGGAGCTGGTCGACGTGACCGAGCACTGCCGGGTGGAGCGGCTGACCAGCCGGCGTCGGGCGGTGCAGAACCTGGCCTGGGCGTTGCAGGAGGAGGGCGACCTGGCCGGCTCGGTCCGGCTGGTCGACGAGCAGCTGAGCCTCGACCTGGGCGGCGAGCACAGCCTGGCCACCAGCTTCGCCGACCAGTGGACCCGGTCGTACTACGCGGGCGACTGGACCTCGGCGCTGGCCATCGCGGCGGAGTCGACCCGCCGGCCGACCGCCGAGTGGGACCTGCACATCGTGGCGGTGTCCGGCTGGATGCGAGGGCTGCGCGCCACCGAGCCGACCGGCGACCCTGGCGAGGACGACCCGGATCTGGTCGAGCAGGCCCTGGTCGCGGCCCGTCGCAGCGGGTTCCACCGGGTGTTGCGCTCGACCCTGGCGCACGCCGCGCTCTGCCGGGCGGTGCAGGGTCACCGGGACGAGGCGATGGCGCTGCTGGCCGAGCTGGACGAGGACTGGCGGCGGACCCGGATGATCCCGTTCGCCGAGTGGGTGCCGGCTGTCGGGCACGTCGCCGGGGTCCTCGGCGCCGACGCGGCCCGGCTGGTGCGCGACCTCTTGGACCGGGCGCCCCGGAGGACCCCGTGGGCCCGGGCCGCCGGCGAGGTCGCCGACGCCACCCTGGCCCGGCAGGCCGGCGATCCGCGTACCGCCGCGCGGCTGCTGCAGTCGGCGGCGGCGAGCTACGCCCGGATGACCGACGTGACCGACGAGATCATCACGACCGCGCTGGCGATCGCCCCGTTGGCCGAGACCGACCCGCCCGCCGCGGCGGCGGCCCGCGCCCGCCTGCACGACTTCGCCACCCGCCACCACGCCCGTACCCTGCTCCACCTGCCCTGACGGCGGCGGTCACCGCGGCGGCCGGCGAGTCCGGCGGCGACGTCGGGTGGAGGTTGGCGCCGCTGTCGAACTGCTCCAGATATGGACATCCGGCGGGGTCGTCCCCGGCACCGCTGGTTCACATCTGGAGCAGTTCGACAGCGTCCGGATGCCACCTACGGCCTCCCCCGCGGCCGACGGCGAGGGTCAGGCGGCGACGGGGGCGGGTTGGATCTTGAGCTTCTGGGCGTAGACGTCGACGTACTCGCGGCCGGAGAGCTCCATCAGCTCGTACATGATCTCGTCGGTCACCGCGCGCTCGACGAACCGGTCGCCGGCCAGGCCCTGGTAGCGGGAGAAGTCCAGCGGCGCCCCGAACCGGATCCGGACCCGGGCGATCTTCGGGATCAGCTTGCCGGGCGGCTGGATCTCGTCGGCGTTGAGCATCCCCACCGGCACCACCGGCGCGCCGCTCTCCAGAGCCAGCCGGGCCACGCCGGTCTTGCCCCGGTAGAGCCGCCCGTCCGGCGAGCGGGTGCCCTCCGGGTAGATGCCGGCGATCCCGCCGGCCCGCAGCACCTGCAACTGGGTGTCCAGCGCGGCCCGGGCCGCCTTGCCGCCGGAGCGGTCGACCGGGATCGTGCCGCTGCTGACGAAGAACATCTTGGTCAGCCACCCCTTGATGCCCTTGCCGGTGAAGTACTCGGCCTTGGCCACGAACGTGACCCTCCGCTTGACGATCAACGGCGTGAAGATCGAGTCGGAGAACGAGAGGTGGTTGCTGGCCAGGATGACCGGGCCGGAGGCCGGCACGTTGTGCAGCCCTTCGACCTGCGGCCGGAAGATCAACCTCAGTAGCGGGCCGAGCACGACGTACTTCATCAGCCAGTAGAACACCGGCGTCCTTTCCCAGTGGCGGTCACGACGGCACCGGCGCAGCCCCGCGCCGCGAGTGGCGCCGCCGTCGCGGACGAGCCTACGAAGCGCGGGCGCTCGCCACAATGGACGTCCGCCCGGACCGGCGACGTAGATCGACTCCGCTCCACCGCGACCGGGGCACGCCGCGACCGGCCGCCGGTGGCCGGTTGACGACCAGGAGGGCGGGTAGTCACCTGCCGCGTTCTGCGCACAAACGGACATACGACCCCGGCCACGACCAGCGGCACGGCCGCTGACTTTGGAAGACGCGACACAACGCACTCCCGGAACCGGCCCCTGACGTGTCACGATTCAGGGCACGGCGTGCGCACACGCCGAGGGGGCTGGGGCGGCCGCGCCGGCAGGCGCGTTGAGGAGGGTGTCCGGTGTCAGCGGGTGGGGCCCGCCGGGGGCGGCGGGACAACGGGCTCGACGCGAGCGAGTACGCCGTCGCTGGCGACGTGGATCCGCGCGTCGGCGAACACCTGCTGGACGTGCTGGCCGCCGGCGGCATCGCCGCCTACCTCCAACCCTCGGCCGACCTCAACCCGGTGACCCGCACGACCACCGTGCCGGCCCGGCCGGTCGACCGGCTCTACGTCGACCGCTCCCACCTCACCACCGCCCGCGACTATCTCACCCAGCTCGCCGACGAGAGCGCCCCCGAGCAGTCCCGCCCCGACGAGCCGGACATCGAGGCCGAGTGGGCCCGGATCGTCGCCGGCTACCACGCCACCCCCACCACCGGCGACAACCCCTGGCCGGCCGCCGAGGACGTCGACGACCCGGCCGAGCCGACCGGCGGCCCGCTGGCCACCCGGGCCGACGACTCCTCGCCCACCGCGACCGACGTCCGCCGGCTCCCCTACGCCGCCGACGTCTCCGGCATCTCGGTCGGCCGCAACCCCGGGCCGGACGAGCCGTCGCTGCTCGACGGGCTGGACACCTTCGGCGCCGACCTGCCCGACGACGACGAGGACGAGCGCTACACCCCGCCGCCGCCCCCGCCGCTGCCCCGGGTCTCCAAGTACGCCGCGGTGGGCGTGCTCGGCGTGGTCGTCGGCTTCGTGCTCTTCCTCTTCCCCTCGCTGCTGCCGGTCGACCGCTCGGCGGTCACCCTGCTCGGGTTCACCGGCATCCTCGCCGGCTTCGTCACGCTGATCTGGCGGCTGCGCCCCGGCGGTGACGACGACGACCGCGACCCGGACGACGGCGCGGTGGTCTGAACCGGCGTGTGCGCCCCGCCACCGGCGGGTGACCGACCGCATACCGGGACGGCTACGGTCCGCCGTCGGCGTGACAGTGGTGTAACTTACGGTCAGTAGGAATACCGCCGTACGTCACTTCCCCCGCTGACTGACCGGTTTTTCCTTGCTCGTGGCGGTCAGTCTCTGCTGATCGGAATGCCCGAGATGCGACAGAGTTCCCTCGTGGTGGTGGCCAACCGCCTCCCCATCGACGACAACCTGGCCCTGGACGGCGCCTGCGAATGGCGGCGCAGCCCCGGCGGCCTGGTCAGCGCGCTGCATCCGCTGCTGCGGCACACCCCGGCGACCTGGGTCGGCTGGGCCGGCGGCACCGGCCCCGCCCCCACCCTGCCCGACGTCGACGGCGTCCGGATGCGCGCGGTGCCGCTCGACCAGGACGACCTGCGCGACCACTACGAGGGGTTCGCCAACGCGACGCTCTGGCCGCTCTACCACGACGCGGTCGAGCAACCCCAGCACCACCGGCGCTGGTGGGAGGCGTACCAGCGGGTCAACCAGCGGTTCGCCGAGACCACCGCGGAGGTCGCCGAGCCGGGCGCGGTGGTCTGGGTGCAGGACTACCACCTGCACCTGGTGCCGGGCCTGCTCCGGGCGCTGCGGCCGGACCTGCGGATCGGCTTCTTCCTGCACGTGCCGTTCCCGCCGCCGGAGCTGTTCATGCAGCTCCCCCGCCGGGCCGAGCTGCTGCGCGGCATGCTCGGCGCCGACCTGGTCGGCTTCCAACGGGCCCAGGCCGCGCACAACTTCGCCCAGCTGGTGACCAAGGTGCTGGGCCTGCCGGCCACCGACCGGCGGATCGGCATCGACGACCGGGTGGTCCGCATCGGCGCGTTCCCGGTCTCCATCGACACCGCCGAGATGGCCGCGCTGGCCGCCCGGCCCGAGGTGGCCGCCCGGGCCCGCCGGCTGCGGCAGGACCTCGGCAGCCCCGAGCACGTCATCCTCAGCGTCGACCGGATGGACTACACCAAGGGCATCGAGCAGCGGCTCAAGGCGTACAGCGAGCTGCTGGTCAGCGGGCACGTCAAGGTCCGCGACACGGTGCTGGTGCAGGTCGCGGTCCCGAGCCGGGAACGGGTCGGCCAGTACCAGATCCTGCGGGAGCGGGTGGAGCGCGAGGTCGGCCGGATCAACGGCGAGTTCGGCCGGGTCGGTGAGCCGGCCATCCACTACCTGACCCAGCCGTTCGACCGGGCCGAGCTGGCCGCCCTCTACCGGGTCGCCGACGTGATGGCGGTGACCCCGCTGCGCGACGGGATGAACCTGGTGGCCAAGGAGTACGTGGCGGCCCGGGTCGACGACGCCGGGGCGCTGCTGCTCAGCGAGTTCGCCGGCACCGCCGCCGAACTGTCCCAGGCGTACCTGGTGAACCCGCACGACCTGGAGGGGCTGAAGCAGGGGCTGCTCGCGGCGCTGCACGCCGCCCCGGCCGACGTCACCGAACGGATGCGGGCCATGCGCGCGCACCTGCACCGGCACGACATCCGCGCCTGGGCCCGCTCCTACCTGACCGCTCTGGACGAGTCCGGCGCGCTGGTCGATCGGCTCACCAGCACCGGCGACGGCGCCCCGGTGCTGCCCAACCAGCCCGACCGCTCGGCCGCCCGGGCCGAACGTCGCACCGGCGGTTGAGCGCGAACCGCGCCGGCGACCACCCCCGGCCGCCCGGTGTGCCCGGTTCGACCGACCGGGCTCAGCGAGCGATCGTCTCCTTCTCCAGCCAGTCGAGCAGCGCGTCGATCGGCTCCCGCCAGCGGGCGTCGAGCATCAGGTCGTGCCCCATGCCGGGAAAGAGCAGCGGCGCCGAGCCGTAGCGGCGGGCGACCCGGTTCAGCGCTCCGGTCGGCACCACCCGGTCGTCGGGGCTGCCCAGCACCAGCACCGACGGCGCGCCGACCGCCGGCTCCGGGTCGGTCTGAGTCAGCAGCTGCCACTGGGCCCGCCGGCCCGCCCGGCCGAGCCGGCCGGCGTACCGCCGGGCGTCGGCGTCGGGCAGCTCGCGGCTGAACAGCTGGCCGCGGCTCAGCCGCAGCCGGCCGCCGACGACCGCCGGCAGGGTGCCGGCCGGGTTGCGGCGCAGCGCCGCGCCGAGCGTCCCCCAGCCGCCGAAGACCGGCGCCACCAGCACCGCCGCCCGCGCCGGGTAGCGGGCCAGCGCGTGCGCCACCACCAGCGCGCCGGCGCCGTGCCCAACGAGCACCGTCTGGCGGGGCAGGCCCGCGGCCACCTGCACCACGTCGTGCACGTACGCCCGCAGCGTCGCCTCCGGCGCCGGTTCGCTGCCGCCGTGCCCGCGCAGGCTCACCGCGTGCGCCGGGAAGCCGCGGGACGCGGCATGCCCCAGCCAGTGCTCGGCGAACGCCCACGCCCCGTGCCCGAAGCCCGGTACGAAGAGCAGCGGCGGTCGCCCCTCCTCCAGCTCGGGGGTGGCGCTGAGCACCTCACGCCGGGCCGGGCGGACCGGCCGCGCCCACTCCCGCCCCCGCATGATCCGCACGTCGCTCACTGGACTCGCCCTCCGTTCGCGACGGCGGGGCTCGCAAGCTCACTCCTCGCGCTCACTTGTTCTCCAGGGTGTCGAGGGCGCGCTGGAGGGCGCGCAGGTAGTCGGCGTGGCCGACCTCGAACCAGTGCCGGCTGCTCTCCTTGACCTGCCCGGAGTAGCGCTCCCCGGCTCGGGCCTGCGTCGCCGCGGCGAACGCGGACGCCCGCTCGGGGCGGGTGCGGCGCAGCTGGAGCAGCCGGGCGAAGAGCACCGCCTGCCAGTGCGACAGGGTGAAGACGCCCGAGTCCGGCTGCAGCAGGCCGACCACGGCCAGCGTCGGGTGGCCCGGCGCGAACGCGTTGAGCCACAGCGTCGGCCGGCCGGTGCCGGAGTCGTCGCCGAGCACCTTCGGGTCGAGGAACTCGAAGCGGGGCAGGTAGCCGGTGGCGAAGACGACCAGCTCCGGCTCGAGCTGCCGGCCGTCGGTGAGCTCCACGCCGTACGGGCCGAACCGGGCGACGTCCGGCACCGGCGTGATCGCGCCGTGCCCGACGTGGTAGACGAGCTGGCTGTTCGCGATCGGGTGCGTCTCGTAGACCCGGTGGTCCGGCTTCGGCAGGCCGAACCGGGTCAGGTCGCCGACGGTGAGCCGCAGCGTCCAGTGGTAGAGCCACTGCCGCACCCGCAGCGGCACGCGCAACGCCAGCAGGGTGTCGTTGACCTGGTCGGCGGGGCGACCGAGGACGTACTTCGGGGCGTACCAGTAGCCGCGCCGGGTGGAGTGCCAGCAGTGCGACGCCTGCTGGGCGGCCTCCACGGCGATGTCGCAGCCCGTGTTGCCGGCGCCCACCACCAGCACCCGCTTGCCGCGCAGCTGAGCCGGGTCCTTGTAGGAGGAGGCGTGCATGACCTCGCCGCGGAACTCGGCCAGCCCCTCGTAGTCGGGCAGCTTCGGCGACCAGTTGTGCCCGTTCGCCACCACCACGGCGGCATAGCGGGAGGTGCGTTCCGGGCCGTAGCCGCCGGTGCTGCGGGTGGTGACGTCCCAGCGGTCGCCCTCGACGGGCTCGACCCGGATCACCTCGGTGCCGAACCAGATGTGCGAGCGCAGGTCGAAGTGGTCGGCGTACCGCTCGAAGTAGGCCAGCAGCCGGCTGTGGTGCGGGTAGTCGGGCCAGGAGTCCGGCATCGGGAAGTCGGGGAACTGCGTGAACGGCCGGGACGAGATCAGGTGCGTGCTGGCGTAGACCGGGCTGCGGTCGTGCCGCCAGTTCCACGCCCCGCCCACGCCGGTCTCCCGCTCGTAGCAGTCGACGCCGAAGCCGTGCTCCTTGAGGTTCTTCACGGCGGTCAGGCCGCTGGCGCCGGCGCCGATGACGCAGACCGTGTCGCCCCGGTCGGAGACCGGGCGGCCGTCGCGGCTCAGGGCGAGCGTGGTCGCCTCCGGATCGGGCCGGTCGGTGGAGGTGGACACCGGGATATCTCCTTTGTGCGGCACGGGTGCCGGGTCGCCGCGAAATCCTCTCCACATCGGAGCCGGTTGTCCAGCCCCGGATGGGCGGCGTGGGTCAGTCGGCGACCGGCAGCAGCAGGTCGACCAGGACCGGGAAGTGGTCACTGGCCCGCCGGGTCTGCGGGGTGTCCACCACGTCGTAGTCGACCACCGTGATCCGCGGATCGACGAAGAGCGCGTCGATGCGCCGGCGCGGGTCGGCGCAGGAGTAGGTGAGCCGGTCGGCCCGGTCCGCCGCGACGGCCGCGTCGGTCAGCCCGCGCGCCACGGTGGCCCAGGCTGGGCCGTCCGGCCCCTCGTTGAGGTCAGCGCCGGCGATCACCGGGGCGCCGGCGACGTCCAGCTCCCGCTTGAGCAGGGCGGCCTGCGCCGGGCGCTCGGCGGGGTCGGTGGAGAGGTGCGAGCCGACCAGGGTGAACCGGGCGCCGCCGGCGACCACGCACTCGGCGTACGCGGCGCCGCGCAGGTGCCGGCCGGGGGTGAGCGGGAAGCGCTGGCACCGGGTGGCCGCGACCCGGACCCGCAGGCTGGTCAGCAGCAGGTTGCCCAGCGCGGGCAGGCCACCGGCGGCCACCACCAGGCCGAACGACTCGGCCAGCGTGGCGGACTTCTGCCGCCAACGGAAGCGCCGCGGCCCCTCCTGCACGATCACCACGTCCGGGGCCGCGGCCCGGACCACCGCGGCCAGCGCGGCCGTGTCGTCCCGCTGGCTGTGGATGTTGTACGAGACGACCCGCAGCGGCACGCCGGAGCTCTGCGTCACGCCGCGCGCCTCAGATCCGGCGGGCCAGGTCGGCGGCGCCGATCACCCCGGCGCGGTTGCCCAGCTCGGCCGGGAGGATCTCGGCGACCGGGAGCCGGCTGCGCTGGGCGAGCGACTCGGTGAACGACCGGCGGGTCGGGCCCATCAGCAGGTCGCCGGCGTCGATCACGCCGCCGCCGACGACGAGCACCTGCGGGTCGAGGATCTGCGCCATGTCGGCGAGGCTGGTGCCGAGCCAGCGGCCGACCTGGGCGAACGCCTCGGCGGAGACGGGGTCGCCGCCCTTGGCCGCCGCGGTCACCATCGGGCCGGTGATCGCCTCGGCCTCCCCGCCGGCCAGCTCCAGCAGCGCGGCGGCCCGGTTCGGCTCCTGGCGGGCGGCGGCCCGGGCGAACCGGACCAGGGCGCTACCGCTGGCGTACTGCTCGATGCAGCCGAGCCGGCCGCAGCCGCACTGGTGGCCGTCCGGCACGGTCAGCATGTGCCCCAGCTCCGCGGCGACGCCGTGCGCGCCACGGAC
Source organism: Micromonospora sp. NPDC093243 (assembly GCF_044753725.1). Classification (NCBI taxonomy): domain Bacteria; kingdom Bacillati; phylum Actinomycetota; class Actinomycetes; order Micromonosporales; family Micromonosporaceae; genus Micromonospora; species Micromonospora sp. NPDC093243. Next base: position 87,529 of record NZ_JBIVNT010000005.1, on the reverse strand, counting down.
CAGTTCACCGCCGAGCACGATGCCGCCACCCACGCCGGTGCCGATGGTGAACATGACCATCGAGTCGTCGGCCTGGCGGGCCGCGCCGTGGCGGAACTCGGCCCAGGCGGCGACGTTGCCGTCGTTCTCCACGATCACCGGCAGGCCGACCACCTTGCTCACGTACTCGCGCAGCGGCTCGTCCCGCCAGGCCAGGTTGGGCGCGAACTGCACGATGGAGCGGGTCGCGTCGATCCAGCCGGCCGCACCGATGCCGACCGCCTCGATCGACCGCCCGGCGGCCAACTCGCTGACCAGGTCGGTGATGACGTCGCGGGTCTTGGCGACGTCATCGGCGGGAGTGTCCCGTCGGCCCTGCACGAGCACCGTGCCGGTGGCGTCGACGACACCGCCGGCCACCTTCGTGCCACCGACGTCGATCCCGATGGTCAGCGTCACCGCCGCCACTCCCCTCTGCTGTGCTGTCCGGCACCCACCGCCCGTGGCCGGTGCTGCGGAATGTTCCTGTCAGGCCCCGTCGCCTGGTGCGTCCGCGCCGACGTCACCGGGCGCCCGCGAGGCGGGCACCACGGGTCGGTCGGTCGTCGCCCGGACGGTCGCCGGGCCGGCCGGCCCGGCCTGCTCGACAGGCGGTCCGGCGGCGGCCGGGGCGGCGGTCTCCTCCGCCCGGGTCGCGGCGGACCAGACGTCCCGCTCCGGCGCCGGCTGAGAATCATGCCCGCTGCGGGTGGCTTCGCGCCAGACGTGATCGTCGGCGGGGCCGGCCGGGGCCGGTGTCGCGCCGGCGGGCTGGTCGCCGGCGGGCGGCGGGGGCGGGGTCGCGGAGGCGAAAGCGCGCAGCAGACTGGCCACTCCGGCGGCCAGATCACCGGCTCCGGTGGCGAGCCGCTCGGCGAATTCCGGACTCGGATCCCGTAGCGCGGCGATACCCCGACAGACCGGGCAGACACAGCATTCGGCGCTACCGGTGGCGAAACCGGCCCCCGTGGGGTGGTTGACCCCATCCGGCGCACTGTGACCGAACACACTGGAGACGATCCCACCGAGCGGGCCCCAGGGGCCCGCGGACGGCCCGGCGGCGGCCAGCCGCGCGCTCGCCAGCAGCGTCGCGACCAGCCGCTCCGCCTCTTCCCGGGCCGAGCCCGGATCCGTTGCCACCATGGTCGGCTCCTCTACCGGGGCGGCCAGGCCGCCGGACGCGTCACTGCGCCGCACCGGGTGCTTCTACCCGGCGCTTGAGCTGCTTCAACGCGGTGTCCATGATCATCTTTTCGGCCTTGCGGCGAAACATGCCGAGCATCCCGACGGAGAGCTCGACCTCCAGGGTGTAGGTCACCGTGGTGCCGCCGTCCGCGTTGCCGACCAGGTCGTACGACCCCCGCTGCGCCTTCTGCATCGCCGAGGGCGCCACCAGGTGCCACTCGATGCGGGACAGGTCCTCCGCGTAGGCGTACTCGAGCACGTACTCGTCGGCCATCACCGCGGCGTCGATGGTGAACCGGACCTGGCTGGCGTAGCCGTCCTCGTACTCCTCGATCACCTCCACCCGCCGCACCGCGTCGGTCCACTCCGGGTAGCGCGGGAAGTCGCAGATGACCGCCGCCACCTGCTCCGGTGGGGCGCCGATGGTGATCGACTGGGTGGAGGTGTCCGCCATGGGGGGAGGCTACCCGGCGGGTGGCACCGCGGGGCCGTCCCGCCCCCCGCCACGCCTCGGCGGGCAACCTACCTCCCCGGGCCAGCCGGCCGGGCGGGTAGGTTTCGACAGAGCCGACCCCTCCGGTGGCGGCCCGCCCGGCCAGTGCGAGCACGAAGGAGTGCAGGTGCGCGAGTTCTCCGTCCCGCCGATCGTCACCGTCGGCGACGCGGCCAACCTCACCGACCCGGTCTGGGAAAACGCCGAGGTGGCCCCGGAAACGGTCCAGTTCGTCCGCCCCACCGGCGCGGCGGACGGCCCGGCGTGGGCGGACGTCACCTGCCGGCAGTTCCGCGACGAGGTCGTCGCGGTGGCCCGGGGCCTGGTCGCGGCCGGCGTGCAGCCGGGCGACCGGGTCGGGTTGATGAGCCGCACCCGCTACGAGTGGACCCTGGTCGACTACGCCATCTGGGCGGCCGGCGGAGTCACCGTGCCGATCTACGAGACCTCCAGCGCCGAGCAGGCCGCCTGGATCCTCACCGACTCCGGCGCGGTCGCCTGCCTGGTGGAGAGCACCGCGCACGCGACCCTGCTGGCCGGCGTCCGGGACCGGCTGCCCGAGCTGAACCACGTGTGGCAGATCGACCTCGGCGGGGTGGACGACCTGGTCGCCGCCGGCGCGTCGGTCGACCCGGCGGAGATCGACCGACGCCGGGCCGCGGTGCACTCCGGCGACGTGGCCACCATCATCTACACCAGCGGCACCACCGGCCGGCCCAAGGGCTGCGTGATCACCCACCGGAACATGTACGCCGACATCGCCAACGCCGTGCCGGTGCTGCCGAACCTGTTCAACCCCGGCGCCTCCACCCTGCTCTTCCTCCCGCTGGCGCACGCGTTCGCCCGGCTGATCCAGATCGGCGTGGTGCAGGCCCGGGCCACCCTGCGGCACTGCGCGGACACCAAGAACCTGGTCGCCGAGCTGCAGGAGTTCCGCCCGACCTTCGTGCTCTCGGTGCCCCGGGTCTTCGAGAAGGTCTACAACGCGGCGAAGCAGAAGGCCGAGGCCGACGGCAAGGGCGGCATCTTCGCCCGGGCCGAGCAGGTCGCCATCGCGTACAGCGAGGCGCTGGAGACCCCGAACGGGCCGGGCCTGGCGCTGCGGGCCCAGCACGCCGTCTTCGACAAGCTGGTCTACCGCAAGCTGCGCGCGGCCCTCGGCGGCCGGTGCCGGGACGCGATCTCCGGCGGGGCCCCGCTCGGCGCCCGCCTGGGCCACTTCTTCCGCGGCATCGGGGTGACCGTGCTGGAGGGCTACGGGCTGACCGAGACCGCCCCGGCCGCCGCGGCGAACCTGCCCACCGGCACCCGGATCGGCACCGTCGGCCGGCCGCTGCCCGGGGTGACCGTCCGGATCGACGACGACGGCGAGATCCTCATCTCCGGCGAGCTGGTCTTCCAGGGCTACTGGCGCAACGAGGCGGCCACCGCCGAGGCGCTGACCGCCGACGGCTGGTTCCGCACCGGCGACCTGGGACAGCTCGACAACGACGGCTTCCTCACCATCACCGGCCGCAAGAAGGAGATCATCGTGACGGCGGCCGGCAAGAACGTCGCGCCGGCCGTACTCGAGGACCAGGTCCGGGCCCACCCGCTGGTCAGCCAGTGCGTCGTGGTCGGCGACCGGCAGCCGTTCGTCGCCGCGCTGGTCACCCTCGACGAGGAGGCACTGCCCCGGTGGCTGGAGACGGCCGGTCTCCCCGCCGACACCCTGGTCGAGGAGCTGCGCGGGCACGAAGGTTTGCGCGCCGAGATCCAGGCCGCGGTCGACATCGCCAACCAGGCCGTCTCCAAGGCCGAGGCGATCAAGGTGTTCCGGATCCTGCCCCGCGACTTCACCGAGGCGACCGGTGAGCTGACCCCGTCGCTCAAGGTCAAGCGCCAGGTCGTGCACAAGACGTACGCGGCGGAGATCGCCGATATCTACCGAGGCTGACTACGATCCGTCACGTGCCCGCCTCGACACCCGCCCGACCCCACCCGCATCCCCTCGCCGCGGCCGCGCGACTGGTGATGCTGGCGCTGGTCGCCGTCCTGACCCTGTTCGCGACCCACGACCCGGCCCAGCTCTGGTGGATCGGGCTGCTGGCCGTCGCCGGGCTGCCCGCCCTGCTGGCGCCGCAGCACCGGCTGCTCGGCCCGCTCAGCCGGGTGGCCGAGGTGGTGGTGCTGGGGCTGGCCGCCAGCCAGGTGGCGGCGGTGGCGCTGGTGGGCGGCGCGATCGACGGGCTCGGCGCGTCGGCGGTGCTGCCCTACCTGGCGGTGCCGGTGACCGTCACCGCGCTGCGCCGCCGGTTCCGCGAGGGCGCCGCGCTGCTCGGGGTCACCGCGGCGACCCTGCTGCTCAGCGGGGCGCTGACCGAGGTCGACGGGGCGCGACAGCTCGGCCAGGCGGGCTACCTGGCGGTCTGCGCGCAGTGGCTGATCCTGGCCGGGCTCGGGCTGTACGCGGCCCGAACGCTGCACCGGGTGATGCAGGTCCGCAACGAGGGCAAGCCGCAGCCGTACGCCGAGGCGACCCGGCTGCTGACCCAACTGCGTACCGTCGCCCGGCAGCTGCCCGGCGCGACCCTGGATCCGGGCGGGATCTCTGAGCACCTGCTGGAGGAGCTGCGTACCGTCGCGCCGAGCCACCGGGCCGCGGTGCTCTCCGCCAGCGGCGGCGGCCGGCTGGTGGTGCTCGCCCAGGTCGGCGTGGACCGGGTGGACTGGGAGACCACGCTCGACGCGGACTCGGCGATCGCCGACGCGTGGGCCAGCCAGCAGGCGCAGACGGCGGCCCGCTCGCAGGCCCGTTCGCATCCCGGCGGTGACGTCTCCGCGCTGATCGTGCCGCTGGTCGCGGGCGTGCGTACGGTCGGCCTGGTCGTGTTGGAGGCCGACGCGGCGCACGCCTATCCGGCGGCGGTGGTGTCCCGGGTGACCGCGTTGACCGGCCCGGCCGCGCTGCGGCTGGAGGCCGCGCTGCTCTTCGACGAGGTGCGCTCGCTGGCCACCAACGAGGAGCGGCAGCGGCTGGCCCGGGAGATCCACGACGGGGTCGCCCAGGAGCTGGTGATGGTCGGCTACGGCATCGACAACGCGCTGGCCACCGTCTTCGACGACGCCGAGGAGACCGCCGAGGCGCTGCGCACCCTGCGCGCCGAGGTGACCCGGGTGATCACCGAGCTGCGGCTGAGCCTCTTCGAGCTGCGCAGCGAGGTGGACCGGCACGGCGGTCTGGCCGCGGCGATCGCCGAGTACGCCCGCACGGTCGGCGCCTCCGGCGGGCTGCGGGTGCACCTGTCGCTGGACGAGTCCACCGCCCGGCTCCCGGCCGCCACCGAGGCCGAGTTGCTGCGCATCGCGCAGGAGGCGGTGACCAACGCGCGCAAGCACGCCGGGGCGTCCAATCTCTGGGTCACCTGTGCGGTGGACCCCCCGTACGCGCAGATTGAAGTGTCGGATGACGGTCACGGGATCGCTGACCAGCGCCCCGACGGGCGGTACGGTCTTGCGATCATGGCCGAGAGGGCGGAACGTATCCGGGGCCGGTTGGAGATCCGCCCGCGGCAACCGAGCGGCACGACCGTGGCGGTGGTTCTCGGTACCTCGCCCCGGCGCGATAACGTGCGCGGTAGCGCAGCAGCAGAAGGGGAGTAACCCGAGGATGACCACCAGTCCGACACCGGCCACCCGCACCAAGGTCCTCCTTGTCGACGATCACGACCTGATCCGCAAGGGCCTGCGGCACGCGTTCGAGCGTGACCGCCAGTTCGAGGTCGTCGGCGAGGCCGCCACGGCGGCGGAGGGGGTACGCCAGGCCGGTGCGCTCCAGCCGGACGTGGTGATCATGGATCTGCGGCTGCCCGACGGCAGCGGCCTCGAGGCCACCCGGGCGCTGCGCAAGTCCAGCGCCTCGATGGGCATCGTGGTGCTCACCATGTACGCCGGCGACGACCAGCTGTTCGGCGCGCTCGAGGCCGGGGCCAGCGCCTTCGTGCCGAAGACCGCGCCGGCCGACGAGGTGGTGGCCGCCGCCCGGCACGCCGCCTCCTCCCCCAGCGCGTTCACCGCGGCCGACCTGGCCGAGGCGATGAAGCGCCGGCTGGCCCCGTCCGGGCCGCAGCTCTCGCCGCGCGAGGGACAGGTGCTGCGGCTGCTCGCCGACGGCATGAGCGTGGCCGGCATCGCCAAGCAGCTCTTCGTCAGCGAGTCCACCGCCAAGACCCACATCTCGAAGCTCTACGAGAAGCTGGGCGCGGCCAACCGGGCCCAGGCGCTGATGACCGCGCTGCGGCTCGGCCTGCTCGAGGCGCCGGACGCCCCGAAGTTCTGACCCCGCCCCGCCCGCCCTGACCGGCGGGTGGCTCACCCACGATCGGGAATCCGCGTCGGCCCTCGGCCGGCGCGGATTTCGCATATCGACCGATCTCCGTGCCGTGGTGCCGACGCGCTATGGTCTCCCGGGCACTCGCCGGGGCAGAATACCGCGGTGGTCCGCGGGCAGCGCCGCCCGCGCCGTCGACACGAGGGGTGAGCGCATGCAGCGGCCGGACTGGGCACCCGAGAGCATCGACATCGAACGCCCGAGCGTGGCCCGCATGTACGACTACTACCTCGGCGGCTCGCACAACTTCGCCGCCGACCGGGCCGCCGCGCAGGCGATGGTGGCCGCAGTGCCCGAGGCGCCGCTGATGGCCCAGGCCAACCGGGCGTTCCTGCGCCGGGCGGTGCAGTACCTCACCGACGCCGGGGTCCGGCAGTTCCTCGACATCGGCTCGGGCATTCCGACGGTCGGCAACGTGCACGAGATCGCCCAGCGCAACGCCCCGGAGTCCCGGGTGGTCTATGTGGACGTCGACCCGGTGGCGGTGGCGCACAGCCGGGAGATCCTCGACGGCAACGACCAGGCCACCGTGGTGCAGGAGGACCTGCGCAACCCGCGGCAGATCCTGGCCCACCCGGAGGTACGCCGGCTGATCGACTTCGACCAGCCGGTCGCCGTGATGGTCGTCGCGGTGCTGCACTTCGTCGCCGACGACGACCGGCCGGGCGAGATCCTGGCCACCCTGCGCGAGGCGCTGGCTCCCGGGAGCCACCTGGTGCTCTCGCAGGCCAGCGACGACGGGCGCAGCGAGGACGAGCGGGCCGAGGCGGAGCGGGTCTACCGGCGCACGGACAACCCGCTCTGGGTACGCAGCCGGGCCGAGCTGACCGCGCTCTTCGACGGCTTCGAGCTGATCGAGCCGGGTGTCGTCTGGGTTCCCGAGTGGCGCCCGGAGTCGCCGGACAGCGCGGAGGACGCCGAGCGTGCGGTCTTCATGGGCGGGGTCGGGCGGCTCGGTGGCTGATTCGCCGGCGGCGACGAGGGCGGCGTCCCGGCCCGGGACGTTCGCCCGGGCGTGGGCCAAGGCGGTCACCGGCACCAGCTTCCTGCCGATGACCCAGGATCAGCTGGAGGCGCTGCTGCAACGGCTCACCGAGCAGTTGGCCGGCGCGCTGCTGACCGAGCCGTTCGACCTGCGCCCCGGCTACCGGGTCGGCGCCGAGCTGGTCGCCAACCACATCGCCTCGGCCGAGGGGCTGGGCCGTACGGTCGAGGTGGTCCAGCTCCGGCTGGTCCGCGACCTGGGTTTGGTCGCCGACGACGTGGAGGACCGGATGGCCCGGCTGCTGGCCGCGGTGGCCACCGGCTACGCCCGGGCCCTGCGCGACCGGACCCTGGACGAGCAGGAGTCGATCCGCCGGGCCGTGATGATGGCCCGCACCCAGGCGGAGCGGGCGCTGCGGGCCAGCGAGGCACGCTTCCGCCACCAGGCGACCCATGATCCGCTCACCGACCTGCCCAACCGCACCCTGTTCACCGAGCGGTTGACCGCCGCGCTGAACGAGCCGGGCCGGGGCGCGGAGCGGATCGGGCTCTGCTTCCTGGACCTGGACCGGTTCAAGGTGGTCAACGACTCGCTCGGGCACCAGATCGGCGACCGGCTGCTCACCAGGGTCGCCGAACGGCTCCGCCGGGCCCTGGACGGGCATCTGGTCGCCCGGCTCGGCGGTGACGAGTTCGTCGTCCTGGTGGAGCGCACGGGCGGCACCGACGACGTGGTCGCGGTGGCCGAGGCCGCGCTGACCGCGGTCAGCGAGCCGGCCGTCGTGGACGGCCACGAGCTGAGCGTGACGGCGAGCATCGGCATCGTGGAGCGGCAGATCGCCGGCAGCACCCCCGGCGACCTGATGCGGGCCGCCGACAGCACGCTGCACTGGGCGAAGGCCGCCGGCGGGGCCCGCTGGGCGGTCTACGACGCCGACCGCAACCGGCGCGAGCTGGCCCGCTACGCGCTCTCCGCGGCCATCCCGGCGGCGCTGGAGCGGGGCGAGTTCTACCTGGACTACCAGCCGCTGACCTCGCTGCGCGACGGCACCCTGCTGGGCGTGGAGGCACTGGTCCGGTGGCGTCACCCGGAGCTGGGGGTGCTGCACCCGAACAGCTTCATCGGGCTGGCCGAGGAGACCGGGCTGATCGTCCCGCTCGGCGCGTGGGTGCTGGCCGAGGCCTGTCGGGAAGCGGAGCGTTGGTCGGCGCGGGGCGAGCTGGCGCCGTTCGTCAGCGTCAACCTGGCGGTACGGCAGGTGCACCGGCCCGGCCTGGTGCAGGAGGTGCGCGGGTTGTTGCAGCGCACCGGGCTGCCGCCGGAACGGCTCCAGCTGGAAATCACCGAGAGCACCATGATGAGCACCACCGGGGAGCCGGTGCGCGCCCTGCGGGTCCTCGCCGACCTGGGCGTACGGATCGCCATCGACGACTTCGGCACCGGCTACAGCAACCTGGCGTACCTGCGGGACCTGCCGGTGACGGAGCTGAAGGTGGCCGGCGAGTTCGTGGCCGGGCTGCGCGTGCCGGCGGTGGAGCCGGCGAACCGCACCGACGAGCGGATCCTCGCCTCGCTGGTGTCGCTCGCGCACGCGCTGGACCTCACGGTGACCGCCGAGGGGGTGGAGACCGTCGGGCAGGCCGAGCGGTTGCGGGCGATCGGTTGCGACGCCGGCCAGGGCTGGCACTTCGGCCGTCCCGCCCCCGCAGAGCGCATCCTGGAGCGCATCGCCGGGTAGACAGCGTCTACGCCTCGCTGGTAGACAGTGTCTATGAGCGAGCAGGAGGCGAGCGTCCGGTCTCGGCTGGTCGCCGCCGGCGTGGACCTGGTGCTGCACGAGGGCCTGTCGGCGGTCTCCCTGCGCGAGATCGCCCGCCGCGCCGGCGTGTCCCACGGCGCACCCCGCCGGTACTTTCCCACCCACCTCGACCTGCTCTCGGCGATCGCGCGGGAAGGCTATGCCGACCTCACCGCCCGGGTCACCACCACGGTGCGCGACGCCGGCCCCGCTCCGCGCGACCGGCTCGCCGCCCTCGCCCGCGGCTACCTCGACTACGCCGCCGCGCACCGCGGCATGTTCGAGTTGATGTTCCGGCACGACCTGCTGAACAGCGGCCGGCTCGGGCTGCGCGACACCAGCCTGCCGCTCTTCACCCTGCTGGTCGACCTGGTCGCGCAGGCACGCCGGCCGGCCGACGCGGCCGCCCCGGTCCTCGCCGGCGCGCTCTGGGCCAACCTGCACGGCATCGCCCAGCTCTGGGCCTGGGGCAGCCTCCAACTGGCGACCGACGCCACCGACGACGACGCGCTGCTACGCGCGGCGCTGGACGCGCACCTCGGCCCCGCGTGACGCCCCCTGAGGAGAAGACGTGCCCCTGCTCTACGACCTCGGCAAATTGACCGTGGGCGGCGCCCTGCGGGTCGGCTGGCGCCCCCGCGTCGAAGGGCTGGCGCACCTGCCCCGGCACGGCGGCGCGATCCTCGCCGGCAATCACCTCTCGGTCGCCGACGAGCTCTTCCTGGCCACCGTCACGCCCCGGCACGTCGCCTTCTGGGCCAAGTCGGAGTACTTCTCCGGCCGGGGCCCGCGCGGCTGGCTCAGCCGGCGGATCGTCAGCGGCATGGGCGCCATCCGGGTCGAGCGCGCCGGCGGCCGGGCGGTCCTCGCCGCGTTCGACGCCGCGATCCCGGTGCTGCGCGCCGGCGGCCTGGTCGCGGTCTACCCGGAGGGCACCCGCTCGCCCGACGGACGGCTGCACCGGGGCCGAACCGGGGTGGTGCGGCTGGCCCGGGACGCCGAGGTGCCGATCATCCCGGTCGGCGTGCTCGGCACCGCGCAGGTGCTGCCCATCGACGCGCGACTGCCCCGCCGGCATCCGGTGACGCTACGGTTCGGGCCCCCGATCCCCGTCGCCGGCCGCGTCCACGGGCCGCGCGACGTCCGCGCGCTCACCGACGAGGTGATGGCGGCGATTCAACACCTGACCGGCCAGGAGTACGTCCCGCGCTACGCCCCACGGCGGGAGACCCTCGCCGCCTGAACCCGCCCCGCCGGTCAGCCGGCGAGCAGGGCGGCCATCCGCTGCGCCTGGGCCTCCCAGCGCCACTCCCGCTCCACCCAGGCCCGGCCGGCCGCGCCGAGCTGGCGGGCCAGGTCCCGGTCGGCGAGCAGCCGCGAGACCCGGTCGGCGAGCTGGGCGACGTCGCGGCCGCGTACCACGTAGCCGGTCTCCCCCTCGCGGACCGCGTCCGGGGCGCCGCCGGAGTCGCCGGCCACCACCGGCAGGCCGGTCGCGGACGCCTCCAGGTAGACGATGCCGAGCCCCTCCACGTCCAGGCCGCGGTTGCGGGTGCGGCACGGCATCGCGTAGACGTCGCCGGCCGCGTAGTGCGCCGGCAGCTCGGCCGCCGGCACCGACCCGGTGAAGACCACGTCGCGCTCCACCCCGGTCTGCCGGGCCAGCTTCTCCAGCGCGGTCCGGTAGGGTCCGCCGCCGACCACCAGCAGCGCGGCGTCGGGCACCCGGCGGCGGATCTCCGGCATCGCCCGGATCAGCATGTCCTGGCCCTTGCGCGGCACCAGCCGGGACACGCAGACCACCACCGGCCGGTCGGCCAGCCCGAGCCGCATCCGCACCGGCTCCCCGTCGACGGCCGGGTGGTAGGTGTCCACGTCGACCCCGGGTGCCAGCCGGTGCAGCTCGGTCAACCCGTGCAGCGCCCGGGCCAGCCGGGTCCGGGTGTACTCGCCGAGGTAGGTGGTGACGTCGACGCCACGGCCGATGCGGCGCAGCGCGGCCCGCGCCCCGGGCACCGCGGCCCAGCCGACCTCGTGCCCGTGCGTCTGCGCCACCACGCGTCGGATGCCGGCCCGGCGGCGCAGCCCGGCGGCGAGCAACCCGAGCGGGGCAGCCGCGCCGAACCACACCGTGTCGCAGTCGTACGCCCGGGCCAGTCGGGCCGCCCGGCGGGCCACCAACGGGGTCGGCAGCAGCACCCGGGTGCGCTCCCGGATCACCTCGAACGGCTGGTCGGCGTCGAACTTCGCCGCCCCCCGCCAGCTGGACGCGTAGACCACCACCGAGCCGGAGGGCTGGCGCACCGCGAGGTTGTGCACGAAGGACTGGATCCCGCCGGGGCGGGGCGGGAAGTCGTTCGTGATCAGCAGCGTCCGGCTCATCTGCCGGCCTCCCTGGCGTAGGCGCGGGCGGCGGCCATCCGCTCGACCGTCGACGGGTGGGTGGCGGAGTAGAGGTACTCCCAGCGGGGCGGATCGGGATCGGCGAGGTTGACCGAGGCCAGCCGGCCCTGCATCGACTCGAAGGCGGCCGGATCGTCGGTCAGCGCCAGCGCGTGCGCGTCGGCCCGCGCCTCCACCCGTCGGGAGATCAGCGCCTGCACCGGCGAGGCGACCAGCCCCACCACCGTGACCAGGGCGACCAGCAGCGGGAACGCGCGCGGCTGGGCGACCGAGTCGACGCCGGCCAGCCGCAGCAGCGGGGCCCACGAGCCGATCAGGTAGAGCGCCACCACCGCCGCGGCGGCGCCCAGCGCGCCGGTCAGGGTGCCCACCGTGACGTCCCGGTCCCGGGCGTGCCCCAGCTCGTGCGCGACCACGGCGGTCACCTCGGCCGGCGACGCCTCGCGCAGCAGGGTGTCGTAGACCACGATCCGACGGGTCGGCCCGAGTCCGGAGACGTAGGCGTTGACCGCCCTGGTCCGCCGGGACGCGTCGGCGACCAGCACGTCGCGTACCGGTACGCCGTCACGGGCGGCCATCGCCGTCAGCTCGCTGCGCAGCGGACCGGGCTCCATGGGGGTGAACCGGTTGAACACCGGCTCCACCAGCACCGGCAGCACGAATGAGAGCAGCACCACCAGACCGGCGGCGCCGGCCGCGCCGAAGGCCCACCACCAGCGCGGCGCGAGCCGGATGACGGTGTAGAAGCCGAGCAGCGCGACCGCGCCGATCACCGCGCTCACCGCGTACGACTTGAGCAGGTCGACCAGCCAGCCGGTCCAGCCGTTGGTGCTCAGCCCGTAGCGGGTGAGCACCGACTGCCGCCAGGCGGCGAACGGGAGGGTGACCAGGTCGGCGACGAGCACCACGGCCAGGCCGCCGACGATCGCCTGGGCGGCCCAGTGCCCGCCGAACGGCCGGCCGGCCAGCTCGATCAGCCGGCTGCCCAGCGGCGTCAGCCCGAGCGCGAGGGCGACCAGCAGGCCCACCGCCAGCGACGCGTAGCCACCGGGGCGCAGCGCGGCCCGGAACTCCCGCCCGCGGGCCACCTGCTCGGCCGGCAGGTCACGCAGCGCGGCGAGCTGGTCGGCCCGGGGCGCCGGTGGCCGGTGCCAGGGGATCAGCAGCGCCACGGTGACGACCAGCGCGACGGCCAGCCCGGCCAGGGTCAGCAGCGCCCAACCGCGCGGGGTCATGCCGGCATCCCGCCGCGCGGGCGCCCGCGCCCACCCCGCCGTACCCGCGTCATCCCGCCGCTCCTCCCGCCGTGACCGCCCATCCTATGGCCCGCCGGGTCGAGCGCAGCGGCGGTGCCCGATGCCTGGGCCGGGCGGCGGAGACCGGACGGCGGGGCCGCAGGCCGGCGGGTCAGGCCACCCGGCGGCGGGCCGGACGGGGCCGGGCGGCGGGGCGCCGCGGGGTGGGCAGCACCTCCACCTCGAACCCGGCCCGGGCGAACACCTCGATCGCCCGACGCTCGGCGGCGTCGAGGTCGGCGGCCGGGGACCGGTCGTCGAGCAGGGCGGTCACCAGGCAGCCGGAACAGCCGGCGCCCCGGATCTCGCACCGATCGCAGTCGATGAGCATGAAGCCTCCTGACGGGCTGCGGCGGCGGGCGCGGCGACCTCGTCGTCACCCGACCACCGTCGGTCACATCGACCGTAGTCGGGGGGTACGACAGAATCGGACAACCGGTGTGCAGCCGCACCGAACCCGATCAAGCCACCCGCCGATCTCCGTCAGGAGCGGGCCAGCCGGCGCAGCAGCGAGTCGGCGCCGAGCGGGTACGCGCCGTGCCGGCGTACCCCGTCGGCGACCTCGCGGTCGGAGGAGACCACGACCACCGGCCGGCCCGACGGCTCGGCGCGGACCAGGCGGCGGATCAGCTCGTCGGCGGTCTCCCCCTTGCGGGAGAAGAGCACCCGCACGCCGCGCGGCGCGGGTGGCAGCCCGTGCATCCGGTCGGCGCCGTCGAAGACCACGGTGACCTCGTCGCCGGTCTGCGCGGCGATCCCGCCCAGGCCGGTGATCAGACGCTTGCGCTGCTGTTCCAGCGACATCTCGCCGAAGCCGCGCTTGGTGACGTTGTAGCCGTCCACCACCAGGTGCGCCCGGGGCAGCGCGAGCAACTGGTCCAGCCGGGCCGGGTCGTCGGTGTCCCGGGCCCGGGCGGCGGCGCCCGCGCCGGTGGCGGCGGACTGGTCGGCGAACGCGTCGGCCACGAAGTCGGCGGGCAGCTTGTCGACCGGGTCCAGGGCGAGTTCCCGGCGCAACCCGACGGCGGCCTGGCCGATGGTCTCCAGCAGCAGCCAGAGCCGGGCGTCGTCGACCGAGCGCGCCTCCTTGGCGCTGGCCCGGGCCACCCCGGCGGCGGCCTCCGCCTCGGCCAGTCGGGCCCGGGCCCGGCGCAGCTCGGCGTCGACGTCGGCGGTCGCCCGGGCGGCCCGACCCCGCTCGGTGGCGAGCAGCTCGTTGGCCCGGCGCTCCCGGGCCTGGGTCTCCCGCAGCGAACGGGCCAGCTGTCGGGACTCCTCGCGCAGCTGGCCGATCTCCTCGCGGACCCGGGCCAGCTCGTCGCGGAGCTTCTCGGCCTCGACCCGGGCCACCGCCCGGTCGTGCTCGGCCCGGGTGGCCCGCTGCTCGGCCTCGCGCACCAACTCGGCGACCACCGCGCTGTCGACCTCGGCCCGGACCGCGGCGCCGCTCGCCTCGATCAGCTCGCGCCAGCCCCTCGGCCGGGCCAGGTAGGCCAGCGCGGCCACCTCGACCGGGTCGGCGGCGGCCGGAGCGGTGCCGTCGACCACGGCCGCGCCGAGGTCACCGGCGTCGGCGAGCACCCGGGCGGTGACCCGTTGCCGGAAGAGCGGGTCGGCGGTGAGCTGGGCGGCGATTGCCGGCGCGCCGAGGCGGGCCCGCCGGTTGGGGGCGAACTTGGCCACCCGGCGCAGCGGCACCGGCACCTCGTCGAGCGGGAGCCCGGGCAGCACCGCGGCGGTGAGCGTCACGATCCGCTGGCGTACCGGCTCGGGGAGGATGGGCTCCGGCTCGGGCGCGGCGCCCTCCGGTCCCGGACCGGCGGCGTCCGCGCCCGGTTCGGCGTCGTCCGGGTCGCGCTCAGGGGCTGGGTCGAGGTCGCCGGGCGTCGGGACGGCCCCGTCGGGATCAGCGGCGTTGCCCCCGGCGGCGACCTGGTCCTCCGGCTGGAGGTGGTCGTCGTAAGGCTCGGTGAGGGGCATGTGGCAAGTCTCCCACCGCGACCGGGCCCACCGCCTGGTGAGTGAGCCGATCTCTCATCCTAGCCGCGTGGTGAATGGTGGGGCAGCTGGGACGGGAGTGTCGGACCGGGACGCTAGCGTGCCGCGGATGGCACAGGCGGAGTACGTCCAGCAGGCGCTGGCCGGTCTCGACACCACCGAGGGGGGTGGGATCGACCCGGCCCTGCCGCTCTACGCGACCACCTTCGTGGTGGTCGACCTGGAGACCACCGGCGGCGCCCCGGACGGCGGCGGGATCACCGAGATCGGCGCGGTCAAGGTGCGCGGCGGCGAGCAACTGGGCGTGCTCGCCACCCTGGTCAACCCGGGCGAGCCGATTCCGCCGTTCATCACCGTGCTGACCGGCATCACCCAGGCCATGCTGGTGCCGGCGCCGCCGATCGAGCAGGTGCTGCCGAGCTTCCTGGAGTTCATCGCCGACGCTGTGCTGGTGGCCCACAACGCGCCCTACGACGTCGGGTTCCTCAAGGCGGCCTGCGCCCGGCACGGCTACCGCTGGCCCAACCCCCGGGTGCTCGACACCGCCGCGCTGGCCCGCCGGGTGCTCACCCGCGACGAGGTGCCCAACCGCAAGCTGGGCACCCTGGCCGCCTACTTCCGCACCGCCACCCAGCCGACCCACCGCGCGCTCGACGACGCCAAGGCCACCGTCGACGTGCTGCACGGCCTGATCGCGCGCCTCGGCGGGCACCGGGTCGACACCATCGGCGACGCCATCGAGTTCGCCCGGGCGGTCACCCCCACCCAGCGTCGCAAGCGGCACCTGGCCGAGGGGCTGCCGAAGGCGCCCGGGGTCTACATCTTCCGGGCCGCCGACGACCGGCCGCTCTACGTCGGCACCTCCGGCGACATCGCCACCCGGGTGCGCAGCTACTTCACCGCCGCCGAGAAGCGCGCCCGGATCTCCGAGATGCTCGCCGCCGCCGAGCGGGTCGAGGCGGTGGAGTGCGCGCACTCGCTGGAGGCCGAGGTCCGCGAGCTGCGGCTGATCGCCGCGCACGCGCCGCCCTACAACCGCCGGTCGAAATATCCCGAGCGGATGGTCTGGCTCAAGCTCACCGACGAGCATTACCCCCGGCTGTCGGTGGTCCGCGACATCTCCCCCGCCGACCAGGCCTACCTCGGGCCGTTCACCTCCCGGCGCTCCGCCGAGCTGGCCGCGGCGGGCTTCCACGACGCGGTGCCGCTGCGTCAGTGCACCCACCGGCTCTCCCTGCGTACCGTCACGCCGGCCTGCGCGCTGGCCGAGCTGGGTCGCTGCCCGGCGCCGTGCGAGCACCAGATCACCCCCGAGGAGTACGACCACCGCGCCGCGGCGCCGTTCCGCACCGCGACCGCCGACGACCCGCAGGTGGTGGTGGACGCGCTGCTGGCCCGGATCGAGGTGCTCTCGCACGACCAGCGCTACGAGGAGGCCGCTGTGGTCCGCGCCCGGCTGGTCGCGGTGCTGCGGGCCGCGGTACGGATGCAGCGGCTCGCCGCCCTGACCGGGATCGCCGAGCTGGCCGCGGCGCGGCCGGCGGCGCGCGGCGGCTGGGAGCTGGCGCTGGTCCGGCACGGCCGGCTGGCCGGCGCCGGGGTGTCCCCGGCCGGCGTTCATCCACGACCGACGCTGGCCGCCATCCGGGCCACCGCCGAGACGGTCCCGGCCGGGCACGGCCCGGTCCCCCGGGCCACCGCCGAGGAGTCCGAACGGATCCTGTCCTGGTTGGAGCGACCGGAGACCCGGCTGGTCGAGATGTCCTCCGGATGGTCATCCCCGGTCCGTGGCGCGGCCCGGTTCCGCGACCTGCTGGCCAAGGCCGAGGCCGCCGCGTCCCACCAACTCTCGACCGAACGCTCATGACCAAGTGACCGATCGGACTACGTCGACTCCTTTAGTCTGTTAGAGAAGTGCAGTCCTGCCCGTTTCGTGGGCCTGCTCCCGGTTGCCGGGTTTTGGCAGCCGCGGGGCCGGGGTGAGGAGGTGTCCCTCGTGGACGTCGACGCCGGACACGGCGCCGCCCTGGGGGGCGCCCTTCCGACCCAGCCGGGCGAGCTGCCCCTGACCCGCCGGCTACGGTCACTGCTCACCTGGCCGACCGCCGACAGCGACCCGGTCAACCACCTGGTCCGCACCCATCGGAGCATCCACTCCGGCACCGACCCCGCGGTGCTGCGCCGGGCTTACACCATCGCCGACAACATGCACCGCGGCCAGTTCCGCAAGAGCGGCGAGCCCTACATCACCCACCCGCTCGCCGTCGCGCAGATCTGCGCCAACCTGGGGATGGACACCATCACCCTGGTCGCGGCGCTGCTGCACGACACCGTGGAGGACACCCGCTACACCCTGCAGGCCCTCCAGGAGGACTTCGGCCGCGAGGTGGCCCACCTGGTCGACGGGGTGACCAAGTTCGACAAGGCGTTCTACGGCAAGGCGGCCGAGGCCGAGACGATCCGCAAGATGATCGTCGCGGCCGGCCGCGACGTCCGGGTGCTGATCATCAAGCTCGCCGACCGGCTGCACAACATGCGCACCCTCGGCGTCCGGTCGGCGGCGTCCCGGCAGCGCATCGCCCGGGCCACCCAGGAGGTACTGGTTCCGCTCTGCGACCGGCTGGGCATCCAGACGCTCAAGCGGGAGCTGGACGACGTGGTGCTGCTGCACCTGGAGCCCGAGGAGCACGCCCGGCTCGCCCGACACGTGCACGACCGGCCCGGATGGGACGCCTACCTCGAAGACGTGGTCGCGAAGGCGAAGGTGGCGCTGCGCCGCAGCCGGGTCGACGCCGAGGTGAGCCCGCGTCCCCGGCACCTCTACTCGATCTGGAAGGACACCGTCGGCGGCGGCCACAGCGCCCCCTACGACCTGCCGCGCATCGCGGTGGTGGTGGACGGCCCGGCCACCGACTGTTACGCCGCGCTCGGCGCGATCCACGGCACCTGGCGCCCGGTGCCCGGCCGGTTCAAGGACTACATCGCCTCGCCGAAGAACAACCTCTACCGGTCCCTGCACACCAGCGTGCTGGGCCCGAAGGACCGCACGGTCGAGGTGCTGATCCGCACCGAGGAGATGCACCGCTCGGCCGAGTACGGCATCGCCGCCGAATACCGCTTTCCCCGCCCCGGGGGCGGCGCGGCCACCAGCGGTGAGCAGCTCTCCTGGCTGCACCGGGTGCTCGACTGGGAGCAGGACGCGGCCGACCCCGCCCAGTTCCTCGAGTCGCTGCGCTGTGACCTGGCCGAGGCGCAGATCCAGGTGTTCGCCGACGGCCGGCAGGTCGTGCTGCCGGCCGGCGCCACCCCGGTCGACCTGGCCTACGAGCTGGGCACCGAACGGGGCGACCACTGCCTCGCCGCCCGGATCAACGGCCGGCTGGCGCCGCTCTCCTCCGAACTGGAGGAGGGCGACGTGGTGGAGATCTTCACCGAGAACGACGCCGACAACGGCTTCGAGGCCGAGGCGGCGCCGCGCGGCCCGCGCAAGGAGTGGCTCGGCTTCGTGAAGTCGCCGCACGCGCAGATGCAGATCAACCGCTGGTTCGCCGAACACACCGAGCCGGGCATCACGATCAGCGACAAGGTACGCCTCGGCCGGGCCACCATCGGGCTCACCCTGCGTCAGCACAACCGCGGGCTGGCCAGCGATCTGCCGCTGCTGCGGCTCGCCGAGGAGTTGGGCTACCCCGACCTGGAGACCCTGCTGGTCGCGGTCTTCGACCGGGTGATCGAACCGGACGCGGTGGTCCGGCAGCTGATCGACCTCGTAGATCACCGGCAGTGACCGCCGGCCCCCGCCGGGCACGAGCGGCGCTCGCGACCACTAGCCTGGAGTCATGATCCCCCGCTCGCGCGCCACCGGACGAGCCGTCGCATACCAGCTCTTCTACCGGCTGCCGCTGCCGGTGCGCCGCCGCCTGGTCCGGCTCGCCGTGCCGAAGTACATCGTCGGCGCGGTGACCCTGGTCCGCGACGCCGAGGCCGAGGGGGCGGGCCGGTTGCTGCTGCTCCGCCAGCCACCCGGGCACAGTTGGACGCTCCCCGCCGGCCTGCTGCAACGCGGCGAGGCGCCGGTGGTCGGCGCGGCCCGCGAGCTGCACGAGGAGTCCGGCATTCGGCTCTCCCCCGCCCGGCTGACCCCCGCCGTGCCGAACGCCGTGGTGCACGCCAAGGGGTGGGTTGACGTGGTCTTCACCGCCGAGGTGCCGGCGTCGAGCACCGAGCTGACGGTCGACGGGGCGGAGGTCTTCGAGGCCGCCTGGCATCCGCTGGACGACCTGCCCCGGCTCAGCTGGCCGACGGCGCGGCTGCTCGCCTACTACGGAATCGGCCCGCTGGTCGGGCAGTTCTCCCCGCCGGTGCCCGACGCGGAGCAGTGACGTGCTTCCGGCCGGCGCGGGCGACGTCTGTGCCGTGGTGCTCGCCGCCGGTGAGGGCACCCGGCTCCGGCCGCTGACGGAACGGTTGCCCAAGGCGCTCTGCCCGGTCGGCAACGTGCCGCTGCTCGACCGGGCGCTGGCCCGGCTGGCCGGGCTCGGGCTGACCGGGCCGCAGCGGGTGGCGGTGAACGCCTGCTACCTGGCCGGGCAGGTGGTCGAGCACGTCGGGGGGCGGGCACATCTGTCGGTCGAGCCGGGCGACCCGCTCGGCACCGCCGGTGGGGTGGCGCACCTGCGCGACTGGATCGCCGGCCGGCCGGTGCTGGTCGGCAACGCGGACGCCTACCTGGCCGACCCCGCCGCCCCGCCCGGCGCGGACGTCGCCGCGCTGCTCGCCGACTGGGACGGCCGGGAGGTACGCCTGCTGGGCCAGCCGGCCGCCGACCCGAGGGCGCCCGGCACCTTCGACGGGCACACCTTCACCGGGTTCTCGCTGCTGCCCTGGCCGCTGGTCCGGGACCTGCCGGCCGGGTTCGGCGATCTGGTGCACACCGTCTGGCGGCCCGCCGAGGCGGCGGGCGCGCTGAGCGTGGTGCCTTACCGGGGCACGTTCTACGACACCGGCACGCCGGCCGACTACCTGGCCGCGAACCTGCACGCGGCCGGCGACGAGGGCCTGGTCGACCCGAGCGCGACGGTCACCGGCCGGTGCCGGGGGTCGGTGGTGGGGGCGGGCGCCACCGTGCGCGGCGACGTCGACCGATGCGTGCTCTGGCCCGGCGCGACGGTCCGCGCCGACGAGCGGCTGCACGAGGTGATCCGGGCCGGCGACGACCTCACCGTGCCGGCCGCCCGGGCACCGGGGAGGATCTAGGATGAGCGAGCGTCAGCGAGCGAAACATCGACGCTGCGCGCTGGTGCCTCACGACGGCACCGAGCGTAGCGGAGTGCCGGCATGAGCGACGAAGCCGACGAACGGAGAAATGTCCCGTGATCACCGCGATCGTGCTGATCGACTGCGCCACCGACTCGATCCCCGAGGTGGCCGAGACCCTGGCCAACCTGCCCGGTGTCAGCGAGGTCTACTCGGTGGCCGGGCACGTCGACCTGATCGCCATGGTCCGGGTACGCGAGTTCGAGCAGATCGCCCAGGTGATCGCGGGCAGCATCTCGAAGGTGCCGGGCGTGCTGAACACCGAGTCGCACATCGCCTTCCGGGCGTACTCGCAGCACGACCTGGAGGAGGCGTTCGCGATCGGCCTGGCCGGCGCCGACTGACGGCGGGCGCGCCCGCGCCCGGGTGCGGACGTACGGCGGCCGGCCCACCTGACTGATGGACCGGCCGCCGGTGCTGCCTGACGTCAGCTCTCGCTCGGAACCGGCGTCTCGGTGGTGCCGCCGCCCGGAGCCGGCGACTCGGTGGTGCCACCCGGAGCCGGGGACTCGGTACCCGGCGACTCGGTACCCGGCGACTCAGTGCCCGGCGACTCGGTGCCACCCGGGCTCGGCGTACCGCTGGCGCTGGCCTGCGGAACCGGGATGCCCAGCTGCTGGGCCAGCTGGACCAGCTCGTCGTAGTGCGCCTGGAGGGCCGGCAGCGCGGTCTGCGCCAGCTGGACCACCGACTGCTCGGAGCCCTGCGAGATCTCCGTCTGGGTGGCCTGGATGGCCTGGACGTGACCGGCCAGCTCCGCGGTCACCCACTGCCGGTCGAACTCCTGGCCGGACAGGTTGTTCAGCTGGTCGATCACGGCCTGCTGGTCCGCGGTGGGCGCGTTGGGCAGCTGGACGTTGAGCTGGGAGGCGGTCTGCTGCACCGTCTGGTCCAGCTGGGTGTGGTCGGTCACGAACATCTTGCCCAGGTCCTTGACCCCCTGGTTCTGACCCTTCTGCTGGGCCAGTTCACCGGTGGTGATCTCGAACAGGTTGACCTGATGGATCGCCTGCAGGTACTGGGTGTCCTGCGACGACGGCTGTGCCGCGGCCTGCGCGGCCGCGGCCGGCGCCAGGCCGACCACCACCAGCGCGGCCATCAGGCCAAGGCGTTTGATACCCAACATGCTTCCTCCCCTTGAGACGTTGGACCGCACGGATACCCGGCTCACCGGGGTTATTCCTGCGATCGCCCGACGCGAGGGGATGGCGCAGTAGGTCGCACCGTCCGGCTCCGGACCGGCCGCCCGGCGCCGCCGGGTACGTCCGGTCCCGGGGGTGGAAAACGGACGTGGCGCCCACCGGAGGATCCGGCGGACGCCACGTCCAGGTGGTTCAGGTCAGCGACGGCTCTCGCCGCTGCTGATCTCCTCGCGCTCCGGTCGGGGCTCGACCGGCGGGTGTCCCGGCGAGACGGGCGCCTCGGCCGGCCGCTCGATCGGGTAGAAGAAGCCCCGGATCGCCGGGCCGAGGGCACCGAGCCGGTTCATCTTCTTCGGCACCACCCAGCCGGCGTACGGCAGCTCGCCGTGCCCGTCGTGCCCGTCAGCCGCGCTGAGCGGCTGGTGCACCTCGACGAACCGGCCGTCCGGCAGCCGCCGGATGATGCCGGTCTCGACGCCGTGCGCGAGCACCTCCCGGTCGTGCTGCTGCAGACCGAGGCAGAGCCGGTAGGTGACGTAGTACGCCAGCGGCGGCAGGATCAACAACCCGATCCGACCGGCCCAGGTCATCGCGTTCAGGCTGATCTGGAACTTGTCGGCGATGACGTCGTTGGCGCCGGAGAGGGTCAGCACGATGTAGAAGCTGACCGCCATCGCGCCGACCGCGGTCCGGGCCGGTGCGTCCCGAGGCCGCTGGAGCAGGTTGTGGCTCTTGCGGTCCTTGAGGTGCCGCGCCTCCAGGAACGGGTACATGGTCGAGAGGCCGACCAGGATGCCGGGCAGGACCACCGTCGGCCAGAACAGCGGCGGGATGACGTAGCCGTCGCCGATCGGGATGGGGATCTGCCACGCCGGCATCAGACGGGTCGAGCCGTCCAGGAACATGACGTACCAGTCCGGCTGGCTGGCGGCCGAGACCACCCACGCCTCGTACGGGCCGAAGAGCCAGATCGGGTTGATCTGGAACAGACCGCCCATCAGCGCGATCACGCCGAAGACGACCATGAAGAAGCCGCCCTGCTTGATCGCGTACCGCGGGAACATCCGCTCGCCGACCACGTTGCCGTTGGTCCGGCCGGGGCCGGGCCACTGGGTGTGCTTCTGCTTGAAGACCAGGCCCAGGTGGACCGTGATCAGCGCGAGCAGCAGGCCCGGGATGAGCAGCACGTGGGCGATGAAGAAGCGGCTGATGATGATCGTGCCCGGGAACTCCCCGCCGAAGATCGACGAGGTGAGCCAGGAGCCGATCACCGGAATGGAGAGCATGATCGCCGAGGCGATCCGCAGGCCGGTGCCGGAGAGACCGTCGTCCGGCAGCGAGTAGCCGGTGAAACCGGCCAGGAAGCCGACCCAGAAGAGCAGCGACCCGATGATCCAGTTCGTCTCGCGCGGCTTGCGGAACGCGCCGGTGAAGAAGACCCGCAGCATGTGCACGACGATGGCGGCCATGAACAGCAGCGCCGCCCAGTGGTGCATCTGCCGCATGATCAGGCCGCCCCGGACCTCGAACGAGATGTCGAGGCTGGAGGCGTACGCGGCGGACATCGGCGTGCCCCGCAGCGGGGCGTAGCTGCCGTTGTAGACCACCTCGGTCATCGCCGGCTCGAAGAAGAAGGTCAGGAAGACCCCGGTGAGCAGCAGCACGATGAACGAGAAGAGCGCGATCTCGCCGAGCAGGAAGGACCAGTGGTCCGGGAAGACCTTGTTCAGCAGCCGGCGCAACGGGGTGGCCACCTGGAAGCGGTCGTCCACTCCCACCGCGGCCTTGCCCGGCGTCGCCGCCAGGTCGAACTTACGACGCTTCATGGCCGCTCCCAGAAGTCTGGCCCGACGGTCTCGGTGTAGTCGGACTTCGCAACGAAGAAGCCCTCGGCGTCAACCTCGATCGGCAACTGCGGCAGCCGCCGGCTGGCGGGGCCGAAGACGGGCCGGGCGTTGTCGGTGATCAGGAACTGCGACTGGTGGCACGGGCAGAGCAGCCGGTTGGTCTGCTGCTCGTAGAGACTTGCCGGGCAGCCCGCGTGCGTGCAGATCTTCGAGAACGCCGCGTAGTTGCCCCACATGAAGTCGCCGTGGCCCTCCTTCTCGTTGGCCCGGCGCGACTGCTGCGCGTCCGAGTCGCGAAGGTGGATCAGCAGCGTCGGCGAATCGGCGTGCTGGTTGCTCACACCGTGCTCGATGCCGGGGAAGACGGTCAGCTGGCCACCGGCGCTGATGTCCGCCGGGCGGACCGGCCGGCCGTCCTCGCGGACCAGCCGGATCTTCTGACCGCCCTCGGCCGGAGCGAACCCGGTGGTGAACATCTGGTTGTTCTTGTGCGGGTTGGAGATCAACCCGCCGACCAGCGGCGCCGCGGCGACCGCGGCGACCGGCGCCAGCCCGGCGAGCAGCGAGATGCCGAGCAGCGGACGGCGCTTCACGCCCAGCTCGTCGGCCATGTAGAGCATCGTCTGGCCGGTGATGGTGCGGCCGTCCGCGTCCACGGCGCCCTCGTGCCGGTCCTGGATCGAGACCTCCTTGGGCAGCAGCTTCTTGCCCCAGATCAGGATGCCGAAGCCGATGCCGAGCAGGGCCACGCCGAGGGTGACGCCGAGCAGCGGGGTGTAGAGCTTGTCGCCACCGCGGCCCGGGGCGTACTCCCAGGGCCACCAGATGTAGACCACCAGGAAGGCGGTCGCCGCCAGGCCGGTGAGCAGGAAGATCGAGGCGACCAGGCGGGTGAGCCGGCGCTCGGCCTTCGAGCCCGGCACGACCTGCTGCTCGTAGTGGACGATCTCGATGTCGTCCCGGCGTGCGCCCTCGCGGACGATGTCGAAACGGGTCAGGCCGGGGGTGTTCACGTCGAGCGGCTCCCGGCCCTGCTGGGCCTGGTGCTCGGTGTGCGTGCTCATGCCGTCACCTCGCTACCGGCGGTGCCGACCCACGGCACCACAGCACTGAATCCATTGTCGGTCACGACTTGCCCGCAATCCACAGGCTGGCGAAGACCAGCGCCACGATGCCGACCAGGAAGATCGCCAGTCCCTCCGTGGAAGGGCCGTACCGACCGAGGTTGAAGCCACCCGGGTCCTGGTCGTGCTTCAGGGTCTCCTGGATGTAGGCGATGATGTCCGCCTTCTGCTCCGGGGTGATCTGGTTGTCACCGAAGACCGGCATGTTCTGCGGGCCGCTCAGCATGGCCGCGTAGATCTGCCGGTCGCTCGCCGGGTGCAGGCTCGGGGCGAACTTGCCCGAGGAGAGCGCGCCGCCGCCACCGCCGAACGCGTGGCACTGCGAGCAGTTGATCCGGAACAGCTCACCGCCGGCCGCGATGTCGGCGTCGTCACGCAGGTCGCTGCCGTTCGGCACCACCGGGCCACCGCCGAGCTGCTGGATGTACTCGGCCAGCTGGCGGGTCTGGTCGTCGGTGAAGAGCGGGGGCTTGCGGTGCGCCTGCGCCTCCTGCCGGGCCAGCGGCATCCGGCCGGTGCTGACCTGGAACTCGACCGAGGCCGCGCCGACACCGATCAGGCTCGGCCCGCGCCCCTCGACACCCTGCGCGTTGCGACCGTGACAGGTCACACAACTCACGTCGAACAGCGCCTTGCCCTCGGCGGCGGCACCGGTCAGCGTCGGATCGTCCTGCGCCTGGGCGCCGGGGGCGAAAGCGGTGTAGGCGCCGCCGGCCAGAATCAGCGCGGCGAGCAGGCGGACCGCGGCGCCCAGCCGGCGGCGGCCCCTGCTGCGCGCTGCGGGCCGCTCGCGCAGCCGCGCGAGCAGACCGCGTCGGCGGTCGTTGTCAGAAGTCATGACCTGTGTCCTTAACCGGTTGGACCTTGTCTCAGGGGACGGAGCAACGGCGCGGTTCGTGACGCGCCAAGATCACTGAAGCCAGTAGATCATGGCGTAGAGCCCGATCCACACGACGTCCACGAAGTGCCAGTAGTACGACACGACGATCGCCGAGGTCGCCTGCGCCGGGGTGAACCGGCCCATGGTGGTGCGGATCATGAAGATGATGAAGGCGATCAGACCGCCGGTCACGTGCAGACCGTGGAAGCCGGTGGTCAGGTAGAACATCGACCCGTACCCGTCGTGGTTGATCTTGACGCCCTCGTGCACCAGCTCGCGGTACTCGTTCAGCTGCCCGAGTACGAAGATCAGGCCCATCACGAAGGTGAGCGTGAACCAGCGCCGCAACGAGTGCACGTCGCCCCGCTCGGCCGCGAAGACACCGAGCTGGCAGGTCACCGAGGACAACACCAGGATCACCGTGAAGGTGGTCGCGTACGGGATGTTGAGGACCTCGGTGTGCTCCGCCCACTGCTCCGGCGCCGCCGCGCGGATGGAGAAGTACATCGCGAACAGCGCCGCGAAGAACATGAGTTCGCTGGAGAGCCACACGATCGTCCCGACGCTGACCATGTTCGGTCGGGTCAGGGAGTGGATCCGGCTCTTGTCAATGGCTGGGGCCGCAGTCACGCGGTCATTATTGCCCCTGACCGGCGTCGGCGATCAGCGGGGTGGCAAACCCGCGCCCCAGGTGGCCCGATCGTGAAGGTCCGGTTCGCCTGGCCTAGCCTGAAAAGCGTGCTGCACGTCGATCCGATCTTCGCCGCCACCTCGGGCGTCCCGTCGAGCGTGGCCACCGCCACCTCGGCCGCCGTGCCGAGCCTGGCCGCCGGGGGCGAGGCGACCCCGCCACCGTTCACCATCAGCGCCGTACTGACCGAGACCCGGCTGGACAGCTGGCTCGCCCTCGGCCTGGTGCTCGCCGCCGGGATCTACCTCTACGGCGTGCACCGGCTGCGGATCCGCGGCGACCGCTGGCCGGTCGCCCGGACGGTCTTCTTCCTCGGCCCCGGGCTCGGCGGCATCGCGCTGGTCACGGTGAGCGGGCTGCACGCGTACGACACCGCGCTGCTGAGCGTGCACATGATCCAGCACATGGTGCTGTCGATGGTGTCGCCGATCTTCCTGGCCCTGGGCGCGCCGATGACGCTGGCCCTGCGCACCCTGCCGGTCGGGCCGCGCAAGCGCCTGCTGGCGATCGTGCACAGCCGCGTCGCCCGGGTCTACAGCTTCCCGCTGGTGGCGTTCGCGATCTTCGTGGTCAACCCGTTCGCGCTCTACTTCACCGACCTCTACCGGTTCACCCTCGAGCACGCCTGGGCGCACGAGCTGGTGCACGCGCACTTCATCATGACCGGCTGCGTGTTCTTCTGGCCGCTGCTCGGCCTCGACCCGCTGCCCGGGCGGTGGCCGTACCCGGCCCGGGCGCTGCTGATGCTGCTCTCCGTGCCGTTCCACACCGTGCTCGGACTCACCATCATGCAGAGCACCACGCTCTTCGGCGGCGACTGGTACCCGTCGCTGGGGCTGACCTGGGCGGACCCGCGCGACGACCAGGTCCTCGCCGGCGGCATCCTCTGGGCCGGCGGCGAGTTCGTCAGTGTGACCATGCTCGCGGTGCTGGTCGTGCAGTGGGTGAAGCAGTCCGAACGCGAGGCCCGCCGGATCGACCGCGAGCTGGACCGCCAGGAGGCCCGCGAGCGCGCCGCCGAATCCACCGCCTGAGCAGCTCGAACGGTACGCCCCGACGATGCCGCCGGGCGGGACGTCACGTACATCACGTCGACCGGTACGATCAGCGGGCAGCTACGAGGTGGGAGCCAGTCCAGCGATGAGCGATCGTGTTTGCACCGTCCTGCTCTACAGCGACGACCCGCAGGTCCGTGACCGGATGCGGCTTGCCGTCGGCACCCGGCCCGCGCCCGGCCTCGAGATCGAGTTCGTCGAGGCGTCGACCTACCAGGAGGTCATCCGCCTGGTCGACGACTACGAGATCGACCTGCTGCTGCTCGACGGCGAGGCGAGCCCCGGCGGCGGCATCGGCATCGCCCGCCAGGTCAAGGACGACCGCGAAGACGCTCCCCCGACGTGCGTGGTGATCGCCCGCGCCGCCGACCGATGGCTCGCCGCCTACGCCGAGGTCGACGCCACCCTGGTGCACCCGCTCGACCCGGTGACCACCGGCACCACGGTGGCCGAGCTGCTGCGGACGCACGCAACCGCCTGACGTCCCCCGCTCCGGCACCGCCACGGCGCCGGACCGACCGGCGCCGGTTCATCCCACCCGCATCACGCACGCTCGGGAGGCCCGCGATGGGCGATCGGACCTGGCCGCAACTGCTCAACGCGCTGCTGCGCGGCGAGGAGCTCTCCACCGCCGACACCGCCTGGGCGATGGGCGAGATCATGGCCGGCTCGGCGACCGCGGCGCAGATCGCCGGGTTCGCCGTGGGGCTGCGCGCCAAGGGCGAGACCTCGGCCGAGCTTGCCGGTCTGGTCGAGGCGATGCTCGGCCGGGCGGTCCCGGTCACGCTCGGCGAGGAGCTGCGCTCGACCGCGCTGGACGTGGTGGGCACCGGCGGTGACCTCGCCCACACCGTCAACATCTCCACCATGGCCGCCCTGGTGGTGGCCGGCGCCGGCGTACGCGTGGTCAAGCACGGCAACCGCGCCGCGTCCTCCTCGTGCGGCACCGCCGACCTGCTGGAGTTCCTCGGCGTGCCACTGGATCTCGGCCCGGACGGGGTCGCCCGCTGCGTCATCGAGGCCGGCATCGGGTTCTGCTTCGCGGCCCGGTTCCACCCCGGCATGCGGCACACCGGCCCGGTCCGGCGCGAGCTGGGCGTACCCACCGTCTTCAACTTCCTCGGCCCGCTGAGCAACCCGGCCCGGCCCCGGGCCGGCGCGGTGGGCTGCTTCGACGTCCGGATGGCCCCGGTGATGGCCGGGGTGTTCGCCGGTCGCGGCGACTCGGTGCTGGTGATGCGGGGCGAGGACGGGCTGGACGAGTTCACCACCGCCGCGCCCACCCGGGTCTGGGTGGCGCAGGGCGGCACCGTACGCGAGACGGTGCTCGACGCGACCGACCTCGGCGTGCCCCGGTCCACGATCGGCGACCTGCGCGGCGGGGACGCCGCCTTCAACGCCGACGTGGCCCGCCGTCTGCTGGCCGGCGAGACCGGTCCGGTCCGGGACGCCGTCCTGGTCAACGCGGCGGCGGCGCTGGCCACCCAGGGCCCACTCGACGGTGACCTGATCGAAGCGCTGCGCGCCGGCATGGCCCGGGCGGCCGAGTCGATCGACTCCGGCGCCGCGGCGGCGACCCTGGACCGCTGGGTCGAGATCGCCCGCACCGCCTGACCCCGACCTGACCCCGACCTGACCGGCGTCCCCCACCGGGTCCGGCGGTCAGGGCGGTCCGGCGGGTCACCGTCCGGGGTCCTGGCGGGTCCGACGGTCCGGCGGGTCCGACGGTCCCAACGGCTCGGCGGTCCGGCCCAACGGCCCGCGGTCCGGCGGTCCGGCGGTCCGGCGGTCCGGCGGTCCGGCGGTCCGGCGGTCCGGCGGGTCACCGTCCGGCGGTCCTGGCGGTCCGACGGCCCGGCGGGTCCGACGGTGCCAACGGCTCGCGGTCCCGGCGCCCAACGGCCCACGGTCCGGCGGCCCGGCGGTCCTGGCGGGTCCGACGGGTCACGGTCCGACGGGTCACGGTCCGGCGGTCCGGCGGTGATGATCGACTCGGGATCCATGACGTCAGGGTGTCGACGGGCAGGGAGGCCCCGGTTGCAATGATCTCGAGTGGATCAACCCGCCGGCCGGGACCAACCTGTCGCTGTGCGGCTTCTCGCAGGTGAGCCCGGCGGGTCCGGCCGCCACCGCCCCGCCTGAGCGGTCCTGTCGGACCCGCGTGCGAAACTACATCGGAGTGATTCACCTCCGTCGTGTGCGGCACCCGCCGGCGGCCGGAGCGAGAGGAGACGCCCGTGTCGGAGCGCGAGTTCCACTGTGACAATTGCGAGGGCGTTCAGCCGTTCGAGGCGCCGCCGTGCGCCGACGGGCACGGCGCCGACTGTCCCGAGCTGGTCTGCACCGGCTGCGGCGCCGCCGTGCTGATCGCCACGTTCGCCTTCCGCGCGACGCAGCTCACCGGCCGCCGTGGGCGCCCGCCGGCCCACCGCCGCGCCGCCTGACCACCACGCCAACGGCGCACCGCTGCGGACACCCGCCGCGCCCGCCGAGGTCCCCGGCGCGCCGCCGGACCCTCACGCCCACCACAGCCTGCCGCCACGGCACCCACAGCCCTCGGCGCGACAGCGCGCGGCCCCACCACCCACGCCCACACAAGCGCGTGGCACGGAGACCCTCGGTGGTCGCCAGCGGCGGCGCCGCGCCGCCAGAGCGCCCACGCCCCATCTCCACCGCATCGCCAAGGGCACCCACGCGCCCGGCAGCACGGCGCAGCCTGACCTCGCACGCCCAGCGCCGGCACCCCGCCACGGACACCCCCGCGCCTGGCGGGCGGCCGGCCCCTTACTAGCGGCCCGCTGGCCGGCCTGCCCAGTTCGGGAGGCCGGGGCGCGGAAGATCCACTCCATGTCGGCGACATGGCGGTGACCCGGTACGCCGGACACCGCCATGTCGGCGAACTGCCGATACGCGGCGGGCCGGATACCACCATGTCGCCGAACTGGCGACGAGACCGCGGGCAACTGCCGGCGAGACGGCGGCAAACTGCCGCGCCAGGCCGCCGGCCGGGCGAGCGCCGGGCCGGACGGACGCCGGACGGACGCCGGACGGACGGACACCGGGCCGGACGGACACCGGGCCGGACGGACACCGGGCCGGACGGCACCGGGCCGGACGGCACCGGATCGGACGGACGGACAAGCGCCCGGCTGGGCGGACGCCGGGCCGGGCAAACGGACGCCGGGCCGGGCGAACGGACGCCGGGGCGGGCCGATGGACGAGCGCCCGGCTGGGCGGGCGCCGGGCCAGGTGGGTGGGGCGGGACGACGGGCCGTGATGCGCGACGGCCGGACGCGCGACGGCCCGCCTCCGGGTGGAGGCGGGCCGTCGTGGTGCTCGGGTGGTGCGGCCGGGCTCAGTGCTCGGCGGTGCGCCGGGTGCCGGTGTAGTACTCGAAGAGCAGCCCGCAGGCGGCGAAGATGACCGCCACCAGGCCGGCGCCGAGCAGCCAGAGCTGCCAGAACACCATGCCGAGGCCGGCGACGGCGGCGGCCAGTGCCAGGCCGAACGGCCAGTAGCTGCCCGGGCTGAAGAAGCCGACCTCACCCGCGCCGTCGGCGATCTCCGCGTCCGGGCGGTCCTCCGGCCGCAGGTCGATGCGGCGGGAGACGAACCAGAAGAAGCCGCCGCACATCGAGCAGAGGAGGAAGGACAGCAGCAGGGCGACGGTGCCGACCCACTCGACGCGGCCGGCCTCACCGTGCGTCCAGGCGCCGTAGAGGATGGTCGCGCCGGCGAGGAACCCGGCGATGAGAAGGAAGATGCGCCACTCGGTCTTCATGCCCGCTCCCTCAGTTTCCCGCAGCCGGCAGGTCGTCGGGGTTGAAGTTGTTCTTCGTACGCCGGGTGTCGAACGGCCTGGTGGTCTGGGCGTACGGGTCCTCGCCGATGGCCGACAGCGCCTCCTGGGTGGTCTTGCCGCCCTGCTTCGCCGCGAGGAACTGGTCGTACTGCTCCGGCGAGACCACCCGCAGCTCGAAGTTCATGAAGGCGTGGTAGCTGCCGCAGAGCTCAGCGCACCGGCCGACGTAGGCGCCTTCGGTCTCCAGGCTGGAGACCTCGAACACGTTGCGGATGTTGCCGGGCATGACGTCGCGCTTGAACAGCAGCTCCGGCACCCAGAACGAGTGGATGACGTCGCGGCTGGTCTCCTCGAACCGGATGGACCGGTTCGTGGGCAGCACCAGGATCGGGATGACCTCGCTGGTGCCCAGCGTCGAGGCGACGGTGTTGGCGTCCACGCCTTGGCCGTCACGGTAGTTGAACTGCCAGTTCCACTTGAACGCGACGACCTCGACGGTGACGTCGGGGTTGCGCGACGTCTTGTTCACGTCGGTCTGCACGATCGCCGTGTAGTAGAAGAGCACGGAGACGATCAGCACCGGCGCGATGGTGTAGAGGAACTCCATCGGCAGGTTGTAACGGGTCTGCACCGGCAGCTCGTTGCCCCGCTTCCGGTAGCGCACGATGCACCAGAAGATCAGGCCCCAGACGAAGACGCCGACCGCGAGCGCCGCGATGCAGGACGCGATCCACAGGTCGTACATCCGGCGGGACTCCGCGGAGATGCCGCCCTGCGGCCAGCCGAAGCCGTCGAACGCCGCGCCGACGTCACAGCCCGTGAGCAGGACCAGCAGCGCCACACCGCCGAGACCGAGCCCGGCGAGCCGACCAGCACCACGCCGGCGTCCACCGACTCCCGGGGAAGCGCTGTGCCGTACGGCCGACGGCCGTACCTCCGAACTCCTTGCGACCACCTGGTCCTGCCTCCCTAGCGCGCCGCGGTGTCTGCCCTGATCTCCCGGCCTCGGACGGACGGGGCGACAGCACCTGCGGCAAAGGCGTCACCGACGGTCGCAGATTACTCGACCATGACGGACTGGACCGTGGTGGGGTCACTGTCCGCCCCCATCGGGGGGATCTTGGGCGTACCGCCGCGATAGCGTAGGGATCCGTGAGCGTATCCCTGGTCTACCTGGACGCGGCCACCGCCGCGCCACTGCATCCGGTCGCCCGGCAGGCGCTGCTGGCGGCCCTGGAGGACGGCTGGGCCGACCCGGGCAAGCTCTACACGCAGGCCCGCCGGGCCCGCCAGCTGCTCGACGCGGCCCGGGCCGCGACCGCGGAGACCCTGGGCGTACGCCCCGACGAGCTCAGCTTCACCGCCAGCGGAACGGCCGCCGCGCACGCCGCCGTGCTCGGTGGCCTGGCCGGGCGGCGCCGGGCGGGCCGGACCCTGGTGCACTCCGCCATCGAACACTCGGCCGTGCTGCACGCCGCCGAGCGGCACGTGGCGGACGGGGGCACGGCGACCTCGGTCCCGGTCGACCGGCTCGGTGGACTGGACCCGCAGGCCTGGGCGGCCGCGGTCGGCGCGCCGGGGGTGGCCCTGGCCGCGCTGATCGCCGCCAGTCACGAGGTGGGCACGCTCCAGCCGGTGGCGCAGGCGGCCGCCGCGTGCGCCGACGCCGGGGTGCCGCTCTACGTGGACGCGGCCCAGGCGGTGGGCCGGGTGCCGGTGCCGGCCGGCTGGTCGGTTTTGACCGCCAGCGCGCACAAGTGGGGCGGCCCGGCCGGCGTGGGCGTGTTGGTGGTGCGCAAGGGCACCCGGTGGGAGTCACCCTATCCGGCGGACGAGCGGGAGGCCGGGCGTACCCCGGGGGCGTTGAACCTGCCGGCGGTGGTGGCCGCGGCGGCGAGCCTGCGCGCGGTGGCGGCCGAGGCCGCGGCGGAGACGGCCCGGCTGACGCCGCTGGTGGACCTGATCCGGGCCCGGGTGGCGGCGCAGGTGCCGGACGTGGAGGTGGTCGGCGACCCGCAGAGTCGCCTGCCGCACCTGGTCACGTTCTCCTGTCTCTACGTGGACGGCGAGGCGCTGCTGCACGCGCTGGACCGGCGGGGCTTCGCCGTCTCCTCCGGCTCGTCCTGCACCTCCTCCACGCTGCGTCCGTCGCACGTGCTGGAGGCGATGGGGGTGCTCTCGCACGGCAACGTGCGGATCTCGCTGCACCGGGAGACGTCGACGGCGGACGTCGAGCGCTTCCTCGCCGAGCTGCCGGGAATCGTCGCCGAGCTGCGCGCCGAGGCGGGGGTGGTGGGGCTGTGACCGTGCCGGACGAGGTGCTCGACTGCCGTGGTCAACGCTGCCCGCTGCCGGTGATCGCGGTGGCCCGTCGGCTGCCGGAGCTGCCGGTGGGGACGGTGGTCCGGGTGCTCGCCGACGACCCGGCGGCGGCGGTGGACATTCCCGCCTGGTGCCGGATGCGCGGTCAGGAGTTCGTCGGCACCGTCACCGGCCCCGACGGCCCGGCCTACGACGTCCGCCGCCAGCACTGACCCGCGCCGGGGTCAGCGCAGGTAGTTGAGGACGGCGGGGAGCGGGTCGGCGTCGACGGCGGTGTCCACCACCAGGCGCGGGCCGATGATCGGCTCGTACCGGGCGCGGCGTACCAGGGTCTGCTCCCAGGTCGGGTGGTGCGGGTCCGGCGGCCGCGACTCGATCCGGCGCCGGTGCTCCGCCTCGTCGCCGCAGTGCACCTCGATCAGCCGCAGCGGCACCCCGGCCCGCTCGGCCAGGTCGTGCCAGAGGCCCCGCGCGCTGGCCACCGGGTTCACCGCGTCCACCACCACGCTGAGCCCGAGCCCGAGCTGCACCTCGGCGAGCCCGGCGACCGCGCCGTAGGCGGCCATCCCGGGCACGTCGCCGACCAGGCCGTAGCGGGCGAGGGCCCGCTCCACCGGGTCGACGGGCAGGACGGGGGCGCGCAGCGCCGCACCGACCCGGGCGGCGAGGGTGCTCTTGCCGACGCCGGGCAGCCCGGCGAAGGCGACCAGCAGCCGAGCGCCGGCGCCGGGTGGCACGGCGGCGGGGTCGACGACCCCGCCGGCCGGGGTGGAGGTCACGGCAGCAGGTGCGGGCGGACCTCGTCGGCGGCCACGTCCCCGTACGACTCGGCGAGCCGCTTGACGAACAGGTCCCGGCGGACCTGGTACTCCTGGGTGCCGACGGTCTCCAGCACCAGCGTGGCCAGCAGCGAGCCGACCTGGGCGGCGCGCTCCAGGCCGAGGCCCCAGGACAGCGCGGTGAAGAACCCGGCGCGGAAGCCGTCGCCCACGCCGGTCGGGTCGACCGCCCGGGTCTCCCGGGCGATCGGCACGTGGATCGGGTCGATGTCCCGCCCGGCGATCTCGACACCGTGCTTGCCGAGCGTGGTGACCCGGATCTTGACCCGGTCCAGCAGCTGCTCGTCGCTGAGCCCCGCCTTGCTCTGCAGCAGCGACTTCTCGTAGTCGTTGGTCATCAGGTAGTCGGCGCCGTCGATCAGCGCGATCACGTCCTCGCCGGGCATCCGGGCCAGCTGCTGCGAGGGGTCGGCGGCGAAGGCGAAGCCGCGCTCCCGGCACTCGGCGGAGTGGCGCAGCATCGCCTCGGGGTCGTTCGCGCCGACCAGGACCAGGTCGAGCCCGCCGAGCCGGTTGGCGAGCGGGGCGAGTTCGATGTTGCGCGCCTCGCTCATCGCACCGGCGTAGAAGGAGGCGATCTGGCACATGTCGGTGTCGGTGGTGCAGACGAAGCGGGCGGTGTGCGCCACCTCGCTGATGTGCACCGAGTCGCAGTCCACGCCGTGGCGCTCCAGCCAGGAGCGGTAGTCGGCGAAATCCGCGCCCACCGCCCCGACCAGCGCCGGGTGCAGACCGAGCTGCCCCATGCCGAAGGCGATGTTCGCCGCCACCCCGCCCCGACGCAGCACCAGGTCGTCCACCAGGAAGGAGAGCGACACCTTGTGCAGCTGGTCGGCGATGAGCTGGTCGGCGAAGCGGCCGGGGAAGCTCATCAGGTGGTCGGTGGCGATGGAGCCGGTCACCGCGATCTTCATGTCAACCCTCGGGGTCGGGAGCAGGGCGCGGTCAGACTACCGGTCGGTCAACCCGGCCGCGTCCGGTCGGTCGGACGATGGTCACCCGCCGGTCACCTGTGGGCCAGGAGCCCACCGACGACGACGGGGCCGTCCCGTGGGACGGCCCCGTCGTGGGCGACGCGGAGGTCGACTCAGCTGAACGAGTCGCCGCAGGCGCAGGAGCTGCCCGCGTTGGGGTTGTCGATGGTGAAGCCCTGGGCGTCGATCCGGTCGGCGAAGTCGATGGTGGCGCCGGCCAGGTAGGGGGCGCTCATCCGGTCGACGACGACCTCGACACCGTCGTAGTCGGTGACGACGTCACCGTCGAGCGAACGCTCGTCGAAGAACAGCTGGTACCGCAGGCCGGAACAGCCACCCGGCTGCACCGCGATGCGGAGCCGCAGGTCGTCACGGCCCTCCTGCTCGATCAGGGCCTTGACCTTCTGCGCCGCGACGTCGGTGAGGACGACGGACGTAGCGGCCTTGGCCTCGGTCGACTCGGTCTGCGCTGGCGTGGTCACGTGGAATTCTCCCTGCGCGCGTTGGTTGTGGTCGTCCCGACCAACGTCACCCGCCGGTCAGCGATTCCCACTGTGGTCCAATTTTTGATTGTAGGCCGCTCCGGGCCGGACGACCCGGCGACGTGACCTCGGGGCTTCCCCGCGCGGCGCAGGTCACACCCGATCAGCGGCTCCACTGCCGGGCCAGCCGGGCGCCCAGCTCGCGCAGCCCGTCGGCGGGCCGGCTGAGCGCCGTGGCCAGGCCGCCGCGCTCCTCGCCCCCGAAATGCTCCACCAGGCTGTACGCGTCGGTCACCCCGGCCGCGGCGGCCTCCCGCCGGCCGGTGCTCACCTGCCCGGCGAGAACCACGCACGGCACCCCCCGGTCCCGGGCCGCCCCGGCCACCCCGGCGACCACCTTGCCGCGCAGTGACTGATGGTCGAAGGAGCCCTCCCCGGTGATCACCAGGTCGACGCTCTCCAGCGCGGCGTCCAGGCCGATCGCCCGGGTGACCAGGCCGATGCCGGACTCGCAGCGCCCTCCGAGAGCAAGGATCGCCGCGCCGATGCCGCCGGCCGCCCCGCCGCCGGGGAGCGCGCCGAGCTGCGCCGGAGCGCCGGGCAGGTCCCGCTGAAGCACCTCGGCGAAGCGTTCCAGCGCGGCGTCGAGCAGCAGCACGTCCGCCCGGTCGGCGCCCTTCTGCGGGCCGAACACGCTGCTCGCGCCGTGCAGGCCGAGCAGCGGGTTGTCCACGTCGGTGGCGGCGACGAGTCGGGCGCCGCGCAGCCGGGGCGCGCCGTCGAGCGCGGCGAGCGCGGCGAGCGCCGCCCCGCCGTACGGCAGCGCCCGGCCGGCCTCGTCCAGGCCGGTGACGCCGAGCGCGGTGAGCATCCCCGCGCCGCCGTCGTTGGTGCCCGAGCCGCCGAGCCCGATGACCACCGTCGTGGCGCCGTGCTCCACCGCGGCGGCGACCAGCAGCCCCAGCCCGTACGAGGTGGTGCTCTTCGGGTCCCGCTCGGCCGGGTCGAGCAGGTGCAGCCCGCACGCCTGGGCGCTCTCCAGGTAGGCCGTGCCGTCGCCGGTGAGCAGGATCTCACCGGCGGCCGGCCGGCCGAGCGGATCGACGGTGCGCACCGGCACCCGGCGGCCGTCCAGCGCGTCGGCGAGGACGTCGACGAAGCCCGGCCCGCCGTCGGCGAGCGGCCGGATCAGCAGGTCGTCACCCACGGTCACCGTGCGCCAGCCCTCGGCAACCGCGGCGGCGACCTCCGGGGCGGGCAGGGTGCCGGCGAACTTGTCCGGACAGAGCAGCACGCGCATGCCGAGCAGTGTGGCAGCCCACATCGGCCGAGGCTGCGCCGCGCCCGTGCTGTGGGACCATGGGGGACGTGACTTCGACCTGGGTGGAACCCGCCAACACCGCTACGGCACTGCTGCTGCTCGGCCGGGGCAGCGACCCGTCGACCGAGCGCGGCGTCGAGTGTCCCGGTGACCTGCCGGCGCCCAGCGACCAGGGTCTGGTCGCCCGGGCGGCCGCGGCGAAGGCCGCACTGGGCAGCAAGGTCTTCGTGCTGGGGCACCACTACCAGCGCGACGAGGTGATCCAGTTCGCCGACGTGACCGGCGACTCGTTCAAGCTGGCCCGGGAGGCGGCGGCCCGACCGGACGCGGAGTACATCGTCTTCTGCGGCGTGCACTTCATGGCCGAGAGCGCCGACATCCTCACCTCGGACGCGCAGAAGGTGATCCTGCCCGACCTGGCGGCCGGCTGCTCGATGGCGGACATGGCGGTGCTGGGGCAGGTCGAGGCGGCCTGGGACGCGCTCACCGAGCTGGGCGTCGCCGAGCAGACCGTCCCGGTCACCTACATGAACTCCTCGGCCGACATCAAGGGCTTCGTCGGCCGGCACGGCGGCGTGGTCTGCACCTCGTCGAATGCCAAGCGGGCCCTGGACTGGGCGTTCGAGCAGGGCTCGAAGGTGCTCTTCCTGCCCGACCAGCACCTGGGCCGCAACACGGCGGTGCTGGAGATGGGCTACTCGCTGGACGACTGCGTGCTCTACGACCCGCACAAGCCGAACGGCGGGCTGACCGCCGAGCAGTTGCGCGACGCGAAGATGATCCTGTGGCGCGGGCACTGCTCGGTGCACGGCCGGTTCACCCTCGAGAGCGTCAACGACGTCCGCGAGCGGGTGCCCGGGGTGAACGTGCTGGTCCACCCGGAGTGCCGGCACGAGGTGGTCACCGCGGCCGACCAGGTGGGCTCGACCGAGTTCATCATCAAGACCATCGAGGCGGCTC
Organism: Micromonospora sp. NPDC093243; assembly: GCF_044753725.1. NCBI lineage: Bacteria > Bacillati > Actinomycetota > Actinomycetes > Micromonosporales > Micromonosporaceae > Micromonospora > Micromonospora sp. NPDC093243. The sequence goes on along the minus strand of NZ_JBIVNT010000005.1, from coordinate 50,230 downwards.
CGGCCGGGTCGGCGTGGGCGGTGGGCACCGAGCTCAACCTGGTCCGCCGGCTGGCGGTGGCCCATCCGGACAAGCAGATCATGTTCCTCGACAAGGCGGTCTGTTACTGCTCGACGATGAACCGGATCGACCTGCCGCACCTGGTCTGGGCGCTGGAGGAGCTGGTCGCCGGCCGGGTGGTGAACCAGATCACGGTCGATCCGGCCACCGCGCACCACGCCCGGGTGGCGCTGGACCAGATGCTGGCCCTTCCGGGCGCGGACACCCCGCCGCCGACCGCCAACTGATCACTCTGCGTAGCGCCCTTGATAGGTATTAGTACCGGATCACCCAAATAACACTCTGCGGGCGGTGTGACCGGTTCCATTCTCATCCCCGAGGACTATGCTGCCGGAGCAACGACGCAGGCGACTGTTTCACCACGGCCGCATCCGGGGTACCGATCCACACCGTCGACCCCACCATCACACGGCAGCACCGACGCGCTGGAGGTTGCGTTGACCGACGACGTCCTGGTCGTGCACGGAGGCACTCCGCTGGAAGGGCGGATCCGAGTGCGCGGCGCGAAGAACCTGGTCTCCAAGGCGATGGTCGCCGCGCTGCTCGGCGACAGCCCGAGCCGGCTGTTCGACGTGCCGAAGATCCGCGACGTCGAGGTCGTCCGGGGCCTGCTCGGGCTGCACGGCGTCAAGGTGACCGACGGCAACGAGGACGGCGAGCTCGTCTTCGACCCGGCCAACGTCGAGAGCGCCAGCACCGACCAGATCAACGTGCACGCCGGGTCCAGCCGGATCCCGATCCTCTTCTGCGGCCCGCTGCTGCACCGGCTCGGGCACGCCTTCATTCCGGACCTGGGTGGCTGCCACATCGGGCCGCGCCCGATCGACTTCCACCTCCAGGCGCTGCGCGAGTTCGGCGCGACGGTCGACAAGCGGCCGGAGGGTCTGCACCTGTCCGCGCCGAACGGCCTGCACGGCACGAAGTTCGCGCTGCCGTACCCGAGCGTCGGCGCCACCGAGCAGGTGCTGCTGACCGCGGTGATGGCCGAGGGCGTCACCGAGCTGCGCAACGCCGCGGTGGAGCCCGAGATCATCGACCTGATCTGCATCCTGCAGAAGATGGGCGCGATCATCAAGGTGCACACCGACCGGGTGATCGAGATCCAGGGCGTGCCGAAGCTGCACGGCTACACGCACCGGCCGATCCCGGACCGGATCGAGGCGGCGAGCTGGGCCGCGGCGGCGCTGGCCACCCGCGGGCACGTCGAGGTGCTCGGCGCGCAGCAGGCCGACATGATGACCTTCCTGAACATCTTCCGCTCGGTCGGCGGCGAGTACGAGGTCACCGACGCCCGCCCGCCGAAGCTCGGCGACCCGGGCCAGGAGGGCGGCATCCGGTTCTGGCACCCGGGCGGCGAACTGAACGCCGTGGCGCTGGAGACCGACGTGCACCCCGGTTTCATGACCGACTGGCAGCAGCCGCTGGTGGTCGCGCTCACCCAGGCCCGCGGCCTGTCGATCGTCCACGAGACGGTCTACGAGCAGCGGCTGGGCTACACCGAGGCGCTGAACTCGATGGGCGCCAACATCCAGGTCTACCGGGACTGCCTGGGCGGCACCCCGTGCCGCTTCGGCCGGCGCAACTTCAAGCACTCCGCGGTGATCGCCGGTCCGAGCAAGCTGCACGCGGCCGACCTGGTCATCCCGGACCTGCGGGCCGGGTTCAGCCACCTGATCGCGGCGCTCGCCGCCGAGGGCACCTCGCGGGTCTACGGCGTCGACCTGATCAACCGCGGCTACGAGGACTTCGAGGCGAAGCTCGCCGACCTGGGCGCGCACGCCGAGCGACCGTAACCTCGCTCACCGCGAGTTCGCGCCCGGTGCACCGCGATGTGCACCGGGCGCCTTCGGTTGGCTACCCTTTCGACGTGCCGTCGCTGTTTCGCCGCAAGTCCGCCGACCTCGTAGACGAGGCTGTCACCTCCGTGACGCCCGACGAGGCGTCCACCGCTGAGCGTCCCCGGGCCTACACCCCGGCCAAGGGGCGTGAGACCCCGAAGCGGCCGACCGTCGGGCGGCGTCCCGGTGGCGGCGCCCCCAGCAAGCCGCTGACCAAGGAGGAGGCGCGGGAGCGCCGCCGGCAGCTGCGCGCCGAGTCGGCGGCCGAGTTCCGCCGCGAGGGCGGCCCGCGCGACCGCGGCCCCGAGCGGCTGCTGGCCCGCAACGTGGTGGATTCCCGGCGTACGGTCGGCACCTGGTTCTTCGGCGGCGCGCTGATCGTGCTGATCGGGTCGAACGCGGCGATGCCGCCGGAGGTCCGGCTCGTCTCCAACCTGCTCTGGGGCGCGTTGGCCCTCGGCGTGGTGGTCGACTCGATCCTGATCTCCCGCAAGATCGGCAAGCTGGTCCGCCAGCGGTTCCCCAAGACCGACCAGCGGATGGGCTCGCTCTACCTCTACGCGATCATGCGGTCGATCACCTTCCGCCGGATGCGTACCCCGGCGCCGCAGGTCAAGATCGGCGACAAGGTCTGACCCGCGGGCGGCGGTGACGGTCACCGGCCGCCGCGGTAGCGGTCGCGGCGTTGTCGCGAAGCCTCCCGGCCGCTGGCGTTCGCTGTAGCGTACGAATGGTCCACCTGGTGAACCTGGTCGACTCGTTCGTCACACCGAACACCGACGGAGTGCAGATGGCCGCCGACTCGGCTCCCCCGCTGGCCACCATCGCCGCCGCGCTGCGCCGGGAACGGGAACGGGTCGGCATCCCGCTCAGCGAGCTGGCCAAGCGGGCCGGGATCGCCGAGTCCGCCCTCGCCCAGCTGGAGGCGGGGACCGGCGACCCGAGCGTGGAGACGCTCTGGGCGCTCGGCGCCGCACTCGACGTGCCGTTCAGCCGCCTGGTCGAGCCACCGCGGGCGGCCGTCCGGGTGATCCGGGCCGGTGACGGCCCCCGGGTGCGCTCCGAGCACGCCGACTTCGCCGGCACGCTGCTCAGCGCCGGCTCTGCGCACCTCCGCCGGGACATCTACCTCGTCGAGCTGGAGCCCGGCGCGGTCCGCACCGCGGACGCGCACACCCCTCGCAGCGTCGAGCACGTCGTGGTGGCGGCCGGCCGGCTCCGGGTCGGGCCCGAGGCGGATCTGGTCGAGCTGGGCCCGGGCGACTACGCGACCTTCCCCGGGGACGAGCCGCACAGGTACGAGGCGATGGTCCCCGGCACCTTCGCGGTGCTGGTGATGGAGCACCCCTGAGCCGCGCTCACCCCGTCGGGGCGGCCTCCGCGGCCGGGTCCGGCCCGGCCGGCGACGGCAATCGGGGCACCGAGCCGTCCGCCGAGGCCGGGCCGGCCGGTGCGCGGTAGAGGCGGGCCACCACCTCCTCGATGTCCGGTTCGACGACCGCGATGTCCCGCAGGCTGACCAGCCCGGCCAGGCCCGAGACCACCTCGGCGACCCCGGCGGACTCCAACGCGTACACCAGGCGGCGGCCGTCCGGGGCGACCTGGCGCAGCTGCGCGCCGGGCAGGGCCGGCGGCTCCGGCAGCCGGGCGTCCAGGTCGGCCACGACCAGCCGGCGGGAGCCGTACCGGCGGTGCAGCTCGGCGATCGAGCCGTCGTGCACCACCCGGCCGTGGTCGACCACGACCAGCCGCCGGCAGAGCCGCTCGATGTCCGCGAGGTCATGGGTGGTCAGCACCAGGGTGGTGTCGCCGGCCCGGCCCAGCTCACCGAGGAAACCCCGGACCGCCTGCCGGCTCACCACGTCCAGACCGATGGTCGGCTCGTCGAGGAAGAGCACCTCCGGACCGTGCAGCAGCGCGGCGGTCAGCTCGCCGCGCATCCGCTGGCCGAGGGAGAGCTGCCGGACGGGCACGTCCAGGAAGCCGTCCAGGTCGAGCAGGGCCCGGCAGCGGACCAACCGAGCGGCATGCTCGGCGGCGGGCACCCGGTAGATGTGCCGGAGCAGGCCGAAGGACTCCCGCAGCGGCAGGTCCCACCAGAGCTGCGAGCGCTGCCCGAAGACCACGCCGATGCGTCTCGCGAGCTGGATGCGCTGGGCCACCGGGCGCAGTCCGCAGACGCGTACCTCGCCGGCGGTGGGCATCAGCACGCCGGTGAGCATCTTCAGGGTGGTGGACTTGCCGGCGCCGTTCGGGCCGATGTAGCCGAGCATCTCGCCCCGCTCCACCCGCAGGTCGATCCCGTCGACCGCGGCCCGCACCTGGGTCTCCCGGCGCAGCCGGCCGGTCTTCACCCGTACCGTGAACTCCTTGCGCAATCCGCGCGTCTCAATTGCGGTCATGACCCCGTACTCCGGTAGTGGCGGATGCCGAAGCGCCAGGCCACGGCGGCGGCCGCGGCGGCGAGCAGAGCGACGCCCGGCGCGGCCCAGCCCGCCCAGGGCGGCAGGCCCAGCGGGTCGGCGCGGCCGAGCAGCGCCAGCGCCGGCTGGTAGCTGACGAAGGCGAAACCCAGGCCGTACGCGAAGAGCGCGCGGAACCAGCCGCCGTAGACGGTGACGGGGTACGACGTGAAGTCGCGCCCGCCGTAGGTGACCGAGTTGGCCAGCTCGCCCGACTCGATCCAGAAGAACGAGACGGTCGCGGTGGCCACGAAGACCGAGCCGAAGAAGACCGCACCGGCGACCGGGGCGAGGACCACCAGCAGCACCCGGCCCGGCGTCCAGTCGAGATCGGCCGAGGCGACCGCGACGATCCAGACGGTGAGCCCGAACAGCGCCCGGGAGACCTTGCGCAGCGGCAGGTCCATCAGGAGCAGCTGCGGCAGCGCACCGAGCGGCCGCAGCAGCACCGCGTCCAGCAGGCCGGTGCGCACGTAGCGGGGGATCCGCTCGATGTTGCCGACCAGCAGGTCGGCGGTGGCGAACGCGAACGCGGAGAGACCGACCATCAGCAACGCCTCGCGCAGGGTGAACCCGCCCAGCTCCCGGGTCACGCCGAAGATGACCAGCACGGTGGCCACGTCGAAGAGGGTGGCCCCGAGGTTGCCCACCAGGTCGATCGCGAACGAGGCCCGGTACGCGGTCTGCGACCGGGCCTGCGCGCCGAGCAGCGCCCGGTACGCGGTCAGCGTCCCGCCCCGCCGGTCAACCACCCTGCACCACCAGCCGGTGCTCGGCGCGGCGCTGCACGAGTCGGCAGACGGCCAGCAGCAGCGCGGCCCAGCCGACCTGGAGGGCGACCAGCCCCACCTGCACCGGGGTGGGGTCGCGCTCCACCAGCACGTCGAGCGGGGTCTGGAAGAGGCTGGGCAGCGGGGTGGCGATCCACAGTGGCAGGTAGAGCCACTCCGGCAGGAAGCGCAGCGGAAAGTAGAGCCCGGCCAGCACACCCGAGCCGAGCGTCCAGAGGATCATCGGCCCGCGGACGTCGTCCAGCCAGTAGGCGGTGGCGTTGACCAGGAACCGGCAGGCGAAGGAGAGCACCACCGCGACGCCGGCCGAGACGACGAAGAGCGGCGCGGTGGGCCAGCGGGCCGGCAGGTGCACGTCGAAGAAGAGCGGCCCGACCAGCACCGGCGGCAGCAGCCGAGCCACCGCCGCGTACCCGGCGCGGCCCAGGTCGGTGGCGAGGTAGGCGGTGACCGGGTGGACCGGCCGGAGCAGGTCGGTGACGACGTCGCCGGTGCGGATCCGGTCGGCCAGCTCCGTCCAGCCCCAGAGCAGGACCACGGCGAGCAGCCCCTGCCCGACCCAGACGAAGGTGGCCAGCTGCGCCCGGTCGTACCCGGCCACCTCGCCGGCCGCGCCGGCCACGGCGAGCAGCAGATAGCAGCGCAGGAAGCCGAACACCGAGTTGGTGACGATCCCGGCCAGCGCCGCCTGGCGATAGGTGGAGTATCGTCGGAAGCCGGATGCGGCTATAGACCCAAATGTCCGAAACCATCGGATAACGTTTGAGGTGGTGGACGGTGCCACAGTGGCGGTGACCGAGCCCACGCCGATACCCTCCATCCGCAGCCACGCCCTGCCGGAATGGGCGACTCTACCGGCGGGTCGGGTGCCCAGCGCGACAATTGGCAACGAGGTGACAACGCCGTGAGCGAGCGGACGCGAGCCGGCCACCGGAGCGCGGTCGTCGGCGACCGGACGCCCGGCGGTCACCGCATCGCGGCCGCGCCCGCGGACCGTCAGGGGGACACCGGCACACGCCCCGTGCGTGACGACGGGCCCACCGGATGAGCAGCCGGTACGCCGACCGGTGGTCGGATCCGGCCGAACCGTCCTGGGTGGTCGAACCGACCCACGAGTGGCACCCCCAGTTCCCCGGCCAGCGCTACCCGGGCGACATCGGCGTGCAGCACGCACCGCCGCCCCGGGGACGGGCCGCCGTGGTCGGCCGGGCCGACGTGCCACCGCTCGCCCCGGCCCGTCCCGACGGCACCTACCTGGGCCGGTCCTGGGCGGATGACCCAGCACCCGAGGAGAGCTGGGACGGCGGCGGCCGGTACGACAGCCGCGAAGGACGACGGCACGACGACGAGCCGTACCGCCGCCCCCATGCCGAGCCGTCCTGGCCCGACGAGCGCCCGCCGGCCCGCCGACCCGCGGCGGACGGTCGTACCGAGTGGTCCGACCGTCGCTCCCGCAGTGAGGAGCGCCACGGCCGGGACAACGGCTGGCACCGCGAGCCGCCGGAGCACGACCGCCACGAGACCCGCCCGTCCCGGTCCGAGCCGGTCGGGCGCAGCCACCCGTACGCCCCGCCGGTCTCCCCCGCGCCCCGCCACGACTCGGACCGGATGCCGGAACCGGAGGAGGAGCAGCCCCGCCGCCGCGACGGCGCCGAACGCCCGGCCGCCGGCCCCGACCGCCGAGGGGCCGAGGGCAACGGCCGCACCCGCTACCCGTGGGGGCACAACGCCGAGCGGGAGCGCCAGCCCGACGGCCGTCACCCGGACGACCGCTACGCCGACGGAGGCCGGGACCGCTCCGGCCCGCGCGCCGCCGCCGGGCAGCCGCGATACGACGACCGGCCCTACCGCCCCGACCGCGACCCCGCCGGACCCCGGCAGGGCGACGACCGGCCGCGCCGCCCGGAGCCGGACCGCACCGGGCGCTCCCGGTACGAGGACGACCGGGCCCACCAGCCCGACCACCATGGACGCCCGCGCTACGAGCTGGACCCACGCCACGAAACCGAGCGGCGGCACGAGCCCGAACGGCGCCACGCGGCCGAGCGCCGCCACGACGTCGAGCAGCGCCACGAGCCCGAGCCGCGCCGGCAGCAGCCGCCCGAGGCCGCCGGCCGCGCCGAGCCGTACGCCGAGCGCCGACCGCGCGGGGAGACCCGGCCGGAGGCGTACCGCGAACCACGGCCGCAGCCGGCCCCCGAGCACGACCGCGGCCTGCCCTGGCCCCCACCCGGCCCGGTGCGCCAGGACGGTGGCTGGCACTCCGGGCAGCGCGCCGAGCCCAGGCCGGAGCAGCGCCGGCCGGTCGAGCCCGGCGTGCCGCCACAGGCCCGGCCCGAGCCGCCCGGCCGGTACGACGAGCCGTACCGCGCGCCCGCACGCCCCGCCGGCCCGCCGAGTCGGGACATCCCCGTCTCGCCGGCCGCCGGCCCGGCACCGGTCTCCGGACCGCCGGTCTCCCCGGCTCCGGGCCGACCCACGCCCGTCTCCGGACCGCCCGTCTCCCCGGCTCCGGGCCGACCCACGCCCGTCTCCGGACCGCCCGTCTCCCCCGCCCCCGGCCGACCCGCGCCCGTCGCCGGGCGACCCGACTCCCCGGCTCCCGGCCGGCCCGCGCCGCCGGTCCCGCCCGCCGGGGCCCACCCCCGCCCGGTGGGCCCGGTCGCGCCCGCCTCGGGCGACCGGCCCGATCAGCCTGGCCACCTGGGACGACCGGAAGCCGGCGGTCCACCATCGGGCCGCGCGGCCTCCCCGCCGTCGGCCGCGCCGGTCTCCCCGGCGTCGACCGGGCCCGTCTCCCCGGCGCCGGTCTCCGGAGCGGCCGGCCCGGTCCAGCAACCGCCCGCGGCGCCCGACGATTCGCCACCGGTCGGTGGCCCGCCGGCCGCCCGGCTCCGGCTGGAGTTCCTGCCGGCCGAGCCGGTGGCCGGACATCCGGCGGAGCCGGCCCACCCCGAACCGCCGTCCCGACCGGACGCTCCCCCGCCGCGCTATCCCGGGGCGGGCACCGTCGAACAGCGTCCTTCCGCGCGGCCCGCCCCGGGTTACCCGACCGAGGATTCCGCCCCGGTCTCGCCGAGCGGCCACCGGTTCGCGCCGCCGCCGCCCGCACACCACGGCGGCGACCGCCCGGCCCCGAGCCGGTGGGAGGACCGCCCAATCTCGGCGGCGCCGCACGACCGCCCAGCCCCGACCCGGTCCGACGACGGCCCGGTCTCCGCGCCGCCGAGCTACCGCCGGCCGGTCTCCGCCCCGCCGGCCGACGTGTCCGCCCGGCCCACGTCGGAGACTCCGGCGCCGCCGGCCCCCGGCATGCCCCGGGTGTACGTCCCACCGCCCCCGTCGGCGCCGCCCGCGCCGGCCGTCCCGGCCGAGGCCGAACCGACCACGGGCACCGCCACCAGTGGACCGGACGCCTGGTTCCAGCCCAACCGCCCCGAGCCGGACGAGTCCGACCAGGACAGCACCGGCGGCGAGGCGCAGACCGACCTGACCGCCGCCCCGCAGTCGGCGAGCCCCGACGACTCCAGCGCGGTCGCCGAGCCCGCAGGCGGGGCGGACGCCCCGACGGGGGCGGCCGCCGACCCGACGCCGGCAGCGTCCGCGCGCCCGGTCTCGCCGGCGCACCCGGCACCGCCCGCGCAGGAACCGCCGGCATCTGCCGACGCCATGTCGACGCCATCGGCCCATCCGGCCTCGCCGCCACCGGCCTTCCCGACCTCGCCACCACCGGCGCCACCGGCCTTCCCGACCTCGCCGCCACCGGCATTCGCGTCCTCGCCGCCACCGGCATTCGCGTCCTCGCCGCCACCGGCCTTCCCGACCTCGCCGGCACCGGCATTCGCGTCCTCGCCGCCACCGGCCTTCGCGTCCTCGCCGGCACCGGCCGATCCGGCGTCGACCGACTCGGACCGCACGCCGCACGCCGACGCGACACCGTCGGCCCGGCCGGTGTCCGCGCCGCCGGCCGGTCCGACGCCGTCCGCCGACGCCGCGCCCGCGCTCGCCGCCCCGGACGGCACTTCGGTGCCACTCCCGGTCTCCGCGCCGCCCGACGTCGCGCCCGGCGACACCCCGCCGGCACCACCCGTTCCGACCGGCAGCCCCGCACCGGACGCCGAGCCCGGCACGGGAGCGTCGGCCACCACCGCCGCACCCGCTGCCCTCAACCGCCCGGTCTCCGTACCCCCGGCCCACCCGGTCTCCGCACCGCCCGCCGCGCCGGTCTCCGCGGTCCCGGCCCACCCGGTCTCCGCACCGCACGCCGCCGCCTCGCTGCCGGCCGAGGCCGACGAGCCGTCGGCCGCCTCCTCGGCGCTCCCGGCCGCGCCGGCGGGCGTCGACGTGCCCGACGGTGAACGGCCAGCACCCGGCACCGGATCGCCGGAGCTGGTCGACTCCGACCGGTCCGCCTCGCCGGTGGCACCGGTATCACCCCCGGCCTCGTCGTCCGGGGTGGACACCGCCGCGAGCCCGATCTCCGCGCCGCCGGCCGGACCCGCCTCCGCGCCACCCGCGCCCGCCGTGGTCCCGCAGCCCGCGATGCCCGTCTCGGCCCCGCCGTTCTCCGCCGCCGTGGCCCACCCGGTCTCCGCGCCGCCCGCAGGCCCTGTCTCCGGGCCGCCCGCCGCGCCCACCTCCGCGCCGCCCGCCCCGGCCCGGCCCGCCGAATGGTCACCGGCCTCGGCCGAGGCCGGATCCGGCGCCATACCGGTGTCCGCACCACCCGCCGTCGCCACGCCGGTCTCCGCACCGCCCGCGGGGCCGGTGTCAGCGCCGCCCGCCGACCCGGTCTCCGCGCCACCCATCAGTTCGGTCTCGGCGCCACCCGCCACGCCGGTCTCGGCGCCACCCATCAGTTCGGTCTCGGCGCCACCCGCCGCGCCGGTCTCCGCGCCGGTCTCAGCGCCACCCGCCGCGTCGGTCTCGGCGCCACCCGTGGCGCCGCCGGCGCGGAGCGCGGCCGAACAGGGCGACCCCGAGCAGGTGCTGGCGAGCTACCGGTGGCGACTGGATCCCGGAACGCTGCGCGAGGTGCCGGAGGAGCCGGACGAGCTGCGGACGATCCGGCGGCGGCTGACCGAGAAGCTCGGCTCGGCCGTCGACAACAAGGCCCGCGCCCGGCTGCTCAGCCTGCGCGCGGTGGTCTCCCGGATCCTCGGTGACCTGGACGACGCGCTGGCCGACGGTCGGCTGGCCCTCACCTACGCGGAGGCGACCGGCGAGCTGCGCCGCACCGCGCTCGCCCAGGCCCGGCTGGCGCACGTGCTGCGCTGGCGCGGTGACTTCGCCGAAGCGGACCAACTCTTCGCGCGGGCCAACTCCGCCGAGCTACCCGACCGGCTCCGGGCCGCGCTCTACGAGCACTCCGGCCGGTCCTGCTACGACCAGGGCCGGTACATGGAGGCCTGCCAGCACTTCGAGCGGGCGCTCGACCTGCGCGGCGCCGGGGACGCCGAGCTGCTGGACCGGGTCCGGCTCGGCCTGGACGCAATCGCCGAACGGGCCGCGGAGCGCGGCTTCGGGCCGTACCCGCGCGGCGAGAACGAGGTGCTGGAGCGCGGCGTACCCCCGGTGCCGGCGCGCGACGGCGTGCTCTGGGGTTTCGCGGACCCCCACGGTGACCTGGTGATCCCGGCCCGGTACGCGGAGGCGCAGCCGTTCCGGGAGGGGCTGGCCTGGGTCCGCCGCCCGGAGACCGATCGCTGGTCGCTGATCGCGCTCACCGGCACCACGGTGATCGAGCCGGCATACCTCGCGGCCCGGCCCTTCTCCGACGGCCTGGCCTGGGTGGTCCGGGACGGCAACGCCGGTTGGCAGGCCATCGATCCCACCGGCGACGTGGTGGTCCCACCCGGCTTCGCCGACGTACGCCCGTTCCGCAAGGGCGTGGCCGCGGTACGCCGGGAGGGCTGGGGCGCGGTCGACCGGACCGGCCGGATCGTGGTGTCGACCCGCTACCACGGGCTGCGCACCGAGCTGGCCGACGGCCGGCACGTCGACGGCTTCACCGACGAGGGCCTGGCCGTGGTGGAGGTGAATGGCCGCCTTGGCGTGGTGGACCGCGGCGGCGCGCTGATCGTCCCGCCGGTGCATCCGGCGCTCGCCATCCACCCGGTCGCCTTCCTGGTCGGCACCGGCACCGGGCGATGGGGTGCGCTCGACCGGCGCGGCGAGCCGCTGATCGACCCGGTGCACCACAACCGCGACGGCGTCGTCGAAGAGATCAACCGGCTGCTCACCGACACCAACCCGGTGCTCTAGGCGCCCTCCCGGGCCCTGCGTGGGGCCGCTCCGCGAGCCCGCACACACCGCGGGCCGGCCGCGCAGAGGCCGGCACGGCACGGGGATAGGGTCGGGTTCATGGAATTCCGTCACCTGGGCCGTTCCGGCCTGATGGTCAGCGAGATCTCGTACGGCAACTGGATCACCCACGGTTCGCAGGTCGAGGAGGACGCGGCGTTCGCCTGTGTGCGGGCCGCCCTCGACTCCGGCATCACCACCTTCGACACCGCCGACGTCTACGCGGGCACCCGCGCCGAGGACGTGCTCGGTCGCGCGCTCGCCGACGAGCGGCGTGAGGGGCTGGAGATCTTCACCAAGGTGTACTGGCCCACCGGGCCCGGCCGCAACGACCGCGGCCTGTCCCGCAAGCACATCATGGAGTCGATCAACGGCTCACTGCGCCGGCTGCGCACCGACTACGTGGACCTCTACCAGGCCCACCGGTACGACTACAGCACGCCGCTGGAGGAGACGATGGAGGCGTTCGCCGACGTCGTGCACTCCGGCAAGGCGCACTACATCGGCGTCTCCGAGTGGAAGGCGTCGCAGATCCGCGAGGCCCACCAGCTGGCCCGGGAACTGCGCATCCCGCTGGTCTCCAACCAGCCGCAGTACTCGATGCTCTGGCGGGTCATCGAGGGCGAGGTGGTGCCCACCAGCGAGGAGCTGGGCGTCGGGCAGATCGTCTGGTCGCCGATGGCGCAGGGCGTGCTCTCCGGCAAGTACCAGCCGGGCCAGCCGCCGCCGGCCGGCTCGCGCGCCACGGACGAGAAGTCCGGCGCCGGTTTCATCGCCCGGTTCATGACCGACGAGGTGCTCAGCCGGGTGCAGCGGCTCCGGCCGCTGGCCGAGCAGGCCGGGCTGACCATGCCTCAGCTGGCCATCGCCTGGGTGCTGCAGAACCCGAACGTCTCCTCGGCGATCATCGGCGCGTCCCGCCCGGAGCAGGTGCGGGACAACGTCGCGGCGGCCGGGGTGAAGCTCGACGCCGAGTTGCTCAAGGCGATCGACGAGATCGTCGACCCGATCACCGAGCGCGACCCGGCGAAGACCGAGAGCCCGGCGCAGCGTCCGTAACACCCGCCCGGTCCGGCCGGCGCCCGCGCGCCCGGCCGGACCGGGACCGGTCGATCCCCGCTGACCCGTCCCGGCCAGATCGGGACCGGGCGACCCCGTCGGCGCGGGCGCCGGGTCAGCCGCGCCAGAAGCGGATCAGGTCGAACCCGGCGGCGTAGAGCCAGGACGGCAGGCCGAGCACGTCGCCGACGGCGAAGACCCCGCCGAAGAACCAGCCGCTGATCCGCGGGTTCCACAGCAGCGCGAAGAGCAGGATGAAGCCGTACGGGGCGAACAGGTCGTACATCTTGCGCCACTGCGGATTCAGCCACGGCTGGATCATGTTGCCTCCGTCCAGCCCCGGCACCGGCAACAGGTTGAGCACGCTCGCGGTGAGCTGGAGGAAGGCCAGCAGCGCCACCCCGGCCCAGAACTCGACCGACCCGCCGACACCGATGCCGACCCGCAGGGCCAGCACGAGCAGCAGGGTGAAGAGCACGTTGGTGGCCGGGCCGGCGAGGCTGACCAGGGTGTGCCGCAGCCGCCCCGGGATCGCGTGCCGGTCCACCCAGACCGCGCCGCCGGGCAGGCCGATGCCGCCGAGGAGCACCACCAGCACCGGCAGCGCGATGGAGAGCAGCGGATGGCTGTACTTCAGCGGGTTGAGGGTCAGGTAGCCACGGTGCGCCACGCTCCGGTCGCCGGCCCGGAACGCCACCACCGCGTGGGCGTACTCGTGCAGGCAGAGCGAGACCAGCCAGCCGGAGACCACGAACCCGAAGACGTCCAGCCGGACGTTGCCGATTTCGTTCCAGGCCAGCACGCCGGTGGTCACGAAGAGCGCGACCAGGGCCAGGAAGATCGGGCTGGGCCGCAACGCCGCCCGGGGCACGCCGAGCACCAACGGCTCACCGCCCGGGCGGTCGTAGCCCATCACTCGGCCGCGGGCAGCAGGCTCATCCGGTACTCGACCCGATCGTCCTCGACGAGCGCGACCGAGGTGACGCCGGACGCCGCGAGCTCCCGCCAGGCCTGACCGATCCAGGATTCGGCGTCGGCCTGGCTGCCGAACGACTCCGTCGGTCCCTGCACCGACTGGCCGTCCGTGCCCTCGTACCGCCAGCTCCACGCCATGCCGCGTCTCCCCTCGCCGCCGAAGTCCCCGTGGGACGAACCCTCGCCAGCGTAGTCGGCCCGACGCGCGACGGCCGCGCGCTCGGCACCTGTGAGCGCGAGGAGTGAGCTTGCGAGCCCCGCAGTCGCGAACGAAAGGCAGACCTGCGGCGCCGCAAGGGGTGGATCGACGCGTCGGCGTCGGCCGGTACGGTGGCCCGGTGCTGACTCGGGGAGTGGTGCTCGGCGACCGGTACCGGCTGGACGAGCGGGTGGCGACGGGTGGGATGGGCGCGGTCTGGCGGTGCACCGACATCCTGCTGGAACGCGAGGTGGCGGTGAAGGTGCTGCTGCCGTCGCTGGTCGCCGACCCCGAGTTCACCACCCGGTTCCGGGCCGAGGCGCGGATGCTGGCCGCTCTGCGGCATCCCGGCGTGGTCGCGGTGCACGACGTCGGCCAGGCGGCCCTCGCCGACGGCAGCCGGGTCGACTACCTGGTGATGGAGTACGTCGACGGTGAGCCCCTGGTCGGCTGGATCGGCCAGGCCGGCCGGCTGGACCCGGCCTCCACCATGTCCGTGGTGGCGCAGGCCGCCGAGGCGCTGCACGCCGCGCATCTCGCCGGCATCGTGCACCGCGACGTGAAGCCGGGCAACCTGCTGGTCAAGCGCGACGGCCGGGTCGTGCTGGTGGACTTCGGCATCGCCCGGTCGAACGCCATGGCCAGCCTCACCGCGGCGAACATGGTGCTCGGCACCGCCTCGTACATGTCCCCCGAGCAGGCCACCGGGCAGCCCGTCTCCGCCGCCACCGACATGTACGCGCTCGGCGCGGTCGCGTACTACTGCCTGGCCGGGCAGCCGCCGTTCGTCGGCGCGAACCCGCTGGAGGTGGCGCTGCGGCACCAGCAGGATGAGCCGGCACCGCTGCCGCCGGGGACCCCGCCGGCGGTGGTCGAGTTGGTGACGCGGGCGATGGCGAAGCAGCCGGCGGACCGGTTCGGCAGCGCCGCCGAGATGGCCCGGGCGGCCGCCGAGGCACGCGACGCCACCCTGGCGACCATCCCGCTCTCCGCCCGGCCACCGTGGGCGCTGGCCGGCCCGGCACCCGCCGGTCCGCCCGTTCCACCGACGCCCCCATCGGCGACGCCGCCCGCGCCGACCCCACCGGCGTTGTCCGGCGGTGCGCCGACTCCGCCGACCGGCGGTGCGCCGATCAACCCCGCGGCCCCGTTCACACCGCCGACCGGCGCGCCGGTCACCCCGGCGATCCCGCTCACACCGCCGACCGGCGGACCGGTCACCCCGGCGACCCCGTTCACGCCGCCCGCAGTCCGGCCGGCCGGCGCGGCTCACCCGGCGGCCGGGCCCGGCGATCCCGGCCCGGCGTCGGTTTCCGCCGGTCAGCCGCCCGGCCCGTCTCGGCCGGGCGGGTACCAGGTCGGCGTCGCGTCGTGGCCGGAGCCGGTGGCGGCGGCGGACACCCGGGAGGAGCCGCAGCGGGTGGCACCGGCCCGTCGGCGGCCGGCCCTGCTGGTCGGCGCGGGCGCGGCCGTGCTCGTCGCCCTGGTCGCCACGGTGGTCGTGATCGCGCTGCGCCCGGAGGCCGGTGACGGCGGCGCGGAGCTGCCGCCCGCACTGAGCGCGGAGTCGGCGGACGTCCCGCAGGGGCAGCTCCCGGCGCCGGCCGCCACCACCCCGGGCCGGCGGCCCACGGCCACGCCGAGCGGCACCCGCTCGGCGCAGGCCGCACCGAGCGGCACCGCCGGCGATCCGGGCGCTCCGGCCGACGGTGCCGCGAGCACCGCGCCGACCGGGGGTGGCAGCGCCCGGCCGACACCCACCACGAGCAGCCCCAAGCCGAGCAAGCCCAACCCGTACACGGCGAAGCAGGTCTGTGGCAGCGGCTATCAGGTGATCGACTCGGCGACGCTCACCGGCGGCGACGGCAAGCGCAAGGGGCGGGTCTACCTGCTCTACCACTCCGGCAACGGCTACAACTGCACGGTGACCCTCAAGGACAGCGCGGTCGGCACCGCGACGGCTGCCTCGGCCTACCTGGAGGTGCAGGGGCGGACGCGCAGCACGGACAGCGGCTCCTTCGAGTACTACGCGGGGCCGGTCAAGGCCAGCGCCGCCGGGGCGTGCGTGAAGTGGGGCGGGTCGACCGGCGGAGCCAGCTATGCCAGCTCCTTCGAGCACTGCGACTGACCGCCCGGGCCGGCAGGCAACGGCACCCCTGGCGGCCTTAAGGTACGGGCATGTCGGTTGACGGGTGGAACACGCTCCTGGTGCTGGGTGGTATCCGGTCAGGCAAGTCCGAGTTCGCCGAGTCCCTGGTCAGCGAGGCGGCGGTGGTCCGGTATGTCGCCACCGCGCCCGAGGGGGACCCGGAGGACACCGAGTGGGCCGCCCGGCTGGCGGCACACCGCGAGCGGCGGCCGGGCAGCTGGACCACCGAGGAGACCGCGGGCGACCCGCGCCGGCTCGCGGACGTGATCGCCGCCGCCGAGCCGAACGAGACGCTGCTCGTCGACGACCTCGGCGGCTGGGTGACCGTGCTGCTCGACCCGGCGCACCAGCCGGCGGACGACACCGCGACCGTCGCCGAACTGGCCGCCGCGGTACGTGGCTGCGCGGCCCGGCTGGTGCTGGTCAGCCCGGAGGTCGGCCTGTCCCTGGTGCCGGTCACCCCGGTCGGCCGGGCCTTCACCGACGCGCTGGGCGCGACCAACCGAGCGGTCGCGGACGCCTGCGACGCGGTGGTCCTGGTGGTCGCCGGCCAGCCGTCCTGGCTCAAGCCGGCCGCGAACGCCGCGCCGGCCACCGCGGCGACACCGGTCGCCGTTCAGCCGGCCCTCGCCCCGCCTGCCGTCGCCCCGCCGGTCGCCGTCAACGGCACCGCCACGGAGCCGACACCGGAGCTTGTCCCGCTGCCGGAGGTGCTGACCCCGCCCCCGCCGATGCCCGCCGTCGCCGAGGGCGGCAGCGGATGGTCCGCGCCGACCATGGCGCTGCCGGTGGTCGCCACCGGGCTGGTCATCCAGCCCGGCATGGAATTGCCGATGCCCGACGAGTACGCCGGGCCGCAGGCGATCGAGCGACTGGCGACCCTCGACGTGCCCGGCGCCGGTCTGGGGGTGCTGGACCGGGTGGTCGGGTTCGCCGCCGCCACCCAGGGCACCCCGACCCCGGCCGCCTGGGGCGCCACCCGGGTGCTGCTGTTGCACGGCGACCACGCGGGCGGGGCCGCCGCCGGCACCATGCCCGGCGAGTCGGCGCGCCGCGCCCGGCAGGCTCGCGCCGGGCAGGGTGCGCTGGCCCGGATGGCCGCCGAGAGCGGCGCCAGCCTCCAGGTGGTGGACGCCCCGACCGCCGGCCCGATCGAGAATGAGCCGGCGCTCACCGGCGACCAGGTCGAGTCCGCGCTGCGCTACGGCTGGCGGCTGGCCGAGGAGGCCGCCGAGTCCGGCGTACAGCTGCTGGTGCTGGCGGCGTGCGGAGCCGGCACCGAGGCGGCGGCCGCCGCGGTGCTGGCCGCGACCGCCGGCGCGGAGCCGCCCGCGGTGCTCGGCCGGGTGGTCACCGACGCCGGCGAGATCGACGACGCGGCCTGGATGCGACGCTGCGCGGCGGTCCGCGACGCGCTGCACCGGACCCGCCGTTCGCCGCGCGGTGCCAAGGACGTGCTGGCCGAACTCGGCGGCGGCGACATCGCGGTCGCCACCGGCGTGCTGCTCGGCGCGACGGCCCGGCGGATCCCGGTGATGCTGGACGGACCGGTCGGGTTGGCCGCGGGCATGGTCAGCCGCGACCTGGCCGGGCAGGCCCGGCACTGGTGCCTGCTCGCCGACCACGGCGGGCAGCCGGCCGCTCGGCTGGCCGCGGACGTGCTCGGCCTGACCCCGGTGCTGGACCTGCGGTTGGATCTCGGTGAGGGTGCCAACGCGCTGGCCGCGCTGCCGCTGCTGCGCTCAGTGTTGTCGCTGGCCGCCTCGCTGCCGGTCCACCCGACGCTGGGCGGCGCGGCCGAGCCGGACGACGAGGAGACGGACGTCGAGGAGGACCCGGGCGCCGAGCCCGAGTTCACCGAGCCGGAGCCGGCCGGGCCGGGCCCGACCAGCACCGAGCCGGAGGAGCAGCCGGTGGATCCGTCGGGCTGGCGTGCCGGCTGAGCCGCGGCTCGTCGCGGGGGCGCGGCTGGCGCTCACCACGTTCAGCACGCTGCCGGTGCGCGCCGGCCGGATCGACCGGGCGGTCGCGGGCACCGCGATGGCGCTCGCCCCGGCGGTCGGCGCGTTGCTCGGCCTGCTCCTCGCCGGGGTGCTGCTGCTCCTGGCCGCGTTCGCCACGCCGCTGGTCGCCGCGGGTGTGACGGTCGGCGTCGGCGCGCTGCTCACCCGGGGGCTGCACCTCGACGGGCTGGCCGACACCGTGGACGCGCTCGGCTCCTACCGGAGCGGACCGGGCGCGTTGGAGATCATGAAGAAGCCGGACGTCGGCCCGTTCGGGGTGGTGGCGCTGGTGGTCGTCCTGCTGGTGCAGGCCGCCGCGCTCGCGGAGCTGGCCGGGCGGTCCTGGCCGGCGGGTCTGGCGGCGGTGGTCGCGGCGACCGCGGCCGGCCGGCTCGCGGTCACCCTGGCCTGCCGGCGGGGGGTTCCCGCGGCCCGGCCGGACGGGCTCGGCGCGCTGGTCGCCGGCACCGTCGGGCCGCTGGCCCCGGCGCTCGGCGCGGTCGCCGTCGCGCTGGTGGCCGTCGCCGCGGTGCCGGGCCGGCCGTGGCAGGGGCCGCTCGCCGTCGCCGCGGCCCTCGCCGTCGCGACGCTGCTGCTGGCACACGTGGTACGCCGGCTCGGCGGGATCACCGGCGACGTGCTCGGGGCGAACGTCGAGCTGGTCACCACGCTGGTCTACCTGGGTCTGGTGCTGTCCGGCTGAACAGGGTACGGCGCGCCGGGTAGCGTTCGGCTCGACAGCACCGGCGCCGCCAACCGGGGGAACGAGAATGCTCATCACGGACGACTTCCTGCCCGTACCGGTCCCGGAGTCGCTCAACGCGACCTACCTGGTGCCCGTCACGGGTCTGCCGCGGGTCAGCACGAAGAGTGCGGTGGCGGCGCTCTCCGGCCGGCTCGCCGAGCCGGTGTACGGGCTGGCCCGGCAGATGCTGGACAGCCCCCTGATGAGCGTGGACATTCGGCCGATCGGTGAGTTCCCCGAGCTGCCGCCGGACCTGCTCACCGCCTTCGGCGCCACGGAGGCGCAGCTGGACCGGCTCGCCGCGGCCAGCCATCTGGTGGTGGTGCAGGCCGAGTACCGGCCGGGCTGGCCGCCGGCGCACGAGTGGTCGGCGCGGGCGGTCGCGGCGGCGGTCGCCGACTCGGTCGGCGGCGACGTGGTGGACGTCTTCGGGCTGCAGTTCCTGGACCCGGCCGCGGCGCTCCGGTCGCTCCCGGACGAGCAGGGTCGAATCCGGCTGGTCGACTGGGTGCTGGTGCCCTACTCGTCGGACGCCGACGGGCTCTGGTTCACCACAAAGGGGCTGCGCCGGTTCGGGCTGCTGGAGTTGCAGACCCAGGGCGTGCCGGACCACCTGACCCGGGCGTGGGGCGCGGTGATGACCGGCGCGGCCCGGCGCCTGCTGCGGGACTGGACCGACGGGCTGGCCGGGGAGGAGGTGCCGGCGTTCGTGCAGCTGCCGGTGCTCGCCACGGTGACCGGGCACGACATCGCGGTGGCGTACGGGAACCCGGAGCAGCACGGCGCGACCGCCCCGGTGCTGCTGCGGCTGGAGTTGGACCCGGCGACCGACCCGGACGCCGACTCGTTCCTGAGCCTGCGCCCGCCCGCCGGGCACCCCGGGCCGGACGGCCGCTACTACGCCGCCGCCTGCGCCACCCTCTTCGCCGGGATCCAGCCGGACGTGCGGTACGCCCGCTCCGGGGACGCGATGAGCCGGGCGGTCGCCACCGCCCGGTCCGGTCTGGGCGACGTACGGGCCCGGTTCGTCGCCGGCCAACTGCCCCGCGAGGCGCAGCTGGTGGTGAAGTACGGCCTGCCCGGCGACGACGGACCCGAGTACGTCTGGGCCGGGGTCACCTCCTGGGACGCCGCGGAGCGGATCGTCGGCGTGAGCGCCAGCGACGCCGCCTCCGACCCGAGCGTGCGGATCGGCTCCCCGGTCGTGGTCGAGGCGACCGACGTCGTCGACTGGGCGGTGCTCGACGGCACCGGCGTCATCGAGGGCGGCTGGACCCAGGCCGTCCTGGACGCCGGCGAACGCCCAACCCCCAACCCCTAACCCCCCAACCCCCAGCCCCACCCCACCCCGCCAGCACCAGGTTGATCAAGAGATTCGCGTCACGGATCACCCCGATCCTGACGCGAATCTCTTGATCAACGGGCCGTCGGCAGCAACAGGCCGTCGGCAGCAACAGGCCGTGGGGTTGGGGGGTGGGGGTGGGGTTACTTGACGGAGGGGTGGACGAAGGGGGGTCGGGTGAGGCGCATCTGGGTGCGGCGGCCGCGGATGTCGACCTCGACCAGGTCCCCGTCGACCAGCCCGGCGGCGGTGTCCAGCAGGGCCAGCGCGATGCCCTGCTTGCGGGTCGGCGAGAAGGTGCCGCTGGTCACGGTGCCCACCGTGGTGTCACCGACGTACACGCTCATGCCGGGGCGCGGGATCGCCCGGTCGACCGCCTCCAGGCCGCGCAGCGTACGCCGGGGGCCGGCGGCCTTCTCCGCGCGCAGCGCGTCGCGGCCCCAGAACGCCGGCTTGTCCCAGCCGACCGCCCAGCCCGAGCGGGCCTGCACCGGGGTGATCTCCAACGACAGGTCCTGCCCGTGCAGCGGGTAGCCCATCTCGGTGCGCAGCGTGTCCCGCGCCGCGAGCCCGCACGGGCGCAGCGCGAACGCCTCGTCGGCGGAGAAGAGCGCGTCCCAGACCGTGGTGGCGTGCTCCGCCGGCACCACCAGCTCGTAGCCGAGCTCGCCGGTGTAGCCGGTACGGCAGACGGTCAGCTCCACCGGGGCGGCGCCGCCGTCGAGGGTGGCCCCGGAGAAGCCGTCGAGAGTCGCCGCGGAGAAGCTCATGTACTCGTGCCCGGTCGGCAGGCCGAGCGAGGCGAGCAGCTCGGCCGAGCGCGGGCCCTGCACGGCGAGCACCGCGTACGCCTCGTGCTCGTCGGTGACGGTGACCGACGACGGCGCGGCGGCGCGCAGCCGGCGGACCACCTCGGCGGTGTTCGCGGCGTTCGGGATCAGGAAGACGTGATCGTCGGCGTGCAGGTAGGCGATGATGTCGTCGACCACACCGCCGGTGGCGTCGTCGCAGCAGAGCGTGTACTGCGCCCGGCCGGGGCCGATCCGGCCCAGGTCGTTGCTGAGACAGGCGTTGACGAACTCGGCCGCGCCCGGGCCGGTCACCCGCGCCTTGCCCAGGTGCGACACGTCGAAGACGCCCACCCCCGTGCGTACCGCCGTGTGCTCGCGCAGGACGCCGCCACCGGCGTACTCCAGCGGCATCTCCCAGCCCCCGAACGGGGCGAACTTGGCGCCGGCGGCGGTGTGCCGCTCGTGCAGCGGGGAACGGCGCAGCCGGGTCGCGGCGGCGTCGGTGGTCACCTCGGTCATGGGTGGCAACTTACCGGGGGCGGACCCGCTGGTTAGCATCGGCGGGACCCGCCGGAGCCGTCGGCGGGACAGCCCCGACGTCCGGCGGGTAGGTTGCCGCCGAGACCTTCACCGCCGGTACGCGGCCTCGCGACCGGCCCGGCCCGCCCGGAGTAGCTTCAGTGACATCGCCCCGTACCACCCTCAGCCTGGTCGACACCGACCCCGCCGAGCTCGCCGTCGACGCCATCGTGATCGGCGTGCACAGCCAGACCGGAGAGCAGGTTGCCACCAGCGGCCTCGCCGGCACCCTGCTGCTCGCCAGCGGCGCGGAGAGCATCGCCGCCGCCTTCGACGGCAAGCTCACCGAGACACTGGCGCTGCTCGGCGCCACCGGTGGGCCGGGCGAGGTGACCAAGCTGGCCACGCTGGGCACGGTCACCGCTCCGGTGGTGGCCGTGGTCGGCCTGGGCCCCGAGCCGACCGGTGCCGCGCCGAACCCGGAGGCGCTGCGCCGGGCCGCCGGCTCGGCCGTCCGCGCCCTGGCCGGTGCGGCCCGGGTGGCGGTGGCCCTGCCGCTGCCGGACGACGCCGACGCCCCGGCCGCCCTGCGCGCGGTCGCGGAGGGCGCGCTGCTCGGCGGGTACCGGTTCGCCGGTTACAAGACCCGGCCGCAGCCGGCCCGCCGTGAGCCGGTGGCCGAGGTGCTGATCGCGGTGCCGGACGCCACCGACAGCACCGCCCAGGCCGAGGTCGCGCGCGCCCAGGCGGTGGCCGGTGCGGTCCGGCTCAGCCGCGACTGGGTGAACACCGCGCCGAACGAGCTGCGCCCGCCGGCCTTCGCCGACGTGGTGGCGGCCGCCGCGCGCGACGCCGGGCTCGGCGTCGAGGTGCTCGACGAGGCGGCCCTGGCGGCCGGTGGTTACGGCGGCATCGTCGCCGTCGGGCAGGGCTCGGAGGCCCCGCCGCGGCTGGTCAAGCTGACCTACACCCCCGAGGGTGGCGGCACCGGCAAGCGGGTGGCGCTGGTCGGCAAGGGCATCACCTTCGACACCGGCGGCATCTCGATCAAGCCGGCCCAGGGCATGTGGGAGATGAAGTCCGACATGGCCGGCGCCGCCGCGGTCGGCGCCGCCATGCTGGCGGTGGCCGCGCTCAAGCCGTCCGTCACGGTGACCGGTTACCTGCCGATGGCGGAGAACATGCCGTCGGGCACCTCGTACCGGCCCGGTGACGTGATCAGCATGTACAACGGCAAGAAGGTGGAGGTGCTCAACACCGACGCCGAGGGCCGGATGATCCTGGGCGACGCGATCGCCCGCGCCTGCGAGGACGGCTGCGACTACCTCTTCGAGACCTCGACCCTGACCGGCGGCCAGGTGATCTCGCTGGGTAAGCGGATCGCCGGCGTGATGGGCACCCCGGAACTCTGCGAGCGGGTGAAGGCCGCCGGCGAGGCCACCGGCGAGCCGGCGTGGCCGATGCCGCTGCCGGACGACGTGCGCAAGGGCATGGACTCCGAGGTCGCCGACATCTCCCAGGTCAACGCCGGAATGGACCGCGCCGGACACATGCTGCAGGGCGGGGTGTTCCTGCGCGAGTTCGTCACCGACGACGTGGCCTGGGCGCACATCGACATCGCCGGCCCGGGCTACCACTCGGGCGAGCCGACCGGCTACTGGACCAAGGGCGGCACGGGTGTCCCGGTCCGCACCCTGCTGCAGCTGGTGGACGACGTCGCCGCCAACGGCTGAGAAGGACGAGCACGACGAACGGGGCGCCCCAGCGGGGCGCCCCGTTCGTCGTCCGGTCAGTACTGGTCGGGGCGGCGCTTGCGGCGCTCGTTGAAGTCGCGCATCCGCTGCGGGTAGCCCATCAGGCGCACGTCGTAGATCGGGATCGCCATCCGGTACGCGAACCGCCGGGCCCCGTCCGGGCCGTCGATCCGGCGGCGGGTCCACTCGCCGTCGTCGGCGATGAGCATCACGGTGGTCTCGGTGACGGTGGTCCGGGGCTCGATGAACGCCTCCACCCCCCGCCGGGTCCGGACAAAGCCCTCAAGATGCTCCAGATCGGCCCGGTCGGCCGCCCGGTCACGGCTCACCACGCGCGCCTGCTTACGGCGCCGGAACAACCCCACGGAGCTCTCCCCCACATTCCGTCATCGAAGACGGTGCCAAGCGTACGTGTCGGGGACGTGTCGTTGGGCACCTCACTACGCGCCCTGTGCCCGGTGGTGACAAGATGACCGAGGTGGGGTGTGCCCGGCATTGCCCTGCCGTGACCCCCGATGCAGCGACGCGACCTGGGAGTTGGACGTGAGCGAGCCGAACGACGCAACCTTCGACATCGTCATCCTCGGAGGTGGCAGCGGCGGCTACGCGACCGCGCTGCGCGCCGCCCAACTGGATCTCTCCGTCGCGCTGATCGAAAAGGGCAAGCTCGGCGGCACCTGCCTGCACAACGGCTGCATCCCGACCAAGGCCCTGCTGCACGCCGCCGAGATCGCCGACCAGACCCGCGAGTCGGAGCAGTTCGGCGTCAAGGCCGAGCTGGTCGGCATCGACATGGCCGGCGTCAACTCGTACAAGGACGGCGTGATCGCGCGGCTCTACAAGGGCCTGCAGGGGATGCTCAAGAGCAACAAGGCGATCACCATCGTCGAGGGGCACGGCAAGCTGGTCGGCCCGAACGTCGTCGAGGTCGACGGCAAGCGCTACACCGGCCGCAACGTCGTGCTCGCGTCCGGCTCGTACGCCAAGAGCCTGCCCGGCCTGGACGTCGACGGCGAGCGGATCATCACCAGCGACCACGCGCTGACCATGGACCGGATCCCGGCCTCCGCGATCGTCCTCGGCGGCGGCGTGATCGGCGTCGAGTTCGCCAGCGTGTGGAAGTCCTTCGGGGTGGACGTGACCATCATCGAGGCGCTGCCCCGGCTGGTCGCGGCCGAGGACGAGGAGTCCTCGAAGGCGCTGGAGCGGGCGTTCCGCAAGCGGAAGATCAACTTCAAGGTCGGCAAGCCGTTCGAGAAGGTCGAGAAGACCGACAACGGCGTCAAGGTGACCATCGCCGGCGGCGAGATCGTCGAGGCCGAGCTGCTGCTGGTCGCCGTCGGCCGGGGCCCGACCACGGCCAACCTCGGCTACGAGGAGCAGGGCGTGAAGATGGACCGCGGCTACGTGCTGACCGACGACCGGCTGCGCACCAGCGTGCCGAACGTCTACGCGGTCGGCGACATCGTGCCCGGCCTCCAGCTCGCGCACCGCGGCTTCCAGCAGGGCATCTTCGTCGCCGAGGAGATCGCCGGGCAGAACCCGGCCGTGATCGACGAGGCCGGCATCCCGCGGGTCACCTACTGCGACCCGGAGCTGGCCTCCGTCGGCCTGACCGAGGCGAAGGCCAAGGAGCAGTACGGCGACAAGGTCAAGACCTACAACTACAACCTGGGCGGCAACGGCAAGAGCCAGATCCTCAAGACGGCCGGCTTCGTGAAGCTGGTCCGGGTCGAGGACGGCCCGGTGGTCGGCGTGCACATGGTCGGCGCCCGGGTCGGTGAGCTGATCGGTGAGGCGCAGCTCATCTACAACTGGGAGGCCTACCCGGCCGAGGTGGCGCAGCTCGTGCACGCCCACCCGACGCAGAACGAGGCCCTGGGCGAGGCGCACCTGGCCCTCGCCGGCAAGCCGCTGCACGCGCACGCCTGATCGAGAACTGATTCCGCGGCGTCCGGCGGCAGACGGGCGAGATCGCACCAGGGGAATGAAGGAGTCTTAGAAGATGCCGGTATCGGTCACCATGCCCCGGCTCGGCGAGAGCGTCACCGAGGGCACCGTCACGCGCTGGCTCAAGCAGGAGGGCGACACCGTCGAGGTCGACGAGCCCCTGCTCGAGGTGTCCACCGACAAGGTGGACACCGAGATCCCGTCGCCGGCAGCGGGCGTGCTGACCCGGATCGTGGTGGGCGAGGACGAGACCGCCGAGGTGGGCAGCGAGCTGGCCGTCATCGCCGGTGAGGGCGAGCAGGCCGGCGGCGGTGAGCCGCAGCAGCAGGCCCCGGCCGAGCAGCCGGTCGCCGCGCCGGCCCCGGAGCCGACGGCCGCCGCCGAGGGCACCGGCCCGGAGCCGGAGCAGGAGCAGGAGCAGGAGAAGCCGGCACCGCAGGCGCCGGCTCAGGCCGCGCCGTCCGGCGGCGGCACCCCGGTCACCATGCCGGCCCTGGGTGAGAGCGTCACCGAGGGTACGGTCACCCGCTGGCTGAAGCAGGTCGGCGAGACCGTCGAGGTCGACGAGGCGCTGCTCGAGGTCTCCACCGACAAGGTGGACACCGAGATCCCCTCGCCGGTCGCCGGCACCGTGCTGGAGATCAAGGTCGCCGAGGACGAGACCGCGGCGGTCGGCGCGGAGCTGGCCGTGATCGGTGCCGCCGGCGCGGCCCCGGCCGAGGCCAAGCCCGAGCCCGAGCCGCAGCCCCAGGCAAAGCCCGAGCCGCAGGCCAAGCCGGCCCCGCAGCCCGAGCCGAAGCCGGCTCCGGCCACCGAGCCGACCCCGGGCCTGTCCTACAACGAGCCGGCCCCGGAGGCGGAGACCTCGGCCCAGCCGGTGCAGGCGGAGCAGCGAGCGGTGCCGGCGGCGGCGACCCCGACCCCGCAGCGTCCGTCGGCTCCCGCACAGGGTGGCGGCGAGGAGGCCGCCGGCTACGTGACCCCGCTGGTCCGCAAGCTGGCCAGCGAGCACGGCGTCGACCTCTCCTCGGTCAACGGCACCGGCGTGGGCGGCCGCATCCGCAAGCAGGACGTGCTGGAGGCGGCGGAGAAGGCGAAGGCGGCCAAGGCCGCCCCGGCGCCGGCCCCGTCGGCCCCGTCCGCTCCTCCGGCGGCGCCGAGCAAGCCGGCCGCGAAGCCGCAGCCGAGCGCGAAGCGGGGCAGCACCGAGAAGCTTCCCCGGATCCGCGCGGCAATCGCCAAGCGGATGCAGGAGTCGCTGCACGAGATGGCGCAGCTCACCACGGTGATCGAGGTGGACGTCACCAAGGTCGCCAAGCTGCGGGCGCAGGCGAAGGACGCATTCCAGCAGCGGCACGGCGTGAAGCTCTCCTTCCTGCCGTTCTTCGCCCTGGCGGCGATCGAGGCGCTGCAGACCTACCCGATCGTCAACGCCCGGATGGACCTGGCCGGCGGGACGATCACCTACCCCGACGCCGAGCACCTGGGCATCGCGGTGGACACCGAGCGTGGGCTGCTGGTGCCGGTCATCCACAACGCGGGTGACCTCAACCTGGGCGGCATCGCCAAGCGGATCGCCGACCTGGCCGAGCGCACCCGGACCAACAAGATCAGCCCGGACGAGATCGCCGGGGCGACCTTCACGCTGACCAACACCGGCAGCCGGGGCGCCCTCTTCGACACCCCGATCGTGCCGTCGCCGCAGTCGGCGATGCTCGGCACCGGTGCCGTCGTGAAGCGCCCGGTCGTGGTGAACGACGCGGAGCTGGGCGAGGTCGTCGCCGTCCGGTCGATGGTCTACCTGGCGCTCTCCTACGACCACCGGCTGATCGACGGCGCCGACGCGGCGCGGTTCCTGGTCGCGGTCAAGGAGCGGCTGGAGGCCGGCAACTTCGAGGCGGAGCTGGGCCTGGCCTGATCCACCCAGTACGCGAAAAGTGCGCCCCCGGGGTGACCCGGGGCGCACTTTTTCGTCTCCACGAGGTGGCGAATGCCGACTCAGGCCCGCAGCGTCTCCTCGGAGACCCGCCAGAGCCGCTCGGCGGCCTCCGGGTCCATCGCGTACGGCGCGTAGCCGGTGCGGGTGCCCGGCTGGTTCGGCCCGGCCTCCTGGCAGTCCTCGAAGTAGCGCCCGCCGACGTCCTCGAGCAGCGGCGAGGTGGCGACCAGCACCGAGGTCGCGGCACCCTGCTCGGTCGTCTTCCAGTACGCGGCCCCGCCGCCGCTCTGCGACCGCATCCGGTTCAGCTCCTCGTCGCTGATGTAGCGCTGCAGGTTGGTCCGGATCGCGCCCGGCATCAGCGAGTTGGTGAGGATGCCCTCG
Organism: Micromonospora sp. NPDC093243; assembly: GCF_044753725.1. Taxonomy (NCBI): domain Bacteria; kingdom Bacillati; phylum Actinomycetota; class Actinomycetes; order Micromonosporales; family Micromonosporaceae; genus Micromonospora; species Micromonospora sp. NPDC093243. Next base: position 22,967 of record NZ_JBIVNT010000005.1, on the reverse strand, counting down.
TCCGCCCAGCGCCGGTTCGCCTGCAGGGCGAAGAGCACGTTGGCCGTCTTGGACTGCCCGTATGCCTCCCAGGGGTCGTACGGGCGGCGCTCGAAGTGGATGTCGTCGAAGACCACCGGCGAGCGCAGGTGGGCCGCCGAGCTGACCGCGACGACCCGGGCGCCACCGGCCGCGGCGAGCGCGCGGTGCAGGCCGGTGGTCAGCGCGAAGTGGCCCAGGTGGTTGGTGGCGAACTGCATCTCCCAGCCCTGCGGGGTGCGCATCTCGGGCGAAGCCATGATCCCGGCGTTGTTGACCAGGATGTGCAGCGGGCCGTCCCAGTTCGCCACGAACGTGGCCACCGAGCCCTGGTCGGCGAGGTCGAGCGGGGCGACCAGGATCCGGTCGTTGCCGGTGGTGGCGGTGATGTCCGCGGCGGCCTCCTGGCCGGCCTGCGGGTTGCGCACCGCGAGGGTGACGTCCGCGCCGGCCTGCGCCAGCGCCCGGGCGGTCTCCACACCGATGCCGGAGGCGCCCCCGGTCACGACGGCTCGGCGACCGGCGAGGTCGATGCCGCGGACCACCTCCAGCGCCGTGGTCTCGCGGGAGAAGGGCGTGTTCACGCGTGTGCTGGTCATGATCCATCCTTGTCGGCGGCGGCAGGCTCGCGTGGCCGGCCGTTACGATGGGAAGCGGAGGATCCTCCGTTACGGTCGAGCCTAACCGGAGGCTCCTCCGAATGCCAGCCGGCCACCGAGTGGCCGACCCGACACCCCGAGGGAGACGACGTGCCGGAGCCCGGCCCCAGACCGCTGCGGGCGGACGCCCAGCGCAACCGCCAGCGGCTGCTGGACGCCGCGGTAGGAGCGTTTTCCCAGCACGGACCGGAGGTAACGCTGGAGTCCATCGCCCGCACCGCCGGGGTGGGTATCGGCACCCTCTACCGCCACTTCCCCACCCGCGAGGCGCTGGTCGAGGCGGCCTACCGCAACGAGCTGGCGAAGCTCTGCGACGCGGCCGGCGAGCTGCTCGACCGGCTGCCGCCGGACCAGGCGATCCGGGCCTGGATGGACCGGTTCATCGACTACCTCTCCACCAAGCGCGGCATGGCCGACGCGCTGCGCCTCGTGATCGCCGCCGGCAGCAACCCGTACGCCCAGAGCCGGGACCGGTTGCTCGGCGCGCTCGGCCTGCTGCTGACGGCGGGCACCGCGGCGGAGACCGTCCGGGCGGACGTCCCGGCCGCCGACGTGCTGGCCAGCCTCAGCGGGGTCTCCCTCGCCGCCGGCGAGCCGGCCCAGCGCGACCAGGCCCGCCGGCTGCTCGACCTGCTGATGGACGGGCTGCGCTACCGCGCCACGCACTGATCCGATTCCGCCCCCGGTGCCGCCCGCCCGCTGACAGACTCGACCGGTGGGGGGTCACCGGTGGCGCGACCGCCTGGGACCGGCGGTCTCGATCGCGCCCGGCGCTCGGGTCGACAAGTTCGAGGTCTTCTTCGACCTGGTCTTCGTCTTCTCCTTCTTCATCATCACGCGTGCCACCGCGATGAACATCAGCGGCACCAGCCTGCTGCACGCCATGCTCGTGCTCGCCGTGCTCTGGTGGTGCTGGGTGGTGCACAGCGTGGTCGCCACCCGGGTCCGGCTCGGCGAGGGCTTCGTCCCGGCGCTGATGGTGATCGGGATGGCCGCGCTCTTCTGCTTCGCGCTCTCCCTGCCGCAGGCGTTCGGCGACCCGCGCCAGACCGCTGCCGGGCCTTTGGTGGTGGCGATCAGCTACCTGGTGATCCGCGCCGTGCACCTGCTGCTCTACTGGCACATCGCCCAGGAGAAGCCGGGCGAGCGCCGGCTGCTGCTGAGGTACTCCCCGGAGGTGCTGTTCAGCACCCTGCTGCTGCTGGGCGCCGCGCTGATCCCGCCGCACATCAACGACGCGGGCCGCGCGGCCCTGGTACGCGACGGGCTCTGGGTCGCGGTGGTGGTCCTGCAGTACAGCAGCGGCCTGGTCGCCGGCGCCTGGGGATGGACGGTGACCTCGGCCGAGCACTGGACCGAACGGTACGACCTGATTCTGATCATCGCGCTCGGCGAGTCGATCATCTCGGTCGGCGTGGGCGGCAACCTGCTCGGCCAACCGGTCACCTGGGGAGCGGTCGCGGCGGCCGTCTGCGGCATCGTCTTCACCGCCGCGCTCTGGTGGGCGCACTACGACGTGATCGGCCCGGCCGCCCGGATCGCCCAGCACGCCGCGGAGGGCCGCGCCCGGGTGGCCATGGCCCGCGACGCGTACGCCTACCTCTACCTGGTGATGATCGCCGGGATCATCCTCTTCGCCCTCGGCGCGGAGGAGGTGGTCCGGGAGATCGCCGACCCGCACATCAGCCTCCTGGAGCCGACCCACGGACCCGGCGTGGCACTGCTCTACGGCGGGGTGAGCTGCTACTTCTGCGGCAACATGCTGTTCCAGTGGCGCACCCTGCGCACGCTCTCCTGGACCCGGGTCGGCGTGGTGCTGGTGCTCGGGAGCACCATCCCGTTGGCCGCCCAACTGCCCGGGCTGGCCGCGCTCGTCCTGCTCACCCTGATCTGCGTCGGCCTGGTCGCGGTCGAGGTGCTGGTCATGGCCGACTCCCGGCGGGTTCTGCGGGAGGCGGTCTTCAAGGAGAAGGCCAGCCACGAGGAGCACGAGGTGGCCTTCCGCGCCTCCTGGCACGAGCCCCCGCGGGACAAGCCCGAACGCGCCGACGGCTAGCGGCCGACAACTCGGCCCGGGCCGGTGTGCTGCGGCCGTCACCATCGCCACCAGCACGGAGGCGGTCTGCCGGTAGCAGAATCGGCCCCGGCAGGCTGGCCCACCCGGCCGGCGCCCGGCAGGGTGGGCGCATGGTCACCTTCAGCCTCCAGGCCAGCCCGTCCGACGCCGACAGCTGGACCGACCTTGCCCGGCGCGCCGAGCGGGCCGGCTTCGACGCCCTGACCTGCGCCGATCACCCCGGCGCGGTCGCCACCCCGTTCGTGGCCCTGGCCGCCGCGGCGGCGGTGACCAGCACCATCGGCCTCGGCTCGTACGTCTCGAACGCCGGCGTCCGGGAGCCGATGCTGCTCGCCGCCGACGTGGCCACCCTCGACCTGGTCTCGGGCGGGCGGGCCCGGCTCGGCATCGGCGCCGGCCACACGCCCGCCGAGTGGCGGGCGGTCGGGCGGGAACGGCCCGACGTGGCGGGCCGGGTACGCCGCTGCGTGGCCGTGGCCGAGGCCGTCCGGGCCCTGCTCGACGGCGAAGAGGTCACCGTCGACACCCCCGAGCTTGTCATGCACGCCGCCCGGCTGGAGAAGCCGCGCCCGGTGCAGCGGCGGATCCCGCTGACCATGGGCACGGCGAACTCACGGCTGCTGCGCTGGGCCGGCGCGCACGCCGACGTGGTAGGGCTGGCCGGGCTGGGCCGTACCCTGCCCGACGGCTACGCCCACGACGTGCGCTGGCGGGAGACGGAGATCGAGGCGCAGCTCGCCCAGGTCGCGGCCGGCGCCGAGGGCCGCGCCGAGCCGCCCGAGCTGGAGGCGCTCGTCCAGCAGGTCGTGGTGACCGACGACGCGGAGGCCGCCGCCGCGCAGACCGCCAAGGACACCGGGCTGACCGTTTCCGAGCTGCTCGCCACCCCGTTCGTGCTGATCGGTACGGAGGACGAGATCGTCGCCGCGGTCGCCGCGCACCGCAAGCGCTGGGGCGTCACCCGCTACGTCGTCCGCAAGGACGCCCTCGACCCGCTGGGCGCCTTTCTGCCCCGCCTGATGGCTGCGGCGTAAGGGACCACCGGACCGACCCGGCACGCCGCGGACCCCGCGGTCGCTCGCGTGACGGGTCTCGACCGGTGCCAGCGCGACGCCTCAGGCGACCGCGGTCGACCTGCTGAGCCCTTCCCAGTTGGCGACGTCGGCCAGCAGGGCGGCGTGGTGCTCACGGAGCCCGTCCACCGCGTCACCGCCGAGCAGCAGACGCAGCGGCGGCCGGTCGCTGTCCAGCGCCTTGAGAATGGCCGCCGCGCCCTTCGCCGGGTCGTTCGGCTCCGCACCCAGCAACTCGTCGGTGAACCTCCGGGTCGCCCCGGCCGTGTCCCGGTACGCCGCCATCGCCTCGGTGACGTACTTGTTGGTGTTGAACTCGGTACGGAACGCCCCCGGTTCCACGATCAGCACCCGTACGCCAAGCGGCGCCAGCTCGGCCGCCAGGGTCTCCGACAGCCCTTCGAACGCCCACTTCGCGGCGTGGTACGCCCCGAATCCCGGGTACGTCTTCTGCCCACCCAGTGAGCTCATCTGCACGATGGTCCCGCTGCCCTGCTCGCGCATCAGCGGTACGACCGCCTTGGTGACCTCGGCCGCGCCGAAGAAGACCACCTCCATCTGCTGGCGCAGCTCCGCCATGGTGACCTCCTCGATCGCGCCGAGGACCAGCGAACCGGCGTTGTTGACCAGGACGTCGATCCGGCCGTGCAGCGCCAGCGTGGCCTGCACCGCGGCGTCGATCGAGGCCGGGTCGGTGACGTCCAGCGCCACCGTGTCCACCCGGCCCCGGCTCTGCTCCACCAGGTCTGCCAGGGTCTCCGGCCTACGGGCGGTGGCCATCACCCGGTCGCCGGCGGCCACCGCCGCCAACGCGAGTTCCCGGCCGAAGCCGGAGGAACAACCGGTGATCAACCAGACCCGGCCCTGCGTGTTGTCCTGCATTTTCCCGCTCCCGTGACGTGTGGTCGTGAACTGCGACGATGCTGCCCGCGGGCGGCTGGTCACGGCCAACACCGGTTGCCTGGCACGGCGGTAGGCTCGGCCTGTGACCCCTGATCTTCGGCAGCTCAGGTACTTCGTCGCCGTTGCCGAGGAGTCGAGCTTCACCCGGGCCGCCGCCCGGCTGATGATCACGCAGCAGTCGCTCTCCCAGCAGATCAACGCGCTGGAACGGATCCTCGGCACGAGACTGTTCGACCGGGACAGCCGGGGCACCAGACTGAGCGATACCGGGGCGCTGTTCCTGCCCGAGGCACGCGCGGTGCTCGACCGTGCCGACGAAGCCGTCGCCGTGGTCCGCCGGGCCGTGATCGGCGAGATCGGCCGGCTCCGCCTCGTCTTCCTGGCCACCACCGCGAACCATCTGCTGCCGCCGGTGGTCCGGGCCGCCCGGGAACACCTCCCTGGCCTGGAACTCGTCACCGAGGAAACGACCATCGGGCCGCTGGTCGAGGGCCTGTTCGACGGCCGCTACGACCTCGCGTTCACCCGCCCGCCGCAGGTCCCGGGCCTGGCCGCCCAGACGCTCGCCACCGAACAGGTCTGCGTCGTCCTGCCCGAGGGTCATCCACTCGCCGGACGCGCCGAACTGACCCTGCCGGAGCTGGCGAACGAACGTTGGGTGATGACGCCGCGCAGCTCCTGGGAACCCTGGCACCGGGTGTTCGACGAGAAGTTCCGGGCGGCCGGATTCGTCCCCGACATCGTGGCCCGGGACGCCAGCGTGCAGGGGCTGCTCGGCCTCGTCGCGGCCGGTGTCGGGATCACCCGACTCGGCTTCTCGGCACACAACCTCCGCCGTACCGGCGTGGTGTTCGTACCGCTGACCGGGGAGTTCACCCCGACCGAGATGGTCTGGCTGCCCGGCAACAGCTCGCCCGCGCTGCGGCGGGTGGTGGACGTGGTGACCGAGTTGGCCGCCACCACGGACCTCACCGCCGCCGGCTGAGGCTCGCCCGCCCAGGATCAAGGGTCACAGGCGGGGACTGTGGACGCACCAGGTAGTCCGTGTTGGCCGGTCTAGGCCTGAATGGGCCAGTATCGTCCCTGGCAATGTGCCACCGGCTCGCTTCCCCGCAGACCACAAGGACCCACCATGAGCACTTCCCGAGACCTGTCCGACCAGGTAGCTGACCGGCTCGCGATCCGTGACCTGGTCGACGCCTACGCCCGCCTCGCGGACCGGCGCGACGCCGAGGGGCAGGCGGCGCTCTTCACCGACGAGGCCCGCGTCGCCGTGTACGACGGCGAACCCGACAGCACCGAGCCGACGCAGGTGCTGACCGGTCGGAACGAGCTGGCGGCCGCCTTCGGTGGGCTGGCCGCCTACGACCGGACGACCCACTTCAACGGCCAGAGCACGGTGAATCTCGACGGCGACCGGGCCACCGGGGAGACCTACTGCCTGGCGCACCACCTTTGGACCGAGGACGGGCGGCGCACTCTCATGGTCATGTCGATCCGCTACCGCGACACCTTCGTCCGGCAGGGCGATCGTTGGCTCTTCGCCGAGCGCCAGCTCATCACCGACTGGGTTGACCGCCGGCCCTCGACGCCCTGAGGCCGCACCGTTGGCGGCTTGACTTCGCGCGCACTCTAACGAGGAAGCTGGGCGCATGACGACGACACGGACACTGGGCCGCAGCGGCATCGAGGTCAGCGCGATCGGCATGGGCTGCTGGGCCATCGGCGGACCACTGTGGGGCGACGGCGGGCAGCCGTTCGGCTGGGGCGAGGTCGACGACGCCGAGTCGATCCGGACCATCCACGCCGCGCTCTACGCGGGCGTCACCCTCTTCGACACGGCCAGCAACTACGGCGCCGGGCACAGCGAGCGGGTCCTCGGCCGGGCGCTCGCCGGCCGCCGGGACCGGGTGGTGATCGCCACCAAGTTCGGCAACCGCTCCGACGAGGCGACCCGCCGGTGGATCGGCACCGACGCCAGCCCGGCGTACGCGGTGCGGAGCCTGGAGGACTCGCTGCGCCGGCTCGGCACCGACCACGTCGACCTCTACCAGCTGCACATCAACGACCTGCCGGTGCCCGCCGCGCTCGACCTGGTCGACACGCTCGAGGACCTGGTCACCCAGGGCAAGATCCGGGCATACGGCTGGAGCACCGACAACCCGGACTCGGCGGAGGCCTTCGCGGCGGCCGGCCCGCACTGCGCCGCGATCCAGCACGACCTGTCGGTGCTCGCCGACAACGCCGCGGTGCTGGCGGTCTGCGACAGCCACGACCTGGCCAGCCTCAACCGGGGCCCGCTGGCGATGGGCCTGCTCACCGGCTCGACCCGAGCCGTCGGGGCGGACGACGTGCGCGGGGTGGCGCCGGAGTGGCTGGTCTGGTTCACCGACGGCAAGCCGACCCCGCAGTGGGCGGCCCGAGTCGAGGAGATCCGCGCGGCGCTCACCGCCGACGGTCGTACCCTCGGCCAGGGCGCACTCGGCTGGCTGCTGGCCCGCAGCCCACGGACGGTGCCGATCCCCGGCTGTCGCACGGTGGCTCAGGCGGCGGAGAACTTCGCCACTCTGGCGCTCGGCCCGCTCGGCGACGACGCGTTCGCCGAGGTCGAACGGCTGCTGGCCGACCTGCGCCCGGCGCACGCCGGCTGACCGCCCGGGCCGCCGACCGGCCCGGTCACCGCTGAACTCGCCGCGCCCGACGCGGCGGCCGCGGCCCGCTCGCCGCTGAGCGGGCCGCGGTGGCCGCCCGCTCAGCGGAAGTCGTCGGCGTGGTCGGCGGCCCACTGCCGGAACGTGCGCCCGGGACGGCCGGTGACCTCCTCGACGTCGGGAGCCACCCAGGCGTTGCCGTCGAGGTGCTCCCCCATCGCGAGGAACCACTCGATGACCTCCTCGGGATACCAGCCCTGCCAGTGCTCGCGGGCCTGCTCCGGGGTCAGCTCGTCGAACCGGACCTCCCGGCCGATTGCCTCGCCGATCATCCGGACCGCGTCGCGGCGGCGGACCGGCTCCGGGCCGGTGGGCCAGTACGTCCGCCCGGCATGGCCGTCCTCGGTCAACGCGACGAGGGCGACCGCGGCGATGTCCGCCTCGTGGACCATGGCGCTGCTCCAGTCACCGAAGGGGGCCCGGACGACGCCCTCGGCCCGGATGCTCTGCGCCCAGTCCGAGGTGTTGGCCATGAACTCGCCGGGGAACAGGTGCGTCCACTCCAGACCGGAGTTCTCGATGGCCCGGTGCAGCGGCCGATGGTCCGCCTCGATCGGATCGTCGTCGTCCCGGCTGGGGTCGTTGTGGCCGAGGTGGGTGATCCGCCGTACGCCGGCCTGTCGGGCCAGCTCCAGGATCTCCGGGCCGGTCGTCAGCGGACCGTAGCCGTCCATCGCGACCAGATGCATCCGCTCCACTCCCCGCAGCGCCGGGACCAGCGTCCGGGGCGTGGCGAAGTCGCCCGGCACCACCTCCACCTGGCGGGGCAGGCCGGCCGCCGCCGGGGATGCGGGATCCCGGGTCAGCGCGCGCACCTCGTGACCGGCGGCCACCAACTGCCGGACCAGGCTGCCTCCGACGGTTCCGGTCGCTCCGGTGACCAGGATCGGCATGGTCTCTCCTTCAGGGATCGACCCGGCGGCGGGCAGGGGACATCCTCCCCACCAATAGGGGACGCCGTCCGGTTGACTCATGCTGATTCATTCCACCGCCGCGGGCAAATGCGAACAACGCATTCACCTTCCCTCTGACCTGGGAAAACGCAACTAGCGCGGATATGCCGACGCCGCCTTTTTCCGCGCCGGTGACCGCCGGTGACATGGGCTTTCGTCAGGTGGCGGGTCGGCCGGGCAGAAAGTCGAGCCGTCGCCCGCTTCCCGGGACATTGGCCCTCCGACGCGCGTGCCGGCGGCGGCCTGCACGAAGATGGAGGCATGCGGATCCTGATGGCCGGCGCGTCCGGCTTCCTCGGCACCCGGCTGGTGGACCGGCTCAGCGCCGACGGCCACCAGGTCATCCGGCTGGTCCGCCGCCCGCCGCGTACCCCCGACGAGCGACAGTGGAATCCGTCCGCCGCGCAGCTCGACCCGGCGGTGGTGGCCCAGGCCGAGGCGGTGGTCAACCTGGCCGGCGCGGGTGTGGGCGACCGGCGATGGACCGCCGAGTACCGGCAGCTGATCCGGTCCAGCCGGGTGGACAGCACCACCACGCTGGCCATCACCATCGCCGGCCTGCCGGCGCAGGACCGGCCGGCGGTGCTGCTCAACTCGTCGGCGGTCGGCTGGTATGGCGACACCGGCGACCGCGCGGTGGAGGAGGACGCGCCGGCCGGCGAGGGTTTCCTCGCCGACGTGTGCCGGGTGTGGGAGGCCGCCACCCGGCCGGCCGAGGACGCCGGCGTCCGGGTGGCCCGGCTGCGCACCGGCCTGCCGCTGGACCGCGCCGGCGGGATGCTCAAGCCGCAGTTGCTGCCGATGCGGCTGGGTGTCTCCGGCAAGCTGGGCGGCGGCCGGCAGTGGTGGCCGTGGATGTCGATGGCCGACCTCCTGGACGCGGTGGTGTTCCTGCTGGAGACCGACGACCTGGCCGGCCCGGTGAACATGGTCGGCCCGGCCCCGGTGACCAATGCCGAGTTCACCCGGGAACTGGCCCGGCAGCTGCACCGGCCGGCGTTCATGCCGATCCCGGCGGTGGCGCTGAAGGTGGTGCTCGGCGGCTTCGCCACCGAGGCGCTGTCCAGTTCCCGCGTGCTCCCGGGCGCCCTCACCCGCGCCGGCTTCCCCTACCGCCACCCCGATCTCCGCACCGCCCTGCAAGCCGCCCTGGCCGACTGACGGCGGAGGGCCGGCCCCCGAGCGGGACGACCGGCCCTCCTCTTCCCCGGGGGGCGGGGTCAGCAGCCGATCACCCAGTAGTTGGGGCCGGTCTGCTTGAGGGCGGTCGTGTAGAAGGTGTTGTAGAGGCCCATCTGCTGGTTCGAGCCGTTGGCGTAGGCGTAGCCGCCGGACTGGTGGGCCCGGCCGGCGCTGACGTGGGCGTAGTTGCTGGCGGTCACGCACACCGGCGGCGTCGTGGGGGTCGGCGTCGGGGTCGGAGTCGGGGTGGCGGTCGGAGTCGGGGTCGGATTAGTCCCGCCGCCGTTCAGGCCGAAGAAGACCGCGTCCCGGTACGTCGAGCAGATTGTGTCCAGGAAGTACGCGGCGGTGCTGCCGCACTGCTCGGCTCCGGTGCCCGGGTCGACGGGGGTGCCGTGGCCCATCCCGGAGACCCGGTAGAGGCGCACCTCGTCGTTGCCGTACACCTCGACGCTGGTGCCCCCGGGCAGGGAGGCGGTGCTGGTCGGGCTCTGCGAGATGCCCCGCACGTTGGTCCACTGGTCGCGTGACTCGGTGGCGTTGATCGGCGCGACCGTGGTGTCCGAGGTGCCGTGCCAGATCGCCACCCGGGGCCGCCGCCCGGTGTAACCGGAGTACGCGCCGCGGACCAGGTCGCCCCAGGCGGCCGGAGACTTGTCGGTGCCCGGGTTCATGCAGCTGAACGCGTTGACCATGCTGGTGGCGCAGCGGTACGGGATGCCGGCGATGATCGAGCCGCCCGCGAAGACGTCCGGGTAGGTGGCGAGCATGACGGAGCTCATCGCCCCACCGCCGGAGAGGCCGCTGACGAAGACCCGGGAGCCGTCCACCCCGAAGTTCGCCTTGGCGTGGTCGACCATCTGCTTGATCGACAGCGCCTCGCCCTGGCCCCGGGCAGTGTCCCCGGTCTCGAACCAGTTGAAGCAGCTGCTGGCGTTGTTGCCGGACTTCTGCTCGGCCACGATCAGCGCGAACCGCCACTGGTCGGCGTACTTGCGCCAGCCGGAGTTGGTGAAGTAGCCCGAGGCGTTCTGGGTGCAGCCGTGCAGCAGCACGACGGCCGGCGCGTTGGCCGGCAGGTTGTCCGGCCGGTAGGCGTACATGGCCAGGTTGCCGGGGTTGGAGCCGAAGCTGGCGACCTGGGTCAGGCTGGCGGCCTGGGCGGGCGCGGCGACGACGACGGCGCCCACGGCGGCGAGGACCAGCCCGGCGGCCACGCCGATCAGTCGGGTGAGCAGGGATGAGGAGCGGCGCACAGCGGCCTCCCGGGGCGAATGTGAACTGGGTCACCTGCGAATTGCCGCGACGTTACGTCGGTGTGTCAGCGGTGTGACATGGGCCACGCTCACACATTTACGGATGTGAAGATGTGTGTCCGGTTCGGCGCCCGCTCGGCGGGATGTCCGCCCGAAGGTTCCGTGTCTGACCGGCGGGTCCAGGTCCGGTTGGTAACGTCCGCTGCGTGCCGACCTCCCCGTCCCTGGCCACCGGGCCCGCGCCCGCCGCCCGGCCACGCGCCACCCGGGACCGCCGGGCCGACCTGATCGTGGTGCTGGCCGCGCTCGCGCTGGCCGTCTGGGTCACCAGCGGGCTGTGGCGCGACCCGAACGTCCGGACCGTCACGGTCAACTCCAGCGACCAGGCGCTCTTCGAGTGGCTGCTGGCCTTCGGCGGCAACGCGCTCACCCACGGGGAGAACCCGTTCTTCACCCACCTGATCAACGTCCCGGACGGGGTCAACCTCGCGGTGAACACCTCGATCACCGTGTACGCGGTGATCTTCGCACCACTGACCTACCTGGTCGGGCCGCCGGTGACGTTCCTGGTGATCCTCACTCTCAACCTGGCGGCCACCGCGGTCGCCTGGTACTGGCTGTTCTCCCGGCAACTGGTCCGCAGCCGGCTGGCCGCAGCCGTCGGCGGGCTCTTCATCGCCTACTCCCCCGGCATGGTGTCGCACGCCAACGCCCACCTGAACTGGACCGCCGGGTGGCTGGTGCCGCTGCTGATCTGGCGGCTGTTCGCGCTGCGCCGACCGGGGCACTGGCTGCGGGACGGCATCGTGCTCGGCCTGCTGGTCGCGGTCGCCTTCTCGATCGCCGCCGAGGGGCTCTTCTTCACCGCCCTCGCGCTCGGCGTCTTCGTCGCCGTCTGGTCGCTGCACCCCGCCCGCCGGGCGCAGGCACGGGCCGCCCTGCCCAACTTCCTGCGCGGGCTCGGGGTCACCGCGCTGGTCGCCGGCGCGCTGCTGGCGTATCCGCTCTGGCTGCACTTCGCCGGCCCGCAACGGTTCCACGGCACCGGCTTCGACCCGGTGATCCACTCCGAGGACATCGCCGCGTTCGGCGCGTACCCGCGTCGCTCGTTGGCCGGCGAGGCCGGGCTGGGCACCTCGCTGGCGCCCAACCCGACCGAGGAGAACTCCTTCTTCGGGCTGCCGCTGCTGCTCTTCGCGGTGCTCTGCTTCGTGGTGCTCTGGCGGCGGGCCGACCCGGGCCGCCGCGCCACGCTCTGGGCGCTGGGCGTGATCGCGGTCGTCTTCAGCGTGCTCTCCTGGGGGCCGGTGGCCAAGGTCGACGGCGACCGCACCGACGTGCCGATGCCGTTCGACCTGCTCGGCCACCTGCCGGTGGTGAACGCCGCACTGCCCGCCCGGCTGGCCCTGGTGGTGGCTCCGGTGATCGGGCTGCTGCTGGCGTACGCCGTGGACCAGCTCCGCACCGCGCCGCCGCGGCACCGCTCGACCGAGCTGGCCTGGGCGCTCGGCTTCGCGGTGGCCCTGCTGCCGCTGCTGCCCACCCCGTTGCTCACCCACGAGCGGGAGCCGATCCCGCGGTTCATCACCGCCGGCACCTGGCGGGAGCACGTCTCCGCGGGCGGGGTGCTCACCCCGGTGCCGGTGGCCGTGGACATCTATCCGGACGGCCAGCGCTGGCAGGCGTACGCCCTGGCCCACCGGCAGGGCGAGTTCCGCATCCCGGCCGGCTTCTTCCTCGGCCCCGGAGGCCCGGACGGGCGGGGCCGGATCGGCCCGGTGCCCCGCACCTTCAGCGCGCTGATGGACCAGGCCGGCAAGACCGGGCTGGTGCCGATCGTCACCGACGGGACGATGCGTGAGGTCCGCGCCGACCTGGCCTACTGGAAGGTCGAGGCGGTGGTCCTCCCGGACCGGGTGCACGGGGCGAAGTTCGACGTCGACGAGGAGGCGGTCCGGCGTACCGCGACCATGCTGCTCGGCGAGCCGCAGCGGGTCGACGACGTCTGGCTCTGGCGCATCCCGCCGGCCTGACCGGGCCGCTGGTGAGGCGGCTCACCAGCGATCCAAGCCGGTTGCGGGACTACGCTGGACGCCGTGACCACGACGATTTCCGGCCTGACGGCCGTACGCGCCGGCCTGCTGGACTACCGGGCGGCCTGGGACGAGCAGCGTCGGCTGCACGAGTCCGTGGTGGCCGGCGAGCGCGGCGACACCGTGCTGCTGCTGGAGCACCCGAGCGTCTACACCGCCGGCAAGCGCACCGAGCCGTGGGACCGGCCGACCGACGGCACCCCCGTCGTCGACGTGGACCGGGGCGGCAAGATCACCTGGCACGGCCCGGGGCAGCTGGTCGGCTACCCGATCCTGCGGCTGCCCGACCCGGTGGACGTGGTCGCCTACGTGCGGCGCACCGAGCAGATGCTGATCGACGTGTGCGCCGAGTTCGGGCTGGCCGCCGGCCGGATCGACGGTCGCAGCGGCGTGTGGGTGCCGGAGGACGACCGCGGGCCGGCCCGCAAGGTCGCCGCGATCGGCATCCGGGTGGCCCGCGGGGTCACCCTGCACGGCTTCTCGATCAACTGCGACTGCGACCTGGGCTTCTTCGACCGGATCGTGCCGTGCGGCATCCGGGACGCCGGCGTCACCTCGCTCACCGCCGAGCTGGGCCGCCCGGTCACCGTCGCCGACGTGCTGCCGGTGGTGGAGCGCCACCTCGCCACGCTGGTCACCGACACCGCCGAGTGAGCCGCATGCGGGTCGACCTCGTCACCGTCGTGGTCGCCGAGTACGACCCGGCGATCGCCTTCTTCACCGACGTGCTCGGCTTCGAACTGGTCGAGGACAAGCCGTCGCTGACCACCGACGGCCGGCCCAAGCGGTGGGTGGTGGTCCGCCCGCCCGGCGCGCAGACCGGCCTGCTGCTCGCCCGCGCGGACGGCGACGAGCAGACCGCCGCGATCGGCAACCAGGTCGGCGGCCGGGTCGGCTTCTTCCTCGAGGTGGACGACTTCGCGGCCACCTACCGCCGGATGCGCGACGCCGACGTCGAGTTCGTCCGCCCACCGCGCACCGAGCCGTACGGCCAGGTCGCCGTCTTCCGCGACATCGCCGGCAACCGCTGGGACCTCCTCGGCCCCGCCTAACCCCCTGCCCCCTACCCCCCTGACCCCACCCGCCCACCTCGTCGATCATGAAGTTGTTGCCGGCAGCCACGGCGTGTCGCGGCAACAACTTCATGATCAACAAACTGCCGGTCGGGGCTACGGAGTCAGGCGGTGCAGGTCGCGGGGGAAGGCGGTTACCTCGCGGATGTTGGTCGCGCCGGTGAGGCGGGCGACGAAGCGTTCCAGGCCGATGGCGAAGCCGCCGTGCGGCGGCATCCCGTGCCGGAACGCGTCCAGGTAGCCGGCGTACGGCTCGACCGGCTCGCCCCGGGCCGCCAGCGCCGCCAGGTAGTCGGCGTGCTGGTGCAGCCGCTGCCCGCCGGTGACCAGCTCCAGCCCGCGAAAGAGCAGGTCGAAGCCGTTGCTGTAGGCCGGCCTGGTCGGGTCCGGGTGGGTGTAGAAGGGTCGCTTCGCCATCGGGTACCCGGTGACGAAGAGGAAGTCGGAACCGTGCTCGCGGCGGGCCCACTCCCCCAGCGCCCGCTCGTGCGCCGGGGCGAGGTCCGGCTCGTCGGCCGGGGCGCCGGCGATCTTCAGCGCCTCGGTGAAGTGCACCTCGGGGATCCGCGCCGGCACCGCCGGCAGCTCGACCCCGAGGGTGGCCAGCGCGCCGCCGCCCCGCTCGGCGACCGCGCCGAGCATCCCGGCCACGACATCGCGCAGCACCGCCATCACGTCCCGGTGGTCGGCCACGAAACCCAGCTCGGCGTCGAGTGACGTGTACTGGGCCAGGTGCCGGACGGTGTCGTGCGGCTCGGCCCGGAACACCGGGCCCACCTCGTAGACCCGCTCGAAGACGCCGACCATCAGCTGCTTGTAGAACTGCGGCGACTGGGCCAGGTACGCGGGCCGGCCGAACCAGTCCAGCGCGAAGACGTTCGCCCCGCTCTCGGTCGACGAGCTGACCACCTTCGGCGTATGGACCTCGACGAAGTTCCGGGCGTCCAGCGCGGCCCGGAAACCGGCCACCGCCGCCGCCGAGACGCGCAGCGCCGCCGACCGGGACGGGTGCCGCAGCGCGGTCGGCGCGTTGTCGAGCTGGGTGGGCAGGCTGGCGGTGAGCGCCGGCCGGTAGAGGTCGAACGGCGGCGGCACGGCGGGCGGGCCGAGCGGACGTACCGTCGGTGCGGTCAGCTCGACCCCGGCGGGCGTCGTTGCCGTCGCGACGGTGGGAACGGCGTCGCCGCTGCGCGGGACCACCGTGCCGGTGACCTCCACGACGGTCTCCTCGGTCAGCGCCTCGACCTCGGCGCGGACCGCCGGGTCGGTGACCACCACCTGGGTGAGCCCGGCGGCGTCCCGGACGATCAGGAACGCCACCGACTTCAGCAGCCGGCGGCGGTGCACCCAGCCGGCGATCCGGACGATCTCGCCGACATGATGGGTGAGCTGGGTGGAAAGGACGCGTTGCACGGCGGTTACCTCCTCGATCGATCGCAACGCCTTCGCCGCCCTCGGGCGGCGGAGCATCACCTCAGCCCGGGAGGTGTGGGCGAGCGGGTCCTCGCGGTGCCACCACACCTTCGCCCCCGCGGACGGGGGCCTCGTTCGTCGCCTGATGACCGGGGCCAGCCGGGCGGGCTCTACTGGGCGCGGTCTCCCGCAACCGTTCTTCCCGCAGCTCGGGAGGGTCTTCGCGGCCCCGGCGCCAGACCGCCTCTCAGCACCGGCGGCTCTCTGCACTGGCGGGGCGGGGCGCTACTCGGCTCCGTCGTCGCTGTTGCCGGCGACCGTAGCACCGACACCCGCAGAATGTGACGCCTTTTCGCACCGCCCGGGTGTGCGGCGTCACAGGCCCTCGGGCGTGACGCCGGTCGCCTGGCGTACATCGACGGCCGCCGTCCGGCGTAGGCTCGCTTTCGTGACGATCGAGCACTCCGCGCCGACGACCGGCCCGGCCGCGCGTACCGCGACGCCCGCCCCCGAGGGGCGGCGCATGCTGCGGATCGAGGCGCGCAACGCCGAGACGCCGATCGAGCGCAAGCCGCCGTGGATCAAGGTCAAGGCCACGATGGGACCGGAGTACACCCAGCTGCGCGGGCTCGTCTCGCGCGAAGGGCTGCACACCGTCTGCCAGGAGGCCGGCTGCCCCAACATCTACGAATGTTGGGAGGACCGGGAGGCCACCTTCCTCATCGGCGGCGACCAGTGCACCCGTCGGTGCGACTTCTGTCAGATCGACACCGGCAAGCCGGCCGAGTTCGACGCCGACGAACCGCGCCGGGTCGCCGAGTCGGTGGTCAGCATGGGCCTGCGCTACGCCACCGTCACCGGTGTCGCCCGCGACGACCTGCCCGACGGCGGGGCCTGGCTCTACGCCGAGACGGTCCGCCAGATCCACGCGCTGCAGCCCGGTTGCGGCGTCGAGCTGCTGATCCCGGACTTCAACGCGGTCCCCGAGCAGCTCGCCGAGGTCTTCGGGTCCCGGCCCGAGGTGCTGGCGCACAACGTCGAGACGGTCCCGCGGATCTTCAAGCGGATCCGCCCGGCGTTCCGCTACGACCGGTCGCTGGACGTCATCCGGCAGGCCCGCGCCGACGGCCTGGTCACCAAGAGCAACCTGATCCTGGGCATGGGCGAGGAGCGGGCCGAGATCTCCCAGGCGCTGCGCGACCTGCACGAGGCCGGCTGCGAGCTGATCACCATCACCCAGTACCTGCGCCCGAGCGCCCGGCACCACCCGGTCACCCGCTGGGTCAAGCCGGAGGAGTTCGTCGAGCTGCGCGAGGAGGCCGAGGAGATCGGCTTCGCCGGGGTGATGAGCGGGCCGCTGGTGCGCTCCTCGTACCGGGCCGGCCGGCTCTACCGCCAGGCCCTCGACGCCCGCGCCGCCAGCCCGGTCACCGCCGGCTGACCCACCGCACCGCTGCGCGGTCCTCCGGCGGGTGGGTGCCATGATCGGGCCATGACCGCCGGGGTACGCCACGAGCCACGCGACGCCCCCCGCGCGCTGCTCGGGTCCGCCCGGGCCCGGCTGGCGGGGGCGCTGACCGTGCTCGCCCTGCTGGCCGGGGTGGCCTACCGGCTCGTCCTGCTGCTGTCCGCCGCTCCGCCGACGAACAGCGACGAGGCCACCATGGGCCTGGCCGCGCTGCACATCGCCCGAGGGCAGGAGTTCCCGGTCTGGTTCTACGGCCAGGCGTACATGGGGACGCTGGAGGCGTACCTGGCCGCGCCGGTGCTCGCGCTGACCGGGCCGTCGGTGCTCGGGCTGCGTCTGCCCACGCTGGCCCTGTACGCCCTCTTCGTGCTGCTCGCCTGGCGGCTCACCCTGCGGCTCACCGGCGACCGGTGGTTCGCCCTGCTGGTGGTGGTGCTGCTCGCGCTGGGCTCGGACCGGATCATCAAGAACCAGCTGATCGCCGGCGGCGGCTACCCCGAGATGAACCCGGCCGCGGTGGGACTGGCCCTGCTCGCGTACGACCTCTGCGCCCGCCGGGCCGGTCGCCGGCTGCCCCGCTGGGCGGCCTGGGGGTTCCTCGCCGGGCTGATGCTCTGGGTGGACCCCCTGGTGCTGCCGTACGTGCTCGGCACCGGCGCGGTGCTGCTCGCCTTCCGTGGGCGGGAGCTGCTCGGCCGGGCCGGCGCGCTGCTGGGCGTCGCGGCCCTGGTCGGTGCGGCGCCGCTGCTCGGGCACAGCCTGGCGACCGGCCGCAATCCGCTGGACGCCGTGCTGGCCGCCGGCGGGGGCGACGTGCCGGCCGGCTGGGCGGACCGGCTGCACGGCGGCCTGCTGCTCGGCCCGCCGCTGGGCATGGGCTTCTGCTCGCCGAGCCACTGCGCGACGTGGCAGCTGTGGTGGGCGGTCGCCCTGCCCGTGCTGCTCGGGCTCGGCACGGTGACCGCCTGGCGGGCGCTCCGCGCGCCGGCGTCGCCGTCCGCCCCGGGGAACGATCCCGGCGGTCCGGTGGCCGGGCGGGTCGCCGGGGCGGTCCGGCTCGCCCTGGTGGCGGCCGCGGCGGCCACCCTCGCCGCGTACGTGCTGAGCAGCGCCGCCGGGCTCACCCCGGTGGAGAGTTCCCGCTATCTGTCCACCCTGCTGGTGGCCCTGCCCGCGCTGCTCTGGCCGCTGTGGCGCACCGCCCGTGACCGGCTGGACAGCACACGCTCCCGGCCCGCCCGGTTCGCGGCGGTGGGGGCGGCCGCCGTGCTGACCGCGACCCTGCTCACCGCCGGCTACGCGACCTACCGGGCGGCCGGCACCGCACCGGCGGCGCGCGCCGCCGACGCCCGGCACGCCGAACTGGTCGGCGCCCTGCGCGGGCTCGGCGTCCGACACGTCTACGCCGGCTACTGGACCTGCAACCGGCTCACCTTCGCCAGCGGCGAGGACGTGGTCTGCGCGGTGGTCGACGACGAGCTGCGCCCCGGCTTCGACCGGTACGCCCCGTACCGGCGGGCGGTCGCGGACTCGGCGGCGCCGGCCTGGGTGGCGCCGGTCGGCTCGCCGCTGGCGTCCCGGTTGGACGACCGGATGCGCGCC
Source organism: Micromonospora sp. NPDC093243 (assembly GCF_044753725.1). NCBI lineage: Bacteria > Bacillati > Actinomycetota > Actinomycetes > Micromonosporales > Micromonosporaceae > Micromonospora > Micromonospora sp. NPDC093243. The sequence continues at coordinate 4,486 of NZ_JBIVNT010000005.1, read as the reverse complement.
AGCCCCGGCAGCCTCGACCTGGTCACCGTCGACGGCTACCGCATCTACCTGTCCCACGCCTGACCCGGCAGCCGGCACGGCGCGGTCCGGCGCGGGCTCACCCCGGACTGGGTTCGGCGAGCAGGTTGAGCCGGTGGGCGAGGGCGGCGGCCTCCACCCGGTTGGTGACGTCCAGCTTGGCGATGATCCGCGAGACGTGCACGCTGGCCGTCTTCGGGGAGATGAAGAGCTGCTCGGCGATCCGGCTGTTGCTGTGCCCCTCGGCGACCAACCGCAGCACCTCCCGCTCCCGGTCGGTGAGCAGGTCCGCACCGGGCCGGCCCCGGGCCGCGCCGCGCAGCCCGACCCGGCGCGCCAGCGTGGCGGCCTGCTCGGCGAGCGGTTTCGCGCCGAGAGCGTCGGCCAGCGCCGCCGCCTCCTGCACCGCGGCGGCCACCTCGTCCCGCTCACCGGAGAGGGCCGCCGCCTCGGCCAGCGACAGCAACGCCCGGCCGAGCGGGTACGGCTGGCCGTCGGTCCGCCAGGCCGCGACGGCGGCGCGCCAGGCGGCCAGCGGGTCGGGCCCGGCTGCCACGGTGGCGCTGACCTGGGCGGCGTACGCCCGCTCCGCCGGGAAGCGGACCGGCACCGTCGCCGCCAGCGCGGCGACCCGGGCCGCGAGCCCGGCGTCGTCCAGCTGCCGGGCGGCCCGGGCCGCGACGCCCAGCAACGGCCAGGCGTACCGGGGGTAGGTCGAGAGCGTGTCGTCGGCCAGCGCCGCCTCGGCCGCGCGCCGCAGCTCGGCCCGATCGTCGGCCGCCAGGGCCGCCTCCACCCGCAGCTCGTCCACCGGCAGCCGCAGGTGCGGGTGCAGGTAGGGCCGGGTGAGGAAGCTCAGCGCCCGGACGACCGCCTCGTCGGCGCCGGGATCGCCCTTGGCCAGCCGCAGCCCGGCCCGCAGCTGGAGCCAGTGCAGACCCGCGACGCCGGGCGGGTCGATCCGGGCCGCGTCGGCGCAGACCCGTTCGGCCTCCGCCCACCGGCCCAGGGCCAGCAGCGCCTCGGCCCGGTTGGAGAGCAGGTACGCGCCGGTGGAGCGGCTGATGCCGACCCGGCGCGCCTCGGCCACCCCGTCGGCGGCGGCCTGGGCGGACTCCTCGTAGCGGCCCAGCTCGAAGAGCACGTCGGAGATGTAGACCAACGCGCTGACCAGCGTCGGAACGTCGTCGGTGGCGCGGGCCACCGCCTCGGCGCGGCGGATCTCGGCCAGCCCGAGGTCGGCGGAGTCGTTGCGGTGACACAGCACGGCCAGCTGCACCGGCAGCAGCGCGGTGTCCACCTCGGCGGCCTGCGCCGCGGCCAGTACGTCGGTGGCGATCCGGACGCCGTCCACCGGGTCGATCCGGGCCAGCTGGGAGGCGACGGCGGCGAGCAGCTCCAGCCGCTGCGGCCCGTCCGGCACCCCGGACACCAGCCGGTACGCCTCGGCCAGCTCGGCGGCGCCGTCGCTCTTGCCGAGCATGGACAGCATCCGACCCAGCCGGTCGAGCAGCCGGGCGGCGCGCAGCGGCTCGGCCGCGGAGTCGACCTCGGCCAGCGCGGCCCGGGCGAGGGTGAGCGCGCGCTGGTAGTCGCCGGCGGTGACGGTCGCGTCGAGGGTCTCCTCCAGCACCCCGAGGTGATCCATGTCGAGCCGGTCACCGGCGTCGGGCACCAGCTCCCACAGCTCCAACACCCGCTCCAGGAGCCGGCTCTGCTCCGCGTACGCGTACCGGTCGGCGGCGGCGCGGGCCGCGGCGCGGGCGGTGACCAGGGCGCGCGGGTGGTCGTGCGCGGCGTACCAGTGGTGGGCGAGCTCGGCCGGGGCGCGGCCGGCGACGACGAGGTGCGGCTGGGCCTCGATGGCGGCGGCGAACCGGGCGTGCAGCCGGGCGTGCTCGCCGGGGAGCAGCTCGTCGTGCACGGCCTCCCGGACCAGCGCGTGCCGGAACTCGTAGTCGCCCTCGGGGTCGGCCACCACCAGTTGGGCGGCGACGGCGGCGCGCAGCGCGTCCTCCAGCTCCGCCTCGGGCAGCCCGGCGACCTCGGCGAGCAGCTGGTGGGCGAAGCGGGTGCCGCCGGCGGCGGCGATCCGCAGCACCCGCTGGGCCGGGTCGGGCAGCCGGTCGACCCGGGCGAGCAGCAGGTCGCGCAGGGTGTCCGGCAGGGTCGCGCAGCCGATCGGGTCGCCGGCCGCGGCCAGCTCCTCGATGAAGAACGGGTTGCCCTGGGTGCGGTCGTGGATGTCGTCGACCGCGCGGGCGGCCGGCTCGGCGCCGAGCAGGTCGGCGAGGATCGCGCCGGTGCCGTCCCGGTCCAGCCGGGCCAGCTCGATGCGCTCGACCTCGCGGGCGCGGTCCAGCTCGGCCAGGAAGGGGCGCAGCGGGTGGCCGCGCTGCAGCTCGTCGGTGCGGTAGGTGCAGACCAGCAGCAGCCGGCCGGGGCGGGCGGCCCGGACCAGGAAGCCGATCAGGTCGCGGGTCGACCGGTCGGCCCAGTGCAGGTCCTCGATCACCAGCAGCAGCGGCCGGGCGTCGGCGAGCCGCTGGAACAGCTCGGCCACCAGGTCGAAGAGGTAGCCGCGCGGGGCGTCGGAGAGCGGCAGGGGCGCCGGCGCGCCGACGACCGCCGGCACCCGGGCCAGCTCCGGCAGCAGCCGGGCGAACTCGGCCTCGTAGCCGGCGAAGACCTCGGCGCCGTCGCTGCGCAGCACCTCGCGCAGCGCGGCGGCGAACGGGGCGAAGGGCAGCCCGGCCTCGCCGAGTTCGAGGCACTGGCCGACCAGCGGCCGGGCGCCGGCGTCGACGGCCAGCCGGCGGAACTCCTCCATCAACCGGGTCTTGCCCACCCCGGCCTCGCCGCCGACCAGCACGGTGGTGGCCTCTCCGGCGCGGGCCCGGCCGAGCGCGTCGCGCAGCGCGGCCAGCTCGGGCTGGCGGCCGACGAGGACGGTGCTGGCGGAGCGTGCGGTCACGGCACCGAGCATGCCACGGACCACGCCCGCGCCGTTTCCGTCGATCGGCCGGCCGCCGGCCCCCGGGCCGCCGCGCTCGGCCGGGTCGACGACGGTGGCGGCCGGCGGCTGGCCGCCGTCGGCCGGACCGGTCGGCGGCGCGGCGGCGGCCGGGCCGGCGGTCCCCGCCGGGGCAGGGGCGCTCACCGGGGCAGGGAGGCTCACGGTGGCAGGGGCGCTCACCGTGGCGGGGGCGCTCACCGGCGGGCGTCGGTACGGCCGACCTGACGCCGGCGGCCGAGCCAGCCGCGCATGCCGGAGCGCGGCACCGACCGGGCGAGCCGGTCGGCGGCGGCGTCGGCGCGCAGCTCGGCGGCGTGGGTGCGGTGCAGGGAGAGCAGGAAGTCTGCGTCGTTGCCGAACATGTCTGGCTCCTGTCGTGCGATGCGGTCAACTTCTGACGTTGACTCTTCGCCCGAAGGTGGTGCCGGGGCATGGGGACGGCGCCTCATCCTCGGCCGTCGCCGCCTCCTTACCGGCCCCTTACCGGCCGCTCGGCGGACGTAAGGTACTCAGCCGGCCGCTACCCCGGGCGCGGATCACCCCGACGAGCGCCGCCCACTAGACTTGGCCGCATGGCAAAGCCCCAGGAGAAGGTCTCGTTCGGCCAGCGGCTGAAGCAGATCGGGATGGTGTTCAAGTTCACCGCCAAGCAGGACCGGTGGTTCGCGCCACTGGCCGCCGGCGCGGTGCTGATCCCGCTCGCGCTCACCGTGGTCGCGGTGATCCTCTGGAGCTGGATCTGGCTGCCGATCGGCATCCTGTTGACCCTGCTCGCCGTGCTGATCGTGCTCAACCTGCGGTCCAACAAGGCGATGATGAACGCCGCCGAGGGGCAGCCCGGCGCGGCGGCGCAGATCATGGAGAGCATGCGGGGTGACTGGCGGGTGACCCCCGCGGTCAGCTCCACCACCCAGATGGACATGGTTCACCTGGTCATCGGCCGGCCGGGCGTGATCCTGCTGGCCGAGGGGAACCCGCAGCGGGTCCGCGGGCTGCTCGGCCAGGAGAAGCGCCGGCTGTCCAAGGTCATCGGCAACGCCCCGCTGCACGACTACGTGATCGGGCAGGAGGAGGGCGAGCTGCCGATCCGCAAGCTGCGGATGACACTGATGCGGCTGCCCCGCAGCCTCAGCGGCAAGGACGTCAACTCGCTCGACAAGCGGCTCAAGGCGCTCACCGCCCGGCCCCAGCTGCCCAAGGGCGCGATCCCGAAGAACATGCGGCCCGCGCGCGGCGCGTTCCGCCAGACCCGGGGCCGCTGACTCCGGTCGTACGTCGTGCGAGAGCCGGGCCCGGTCGGGCCCGGCTCTCGTCGTTTCCGCCGTGACGAAGGCGTCCCCGAGGCTCGGGCACTGCACTGACTGTGAGGCTGGCCGGGTCGGTCCGCAGATGATGGGCTGATGGTCGGCGGCAGCGGACGTGACTCTTGCTCTGACTGGCTTCGTGCCTTGG